>NZ_FNFY01000001.1 GCF_900101075.1 Lacicoccus qingdaonensis | reverse complement strand
ATGGCTTTGATTAAATTGTCATGACTGACAACTTGCCGCATCAGTGATGCGGACTCACGATACATTTCTTTCATTTCACCTACCGATTCACTATACGCATCTGCATACCCTTCGGGTGCTGCCCTATCTCTCCGCAGTCTGCCAACCCATGTTGTTTTCTGTAATCATCGTGAATCGTTAACCTCCATTCTATACTTTGTATGAATATTGTTCGGTCCTTCGGTATTCAACCTACTACGACCTCGGCTGACTTCTCACAGTTCGTTGTTACTACGGCATCTGCCGCCTGTGAGACCTCCCCGGGTAAGACTGACAACCTTCCACTCATGTCACTGCTTCATTTACTGTATGGCGTCTGGGCAGTATTGGACTTTACTATGTTCGGTTAGCTCGTCCGCGCCAAGTCAGCCTTGTTATGAAGTTTCTGTCCGTCAGTGCGAGTGTTTGCCTCAGGCTTCCTTCAGATTCCACCTCACGATGGACACCCTTGCCGTCAGCTAACAGTTCCTACTGCCAAGCCTGTAGTGGACTTTCACCACCAAGTTGTCACCCATGCCGGGCGCACCAAAAAATAACAGGCACAAAGCCTGTTATTTTTTATAGATTTCAAGTTCTTCATGTTCGACATTGTCAATCTTTTTCAATTCCCGAAGAATTCCCTGCACATCGTCTTTGGCACAGAGCGTCATGACGCTTGGCCCCGCGCCGCTGATGACCGTCGCATAGGCATCTTTCCTGAGTGCACCATCTTTAATCTCATCAAACTCCTTGATCAGCGGTCTGCGGTATATTTCATGGAACTGATCCTTCATCATCAGTCTGCCCATATCCACATACTCTTTGTTGAATAATGAAAATAGCATGACATTGGTAATCGCATTCTGATTCACCGCTGTCTGTCTTGAATATGAATCCGGCAGTGCCCGTCTCGCCTCGTTCGTGTTGATCATGTAGTTTGGCACGGATACAATCAGCGAAAAGTCGATATCATCCAATACATGATAATAAAGTTCACCGTGGTTGTAATAACCGACGAACACCCCGCCGGTGATGCACGGTCCGATGTTGTCCGGGTGGCCTTCAATATCACAGCCGAGCATGATCTTATCATGGTCGGACAGATTGAGGTCGCAAAAATATGCAGCAATCTCGATGCCCGCAACGATTGCGGACGATGAGCTGCCGAGCCCGTGTGCGAGCGGAATTTCACTGTCCATCTCCACTCTTACGGGCGGCATCTCTTTATTATACTTTCGGGCAATACTCTTCGCGGTGGAAATGACAAGGTTATCCTCGCCGGGCGGCAGGATATCCAGGTCAGAATTCAAAAAATCAACTTTGAATTCAGCATTCTCATATGCTCTGATCTTTAAAAACTTAGTGACTGCGACACCGATGGAATCAAATCCCAGCCCAAGATTGGCACTTGTAGCCGGAATCCTTAAGTCAATCTGTTTCATCGTTTTTCAGACTTTCGATATAATCGATGATGACCGCTTCATCGTTCGGAAGCACTTTAGGCTGGACAGCCGCTTCATCGACAGCCGTCTGAGGGTCTTTAAGTCCGTTGCCCGTCAACACTGTGACAACAGTGCTCCCCTCTCTCACTTTCTCTTCGGACAGTGCCTTCAACAGTCCTGCGATACTCGCATTCGAACCGGGCTCTGCAAAAATACCTTCCTTACGGGCAAGCAGGCTGTACGCATTTAAGATTTCATCATCTGTCACAGAGTCGATAATACCGCCGGATTCATCCCGTGCATCCGTTGCCAGAGTCCAGCTTGTCGGGTTGCCGATTCTGATCGCAGTGCCCACAGTTTCAGGCGCTTCTATAATCTTATCTTTTGTGATTGCAGCTGAACCCTCTGCCTCATAGCCGAACATTTTAGGCAGTTTGGAGCCTTTTTTCTCATTGTACTCCTTGAAACCTTTCCAGTAGGCAGAAATGTTACCTGCATTGCCGACTGGAATGAAGAGGTAGTCCGGCGCTTCATCCAGTGCGTCAACGATTTCAAATGCGGATGTCTTCTGGCATTCGATTCTGTATGGATTCACAGAGTTCACAAGAGTGATGCCTTCATTGTTTTCCGCAATTTTACGGACGATTTTCAGGGCATCATCAAAGTTGCCCTGAATGGAGACGATCTTTGCACCATAGACGATCGCCTGCGCAATTTTACCAAGGGCAACCTTGCCTTCCGGTATGACGACGATCGTATTCAGTCCGAGCCTGGATGCATATGCCGCTGCGGAAGCGGACGTATTGCCTGTTGAAGCACAGATGACGGTATGCGCACCTTCTTCTTTCGCCTTTGCGACTGCAAGCACCATACCGCGGTCCTTGAATGAGCCGGTCGGATTCAAGCCCTCAAATTTGGCGAAGGCATTGATATTATATTCCTCACTGAATGAATTCAAAGGAATCAATGGCGTATTGCCTTCCTGTAATGATAATGCCGGTGTATCTTCCGTCACCGGTAAATATTCTTTGAACTCTTCAAGCAAACCTTTCCAGTACGCCATTCTACTCATCTCCTATGACAGGATATCTTGCCGCGGTTTCCAGACCGACGAGCGCTTCATCCAATTGATTTTTATTCACTTTTTCAGTGATTGCTACAACATTGTCATTTTCATTATTCAACTCATGACCGATGCCCGCATCATTCAAAGCAGACTTGACTGCCGATTCATCATTATTGAAGCGTAAGTAATACTGATACTCTACTTCTTCGTTTTGAATGACCGCTTTTTCAGACGGTGCGAAGTTGCCCTTGACTGGTGTCGTCAAAACATCAATCAGATCGGAAACGACCGCACTTGCCGTCTCAAGACTTCCGGCACCAGGGCCGTAGTACATCGTCTCGCCGACTGCGTTGCCGATGACATACACAGCATTCTTTTCATAATTGACAGATGCAAGCTGGTGGTCCGCCTTGAAGAAGATCGGTTCCACACTCGCACTCAGGCTGTCACTGTACTTGCCGATACCGACAAGTTTCATGACATAGCCGAGATTTTTCGCAATCTGGATATCTTCACTTTCGACTTTTGTAATGCCGATGCTCGGTACATCTTTGATGTCGACTTTTTTATTGAAGGAAAGTCTTGATAATAAAACGATTTTTCTCAGTGCATCGATGCCCTCGACATCATTTGTCGGGTCAGCCTCTGCATATCCTTTTGCTTTAGCATCTTCCAGAGCATCGTCGTATGTCCAACCATCGACGGTCATTTTAGTGAGTATATAGTTGGTAGTGCCATTTAAAATGCCCATCACTTCTGAAATCTGGTTGGCATTCAAAGAGTTTTCAATCGTTTTGATGATCGGTACGCCGCCTGCCACACTCGCTTCATAATTCAGGTGGACTTCATTCTCGTTTGCGACTGCAACGAGATCATCTATTCTTTCAGCAAGTAAATCTTTGTTTGCAGTGACCACATGGATTCTATTTTTCAAAAATTGAAGTATGATTTCATAGGTGTTGTCAATGCCGCCCATCACTTCTATGACAGCATCAATATCCGCTTCATAAATATCTTCAACTTTATCAGTAAGTTGAATGCCGGATAAATCAATATCACGTGCCTTGTCAATATTTTTAGCAAGTACGTGGGTGACGGTCACTTCCTCACCAAGTAATGATTCAATTTTGTTTTTATTAGTATTCAATACATTAACGACACCGCTACCCACAGTGCCCATTCCTAAGACAGCAATTTTCATAAGCTAGAATCCTCCATTTAAATACTTTATAACTATCCATATTAGAGTGAAAAGTTGAAAAATTCAAGAAAATAATGATATAGTCTACACAATTCTTAATTTTTGATGTATTATTAGGTCTAAAATTCAGTTAAAGGATGTCTGCATGTGAAAGTAGCAAAATTCGGTGGCAGTTCCCTGTCATCATCAACACAACTCAAAAAAGTTTCAAATATCATTCAAAATGACAGCGATATCGGTGCAGTGGTCGTCAGTGCACCCGGTAAGAGGTTCGAAGAAGATATTAAAGTGACCGATCTGCTGATTGCGCTTCATGCAAACAAAATAACGGGACTGCCGTACAATGAAGCACTCGATGCGATATTGAGCAGATATGAGGAAATCATCACCGGTCTCGAGATCGACTTCGACCTGCTGGATAAATTCAGAAAGACGATACTGTCATATCTTGAAAATAT
Organism: Lacicoccus qingdaonensis; assembly: GCF_900101075.1. Taxonomy (GTDB): domain Bacteria; phylum Bacillota; class Bacilli; order Staphylococcales; family Salinicoccaceae; genus Lacicoccus; species Lacicoccus qingdaonensis. The sequence continues at coordinate 308,960 of NZ_FNFY01000001.1, read as the reverse complement.
TACAGATAATGACCGCCTCCTCGATGCACTGAAGTCGTGCGGTGAAGACTTCAACGCACAGATGCTCGCGAAATATCTGTCGCAGGAAGGGACGCCTGCGAAATATTATTCACCTGAGGAAGCGGGGATCTATGTCACTGATGAGGCAAGCAATGCCAAGCTTCTGGACGAATCTTATGACAATATCTCCAAACTGAAAAGCACCGAAGAAGTCATCGTCATCCCGGGATTCTTCGGAATGTCGAAAAACGGCAACATCGTGACATTTCCAAGAGGCGGTTCCGATATTTCAGGTGCCATAGTCGCACGCGGACTGGATGCAGAAATATATGAGAACTATACCGATCAGAGTCATATATATTCCGCCCATCCAGGTTTCATCGACAATCCCCACGCAATCGAAGAGTTGACTTACCGTGAAATGAGGGAGCTCTCATATTCAGGATTCGGCATTTTCCACGATGAAGCTCTGGAGCCGCTCTATCAGGTAAAAATACCGGTCATGATAAAAAACACCAATGCACCCGAAATCGAAGGGACAAAAATCGTATCCAAACGTGAACTCATAAAAGACATCCCCGTCATTGGAATCAGCTGTGACGTAGGATTTACAGCAATTTCAGTCAAAGATTATCTGATGAACCGTCAGGTCGGGTATATGAGAAAACTGCTGCAGATATTTGAGAACCACAGGGTGTCGGTTGAACATATGCCGTCCGGTATCGACAACATTTCGATCATTGTCCGGAACAAAAACCTTGAGGACAAGGCTGAACTGATCACAGAAGATATCAATGATCAGCTGGAACCTGAAAAAGTGGAGACGGAAGGAGATCTCGCCCTGCTGGTCATCGTCGGTGAAGGCATGGAGTATACTGTCGGCCTTGCCAACAAGGCGACTAAAGCACTCACTGAAAATGATGTGAACATCAGGATGATGAATCAGGGTGCTTCTGAATCCAGTATGGTTTTTGCAGTTAAAATGAGCGAGTATGACAAAGCGCTCAATGCAGTGTATAAAGAATATTTCAGAAATATAGACTAAGAAAGAGGTATCCAAATTTTTGGATACCTCTTTTAAAATCTTCCGGATCTGAATATTGAATATAAAAGTCCCAGAAATAAAAACACCGCAAGAACGAAGCCGATTTCTATCGCCGGTATCTGCCAGATCACCGTTGTCTGTCCGGCAATCGCCGCTCCGACGATCAGTCCGACCATGATGATGCTGAAAGACAAGAGGACGATGCTGAATGATAATCTGTTACCGATCCGGTCCATTCTTCTGAACAGTTCTTCGAACCTTCTTAACGACAGCTGCACCGGCACTTTCTTCTCACGCAGTGATTCTGAAAATATTTTCAGGTTATTGGAAACATCCACTGCTGTATCACCGACATCCTGCAGATTATTATATGCCCTTGAAGCCATGTTCCTCGGATCATACTTCTCTTTCACGAGAATTCTGCCGAATGGTTCGGCAATATCCATGATGCTGAATTCCGGATCAAGGCTGCTGACTACGCTCTCCAGTGTGATGAGCGACTTGCCGAGAATTGTGAAATCCTGCGGCAGGCCGATCCGGTGTTTATTTGCAATATGGAAAATATCCTGCACCGCTTCGCCGATATTCAAATGACTGAGCGGGATATCATAATACTTATCCCTCAGTTTTTCAGCATCGCGATTCAGTACATTCATCTCGACACCTGCAGGCACCACGCCCATTTTCACAATGGCCTTGACGACACCCGAGGCATCTTTTCGCATCATGCCAATCAGCAGTGTGCCGAAGTTATATTTCATATCCTGTGACAGTCTGCCTACCATTCCGAAGTCCATGAAGGCAATCGTTTCATCTTCAAGCACACTGACGTTTCCTGGATGGGGGTCGCCGTGGAAAAATCCTTCGACGATGACCTGATGGAAAAGTGCATTGGAAAGACGCTCAGCGAGTACTTCCCTGGAGTAGCCGTGTGCTTCCAGTTCTTCGTGATGACTGATCGGTATCCCGTCTATATACTCCATGACCAGGACGTTTTTCGTAGACAGTTCCCTGATCATTTCCGGAATTTTGATTTTGCTGTCCCGTTCAAACTGTTTACGGATCTTATCGGCATTATTCGCTTCAATCGTATAATCCAGTTCATCCAGAATTGCTTCTGAAAACTCTTCAATCATGTCGGTCAGATGATACTGCCTTGCCCACTCCATGCGCTGTTCGGCAAGAGTCGCAAGGTGATGAAGTATCTCAAGGTCGGTCCGGACCCTTTTTTCAATGTTCGGGCGCTGGACTTTGACCGCCACTGTCAGGCCGTCAGCAGTCACTGCCTTATGCACCTGCCCTGTCGATGCAGAGCCGATCGGGGTTTCTTCTATCGAAAAGAAGACATCTTCAGTTTTGACATCCAGTGATTCCTCAATCACTTTCTTCACATCTTCGAAGGCAAACGGCGGTACATTACTTTGAAGTTTTTCGAGTTCGTCGATGATATCCTTCGGTATCAGGTCCGGCCGTGTACTGGCAATCTGGCCAAGCTTGATGAAAGTCGTGCCCATCTCTTCGATGAATATCCGTATCCGTTCACCTCTTGATTTTTCCTCATCACTTTTAGCCTGTCTCAATATGATTCTTTTCGGCAGACTTAACAGCTCATCCAGACCAAGCTCCTCAACAAGGAATCCGAAGCCGGCCGATGAAAAATTACTCGCAATTTCCCTGTAGCGGTTTATATATTCAATGCGCTTTTTTATTATCATATAAAAACTCCAGAATAATTATTTAAATATGGAACATATAATCATCAAGACCTTCGCCGTCGTAATCCACCATATCTTTCAAAGTCGTATGATCAAGTACATCGCTGATGGCATCCCTGATCCTTCCCCATAGGAACCTTTCATTCTTGCTGTCCTTTTCATCACTTTCCACAGCAACGATGTTTTCCTCCACCGTTTTGAAGATCTGACCGACGGTTATATCTTCAGGTGGATGGTTCAGTTCATAGCCGCCATATGCGCCTCTCGTACTCTTCACAAGGCTTTCTTTCTTCAGACTGGCCACAATCTGTTCCAGATATAAGTCACTGATTTCACGTTCTGTCGCAACGGATTTCACACTTCTTTTCTTTTCTCCATAATCCCTGGCCAGCGCCAGCATAAAATATAATCCATATCTGCCACGAGTTGATATTTTCATAATACACCTCTGAATACTAAACTTTTTAATAAGTTGATTTTTGTTGTAATATATTAAATATATCATAATAAAACAGTTGGGTGAAAATATGACGACACAACCATTAAGTTATCGCATGCGTCCAAGAACGATAGACGAAGTGATTTCACAGAAACACCTGGTGGGAGAAGGTGGGATCATCAGACGGATGGTAGATGCCAAAAGGCTGTCTTCCATGATCTTATACGGTCCTCCTGGAATCGGAAAAACCAGTATAGCAAGTGCCATAGCAGGCTCTACAAAATATATGTTCCGAACTTTGAACGCAGTTTCAAATACAAAGAAAGACATGCAGCAGATTGTTGAGGAAGGAAAGATGAGCGGAACGGTCATACTTCTTCTCGATGAGATACACCGCCTGGATAAGGCAAAACAGGATTTTCTTCTGCCGCATCTGGAAAAAGGGACAATCATCCTGATCGGTGCGACAACTTCCAATCCATATCATGCAATAAACCCCGCAATCAGATCGAGAACACAGATATTCGAACTTGACCTGCTGGACACGGAAGACGTGAAACTCGCAGTGACGAGGTCGCTCGAGGACAGTGAACGCGGCCTCGGCAATTTGAATATTGAAATTGATGAAGATGCCATGGACCACTTCACACTATCCGCCCAGGGCGACGTAAGAAGTGCGCTCAATGCCCTTGAACTCGCAGCACTCAGTACAAAACCCGTTGATGATTTGGTACACATCACACTGGATGATGCTAAAGCATGCATGCAGCAGACAGCATTTCTGCACGACAAGGACGGCGACGCCCATTACGACGTGATGAGCGGCTTCCAGAAATCGATCAGGGGCAGTGATGTCAACGCAAGTTTACACTACCTGGCAAGGCTGATAGAAGCGGGTGACCTCGTGACAATCGCACGGCGTCTTCTCGTCATCGCCTATGAAGATATCGGCCTTGCCAACCCTCAGCTGGCAACGCGCACTTTAAATGCGATCATCTCTGCTGAGCGGCTGGGCTTCCCTGAAGCAAGAATACCGCTCGCCAACGCGGTGATCGAACTTGCACTGTCTCCAAAGTCAAACAGTGCATACAAGAGTATCGACAATGCCCTTTCCGACATAAGAAAAGGAAGATCCGGCACGGTTCCGAAACATTTGAAAGACGGTCATTATGCAAGTGCCGAAAAATTGGGCAATGCAGTCGGATATCAGTATCCCCACAACTTCCCGAATAATATCGTCGCGCAGCAGTATTTACCGGACACGCTCCTAGATAGGGAATATTTCATGCCGACTGCAAACACCAAATATGAAGCACAGCTGGATGAAATATATTCCAAAATCAAATCACTGTTCAATAAAAAATGAATTGAAAAAAGCACCGGCCGCAGATGCAGCCGGTGCTTAATTTTCGAAATATCCAAGCTAAAGCCGTGTGTTTCAGCTGATAATTTTGGCCTGCTAAGTGCAGGTGGGTGTCCTGTTTCCAACTCCAAACGTCCTAATGGCTAGGCGTGTTTTTTGAAGGAAAACCTATTAGACTCCCGATTTAAAAGGTGTTAGGTCAAAATTTAATTCAACACATCACGAACCTCTCAGATATTTCTATTAGATATACTATAACACACCTCTGAAATTTTGAGAAGCAAAAAGAATTTCCATTAAAAAATCTGGCATACATCAATGGTGCATCTGTCACAGTTTATATTACTCCGCAGTGCCTCAATATTAACAACGGTAATATATTTACACTCAACCTTGATCACTTCCTGCTTTTTCAGATCCGACAGCATTCTATTGACCACTTCCCTCGAAGTGCCGCATAATCCTGCAAGTTCCTGGTTTGTCAGCTGGGTGTCAATCAGTATGCCGTCCTCTGTCTCAAGCCCGAATGAATTCGTCAGACGAATCAGTACAGACTGCAGTGCCCCCCGCTTTCCGTACAAAAACATATCCCGCATCTTTGAGGCATTTCTTTCCCTGTCGATATCCAGCCAGTGCAGCCATTCCATTTTTATATCTTCATTGGATAATATGAATTGTTCAAACTGTCTTTTTTCATATTTATAAAGTGTACAATCTTTTTTAACTCTTGCGTATGTAGTGTGTTCTTTATTGGCAGAGTGCAGTGTCAGAGCTCCGAATACTCAAATAATTCGTAATCATTTCGCGCCCGTCTTCCTGCATTCTGCTGATGAATATCTCACCTTCATCCAGGCAGTAGACATATCTCGCTGTATCCCCGGGATGAAACACATATTCACCTTTTTGCAATTTCAATATCTTACCTTTTTCCTTCAGCAAATTCACAATCATTTCCGGTTTGAATGTAAGCTCTTCCACCATATCAACACCCCGCTTTCTTATATAAAATATTATCACAATATGTGACTTTTATCACTTCTTTATTTGACGAATTTATTTAACATCTTAATTAAGAATAATTATTGTTTAGGAGTGAGATGATGACTGAAAAGAAGGTAGAAAAAATACAGGAAAACTCTGAAACTCATGATGTGGATCACTCAAAACTGGATTTAAGAGGGACATTCATGATGGTCATGTTTCTCGGCGGTTTGATTTTCGTCAGCTGGTTCGGCGCTTTTATACTATTTCTGGATAGAATGTAGAAAGGATGATTTAAAATGCATAAGTTTGAAAAAATATGGATGAGCGTCGGCACCGGATCGCTGATTATTTTCCTTGTAATCCTCGGTGTTTCTGCCGTGCATGCCGGCCACACACCGGCCGCAAGCGGGATTGAAACGATAAATCCTGAATATGTGAGAGATGATGACAGGTTTGCAGAACCGGGTCTGTATGAGTCGGATGACGATGAATTTGACTACAATTTATACTTTGTTGCCAGCGCTTTCAACTATGAACCGAGTGAAGTGGAAATACCGCAAGGTTCGAGGGTGAAGGTGCAGGTCGTATCAACCGATGTTGTCCACGGTTTTCAGGTGGTCAATACGAATATCAATATGATGGTTGAACCCGGACTGGTTTCTACATATCGTACAAATTTCGACAATGTCGGAGAATATCTGATTGTCTGTAATGAATACTGTGGTGTCGGTCATACAGACATGACATCGACAATCAAAGTAGTCGAGGGAGGTGCAGAAGCAAATGAGTAGAAATATACATCCAGACCAGCTTTTTTCACTCAACAACAGGGTGGATAAAAAAGACGGCAAATTAGTTTTGGCAAATATGATCTGGGTCATTATCGCATTGCTCATCGGCGGATCTGCGGGCATGCTCCAGACATTCATCAGAGCCGGCATGTTCGAACTGCCTTTTGGCATCGGCTATTATCAGCTTCTTACTTTGCACGGCGTCATTCTTGCTCTTGTACTGACTTTCTTCTTTATCATGGGCTTCCAGATTGCATCGTTGTCACGCTCGGCAGGTGCATTCAACGACAGGGAAAGATTACTCGGCTGGATCGGTTTCTGGCTGATGTCAGCAGGAACTCTGGTTGCTGCTGCCATGATTGCGACCAATGAAGCATCTGTACTTTATACGTTTTATGCGCCGCTGCAGGCACATGCGTTCTATTATATAGCGCTTGCTGTCATCATCATCGGGACATGGTTTTCCGTTATCGGACAGCTGATGCGCTACTTCAGATGGAGACGTGAATTCAAAGGACATAAGACACCGCTTCTCAGTTTTATGGCATCAGTCAACAACGTCATGTGGCTCGTATGTACAATCGGTGTTTCATTGTCGGTCATCTTCCAGTACATTCCGTGGTCTCTCGGCATAGTGGAGACAATCAATGTTTCCCTGAGCCGTACACTTTTCTGGATGTTCGGTCATGCCCTCGTATATTTCTGGCTGCTGCCTGCTTATATGTCATGGTATGTCGTCATTCCGAAAGTGCTCGGTACGAAAGGATTTTCAGATAATCTTGCGCGTATGAGCTTTGTACTGTTTTTATTCTTCAGTATTCCAGTCGGTATACACCACCAGTTGACCGAACCGGGTATTGATGCATTTTGGAAAGGACTGCAGGTTGTACTGACATTCGCGGTTATTGTGCCTTCACTGATGACGGCGTTCAGTCTATTCGCAGTATTTGAAACACACGGTCGTAAACTCGGGGCGACGGGACTGCTCGACTGGTTTAAAAAACTGCCATGGACAGATGCCAGATTTGTACTGCCGTTTCTCGGCATGCTGTTCTTCATCCCGGGCGGAATCGGCGGTATCATCAATGCGTCGGGTCAGATGAACCAGCTGGTCCATAACACCATCTGGGTTGTCGGACACTTCCATATCACCGTAGGTGCACCGGTCATATTGACATACTTCGGTATCATGATGTTCCTGCTCCCGCATATTACAGGTCGTAAAATTACAAAGCAGCTGAATAATATGGGTCTCTATCTCGGCTATACCTGGACGTTCGGAATGGGTCTGATGTCAGCCGCGATGCACTTTGCAGGTCTGAGAGGCGCACCGAGACGTTCGACATTCTCAGAATACGGCGGAGCGGATATTGCACAGGAGTGGATCACTTATCAGATTATGCAGGCGGTCGGCGGCACATTTTTGTTCGTCGCCATCATCATCGCAGTCATCCTGTTCATCCAGCTCATGACCGGTCCTAAAACTGCAGAGGTCGAGGAATTCCCGGTCGCACCGATGATGGACCAGAGTGTACCGACCACCAAATGGGTCGAAAACTGGAGAGTCCTCATCATCATTACGGTATTCCTTCTGCTGATCGCCTATACCGTACCGATTACGCAGATGTTCACCGAAAATATACCAGATGCAAAAGGCTTCAAGCTCTGGTAAAAATAAAGACTGCAGACAATTTTACTGTCTGCGGTCTTTTTTATTGGTGTAATGCCTGTACAGTGCACTGTGATCCTCTTCACCGACACTGTCATCTTTCAGTAATCCATCCATGATCTCTTTCATCCGGCTGGTGATCGGAAGATTTCTCGTAAAATCTCCATCCACACTTTCAAAGGCATTGTTCAGATCTTTCATATGCAGCTTCATTTTAAAACCCGGGTTGTACTCTTCTTCATCCATCTTCTTGAATTTGGTCTCCATTACGGTACTGCCTGCAAGTCCTCCGCTGATTGCATGATAGACTGTCTCCAGATCGAGGTCCAGTTCCTTTGCAAGCGCAATCCCTTCTGACAGTGCAATAATATTATTTGCGACTATCACCTGGTTGACCAGCTTCACCGAGTTGCCGGAACCAACGGGCCCCGTATGTACGATGCTTGCACCCATATATTCCAATATCGGTTTTATTTCAATGAGAGTATCCCGGTCTCCGCCTGCCATTATTGAAAGTGTGCCGTCCTTCGCTTTTTCTTCGCCGCCGCTTACGGGAGCATCGATATACTGATGACCTTCCTCGTTGATGACATTGAAGACTTCCCTGCTGGTTTCAGGGTTGATGGAACTCATGTCGATGACAATTGTGCCGGGATTGAACTTTTTATACAATCTGCTGCCGATCACCACTTCAAGCACCTCTTTAGAATCCGGCAGCATTAAGATGATCACATCCGACTGCTCTGCCACTTCTTCGTAATCCGCCATGACATGCGCGCCGTAATTTGCCAGTTCGTCATTGGTATCATCATTTGAACTGCTGATATATACATTCTGCTTATTCTTTAACAGATTGACACTCATTGGTTTTCCCATTATTCCAAGACCGATGAACCCGATATTCATAGAATCACTCCTAAATATTGTAGTTGGACACCATGTCCCATTCATGCATTTCATAGTAGCGCGCGCCGTTTATAATGTATGGATCCTGCTCCACCAGCGCTTTGATTTCATCCTGGTCATTGCCTTTATATATCACCAGGCCCCCTGCCCCGTCAGTAAACCTGCCGTTCATTATGACGGTGTCATTACTTCTCAAGTCTTCCAGAAAATTTAAATGTTCCTCCCTGTAATCCTTCGATTTCTGTTCATCCATCATCGGCAAAAATACCGCAAAATATTTCATATCAATTTCCCCCCATTTCACTTTAATAATATCAAACTATTCAGATATTTAAAACGGAACTGTCGGCTGAGTATACATTCAAATGTCAAAATAAATGATGCTGTTCAAAAAAAGGTGGTTTTTAAACTATCTGCACAATTGATGTCTTTTCGTGTGCAGTCAGCCTCATTTTTAATGCCAACTGCACATTTTATCCCCGCTTGTGTGAAGATAACTGAGTTTTTCATCCCATCTAAACGTTTTATGTCATCCTGTGTGCAGTTGCCGCCATTTTTCGTCCTGTCTGCACACAGCATCACCGCCCGCACCCTACTTCAAATAAAAAACTGCCCATCCTATGTGAATGGGCAGTCCGCTTCAATTATTCTTCTATATCCATATCGATGTGCAGTTCTTTCAGCTGGTCCTCTGATACTGGAGACGGTGCGTTCATCATCAGGTCACTTGCGCTTGCCGTTTTAGGGAAAGCGATGACGTCCCTGATGTTATCCGTTCCTGCAAGGAGCATGACGAAACGGTCAAAACCGTAGGCGATGCCGCCGTGCGGCGGAGCGCCGTATGTGAACGCCTCAAGGAGGAAGCCGAACTGCTCGTCTCTTTCCTGATCGGTAAATCCGAGTGCTCTGAACATTCTTTCCTGAAGTTCCTTATCGTGGATACGTATTGAACCGCCGCCGAGTTCGTAGCCGTTCAGTACGATGTCGTATGCATTTGCCCTGACTTCTTCAGGGGCGGTTTCCAGTTTATCTTCATCCTCTTTTTTAGGTGACGTGAACGGATGGTGTGCAGCCGAGTACCTGTCTTCCTCTTCATCATATTCAAATAACGGCCAGTCAGTGACCCAGAGGAAGTTGTACTGGTTTTTATCAATCAGACCCAGATCTTTGGCAAGTTTGTTTCTAAGATTTCCGAGTGATGCATGCACCACTTTTTTCTTATCGGCAACAAACAGTACAAGATCATTGTCATTGATGTTCATCAAATGCTTCAGTTCATCCTGTTTATCATCATCGAAAAATTTGGCAATCGGGCCAGAAAAACCTTCGTCGGTGGACTTCATCCATGCCAATCCTTTAGCACCGTGGATTTTGACAAAGCTCTCAAGCTTATCGATATCTTTTCTTGAGTAGGCATCCGCCTGATCCGGCACAACGATTGCATTGACAAGGCCTCCGCTTTCGGCAGTAGACTTGAACACTTTGAAGTCGACTGATTTACTGAATTCAGTTATGTCCTGAAGATGCAGGTCAAAACGTGTATCCGGCTTATCGACACCGTATTTGGCCATCGCGTCATCATATGTGATTCTCGGGAACGGTGCAGTGATGTCCATGCCTTTAATATCTTTCATCACCTGTGTGATCAATCTTTCATTCAGTGCCATGATGTCTTCCTGATCGACGAATGACTGTTCAATATCAATCTGTGTGAATTCCGGCTGTCTGTCGGCACGCAGGTCCTCATCCCTGAAACACTTCACAATCTGATAATACTTCTCCATGCCAGACAGCATTAACAGCTGCTTATAGATTTGAGGGGACTGAGGGAGCGCAAAGAATTCCCCCTCATGCACCCGTGAAGGTACAAGATAGTCCCTCGCACCTTCAGGTGTCGATTTGGACAATACCGGCGTTTCCACATCTATGAAACCTTCATGTCCCAGAAACGAATGGACACTCTGCTTGAGCTGGTGGCGCAGCTTCAAAGTATTTTGAAGCTTTGGACGTCTCAAGTCCAAATATCTGTATTTCAATCTGACATCTTCCGTCACCGTTTCATCCTGAATGTGGAAAGGCGGAGTTTTCGCTTTCGAAATGACTTCAATATCTTCAACGATGATTTCAATTTTTCCTGTTTCAATATTATGGTTGACCTGTGACTCATCCCGCTGTGCAATCGTACCTTTCACATCGATGACGAACTCACTGCGGACATCTTCCGCAATGTTCAACGCTTTTTCGGATACTTCAGGATTAAAAACGATTTGAATGATGCCGGTGCGGTCACGCAGATCGATGAAGATCAGTCCGCCCAGATCACGACGTCTCTGAACCCAGCCGGACAGATGGATTGACTCGTTTATGTCTTTTTCTATTACTTCGGATACAAATATTCTTGTCATTATTAATCCTCCAGATAGTTTACTAGTTCATCAAGCTGAACGTTCTGTGTTTCACCGTTTTTCATATTTTTAAGTTCGACTTTGCCAGTTTCAAACTCCTGTTCGCCGAGCACGATTACAAACTGCGCTCTTTTTCTGTCCGCATCTTTCATCTGTGCTTTCAGTTTCCTCTGCTTGTAATCCATATCCGCACTGATGCCTGAGGTTCTCAGTTCATGCAATAAAGTACCCGCCTTATTGAATGAATTATCATCAAGCGTACAGACATAGAGGCCGATGCCTTCAGGCTGTTCCAATTCGATACCTTCAGCTTCGAGCGCCAGGAGCAGACGCTCAATGCTCATGCCGAAACCGATGCCGGTTTCTTTCGGTCCGTCAAGCAGTTCGAGCAGACCATTGTATCTGCCGCCGCCCGACAGCGTTGTAATCGCACCGAAGCCTTCTGCATCACTCATCAGCTCGAATGCTGTGTGGGTATAATAATCCAGTCCTCTGACGAGATTATAATCAACTTCGTAATCAATACCGATTTCAGTCAGTTTTTCTTTCACAGTTTCAAAATACTCTTTGGACTCATCATTTAAGAAGTTATAGATGACGGGTGCATTTTTAATCAGTTCATGGTCTCTGTCTTTTTTACAGTCGAGGATCCGCATAGGATTCGTATTGATTCTGTTTTGACAGTCTGAACAGAACTCATCAATACGTGGTCTGAAGTGTTCGACCAGCGCATCGTTATATGCTTTCCGGCTCTCATGGTCACCGATAGAATTAATGTAAAGTTTCAGGTTTTTCAAACCGAATGACTGGTATATATGCATCAGCATACTCAATACTTCCACGTCGATCAGAGGATTTTCGACACCGATTGCCTCGATGCCGAACTGCACAAACTGACGGTATCTGCCTTTCTGTCTTCTTTCATATCTGAACATCGGTTCTTTATAAAATACTTTTATAGGCTGGTTCACATCATGCTGCATTTTATTTTCAATGTAGCTTCTGACAACCGGTGCCGTCCCTTCAGGCCTTAAAGTCATACTGCGGCCGCCCTTGTCTTCAAAAGTATACATTTCCTTATTGACGATATCCGTTGAACCGCCGACACCTCTTTCAAACAATTCAGTCGCTTCGAAAATCGGTGTTCTCAATTCATGATAATTATAATTTGCCGCAATTTCTCTCAGTCTGTCTTCTATGATCTGCCATTTATAACTTTCCCCGGGCAGAATATCCTGTGTACCTCTTGGTATCTGAATCATAATATTCACTCCTTATAAAATAAAAAAAGCCCCTTATACCTGCTCGGTATAAGGGACGAAATCGTCGTGTTGCCACCCTAATTTGACTATTTCATCAAGAAATAATCCTTTAGCATGATAACGATTGCCACCGCCTGATATTATCAGGATCCTCTCCAAAGTGTCAGCAAATATATTTTAAAGGTGTTTACTTTCAGCAGCCGTAAACTCTCTGTGACCCGTTATGATATATTCTCTTTGGATAAATCAGATTTCATTCATATTCATTTTTATGATAGTCATTCCACTATTCAAAGTCAAGAGATTCAATTTAAATAGTTATAAATGCCTTCGGATATCGCCTGCGCCATCAAGTCCTGATACTCTTCTGACGACAGCATTCTGTCATCTATTTCGTTGCTCAAATAACCAAGTTCTATCAGAGTCGCCGGATAATCCAGCTGCCATGTGACCTGATAGTTGGACTGGTTCGTCCCGCGGTTGCGGAAATTGGAATATTTATCGAGCGCATCATTCATGGTCTCCGCGAATTCCTTCTGATTATCATAAGTATAGAAAGTGGTGAAGCCGGTAATCGAGGGGTCTTCCATGGCATCGCTGTGCAGGCTGATGAACAGATCGCCGTCAGCCTTCCGTTCATCCAGTGAGGCAAATTCATCCTGGCCTCTCGTAAACTCTACATTTGCCCCGTTACTCTCCAGAATGTCTGCAGTTTTTTCAGCAACGGAATAAACAATCTCCGCTTCCGTCTTACCCGACACACTCGGCGCCCCCGGATCTTTTCCGCCATGGCCCGGATCGATGACGATCGTTTCACCGTTAAAAGAGACTTCTGAACCCTGATCGAAGTCGATGACGATGGATTCCGTCTCTTCCTCTGGTTCATCACTGAAAATGTCTGTCTGGAATAGAAAATATAAAACTGAAACGATTAAGACAGCCATGGTCATGAAAAATAACGGGATCATATAAAATGATTTTCTATATTTTAAAAATTTCAATGTTGATTCGAATGCCTGTTTCATCCATCTTTTGAACATATTCATCAGATAACTTTTCCGTCCCTGGCTTCATAAATGATTGTAATCGGTCCGTCATTATTAATTTGTACATTCATATGCTCACCGAAGAAACCTTCTTTGACGGTTATACCGAAAGAACTGAGCACTTCGTTGAATTCTTTGTACAGCGCGAGTGCTTTCTCACTTTTTGCAGCTTGTATAAAACTCGGACGGTTCCCCTTTTTAGTATCAGCATACAGTGTAAACTGCGAAATGCTCAAAATTTCACCATTGACATCATTGATCGACAAGTTGATTTTGCCGTCTTTGTCTTCAAAATTCCTTGATTTGGCTATCTTTTCTGCCAGTTTTCTTGCATCTTCAGAAGTGGAGTCTTCACTTACCCCTACCAGCAATAAATAACCATGATTGATTTCATTGAACAAATCATTTTTTACAACTCTTGCATCGGAAACTTTCTGTAAAACGACTCTCATTTTTTCACCTCATTTAAATACGCGTTCCACACTGTATATATCCTTCAGTTGTTTAATCTTATCCACTATTCGATACAGATCCGTTGTATTCTGCACCATCACGGATATGTTGACTCTTGCATATTTATCTACATCACTCTTTGCATTCACATGAGTAATCGGGAATTTTGTACTTGCTATGACATTCAATATTTCATTGACAAGCCCCGTACGGTCAAAACCTTTGATTTCGACGTCTGCCTGGTATTTACGGTCTTTATTCTTATTCTTGACCCATTCCACGTCGATGATCCGTTCGGTTTCATTGACGATGTTCGGACAGTTCGATACATGAACTTTAACACCGTGGCCTTTTGTAATATATCCTGTAATATCATCACCCGGTATCGGGTTGCAGCATTTGGACAGGTTGATCAGCAGATTATCCATGCCTTCGACATAGACGCCGGATTCTGTCGATATCTCTTTATAATGGCGGCTCAGGTCGATTTCTTCAATATCGTTTGCTGTCGATCCCTCAGCTGCCTTGAATTTTTCCATCAGCCGGTTGGTAACCTGCTGGGCGGTCACACCGCCGAAACCGATCATGGCAAAAAGGTCATCCTCGTTATTCAGGTTATACCGGTCAAGGACGGGTTCGATGTATTTGTCTTTCAGTATATCGTCAGGTTTGTATTCGCGCTTTTTAATTTCCGCTTCTACACTGAACCGGCCTTTTTCGATATTGCTCGCCCTGTCCTGTTTTTTGAAAAATGATCTGATCTTATTTTTCGAGCTGCTCGATTTGACAAGTTTCAGCCAGTCGAGGCTCGGTCCGTACGACTGCTTGCTCGTTCTGATTTCCACAATATCCCCGGTCTCAAGATTATGGTCGATCGTCACAATTTTACCGTTCACTTTGGCACCGATCATATGGTTGCCGACTTCAGAGTGCACCTGATAGGCGAAATCAATCGGTACGGCACCTTTTGGCAGTTCTACAACATCGCCGTTCGGCGTAAACACGTATACTTTATCACTCAACAGGTCAGTTTTTAATGCTTCCATGAATTCTTCGGCATCCGGAGATGATGTTTCCTGATCCACCAGGTCTTTGAACCAGTTGATTCTCGAATCTTTGACTTTAACATCTTTGTTTTCTTTGTAAGCCCAGTGTGCAGCAACCCCATGCTCGGCAATTTCATGCATTTCATGCGTCCTGATCTGTATTTCAAGCGGGTCCCCCTGCGGCCCTACCACTGTCGTATGGAGCGATTGATACATATTCGGCTTCGGCATCGCAATATAGTCCTTAAATCGTCCCGGCAGCGGCTTCCAAATCGTGTGGATGACACCGAGGACGGCATAACAGTCCTTGATGTTATCCACGAGCACCCGGACCGCAAGCAGGTCGAAAATCTGGTCGAACTGCTTGCTCTGCTTTTTCATTTTCTTATATATGCTGTATATATGTTTCGGCCTGCCTGACAGCGAGCCCTCTATGCCCGTCTTACCCATTTCGGCCTCGATTTTGTCGATCGCTTCATTGATGACTTCTTCACGTTCGCTGCGCTTCTTTTTCATCATGCTGACAATCTTGAAATATTGTTTCGGTTCAATATACCGCAGCGCAGTGTCTTCAAGCTCCCATTTAATACTTGAAATACCGAGACGATGAGCGAGCGGTGCATAAATTTCCAATGTTTCAAGGGAGGTCCTGTACTGTTTTTCTTCCGGCATCGCTTTTAAAGTCCGCATATTATGCAGCCTGTCAGCAAGTTTGACAAGGATAACCCGGATATCTTTCGCAATCGCGACAAACAGCTTACGGTGATTTTCCGCCTGCTGCTCCTGCTGGGAGCGGTACTTCACCTTCTCAAGCTTCGTCACGCCGTCGACGATTATGGCCACTTCCTCGTTGAACATCTCCACAAGGTCATCGTGCGTATAAACCGTATCCTCTACAACGTCGTGCAGAAAGCCGGCAATGATCGTCGGTCCGTCCAGTTTCAGTTCAGCCAGAATACCTGCAACCTGGACTGGATGAAGTATGTAGGGCAATCCACTTTTTCTAAACTGTCCGTCATGTGCCTCGAATGCCAGACCGTATGCTTTTTTGATCATACTCAGATCATTGGCTGACAAATAAGCTTCACACATTTTGAACACATCATCTTTTGTATATGGATATTCTTTGCCCATCGGCTCACCACCTTCAACAATAAAATAGATAGATTTATCATACTACAATTTTTAAGACAAAGAAATGATACTACAAAAAAAGCCTGATTTAACAGACTTTCCTTAAGAATCATATGAGATTAATGATATGGTATCATAATCCATCAATTTCTCCATGCCATTCAGGTATTTCAGTTCGATCAAAAATGCAATCCCCACCACTATGCCGCCGAGTTCTTCGATCAGTTTGATCGTCGCGACGATCGTGCCGCCGGTAGCAAGCAGATCATCGGTGATCAGCACGCGCTGTCCCGGTTTGATCGCATCTTTGTGCATTGTCAGTATATTTGAACCGTACTCAAGATCGTATTCATACTTGATCACTTCACGCGGCAGCTTGCCGTCTTTTCTGACAGGTGCAAAACCTATGCCCATGCTGTAAGCAACTGGACAACCGATGATGAACCCGCGGGCTTCGGGTCCGACGATGACATCCGCTTCTTTTTCTCTCGCGAAGTCGACAATCTGATCCGTCGCATATTTATATGCTTCCCCGCTGTCCATTATCGTTGTAATATCTTTAAAGCTCACACCGTCTTTTGGCCAATTTGGTACTTCTGATACATAATCTTTAAGATTCATTATTTCCTCCATCATCTACGATTAACCTTTTAATGTAATTTTTCAATTCCTGATTTGAAGACATTTTAAGTTTTGATTCTGATTGTATTTTTTGTTCAATTGCCGATTTGACTTTTGAATTTTCAATATCGCCCGGAACAATTTCATCATCGGTGTCTTTCTTTATTATTATACCATTTTTCACTTCGATTTTCTCTAATTCTTCAAGTATATCCGTGATCATCTTAAGTGATTTCATACTGATATTAAAATGATCCGCCCATCTGACGGCATCTTCAATCAAATTAATCGTGCCGCTGTCGCGTTCACGGATCATCTGATAGAAACCGTCAATCAGATCAAAACCGGGCGCACCTGTAAAATAAAGTTCTTCTTTGTTGTTGAAAATCATGATGATTTTTGAGACATGGATATTATTCAATGATTCACCGAGCAGAGCGAGGGATTCAGGCAGATCCCTCAATACAAGCGTATCGATGGCAAACGGCAGTTTCTCTCCGTAATGATAATAGTTCCGGCCCCTTTTCTCTGCATCGTTTCTTATCACGAAGTAATCATCCACTGAAATCATCTTGAAGTTCTGATTTACTTTACTTCTCATATCCAGGATCTGGACGTTGGATATTTCTGCATCCTGAATGATCATCTGCAATGATTTTTTGGAATTGAACTCATTGATATTGACAGTCCCGACAAGGCTGATGGTATCACCTGGGGACACTTCATGGAACAGATGTCCGAAATTGAAGCCGATCGTATCTATGGATATATTTTCGAATGTGATCTTTATATGATTTCTGTCCTTGCCCACCTGCTTCAGGCTTTTTATACGGCCCTGACTGATCATGAAAATCGGACGGTTGAATGCCTGGCCGAAGGGTTTCAGGTTTTCGAAACGTTCAAATTCAGCAATCTTATATTCGTCTTTTTCCACCATCAGATCGATATATTTGACCGGTTTCAGCGATAATTCCTGATCTTTGAAATACTGCTCGATAGAGTGGCAGAAGTCAGCGATATGCTCTTTTGGTATTTCAACACCGAATGCCTGTGAATGTCCGCCGGCTTTCTTGACGAATGTATCATTGTCTTTGATGATCTTGAGAAAATCGAGACCGTCGATCGAACGTGCAGACCCTCTGTATGTATCACCATCAAGAGTCAGTATGACTGCCGGTTTGCCATATGTTTCATTCAGCCTTGATGCGACAATGCCGATGACACCCGGATGGTATTCATCACTGTAGACTATGATGACATCTTCACTTTCCTTATACTGCATGTCCGCGTCCTCAAATGTTTCCTGAACGAGCATTTTCCTCTCGCTGTTCAGCTGCTCGAGTTCCGATGCCAGCTCGAAGGCTTCCGATCTATCCGTTGTGAGCAGTAATTCGACAGCGATTGAAGCGTCCGCAATACGTCCTGAACTGTTCAATCTCGGAGCGATGCCGAAGCCGATCGTCTCCTCATCCACCAGACCGCTGTGTCCGGATACGGATAATAAAGTCTGTATGCCTGTTGAAGGATTCGAATTGATCTGTTTCAGTCCGTCAATGACGAGCCTTTTATTTTCATCGATGATACTGACGAGGTCTGCCACCGTTCCGATAGCGACAAGCCCGAGCATCCCATCATCTTCCAGCCCGAGTGCGCAGATCAGTTTGTAGGTGATTCCGACACCGGCCAGATATTTAAAAGGGTAGTCGCCGGCTTCATGCGCTGCATGTACGATGATGGCGTCCGGCAGTGTTTCTGAAAATTCATGGTGGTCGACGATGATGACATCTATGTCACGATCTCTTAAAAATGCAATCTCTTCCACTGCTGCAACGCCGTTGTCCACTGTAATCACCAGGTTGAATTGTCCCACAACCTGATCTTCAAACAGTTCGACATTCGGTCCGTAGCCGTGATCGATACGGTTCGGTATGAGGTAGTCCACATGCCCGCCCGCTTTGTTGAGTGCTGTATACAAAATGGCAGTGCTGGTGATGCCGTCTGCATCAAAGTCACCGTATATCAGGATACGTTCATCATTGCTCAGGGCATCCACGATTCTTTTCACTGCCCTGTCCATCTGATAGACCGCATGTGCATCGTACGTTTCAGTGTCGTACAGCTGCACAAGGTCTTCATCGGTGACATAGCCACGGTTTTCAAGTATGCGCTGCTCCAGATTATTGAGACGGTATTTATCAATCAGTTCCTGAGGCATGGCATTGTCAGTTTTACGGACTTTCCATTCATATTTAGACTTGAACATAACATAAACATCCTTTAAAAAATGCCCGGAAAATCCAGGCATTTTCAAATAATATTAAACTAATATCTTTTCATCATTTGTCTTCTCGTCTTCATATACGACCAGTTCGCCGCCATTTTTTCTAAGCTGGCGTTTCTTAAGTATGCCCCATAACTGGATGGCGATGAAGAATGAGGAGTATACCCCGCTTATCAGGCCGACCAAAAGACCGAGGCTGAAGCCGAATATCGCACTGCTGCCGAACAAGACAAGGAGCAGAACAACGATTACCACCGTCAGAACGGTGTTGATAGAGCGTGTGGCCGTCTGTCTGAGGGAACGGTTGATAATTAAATCTATCGTCTCCTCGCTCCTGATCACTTTGACCTTTCGGAGGTTTTCCCTGACCCTGTCGAGTGTCACAATCGTATCATTGATTGAATAACCGACAATGGTCAGCACCGCAGCGATGATTGTAATATCCACTTCTATCCTTAGAATGGAAAATACTGCAATCATGATAAATACATCGTGCATCAGCGCAAGTACTGCCGGCAGTGCCATACACCATTCGAACCGGATGGTCGCATAGGCGATGATGCCGATTGATGCGATCAGTAATGCAAGCGCCGCATTTTGGGCAAGTTCTTTTCCGATAACCGGGCTCACCGTACTGATCATTGGTGTTGCACCGTACATTTCATTGAATGTATCCTGCATCGTTGTGACCTCATCCTGGGCAAGGTCGGTAGTATATCTTGCAACGACAGTATTTTCACCCGACGTCGTAATGCTTTCCGGCGGAATGCCTAGCTCGTTCAGCGTATTCTCGACTTCATCGATATCCGCTTCATCGTTTGTTTCGATATCCGCACGCGTTCCACTGGTAAAGTCGACACCAAGGTTCAAATTGAATACTGCCAGTGCGCCTGCACCCAGTACCAGCAATGCAATACTGAAAGCAAAGAATTTCTTCGTATGTCTGACAAAATCAAAACGGTCCCACGGCGTCGTCAAGTCTTCTATGTCTTTTCCTTCACTCAGCTTGTACCTGTTTTTTTCTTTTATACCGAACAGCCCTAATTTATCGTTCAGGTATCCGGAATGGACAATGAGTCTCATCAGTACACGCGTCAGGAATACCGCTGTGACAAAACTCATCACGATAGACAGTATCAGCATCGTGGCGAAACCTTTGACACTGCTCGTACCGAATGCAAATAATACGAGTCCCGCAATCAATGTGGTGATGTTCGCATCGAGAATGGTCCATATTGAGTTTTGTGCCGCTTTTTTATAGGCCTTCTTGATGCTCCTGCCAATTCTGAGTTCATCTTTCAGCCGCTCATACAATATGATGTTCGCATCGACGGCCATACCGACCCCGAGAATCAATGCTGCAATACCCGGCAGGGTCAACACACCGTTGATCATGTTGAACCCGAAAACGGTCAAATATATATAGACGAATAAAGTCACAGTCGCAACAATACCCGGCAGTCTGTAAAAGGCGATCATATAGATGAATACCAGGGCGATGCCGAGTGCACCCGCAAAAATTGTTTCCTGCAGTGCCTGTTCACCAAACTGTGCACCGACTGAAGTTGAATATACTTCGGTCAGTTCGACCGGCAGAGAACCGGAGTTCAACAGTGATGCGATATTTTGTGCCCGCTCCACACCTTCCTGTCCTTCAAACCCGCCGGAGATCATCACTTCGCTGGAGTTGATCGGTTCACTCACGGTCGGTGCGGATACGAACTTAGGATTTTCTTTCTGTGCCTCTTCAGCGAATGAGTCTTCGCCTTCGACAAAATCCATCCAGATGACCATCAGGTTTTCACCCTGCGGCCTTTCGGATATCTCTTCAGTGACTTCCCTGAACTTCTCTGCACTTTGAAGCTCCAAAGTGACCATCGCATTATTGAATTCATCAAAATTCTGCGAGGCTCCGCCTTCCACGAGGTCCGATCCGGATAACAGGACATTATCCTCTACGTCACGTATTGTCAGTTCCGCCTGTGTACTCAGGAGTTCCCTCGCTTCCGTCTGGTCTTCCACACCTGCGAGCTGCACCCTGATCCTGTTGCCTTCCTCAATCTGAATATTCGGTTCCGACACACCGAGAACATTCACTCTCGAATCCAATGTACTGGCCGTACTGCTGACGGCAGTCTCATCAATTTCGTCGCCTTCGTTCAGCGGTTCTACTTCATATAAAACTTCAAAACCGCCCTGCAGGTCGAGCCCGAGATTGACATCTTCCCCGACATCTTCCGCCGTCATGGCGACAACAGTGACGAGCCCGATACTCACAGCTAAAGCAATGATTATGTAACTTAGTTTATTCCTCAAATGTGACACCTCTATTTTTCACAACTTAACGTTCTCATTATAACGTTAATAAGTTCAAATTAAAATATAAAAGTCGACAACTAGTGTCGACTTTGTGTTATCTAACAACTTCTTTTAATGCAACTCTTTCGAATTTAAGTACGGTGCCCTGGTCATCTGTAAGTATATACATGTGTTTCTGGTCAAATGACTCTACACGGCCGTGTACGCCACCGATAGTAATGACGTCGTCTCCTTTTTGAAGACCCGCCTGCATTTCCTGGACCTGTTTCTGTTTCTTCTGAGCCGGACGGATCATCAGGAAATACATTACCAGGATGATTGCAATAAAAGGTAATAATGGCATTAGAAATTCCATTCTTTCATAGACACTCCTCTAAAAGTTTTTCGGATTGTTTACATTCAATCCATATGAGTCGAAAAACGCTTCTTTAAAATCTAACAATCTGTCATTTAAAATCGCACTTCGAACATCTTCCATCAATTTTAACAGAAAATACAGGTTATGATAAGTAGTAAGTCTGAGCCCGAGTATTTCATTCGCTTTAATCAGATGGCGAAGATAGGCTTTACTGTAATTTTTACATGTATAACAGTCACAATTCGGATCAAGCGGTGTAAAATCCCGTTCGAACTTTTTGTTTTTAACGACTACTCTGCCCTGTGATGTCATCGTCGTGCCATTTCTTGCAATCCTCGTCGGCAGCACACAGTCAAACATGTCAACGCCGCGGATGACACCTTCAATGAGCGCGTCTGGTGAGCCGATGCCCATCAGGTAACGGGGTTTATTTTCAGGCAGTAAAGGAATTGTATGCTCAAGCATCCTGTACATTACCGGTTTCGGTTCACCGACAGAAAGACCGCCGATAGAATAACCCGGAAAATCCATGCTCACAAGATCTTTGGCACTCTGGGTGCGCAGATCTTCATATTCTCCGCCCTGAACGATGCCGAACAGTGCCTGGTGTTTGTCATGACCCTTTTTGATATGATGTTCGAGCCCTCTTTCAGCCCACCTCGAAGTTCTTTCGAGTGAATCTTTGACATAGTCGTATTCTGCAGGAATCGGCGGACATTCATCAAATGACATCATGATGTCAGAACCGAGGTCGTGCTGGATGTCCATGGCGCCTTCCGGACTTAAAAACAGTTTGGAACCGTCCAGATGACTTCTGAAATGAACACCTTCTTCCTTAATCTCACGCGAATCGCTCAGACTGAATACCTGAAACCCTCCGGAATCGGTTAAAATCGGCCTGTCCCAGTTCATGAACTTGTGAAGGCCGCCGGCTTCCCTGATGATATCATTGCCGGGACGGAGCCACAGATGATACGTGTTTGACAGAATGATCTGGCTGCCGATGTCTGCGAGCTCTTCGGGAGTCATCGACTTTACGGTTGCCAGCGTACCGACAGGCATGAATATCGGGGTATCGATCACACCGTGCGGCGTATGCAGTTTACCCAGACGTGCGCCGGTCTGTTTACATGTTTTGATATGTTCATAACGAATGGCCATCATCGGCACCTCCATGAATGATCATCGCATCTCCAAAGCTGAAGAAACGATATTGGTTATTAACAGCATGCTGATAAGCATTTAAGATCATCTCTCTGGAACTAAAAGCACTGACCAGCATGACGAGTGAGGATTTAGGCAGGTGGAAATTGGTGATGAGCACATCCACCGCTTTATATTCAAATCCGGGATAGATGAAAATATCCGTAAAACCGCTGGACGCTTTGAATGTATCATATTTACCCATGATGGTTTCAAGCGTTCTTGTACTCGTCGTTCCGACACTGATGATGTTCCTGCCGTTTTCCTTTGCAGCATTAAGCACTTCGGCAGCATCTGCAGACATCATATAGTACTCCGAATGCATCTTATGGTCCTCAATCGTTTCTGCACTGACGGGACGGAAAGTACCGAGACCCACATGCAGTGTGATCGTCACGATTTTTACGCCGGCACTGCTGATTTCATCCAGCAGTTCATTCGTAAAATGAAGACCGGCAGTCGGTGCAGCGGCAGATCCTGTTTCTTTCGCATATACTGTCTGGTACCTGTCTTTGTCTTCCAGTGTTTCTTTAATATACGGCGGCAGGGGCATCTCACCAAGCTCGTCCAGTACATTTTCAAGAATACCTTCATGATGCAGTTTCATATGACGGATGCCTTCATCGAAAATGCCGGTGCATTCGGCGATAAGCTCACCATTGCCGAAAACGACTCTCGTGCCTGTTTTCACCTTTTTTGCGGGGCGGATCAGCACTTCATATCCGTTTTCCACCGGTGTCAGTAGAAGCATCTCAATCTTTGCACCGGTATCTTCCTTGACGCCGTACAAACGGGCTGGCAGCACTTTAGTATCATTCAATACGAGGACGTCACCCTCTTTAAAATATTTTAAAATATCATTGAAAGTAGTATCTTCTATTTGACCGTCAGTCTTATCGAGAGCCAGCAGACGGCTGCTTGAGCGGTCTTTAAGCGGCGTCTGCGCAATCAGTTCTTCCGGTAAATCGAAATCAAATTCCTCAAGCTTCAAAATCATTCCTCATTTCCAAAACAGATCTACTTGCCGTTATCTTTAAAGTATTCATAACTCTTCCCAGTCGCCTTGCGTCCTCTCGGTGTACGCTCAAGGAAGCCCTGCTGGATCAGAAACGGTTCATATACATCAAGCAGAGTGACCACTTCCTCACCGATAGATACAGCCACTGTTTCGAGTCCGACCGGACCGCCGCCATATGTATCGATGATCGTATTCATAATACGGTGGTCTACTGGATCCAGTCCCATCGAGTCGACTTCCAGTACGCTGAGCGCGTGATTCGTCGTTTCCATTGAGATGGATTCTTCTTCCTTGACGATTGAAAAGTCCCTGACACGGCGGAGCAGCCTGTTGGCAATCCTCGGTGTCCCTCTTGACCGTTTCGCAAGCTCCACGGCGCTGTCCGGGTCAATTTCCACATTAAATATTTCAGAAGTTCTCTCAACAATAGTAATCAGACTGTCCACATCATAGTATTCCAGTCTCAACTGCACACCAAAGCGGTCACGGAGCGGTGCGCTCAGACTGCCGAAGCGCGTCGTCGCCCCCACCAGTGTGAACGGCGGCAGGTCGATCCGGATGCTTCTCGCTTCTTCACCTTTGCCGATAATGACGTCTATGAAGAAATCTTCCATCGCTGAATATAAAATCTCTTCAACAGCACGTGGAATTCTGTGAATTTCATCGATGAATAAAACATCTCCGGGCTCAAGACTCGATAATATCGCCGCGAGATCTCCCGCTCTTTCGATTGCCGGGCCGGAAGTGGAGCGGATATTGACTTCCATTTCATTCGCAATGATATTGGATAAAGTGGTCTTACCGAGACCCGGCGGACCGTGCAGTATGACATGATCCAGAGCCTCTTCCCGGATTTTGGCAGCCTGGATGAACACTGCCAGGTTGTTCTTCATCGCATCCTGGCCGATATACTGTTTTAAATATTCCGGTCTGAGTGACATTTCAACTTCCATGTCCTCATCCATCTGATGTTCATCTAAAATTCTGTCATCATGTTCTGACATAATAACACCTCTATTGAACTAATAATTTCAATCCTGATTTCACCGCTGCGTCAACGGATTCAAAACTTTCCGTCTGCAGTTTCTTATCCACTTTTGAAAGTTCCCTCTTGCTGTAGCCGAGTGCCTCCAGCGCAAGCAGTGCCTCTTTGACATAATCGTTATCCGATGTGGATACAGCCGTTCTGCCGCTTTCGACAAGCTTGCCTTTTAAATCCAGTATGATCTGGCTGGCAGTTTTTTTGCCAATGCCCGGAAACTTGCTCATGTAGGCATGATCTTCATTTTCGACTGCAGTGATCACTTCATCCGGAGTGCTTGCCGCCGATATGGCAAGCGCACTTTTCGGACCGATGCCCTTCACCCTGAGCAGGTTTTGAAACAGCTGCTTTTCTTCCATATTTTTAAAGCCGTATAAAGTATGGCTGTCTTCTCTGACGATCAGCTCTGTATATACTTTTAATTTACTGCCTTTATCTTTTTCGAAACGAAAAGGATTCGGGACATGAATAAGATAACCCACACCTGAAACATCGACTGTAATATTGTGCGGGGACACAGTTTCAATTGTACCTTCTATATATTGATACATTTCCTCACCTATTCTACAAAATCAAATTCTCCGCCAAGTATCCTTACAGTATCTCCTGTCTCGATACCTCTTTCCCGAAGGGCATCATCAATACCCATCGAGCGCATTTGACGGGCAAATCTCCTGACTGCTGCATCTCTGTTAAAGTCCGTCATCATGAATACTCTTTCGATTGTCGGCCCGCTGACAACATATGCACCGTCATCATCACGGCTGATCTTGAATGCATCCGGATCTTTTTCATGACGGTAGACTACACGTTCTTCCGTTTCATCAAGCTCGACTTCCGCTTCATCACTTTCATCCAGGATATCCGCCACTTTATAGAGCAGCGGCTGCAGATTATCACTCGTCGCTGCAGAAACGGAAAAGATTTCCTTGTCTTCCCCGATTTCCTGTCTGAACAGGTCGATGACTTCCGTATCCTCAAGCAAATCCGTCTTGTTCAGGACGATGACTTCAGGACGTTCAAGCAGCGCCGGGTTATATTCACCGAGCTCCTGCCTGATCGTATGGTAGTCTTCGACAGCGTCACGGCCTTCGGACTCGCTGATATCCACAACGTGAACAATCACCTTTGTCCTTTCCACGTGTCTCAGGAACTGATGACCGAGTCCCGACCCTTCTGCTGCACCTTCAATCAGGCCCGGCAGATCAGCCATGACAAATGAACGGCCGTCACCGGACTGGACCACACCCAGATTGGGTGAAATCGTTGTAAAATGGTATGCACCGATTTTAGGTTTTGCTCTCGATACACTGTTCAATATGGTTGACTTGCCGACACTCGGGAAACCGACCAGACCGACGTCTGCCATCAATTTCAATTCCAGTGTCACTTCAAATTCTTCTCCCGGTTCACCGTTTTCCGCAAGGTCCGGTGCAGGGTTTCTGCTGGACGCAAAACGCGAGTTGCCCCGGCCGCCGCGGCCGCCTTTAGCAACGACAGCCTGCTGGCCGTGCGTCGTCAGATCCGCCATTGTTTCATCATCTTCCACTTTTTTTATTACAGTGCCCGGAGGCACTTTCAAAATGAGCGGTTCACTGTTTTTGCCGTGCATGTTTGAACTCATGCCGTTTTCGCCGCGCTTTGCTTTGAAATGACGCTGATAACGGAAATCCAGCAGTGTTCTCAGTCCTTCATCCACTTCGAAAATAATGCTTGCCCCGTCACCGCCGTCACCGCCTGCCGGTCCGCCCATCGGAACATACTTCTCTCTTCTGTACGCGACAAGCCCATTGCCGCCGTCACCTGATTTCAAAAATATTTTGACCTGATCTACGAACATATTTTCACCTCAATTACTTTAATATTATATCACTGATATAAAGACTATGTATCAATTTATCATCCTGGAACCCCTGCAAAATAAAAAGCACCAGCAGTAGCTGATGCTTTTAGTAACAAAATTATTTTGCTTCCTGATAAACAGAAACACGTTTTTTGTCTCGACCAAAACGTTCATATTTAACTACGCCGTCAATTTTTGCAAATAATGTATCATCGCCACCGCGACCTACATTTTCACCCGGATGAATTTTAGTACCGCGCTGACGGAATAAAATTGATCCACCTGAAACGTATTGACCATCCTGTCTCTTCGCACCTAAACGTTTTGACTCTGAGTCACGGCCGTTTCTTGTTGACCCGACCCCTTTTTTCGATGCGAAAAACTGTAAGTTTAACTTTAGCATGTTACTCACCTCACATATATTCTATTCTTATATAGTCGTTATATTCTTCTTCAATAGTTTTTAATGAAATGATCATTGCTTCCAAAAGCGTCTGCAGCTTCTCATCATTTGGATTTTCAACACTGAACTGTAAGTATCCGCCGTCATCATCCAATTTTATATCAGGATCTGCATCCGTCATGGAGATGATGGCATTGACGTTTCCAAAAACGACTGCCGAAGCTCCGGCACAAACAATGTCTTTCCCATATTCATCAAAGTCCGCATGACCGCTCATGTTGAAAGAAACAACCCGGCCATCATCATTTTCATGAATATTCACTTTAATCATTAAGCTTCAATCTTTTCAATTGTCAATTTTGTATAAGGCTGACGATGACCTTGTGTACGCTGGTAGTTCTTTCTGCGTTTGAATTTGACAACCCTGATTTTCTTGCCGCGTCCGTGTTTTTCAACTTTCGCAGAAACTGTTGCGCCTTCAACTGTCGGTGCGCCGACTTTAACGCTGTCTCCACCAACTAAAAGTACTTTGTCAAAAGTAAAATTCGCGCCTTCTTCTGCTTCTATCTTTTCGACAAAAATAGTCTGGCCTTCTTCCACTTTAACCTGCTTACCGCCTGTTTCGATGATTGCAAACATACTTACACCTCCTGATTTTAATTAAGACACGCCATCCATAGGTGGAACAAGTCACTTTGACCTATGATTGTGCGGTTGATGTCTGATAAATCATCAACTTCTAGATTATAGCAATCAGCAGGCTTTAAGTCAATGTTTTGACAGGAAGTTTTTACGTACTTTCGAACTCTTCAAAGTGAGGACGAACACAAGTACAAAAAGCAGTGCGTTGACAATCAGGCTCGGAACCGATCTGAGCGCCAGATAATCGAACACCGGCATATTCACCAGGCCGAGAATGCCGTAGATGATGTATATGTACGCATCATAAAGAAATGTCAGTGACAGGACGACAAAAGCCATCGCGACAAAGTCTTTATAAAATACCCTGAACGCAGTGTGCATGAAAAATACGAAAGCGACCATGCCAAAAGTATGCACACCGTAAACAAGACCGCTGTATACATCAATCAGTATACCGAAGACGATCGCTATGAAACTGCTGATCGAAGGATTGACGTAGATCGATAAAAGAAGTATATACATCAGAAGTAATTTAGGGACCGTATAAACTGTCAATCCGCTGATCTCAAAAGGACTGAATTCTGCAAATAAAAAATCGCCGTACATCAACAGAAGGGACGTAATGAATATCACTATGATCCTCATATCAATCTCCCATTGATTCCGGGTCCCGTTCCAGGACGAAAACGACATCGATCTCAGATGGATCACTCGCCAACTGGATATAGGCATTTTGACTCAGCCCGTGCTCATCATTTTCAACTTCCATGACTTCGCCGACAATCAGCCCTTCCGGAAAATCGCCTACAAGACCGCTTGTAAACACTTCATCCCCGGCTTCCACCTTGGCATTATTCTTTATATTATCTATGACAAGCAGTCCCCTTTCACTGTCATAGTGATCGATTGCCCCATACACCGCTTCATCCGCGTGCTGAATCTCAACCGAAAGATTGTTTTGAGAGACATTCGTCGTAATCATCTCAACAAAACTGGAATTGCCGTTGACACGTTTGACCATGCCGGCAAGACCTTCCGGTGTCATGACCGCCATACCTTCCTGTATGCCGTCATTTTCACCTTTATCGATCGTGAAATTGTTCAGCCACTGATCCTGGGAGCGGGAAATCACCCTTGAATTGATGGTGTCATATTCTCTTTTCGAACTGACTTCAAGCGCATCCCTGAGCTTCTCATTTTCCGCTTCAAGCCGCTCAATATCCGAGTACATCTGAGGTACCATTTCAAGCTGGGTCTTCAATGCTTCATTTTCATTCGAAGCCCCGAAAAGTCCTGTAAAGTTGCTGAAAATATTGGATACAAATTGAACCGGTGCACCGATGATGGACTGGGAAGCCGCAACAGTGTCGCCTGTAAATTGTTCGGCTTTGGTCGTCGATTCCCTGTCCGTCATCGAAAAGCCGATAAATAATATCAATATGATGATCCCGAATAAAATGATCAGCATTTTGTTTCTGTTAAAAAGTTTATTCACTGAGCACGCCTCCAGTAAACTGTGTATATAAAAGAATACCATATATCAATATGGTTAAGAAATATATTTATAGCGGATTTTTTACATAAAAGAGGGGCCGGATTCACCGGCCCCTGTTAAAAAGATAATAATATAATATATGATATCTAGAACGAGAGTTCTATCAAAAGGTTTTGTTAACTAAACAAGTGACCTTGTTATGTCAATGTCATTATACTTATATGTTAACCATTAAATTGACACGAATCAAGGTCATTTCCGGATATTTAGTGAACATATTACACCATCTATGCGTGGCGCATATTCCTATCCATCACCTGCATTTTAAACATCTCGGCATAAATACCATTCATATCCATCAGACTCTGATGATTCCCCTGTTCCATTATATTTCCTTCTTCCAGAATGATGATCTGATCCGCATGCTGGATGGTGGATAATCTGTGTGCGATGATGAATGTCGTACGTTTTCTGCTGACCACTTTCATCGCGTTCTGGATCATCTGCTCTGTTTCACTGTCCACATTACTCGTCGCTTCATCCAGCACAAGCACTTTCGGATCGAATGCCAGAGCCCTGGCAAAAGAAATCAGCTGGCGCTCTCCAAGTGACAACGTCGCCCCTCTTTCAGGCAGCCATGCATCCATCCCCCTGTCCAGTTTTTCCATCAGCTCTCTTCCGCCGACTTCGAGAAGTGCCGCTCTTGCCGCCTCACGTGAAATATCTTCATTGTTGAGGCGGATATTGTATAGTAGTGTGCCTGCATAGATGAACGGGTCCTGGAGTACTATCGATACATGTTTCCTTAATTCTTTTTTATTGATATGCTTCGTATCCTTTCCGGAAAACAAAACCCGTCCTTCTGTCGGATCATAGAAGCGCATGAGAAGATTGATGATCGAACTTTTCCCTGAGCCGGTATGTCCGACGAGAGCAATCGTTTCTCCCCGGCCAACACTGAGATCGATCTCTTTCAATACGAGATGCCCCTCTTTATAGAAGAAAGAGACATTCCTGAAATCGATATCTCCGTCAAAATCATCCAGAGTGCCCTTATCTTCAATTTCTTCCTCTTCATCGATCATCTCGAATACTTTAACTGACGCAACACGTGCCTGTTCAAATATTTCGATCTGACCGACGATTTCATAAAGCGGATTGAAAAAACGGGTGATATAGTCCACCAGTAAGTACATAGTCCCCACTGTCAGGGCTTCTGACGGACTTAAAAACGCCAGTGAAAATACGATGACCATGAGTGCGAAGACGAAAGACTGCATGACGCCTGCCAGATTGTCTCCGGACAAGCCGTTCAGTTTCACCAGTTTCGTGGCACTGTCCGTATATTCGTCATTCAGATCCTTGAATTCACTTTCAATCTGTTTTTCCCTGTTGAACACCTGGATCGTTGTCATGCCGTTGATCGATTCACTGATTGCTGCGTTCATATCGCTGTTCCTTTCACGCTTCATATGGTTGTAGTCATTCGAATATTTACGATAGACGATGATCCACAGTAAGATGATCGGCACAAAAATCAGCATGATGATGCCCGCATATATATTTACGATGAAAATTGCAAGTGTTATGGCCATCATCGTCAGACCGTTCACCAGAAACATCGGCAGCACATACGTAAAAAATTCAAGCATCGATTCGGTGTCATTGGTTATTCTGGCAACGACTTTGCCGGCAGGCAGATTATCAAAATACTTCACCGGCAGTTTCTGAATATGTTCAAACACCTGATGACGTATACTTTGAACGACTTTTGCCCCTGTCGACTGCAGAATAATCTGCGCAAAATATGCGACAATCGCATGGAACAGTTTGATAAGAGCATATATAATCAGCAGACGGATGACTGCTTCAACATTGATGTTGCCTTCCCCAAGACGGATGTGATCATCGAGGACTGTCATGATGATCAGCGGGCCAAGAAGTTCAAAGAACACCATCAGGACCATCATTATGCTTCCTCCGATGAACCACCACTTATAATTGAGCGAGTATTTCAACAATCTTTTAATCTCAGTCATTTTCTTCACCGCCGGTCTCATAATACTGATTCTGTCTTCTATACCAGCCATCACTCTTAACCAGTTCATCATGGCTGCCCGTCTCAGCGATTCTGCCGTCTTCAAGCACGACAATCACATCCGCATGTCTGACAGCAGACAGTCGATGTGTCACTATGATGGTTGTTTTCTCTTTTCGTTCCCTTTTGATATTATCGATGATCTGCTGTTCCGTTTTCGCATCAACGGCACTGAGCGCATCATCAAATATCAGTATTTCCGGGTCTTTGATCAGACTTCTGGCTATGGATATACGCTGCTTCTGCCCGCCGCTCAGTGCAACACCTTTTTCTCCCACCATGGTCTGAAGTCCCTTCTGCATAAGAGCAAGATCCGAATCAAGTGCACTGACTTCTATCGCCCGGTCCAGCTCATCATCCGATGCGCCTGGATTACCGAATAATATATTGTCTTTGACGGTTCTTGAAAACAGGATATTTTCCTGTGATACATAACCGATTCTCTGTCGCAGTTCTTTTTTATTCAGCCGGGTGATGTTGATGCCGTCTATGATCAGACTGCCCGTTCCTGCAGGATACATTTTTAGGAGCTGTCTGATCAGCGTCGTTTTGCCGCTGCCGGTTTTACCGACAATTCCCAAAGTGTCACCCGCTTTGAGATGGATGGTAACCCCGTCCAGATTTTGACGGCTGCTGGCGGGATAGCTGAAGGACACATGCTCAAAGTCTATTTCACTCGACTCCACAATGCTGTCGCCAGTATCAACGACATCATCTTCGGTCTGAAGCACTTCTTCAACCCGGTTCAGTGAAGCATTGCCCCGCTGCATGATATTGAA
Organism: Lacicoccus qingdaonensis; assembly: GCF_900101075.1. GTDB lineage: Bacteria > Bacillota > Bacilli > Staphylococcales > Salinicoccaceae > Lacicoccus > Lacicoccus qingdaonensis. The sequence continues at coordinate 276,600 of NZ_FNFY01000001.1, read as the reverse complement.
CAGCATGCCCATTGCAAACATCGGCCAGATGAGCATATTCAAGTAGATATTGAAAGTGACGACTTCCCCGACGGTCATTTCGCCTTCATTCACCAAAACTGCGCCATAACCGAATGCAATGATGAAACTTAAGGAAACGACAAAGATCGTCAGAGGCTGGAATAATGCATCCAGCTTTTCCACTTTCATGAACCTGTCCAGATAATCCTTTGTCTTTCCCTTGAAACTTGCTGCTTCCGCCTCTTCCTGCACGTAACTCCGCGTCAGCCTCACCCCTTCAACCACTTCGAGTGCTGCATCATTCATTACACCGAATGATTTCTGGCTCTCAGTATGACGTTTACTGATCATACGTCCAAGATAAACTTCAATGATGATCAGAAGCGGCAATGGCAGCAGTGCATAAAATGTCAGTTCCAGATTGATGGTAAACGCCATGACGAGAATGATCGTCAGTAGAAAAGTGCTCGCATCGAGCAGGGTGATCAGTCCGAAACCCATCGCCCTGTTGATACTCCGCATATCATTGGTCGCCTTTGCCATCAGATCACCTGTCTTATTACGTTCATAAAAGCTTGGTGACAACGTTAGAAACTTCTGCATCAGTCTCATCCTCAAGATGCTTTCGATATCGTATGCACTGCCGAAGAGCATATAAAACCATGAGTACAGCAGCAGATAAGTGCTGATGATGACCGCTATGAATAACAAAAATATGAGCCACATGGTACCGATCGTCATGTCACCGGTGTTGATCAGGTCGATTGTACGGCCGATCAGCTGAGGCGGAATCACTTCCATGAAATTCGAAATTACAGCCAATACTACAATGAGTAAATATTTCATTTTATGTTCTGAAAAATACCATTTTAATTTGTAAATAAAATCAATCATGATTAACCAACTTTCTTATGTTGAATAAATTTTGCAATAAAAAGTGCACACCATTTTTGTGCGCACTTAAAATAAGGCATAAAAATAGGGGGGCATACGCCTCCCCTTTTGTATGTATATGGATTGGTCATCATTGATTAATGTGTTTAAAAACAACCATAAAGGGAGGCACTATTCGATTCTTTGTTGTGTGATTTCACTGCAATGATTTTATGCATAGCTTTTGTCCTCCTTGTGTTTGATGTTTTCAGTATATTTCATAAGAAGTAATATTTCAATATAATTTTAAAATTCCATAGGATTTTTTAAGATTGTCTGCACATATCCATGAATGAATCGTCGGACAGAGGTTTTCATTCCTTCACTTTGTCTTTATGGTATTCTTTCTCTTCCCTGTTGCTGCTGAACACCTTCTGCGTCGGATAATGTGCTTTCATGAATGAACCACCGCTCACGTCCTTCACGGAATGCACGACCGTAAATGCACCCTCATCCACCTCGTTGATCAATTTTTTCAAATAAAATACCTGCTGCTTCGGCACAGCGACATAAATCATATGTTCAATATTGCCGCTGCCTTCATCCTTACTTTCCAATATTGAAGTATGGGCATTTAAATTCTTCCGGAGAGAAGCTGAAATTTCCTCACTCTCTTCTGAAAATATATGAACAACCTTTTTAGATTCAAAACCTTCAAGTACATAGTCGGTCACTTTTTTTCCGATAAACAGCGCAACGACAGTATATAAAATCATAACCGGTCCGATAACAAATACACCGCCGGCGACGACCAATGCATCGAGCACAAAATTTGTACCTGTGAGTTCCCAGCCAAATTTATAATTCAACACTTTTGCGATGGTGGAAGTACCGCCAATCGTACTCCCTGAAAGGAATATGAATCCAAAACCGATGCCGGTCAGGACACCCGCATATACTGCTGCAAGCAAAGGGTCACCCAGTTCTGATCCCGCACCTTCCAGGATGAATAAGAAAAACGAGAAAAGCGGGATGGCAACAATCGATTTAATGATCATGGATTTCGGCAAATACCTGTATCCAATGGAAAGTACCAGAACGTTCGCTATGAAAGTGACTATGGCCGGCGACCATCCCAGCCCAAAGTATAAAAGCAGGGATAAACCAGGGATACCGCCTTCTGCCAGTGAGTTCGGCATCGCGAATATGGCGACGGAAAAAGCAAAGGAGAATACGCCGATTATCATATATAAATAGTTTTTCATACCACACATCCTTTAAAACATATCATCATCCATGCTTATATTAGCGGTCTGGGTTATTACCGTCAATGTTAGTGTATAAGTGCCCAATATTTTATATTTTTATAAAAATTTTGATTGCGTATTTTATATAAACCTAGTATTTTTAATAGAATCATATTATATGAAATTTAAAGGATGTGTGACCATGTATAAAAAAATATTAGTACCATACGATTTTGGCAACTCTTTCATCAACGTACCTGAACAATTGAAAAAGCTTACCGGCGACAACCAGCATCATATGATCACGATTTTCAACATCATTTCCGAAGGTGAACACGCCAACAGCGTCAGATATGACGGCAAACATTTCGATACGCTCGTTGAAGAAAAGAAAGAATTCATGAGACCTTTCACCGATCATCTTGAGGAACTGGGATTAAACTACCAGGTACAGTTTGAATCAGGGCTGATCATGAAAACACTTTTGAAAGAAATAAAAAATAACGATTATGATGTCGTCGTCATGAGCAACAAACGCTCTAAAAGAGACATCAAGCATGTACTCGGCCATGTAACTCATAAAATCGCAAAACGTGTCAACACACCTGTAGTCATCGTTAAATAAATATATCACCACTTATAATATGCCTTTTGACTTAATGACAAAAGGCATTAAATATTTGCGATATTTAATTATAGGGATACCGCCTTTCAATCTATTCCTTTAATATTTCAACGGTGAAATATAATCAGCAATGGGAGTGAATCTACAATGTGGCTCAATATCATACTGATCATTTTAGCTGTAGAAGGCATCTTCCTGTTCTTCTATGGACTGCAAAAACAATCCCAGCTCTTTTTCTTTCTGGGAATCACCTCATTCTTCATACCCGTTGTTTACTTTATAAACGGTTTTACATTTATGCCGCTCGTACCTGTTTTGGCACTGATCATCACTTACATAGCAAAAAGAAAAATCACCCTCTCATAAATAATAAAAACCCGCGGCCGAAATCCGCGGGTTGTACTATTTAAATATTAATTTTTCACTTCCAAAGGTACGCAATCCCTTTCAGTCTTTCAATGCATTCTTTAAGTTGTTCATCTTCGATGGCCATGGATATACGTATATAGTTTGTGCCCCTTGAACCGAATGGAATTCCCGGAGTTGCGAGTATTGATTCTTCTTTCAGCAGATACTTCACAAAACTTTCCCCGTCAAACTCATCCGGCACTTTTATCCAGCCGAATATTCCGCCTTCAATCGGCTCGATTGGAATTTCCGCTTCAGACAGTTCTTTTATGACCATGTCTTTCCGCTTCTTAAAAATATCTTTTTGAGCAGTCAGAAAATCGTCTTCCTCATTAAGCGCTGTTGTCGCCGCTTCCTGCAGCACACCCCACATGCCTGTCTGGGTGTGGTCCTGATAAATATTAATTGCTTCAATCATCTCTTTATTGCCGACTGCAAAACCCGCCCTGAAACCGGACATATTATAGCTTTTTGAAAATGAATAAATTTCCACAGCTGTCGACAATTCCGGGTCGCTTTGAAGGATGCTCGGATGTTTTTTATCAAAACCGAAACCGGCATATGCAAAGTCATGAACAATCTTTATGTCTGTATCCTTAAACCGGCTAATCGTCTCATCAAAGAACTCCTTTGATGCGACTGAACCGAGCGGATTAGAAGGATAGTTCAAGTAGATCAGCCGCGCATTATCCAGTTCTTTCTGATCGAGCGCATCATAATCGGGCAAATATTCATTCTCCTTAAGCAGCGGCAGATCATACTCAACGCCTTTAGCGAGAATCACACCTGCCGAGTAGTCCGCATACCCCGGGTTCGGGAGAAAGACGCCTTCACCCGGCTCGATGAATATCATCGGAAACTGGACGAGGGCACTTTTGGTGCCGTAAAGAATGGCGATATTTTCATCTTTCAAAGTCACTCCGTAGTGGCGGCTGTAGAAGTCCATGATTGCTTTTTTAAATGATGGATATCCGCGGAATCCGGGATATTTATGCTGCTTCGGATCTTCTACAGAAGATTTCACGGCATCTGTGACACTTTTCGGAGCGGCACCGTCCGGTATGCCGACAGCGAGATTGATCAGCGGCTTATCACCAATCTCCAAATTTTCATTCAGAGTGCTGACGCTCGCAAAATAGCTTTCGGGTACAGACTTCAACAACTCGTTCATAACTACTCCTCCTCCGGCTTATCGAATCCCTGGAATTCCTCATCGATGACCTGGTCAAAGTATTCGGACTGTGCCGCTTCGATCAAGTCTTCGGCCATTTCAGAATCCTTATCTTCCGTATTGACGACTATTCTGTTTCTGAAATATTCATTCATGCTTTCAAGTACAAGCGCATCGTCGAGATTCATATCACTGGCAAGCGCAAAGTTGCCCGGTACAAGTGACAGCCCGATCTGATCGACGCTTCTCGGCAGCTGACCGGCATCCTGGAAGACAAACTCGAGATTTTTATTATTGCTAGTAATATCTTCTTCCTGTATCGCAAACATATTCGCATCTTCACTGATGGTAACCAGCCCGGCTTCTTCCAAAGTCAGAAAACCGCGTGAAGAGTTGACAGGATCGAGCGGCAGTGCGACTTCACTTCCGTTCGATATTTCCTCAAGTGATTCAAACTCACTCGAATAAAGACCCATCGGCGCTGTCGGCACCTGAATTAGTCCATGCAGATCTGTACCGTTCTCTTCATTGAAATTGTCCATGAATGTCAGATTCTGATACAGATTCGCATCAAGGTCTCCATTATCGAGTGCATTATTTGGCTGGACGTAATCCGTATACTCGACGATTTCAACAGAATACCCCATCTCTTCAAGAGGCGGCTTCAAAGCAAAGTTGACCATATCACTGAACGGGCCGGTAGATGCACCGATCGTAATCACTTCACCTTCATCTTCATATAACAGCACACTCGAAATGATAATGACACCTAAAGTGCCCAGTAAAAATATAATAATGCCACGCATCTATTTTCCCTCCTCACGACGGCTTAAAAAGTCACCGATTAATTGTACTAGCTGAACGATGATGATCAGCAGTATGACCGTCACGGCCATTGTCAAAGTATCATAACGGTAGTAGCCGTAACGGATCGCAAGGTCACCGATACCGCCACCGCCGACGACACCCGCCGTCGCACTGAATGCGATAATCGTAATGATCGTCAGTGTAATCGCCTGGATCAGCCCTTTTTTCGCTTCAGGAATCAGCACATCTGTCACGATCATGTATAACGGTGCGCCGCCTGCGATGCTCGCTTCAATGACACCGCTGTGAATGCTGTTGAAACTCGACTCGACCAGCCTTGCAAATAAAGGCACAGCCGCAATCGACAGTGCGACACTAGCAAAGACCGGCCCGTGGGACGCGTTGACAAGCCAGGTCGCAAACGGCATGATCGCCACAATCAAAATAATGAACGGGAATGAACGGATGACGTTCACAAGTGCGCCGAGCACCTGGTTCAACGGTTTCACTTTAAAGAGTAAATGATGCTGTGTAACAAATAATAAGACTCCGAGCGGCAGTCCGATCAGTACCGCAAAAAATATGGATATAGAAACCATCAAAGTCGTTTCGAGAAACGCCTGGTACAAGAGAGGTCCCAGATTCGTTAAACTATTCATATATCTCAGCCCTTTCTATACCTGGAGTTTCAGTGATATTACGGATCAGCCTGTCAATTTCTGAAGGATCCCCCGTTACCTGAAGCATCAGAATACCAAGCGGTATGCCGTTGATATACTCGATTCTTCCATTCAATATGCTGATCGACAGATCAAACTCCCTGTACAGTTTATTCAGATAACTCTCCTCTGCACTTTCTTGCAGAAATTTGATGGTGATGATTTTATTATCTTCTGCCTGAACAATGTGGGGAGGAATCTGAAAATCATAAATATCCTGCACAAAACCTTTCGTCACTTCGTGCGACGGCTCGCTGAATATTTTGTAGACATCATCCATCTCGATAATTTCACCATTCGACATGACACCGACACGTTCGGCAAGCTCTTTGATCACTTCCATCTCATGAGTGATGACAACAATCGTAATGCCGAGCTCTTTATTGATACGCTTCAGCAGATTCAATATCGTCTTTGTCGTTTCCGGATCCAGTGCACTCGTCGCCTCATCACTGAGGAGCACATCAGGATTATTGGCGAGCGCCCTTGCAATACCGACCCTCTGTTTCTGTCCGCCGCTCAAATTTTTCGGGAAGACCGTCTTTTTCTCGGACAGACCCACCAGTTCAAGCAGCTCATCGATACGTCCGTCAATTTCAGCTTTCGGATACTTCGCTGCTCTTAGGACGAATGCGATATTATCCGCGACCGTTTTAGATTCAATCAAGTTGAACTGCTGGAAAATCATGCCGATTTTCTGGCGCTTCACCCGCAGATCCTTCTGATTCAATGCAGTCACTTCATCATCACCGACGTGGATCGTCCCTGATGATGGCGCTTCGAGCAGGTTGATAAGACGAAGGAGTGTACTCTTCCCCGCCCCGCTGAAACCGATCAGCCCGAATATTTCACCTGCGTTTATCGTCAGGTTCGTCAGTCTCAAAGCATTGATTTCCTTACCTTTATGTAAGTAAGTTTTTGAAACATCTTTAAAGACTATGCTCATATGAATCCTCCCTTTACATCTTTCTGTAATAAAAAAGCCATCTGCACTGGGCAGATGACCAAACTGATTATCGTTCAAGCATCCGCTTGTTGGAATTAGCACAGTACTCAAAATGAGTCCGCTGCTGAGACATCACAGGGCCAAGTCCCTCCGTCTGCTCTGGATAATTGGATATTGAGTTGAGATTAATCATATAGTAAATCAGTATAATTTGCAAGGCAGGTTTACACTGCGTGACACCAAACCTGTAATACATTGGTGCTGGTGTCAATTTCAGCTCTGGAATGACACGTAGACTCTTTACAGACTCTTTTCATGTCAATTTTGCCTGCTCATTGGCATGAAACACCCTTTTTTAGACATTTCATGCCACTTTTCATATAAGCTTACTTCGACAAAGCAATCTTAATGTGTTCCAGATGATGCTCTTCATGCCACGCCAACTTGGCAACCTTGGTCGCTACTGTCACTTTACCGTTATCTTCATGGACGAAATAACGGTCCAACTGATCTTCAGTCAGACTTTTACCCAGTGCAACAATTTTTCATTGATCCCTTCCAGCATTTTAATGGAACTCTCCACCGGCAGTTCAGTATCCGGCTGCACCGCCCACTCATCCTGGACAAACCCGGGTACTGTCGGTGCATCGTCGGTCAATGCAAGCTTCAGGCGCTGAAACATGTTCATCTGGGAATCTGCAATATGGTGGACGAGCTGTCTGACATTCCATGCACCTTCACGGTATGTTTTGTTCAGCTCATCTTCACTTAAGCCGTCGACCGTTTCACGCAGCCTTTTTGTAAATGTCTCAGTCTGTGCATTCCATTCACGAATATTTTCAAGCGTCACATTTTCAGGTACATCCAGTTTTCCAATGGGAAATTTAACATCCATCTTAATACTCCCTTTCCGTAATAAAGTCAGTCCTCCATTACAATATACTATAAGCACCGTCAAAGCTGAAATATATAAAGTTACAACAGTAATTTAAACCTAAAAAAAGAGACCGGATATTTCCGGTCCCTTTCACAGATAAATAATATAATATATGATATCTAGAGGACAATCAGCGTCACTCTATCGGAAGGCGTCGATGAAATCAGATAATATATTACGAAATACTTCGTTGACGTCCTTGTTATGTTATCTTCATTATATTTTAATCTGATTCTCATTTCAAGGGTTTAAACCTATTTTCTTTATTTGTAATGAGATTGTAATATTGTTTACCAAATATAATTTTGGTTTATCCCTTGCCTGGCAAGGCTTCATTCTTAAACAGCCCATTTTCAAATCGTCTATTATTTTTGGAAAACTTTTTACGGTCTACGCCCATCATGGGCATAAATCTGACTTTTTTCATTGTTATTCATTACTTTCATACAACTGCACAGTTTAACTTAACATACTGTGCAGTTAGAAATCCAGCATATATCATTCACCAATTTGAGGTGTAAAAAAGATTATATTTATTGAAATCGACAAACTTAGCATGGTAGAAATCCGATGCAGCCTGATCAATATATGAGTGATAAATTCTTCCATAATCATAAGATCCAAAAAACGGACCTGGAAAAGTCGGCAGTAAAAGATTGGCTTTTTCTCTGTTATAACGAATATCATTCAGTATCTGGTATACATCCTCGATGATCTCCTCAGTCAGTTTGACTTTGCCGCAGTTCGGAATATCAAATTTTTCTACAAAATATCCCTGCAGGGCGTTGAACTTTCTATAGTAGCTATACTCGATGACCTCGGATGTTTCTTTATCTTCTAAATATAAGTACATATCTAATCCCATAATTTACCCCTTTAATTGATGTAATTCATTTCTTTTAAACTCAAATATTTTCCGGAACCGATGATGATATGATCTAAAAAGTCTATTCCAATCAATTCTCCACATTCCTTCAATCTTTTAGTCACCTCTATATCTTCCTGAGACGGTGTCGGATCCCCACTCGGATGATTATGGGCACAGATGATCGCAGCGGCACTTCTCTTTACCGCCTCTTTGTAAATTTCCCTGGGGTGTACAATAGAAGTGTTCAAAGAACCTTTGAACAATGTATTCTGATGGATCACCATATTTTTAGTTGACAGATATAATACGACAAAATGCTCCTGCTGGTAGTAACGAAGCTTCTCCATCAGCAATAGTGAAACGTCTTCAGGACTTTTTATATACACTTCTTCCTCTAAAGAATGTGTATGCATCCTAACAGCCAGTTCCACCATCGCAAGTATACTGACCGCCTTTACTTGTCCTATCCCTTTCAGACTCGTCAGTTCCTGATATGTGATGTCTCTTAAATCTCTTATAGTCTTAAAATCTTTTATAATTCTGTTGGCCAGCGTCAGACTTGATTCATCCCTACTGCCTGAGTTGATGATTATTGCAAGAAGTTCCTGATTGTTCAATTTGTCAGGCCCGTATGTCAGCAGCCTCTCTCTCGGTTTATCTGAAGCATGCATCTCTTTAATCATCAATGTCATAAAAATCCTCCAGTATATATTAGGTGAATATCATCATATAAATAAAATACAACGAGTACTCCATTTGTTATAAATGGCACCAAAGGCACTTTATCCACCCTGTTGTTTCTATATAAGTTTATAATTAGAACAAATAATCCCCCTATTAAATATGTGAACATCACAATATAAAGGAAAAAGTTCAAAGGTGTTATAAGTGTCAGTATTGTAAATAATTTTATATCTCCGTAACCGACCGACCCGTAAAATAAAAAGTAAAATAGATGAAGTATCAGTATTACTGCCAGATCACCGGCAATCTCAATGTATTGTAAATCAGTTAAATATAAACCCGTAAATAAGAATAGTAAGTTTATATGATCAGGAATTGTAAACGTCTCGAAATCAAATATGGAAAGCGGCACCAGAAAAAGGATTATCAAATAATAAAGTGTCAGATCTTTCAGACCCAGCTCAATGAATACCGGGCACATAAATAGTAAGATCATCAAAACTTCTACGGTAAAATTTGAAACAGGAATCTTCGTTTTACAGGTAAGACATCTGCCTTTTAGAAAAATGAAGCTTAATACGGGGAATAGTTCATACCACCTTAATGGCCTCATGCAACTATTACACCGACTTCTTCTGAATAGAAAAGATGAATCTTTTGCAGATGTAAGTGCGAAAATAAATGAAGCACAAACACCTCCGAATACAATTAATATAGTCATTTAACTCCCTCCTTAAATAACTAAAATCATCATAATCCCGGCTTAAATTGTTGTAAAATCACAGCAATTCGATTTCTGTAGTAATTTCCCTTCCAAAATGGAAAAACTGTATCAAAAATGGCCGGTTTTCTAATATCTGCACGCAGTTTTATAATTTCTGTATATTTTCAAATTCTTTACAATCAGAATACTTATTAATATTGGGAAAATTCTATATAATGGCAATTGAGAGGTGATGTTAATGGGCTTTTATAAAACGAATAAGAAGGAAGTTCTTACACTGCAGTTGATTTCACAGATCCTTGGAAAAATCAAATTGAACTATGCGCCACAGGAACCCCAATGGGCGCACGTTATTTTAAACATCACGACCAGAGGTTTTTCCACAGGTACTTTAAAATGCAACGGTCTTTACTTCGAAATTGAAGCTAATTTAGCTGATAATGTCATTACAATAAGAACAACTGATAGTGAAAACAATGTCCAGCTGACCGACGGTAAGTCAGTAAGGGATTATTACTATGAAATCATTACAGTGACACAGGATCTTGGTCTGGATATCGTCATCAATAAAAAACCTCAGGAGATGGATACTAAAGCACCTTTCAACAAAGATACTGAACACCATCATTACGACAGACAGGTTGCGTCAGAGATTTTAAAATGGTTCCAATTTGCGAATGATGCAGAACAAAAATTCATTGCGCCGTTGAGAAAGCGCAAAGTCTACCCGGGTCTTTTCTGGGGTACATTTGATGTTTCCTGCATATTGATCTATAAAGAACATGAACCATTCCATGACGATACAAAAGTGATTGAAAGAGCGGCGTTTGATGAGCATATGGTGGAATTCGGGTTCTGGCTGGGTGACGACAGCTTTGAACACCCGACATTTTTCGTACTGCCCTATCCATTCGTCAGCGGACAAAAGCTTGAAGTTACAGAGGAGTTTCCAGAAGGTAGCTACTTCAGTGAACAGATGGCAGAGTATCTGATTGAAATCGAAACCGATCTGTCAGAAGTTAAGCCGGAACCGATCATACAATTCTTCGATGCGTCGTTCGTTAAATCAGCAGAATATCTTAACTGGCAAGAAACGGACTACTGTTATAAGGAATTGAAGATGGACAAAAATTATAGAAATAAGAAACATTGATAAATTAAGAAAACCCGAGCTCATTTTGAGTTCGGGTTTCATTTATTCTCCTACTGCGGAAATGCATTTCCCAGCACACTGTTCACATCATTCACGACGACAAACGCATTTTCATCATATTTCTTGATGAGCCGCTTCAATCTGACCAGTTTGGATTTATTGGTGACGACCTATTATCACAATTACATATAAATCTTAAATAATTATTAAATTCAACCACTCGGAATTTTCTTCCGGACGTATTTTAACTCACGTCACAGTAACAATATTCGTGGCATTGATTTATTTTATAATGAAAATCTAAAGATATTCTGATTACCTGCCGTGGAAACACGCTTTTGCGAAAAAACTGTATTCCATACAAGCTGGATTTGACATTTCCCAGACAGAAGACTCTGTAAATCGGACTGGGGAGATCAATGTGGATATTACATGTGGAGGTCAGATTAGTTCATCCGTAGATATCATAATCGGTGATGAAGAGAATATAGTCGTCTTCTACCTGGGATATGCAGATGAACTCGCTTCAGGTTCTGCTCAACAACGAAAAGAATGGTAAGACATTGATTGCAGAAGACAAAAGGGGAAAACCCGGCTTTTTGGTTTGTCCTCCACTATTCAACCGGGTGTGTTATCATCTGCTTTCATTCTCCGCTTTTCAACAGTCTGAGTGAATTGAGTATCACAATCAGTGCTGCACCTGTATCACTCAGTACTGCCATCCAGAGTGTCAGCCATCCGGGCACTATTAAAAGCAGTGCGACAGCTTTGATGATCAATGAAAACCATATATTCTGTTTGATGATTGTCAGAGCTTTCCTGCTTATATGCATCGTGCCGGAGAGCTTATCGAGATTATCCGCCATCAATACGATATCAGACGTTTCCATTGCCGTATCGGTCCCGGCGCCGCCCATTGCAATGCCGAGATCCGACATTGCGAGTGCAGGTGCATCATTTATGCCATCACCGACCATCGCCACTTTATGTCCCTCACTTTGAAGTTTTCGGATCGCATTGACTTTATCTTCCGGCATCAATTCTGCGAAATAGCGGTTGACGCTAGTCTGATTTGAAATCATTTTCGCCGTGCCTTCATTATCACCGGTCAGCATGACAAGTGATTTAACTCCCGCTTTTTTCAATCCATCCAATGCTTTCATAGCAGAAGGTCTCACACTGTCGGATACAGTAAGAATGCCGCTGATTTCCTCACCGGTTCCGACGATTACCACAGTTTTACCTTCACTTTGAAAATCTTCAACTCTGGAATGCCATCCGGTGTCCCCGATATTCAGGTCATCAAACAATTTCATGTTGCCCGCATAATATACTTTTCCGTCGATTTCCGCCTTGACACCATGTCCCGTAATATTATGAAACGCTTTACCGGCTATGGTTGATATATCTTTATCTTTCGCATAATCAACGACTGTTCTGGCAATCGGGTGGTTTGAATATTCTTCCAACGTTCTCGCAATGGAGAGCAATTCATCTTCAGATACTGTCAGAGCATGTACATCATCGACTTTCGGTTTGCCTTCAGTCAAAGTGCCCGTCTTATCAAACGCAATGGCGTCTATGGTGCCGGCTTTCTCCAGGAATGAGCCGCCTTTAATTAGCACACCGTTTTTCGCCGCATTTCCGATTGCCGAAACTATCGCAACAGGTGTTGAAATGACCAGAGCACACGGGCATGCAACAACCAACAGTGCAAGTCCTCTGTAAATCCATTCACCCCACGCTCCAATTCCGAAAACCGGAGGCAGCACTATGACTGCCAATGCCAATATAAAGACAATGGGTGTATAGATTGCAGCGAATTTATCGATGAAGGCTTCTGTCGGCGCTTTTTGTTCCTGAGCTTCTTCAACCATGTGGATGATTCTTGAAATGGTCGTGTCTTCAACGAGTTTAGTGACTTCCATTTCAATTGAACCATTTTCATTTATCGTACCGGCATATACATCATCACCGGATGATTTATACACAGGAATGGATTCTCCTGTAATCGGCGCCTGATTTATACTTGTTTCTCCTGAAGTGATCATACCGTCCAGCGGCACACGTTCACCTGGTTTTATGACAACAGTATCTCCGGGTGATATTGCTTCAACCAGTCTCTTCACCAATTCAGGCCCCACCTTGATCCACGCCTCGGAAGGCGCGAGATCCATCAGGTTACGTATGGAATTTCTGGTCGTCTCCAAAGAACGGTCCTGCAGCACGTTACCCAGTGCAAACAGCCATACGACCAGGGCCCCTTCAAACCATTCACCGATCAGTACAGCACCGATGGCCGCTGCCGACATCAGCACATTCATATCCAGTGAACCGCTTTTTACAGCATAGTACGCACTTTTTACAGGTTTGTATCCGCTGATCACCATTGCGGATGCATATAATAATATTGAAACCAGCTCAGGCATATTCAAAGTTGAACTGATGAACCCCGCTGCAATCAGAACACCGGTCAGTCCGATCATTCCAAATCCGTTTTTGCTGGATCTTGAAGCCGGGTTGTCATTATTTTCTGACAGAAGCGTCGCCCGGTATCCCACTTTCGAAACTTCAGAGACTATGTCATCGATACTGTTTGAGTGATCGATCTTCATTTTACCTGTGGCGAAACTGACCGAAACATTGTTTACATCAGACATTTTATTCAAATGGTTTTCAATACTCTTCGCACAGCCGCCGCAGTCCATACCGGCGATATCATACGACAGGAAAGTTCCGGAATCTGATATGGATTCAGCGTGAAAACCCAGTTTTTCGACTTCACTTTCCACATTTCTGAATTGAAGGTCACTGCTGCCTGCAACCTGAAGCTTTGCAGTATTGTAATTCACTTTTGCATCATTGATGTAATGCAGCTTCTGCAGGCTTTTTTCTATCGTTGCTGCACATGATGGACAATCCATGCCCTGTATCCGGTATTCCATACTTTCCTCTCCGGACGACTGTTTGACTTCAGGATGTTCTTCATGACTGCAGCAGTCATCCTGAATATTCCGGTTGGATGAACAGCAACTGCTATCGTGTCCCGTATCATTTTCAAGTGTCCCTGTTGTACTGCAGCATTTATCCGACATGATCAGCCTCCTTTTCATCAATATGATTTTGGCAGCCATGCACATTCTCATGTATATCTTCGAGTACTGTATCAAAATTTGTCAACAGGTCGCGTACCAGTTTATTCCTGACCCTGTAGTACATATATTTCCCTTCCTGTCTGCCGACGATCAGACCACAGCCCCTCAGACATGCAAGATGTTGGGAAATACTTGACTGGCTGATGCCAAGTTCGTCGATTATTTGCGACACGGTTTTTTCCTCTTCCTTGATACTTTCCAGAATCAAAACTCTGGATTTGTTGGAAAAACCGTGCAGAAACTTCATTTTCGTGTCTATATCTGTTATGTACATAAAGAAATCACTCCTCATATTAGATACAGCTAATGTGTACTTATGAAGTCATATTAGCACAATCTAATATGACAGACAACAGTCGATGTGAAAATTTGTCATTCATCAATTCATAGCAGTTTACGACAATGATAAGTTTAAGACAAAATTAAAAGGCATGTCTCCTGTAATTTACAGAAGACACACCTTCAAAATAATATAATCAAAGTTAGGCATTTGGGTTTTCACTATAACATCCAGATTTTTATTATCTACTGCGGGAATGCATTTCCAAGCACACTGTTCACATCATTCACGACGACAAATGCATTTTCATCATATTTTTTGATCAGCCGCTTCAATCTGACCAGTCTGGATTTGTTTATTACAACATAGAGAATATCAAACTGCTCTCTTGAGTAGAACCCCTGGCCATTCACCATCGTGACTCCACGGCCGATTTCACTGTTGATCAGCGTGCCGAGTGCTTCCGGTTTGGAGGAAACAATTGTAATAGCCTTCTTCGGATTCAGACCTTCTATGACAAAATCCATCACTTTGACAGCTGTGAACATTGCCACCATCGTGAACAGGACCTGCTGGACGGACAATACAGTGAGACTGAGCAGGATCACGAACAGGTCGACCAGTAAAATCGCGTTCGCAATTTTCATATCCAGATACTTATTGGCAATTCTGCCGATGATTGCAGAACCAGCGGTCGTTGCGCCGATTCTGATGACCAGTCCGTTACCGAGACCGATGAACAGTCCGCCGAATAGTACATTAAGAATGATTTCATCATTGGCTATCGACCATGATTCCGTAAGGCCTAGGAAAAACGACATCAGTATGACCGCAAAAATCGTATAGTACATCGCCCTTTTCGACAGGAACCTGAATCCTATGATCAGCAGAATCCCATTTAAGATCAATGTGGAAATCGCTAGAGGTATGTCAAATGCGTATAAGAAAATGATGGACAGACCTGTGACGCCGCCCTCACCCAGATTGCCGGCAATCATGAACACGTTGATACCTACCGCGAAAATGAATGAGCCGGCTATGACTGATAATATATTCAGAAGTGTCTCGGCAGTGATTCTCGGAGTCATGGACAGCTTTATCTTTTCAAAATTTATATTTTTAATACTTCTTTTCTTCTTCATTATTATCCTCCTTTTCAAACGGGGGTAATATACCGCCGATTAATGATATAGGAGAATGGGTATGAATTACAACTCTTTCTTTAATGTTCCTAATATTGAGTATTTTTAATACATTATTTCATCTGATCTTCTTGTCCAGCTTTTCCTCCATCAAAGACCACGCCTCATCATAATTTTCATCAAGTTGTACCGGTTCGAACCCAAAGTTCAAGTACATGTTGACCGCCTGCCAGCTCGTCGTCTGCGAAGTCAGGTAAAATTCATCATGCTTGCCTACCAGTATTTCCATCGCCTGACTCAGCATGGGTTTGGACAGACCTCTCCCCTGGTATTTAGGAACAACGCCGACCCAATGGATTCTTCCGCGTATCTTTCCGTCCCCTTTTAAATCTCCATACCATGCAGTGGTCGTCCCAATCGCTTCACCCTCCTCTGTTTCTATAAATAAACATCTCTCCTCCATTTCATGAATATGACTGCCGAATTCACGGTTGAACCTTTGAAGCGCATCTTTTTCGGTCTTAAATTCATCCACTCTCATTTCAATATTTGCCCACAATTGCTGATCACCGTCTTTAAACATTCTGAATCTGTATCCTTTTGGCAATTCATACATGGGTATATCCTTCGAACTTTCTCTTATCATCTGAAGTTTTATTCTTTTCATATGGCTTCCCCTACTTTAGCAAATTAATATTTTATTACTTTCATTATAGTAAATTTATTGCTTCAGTACTTTCTTTTATATTTAAACGGTTCCTTCTTTCGGTTCCTTCTTTACTAGATAAAATAATATTTCATGATAATCAAAGCTGTTCAAGTTCGTCCTCTAGTGCCCCTTCGACAAAATCTGTATAATGATAATCAACTATGAAAAGAAGAGGGGTTTATTCATGAATTCAGAGCCGCACGGACAAAGTGCGCAATTAGATGACAGGATTTGGACCAGAGATTTTGTCTTTATTTGTCTGGCTAACTTCTTTGTATTTCTCGGCTTTCAGATGACACTGCCGACACTTCCTTTATTTCTGAAAGAACTGGGCGGGAATGACCAGCTCGTTGGTCTGATCGTCGGTATATTTACATTTTCAGCACTCCTGCTCAGACCTTATGCAGGTCATGCATTGGAGTCAAAGGGCCGGGGATTTGTTTATAAGATCGGGCTCGTTGTATTTGTTCTGTCAATCGCAAGCTACAGCTTCATTTCAAGTATACTGTTTTTATTCCTTTTAAGAATCGTCCAGGGGATGGGATGGGGATTTTCAACAACTGCAGGGGGCACGATCGCAACGGATATCGTGCCGCCGAAACGCCGCGGAGAAGGGCTCGGCTATTTCGGCCTGTCGGGTAACGTGGCGCTCGCACTCGGTCCGACACTGGGCCTGACGCTGGTCGGTGTCATTTCATTTCCACAATTATTTTTAATTTGTGCAGCACTCGGATTGATCGCATTATTGTTCGCTTCACAAATCCGGTATAAAAAAGCGGAAGAAGCAGAAAAAAGAGCTTCAAAACTAAAGTTTGATATTTTTGAAAAAACAGCGGTAAAACCGTCCCTCCTGCTGTTCTTCATTACAGCGACTTTCGGCGGAATCGCCACATTCCTTCCGATTTATGCCATTGAAAAGAACATTGCCGGGATAGAGTTATACTTTCTGCTGTACGCAGCGTTTTTGATGATATCACGTACATTCGCCGGCAGAATTTATGACAGGAAAGGACATCTTTATGTATTTCTGCCGGGTGCGCTGTCAATATTCATTGCGATGCTGATGCTCGCCTGGCTGCCGAACACTGCGGTCCTGCTCATTGCAGCCTCACTTTACGGACTCGGATTCGGAAGTGTCCAGCCCGCTCTGCAGGCATGGTCGGTTGAAAATGCACCCGCCAACAGACGCGGTATGGCAAACGCAACATTTTTCTCGTTTTTCGATCTCGGTATCGGTCTCGGTGCCATACTGTTCGGGCAGATGGCTTTTATATTCGGATATGCCTCAATATATGCCGCTTCTGCCGGCTCTGTCGCGATGTCCATAATCATATATATTCTTCTGTATATACGTGCAAAGAGAATGCAGACATAATACTATGGATAAAATGAACTGCAGATTTTATACAGGCAGCGCTGATATAGAAGCGCTGCTTTTTTAATTAATTTCCTTTGACAATTCATCTTGAGGCTCTTATAATGATCAATTCATACTAATTAACTAAGGAATAGGAGAGTTCATTTGGTCAGTAATATAAATACCGTGAGTAAAACGATGGATCCGGTACATCGTCATGCGGACGCATTGAAAGATCCGCAAAAGCTGCTTATTGGCGGCGGAATTCTGGTCAGTCTGGTCTTATTTATATATTTGGTAGTCACGCAATCAATTATGCAGCCGGTGCTTATGGTTATCGGATTACTGCTCGGTTATACATTATTCCATGCACGGTTCGGTTTCACTTCCGCCTTCAGGCGTCTGATGTCTGTCGGTAACGGCGAAGCGATACGTGCACATATGGTGATGCTGGGAGCAGCAACCATATTATTCGCACCGATTCTCGCACTCGGCATCTCATTTTTCGGAGCTGAAGTTGCGGGATATGTATCACCCGTCGGTGTCAGCCTGCTCGTCGGCGCATTCCTTTTCGGCATCGGCATGCAGCTCGGCAGCGGCTGTGCCTCGGGTACGTTGTACGCCATCGGCGGCGGCCGTTCTGTCATGTTCATCACTTTGATTTTCTTCATCATCGGAACGACGGTCGGTGCAGCCCACCTGCCGTTCTGGACGGAAGAACTGCCGTCAATGGGTGAATTTTCACTCGCCACTTCGACGGGGCTCGGTTACGGCGGTGCTCTTGTAGTATCACTCCTTATATTCGGCCTGATTGCATTCATCAGTAAAATAGTAGAGAAAAAAAGAAATTCCCCTAAAATCGCGCCGTTGCCAAGCGCTAGCGGCTGGAAGAGGATATTCAGAGGTTCCTGGCCGCTGATGGCCGCTGCGGTTGCTCTTGCAGTGTTGAATGCTTTGACACTCATGACACGCGGTGAACCATGGGGCATCACTTCCGCATTTGCACTTTGGGGATCCAAAGTTGCAGAGGTGATTGGCTTCGACGTGGCCAACTGGGGCTACTGGCAGGGAGAAGCAGCTACAGCACTGAATTCATCCATATTTGCCGATTCCACTACAGTTCTTAACTTCGGTGTCATTCTCGGTGCATTTTTGGCATCCGCTGCAGGTGGATTGTTCAAATTCACAAAGATCACCAAAGGCAACTTCATGGCGTCGGTCATCGGCGGTCTGTTGATGGGCTACGGTGCACGTCTTGCATTCGGCTGTAACATCGGTGCATATTTCGGCGGCATCGCTTCATTCAGCCTGCACGGCTACATTTGGGGCATCGTAGCGATCGGCGGCACATTCCTTGCACTTTACCTGAGACCTTTATTCGGATTATCCGTACCAAAATCGAATGACTCTGTGTGTTAATAAAAACGGATTGGCTATCAAATTTGATAGCCAATCCGTTTTATTATGCTGAATCATTCTCTGATCTTTTTAGTTCTAAGGTATAGATAAATCCCGATATTGAGCAGGATAAACAATATGCCCACAACAAATACTGTAGTGGTTATACCGCTGGAATAGCCTAGAAATGGTGTCACTATTAATATGATGACAGTCGCTATTACCAACAGTGAGCCAAAGTCAAATTATACCACTGCATGAAAATACCACCTTTAAAAGATTGTTTTTATCCACTGGTTCCATTCAATTGATGCAGGTACTTCATCATAACAGATGCCTGGACGAGTTCCTGTAAAAGGTTGAAAACTCTTCGAAAACCAATGTACATTCGTATTACATGTATTCCTCTTTCGGCATATTTTAAACACAGCTGGCATATAAAAATTCCTTAAAAAACATTCGACTATATTTCCTTCCGATATACATTTTCATTTTTCAGCTAATATTACAAGCCTCCGCCACTACTTCCACAAGATGTTTAACCAAGACTTCATCACTCATGCCTTCTCTTTCCAAACCAAGCTGCATCTGTATATGACAACCCGGGTTGGATGTAATGATTAAGGTTGGTCTGGCAGTTTTGACATTCCTCATTTTCAAATCGAGTATCTGCATGGATTCATCAAAATGGACAATATTATAAACACCTGCAGAACCGCAGCATAATGACTTATCCTGCATATCAATATATTTTAAACCGGGTACATTATTGATCATATTCATCGGGTCTTTAAAAACCTGCTGTACATGTTCCAGGTGACATGAAGGCTGATACACGGCGTTCATATTTACAGGCTCAGTCATTTCCAAATGGAGCATGCTCATTATTTCAGAAATATCGCGGACTTTCTCAGTAAACTTTACGGCACGGCCATGCCATACCGAACCTTCTTCAAAAAGTTTGGGATATTCTCTCAGTGTCGCGCCACACCCGCCGATGGTGTTGACGATATAATCAAAATCATACTTCTCGTAGGCTTCGATATTTTTCATAGCCTGTACGACTGTCATATCATGCTCTCCGGCATGGTGTTGAAGTGCACCGCAGCATGTCTGTTTTTTGATATTGGTGACCTGTACATCATGCTTTTCCATTATTTTAACGGCCAGATCATTGATACGTTTGAAAAACGCATCCATGATGCAGCCCTGAAAGAAACCGACCTGAATGTCTTTCTTTCTGAACGGATTGATGTTGTTGGTGATCCTTTCACTCAAAATCACATCCGGCATCGCTTTATTCAGATCATTGTACTTCGGCAACGGTTTTAGCAGTCCTGATTTTGAAACAGTTTTACTCAGACCGCTTTTCTGATAGAAATACAATCCTTTGTTCATCATTCTGATCACTCTTTTGTTCTTTAAAGCAAGTTTAAAAGCGCCGGTTCTGATGCCTTTCTCCTTTAATGTCATATCCTTGTTTTCTTTGATGACTTCCACTGCAGACATGAGTATGTCACCGTATCTTACATTCGTCGGACATATCGTTTCACACGCACGGCAGCCGAGACATAAGTCGATGCCCTCTTCCATATCGGCTATTTCCAACTTTTCTTCAGCCACCAGTTTAACAAGATTGATTCGTCCCCTCGGTGAATGTTTTTCATTTTTGAATGCGATGTACGTCGGACACACCGGCAGACAATAACCGCATTGTACACAGTCGAAAGTTGCCTGATAATCCAGTTTATCTATCAATTGACTACTCATTACGCAACACTAACCTTTCCTCGCCGGCTATCGGGAATATTTTACCGGGATTAAGCAGGTTGTTCGGGTCTAGTGCTGTTTTGATCGCTTTCTGGAATTGAACACCGCTCTCACCCAGTTCTTTAGTCATAAACGCGCGTTTCATCGTACCGATACCATGTTCACCGGATAATGTACCGCCAAGTTGAACAGCGTAGCTGAAGATTTCTTCGACAGCATCCTCCACACGTTCAACTTCATTCTGGTCCCTCATATTTGTATTCAGTGTCGGATGTAGATTTCCATCACCAGCGTGACCAAACACGACAATATTAAGATCATGTTTCTGTTTGATCTCATCTATTTTTTTGAACATATCCGGTATTTTACTTAATGGAAGCGTGACATCTTCAGATATTTTCGTATAACCGCTTTCAACGATTGCAGGAGACACCAGCTTCCTGACTTGCCAAAGTTTATCTTCATCTTCCTTATTCTCTGCGATATCCACTTTATCTACACCGATCTGCAATAATGCCTCTTTTATCGTCTGAAGTTCTTTATCCAGGATAGTCGGATCGCCATCCACCTCCACCAGTAAAATTGCGGAAGCTTCTCTGGGCAGATCAAGTTTGGCGTAATCTTCCACCCTGTTCAGCGCATTATTATCCAGAATCTCCATTTTCGACGGCCTGACTCCCGATGTCAGTATCGTCGATATCGATTTGCCTGCGGTATATAAATCATCGAACAATATCATTGCCGTTTTTGTGGCCAATGGTTTCGGAATCAATCTTAATGTGGCTTCTGTAATGACTCCCAATGTGCCCTCCGATCCGACAATCAGCTTTGTCAGATCATATCCGGTAACATTTTTAACAGTATTTCCACCTGTTTGGATTACCTCACCCTGGGCGGTCACCACTTCCAGCCCGAGTACATAATCTTTTGTCACACCGTACTTGACCCCTCTCGGCCCGCCTGCATTTTCTGCAAGATTTCCGCCGATGGTACAGATTGAAGACGATGAGGGGTCGGGTGCATACATCAAATTATGTTCATCGGCAAGTTTATGAATATCACCTGTTATTACGCCCGGGCTTGCCTTGATTAACAAATCCTCAGGAAAAATTTCAAGATAATGATCCCATTGGGAAAAATCCATGATGATCCCTTTTTCAACAGGCAGCGGGCCGCCGGACAAGCTCGTGCTTGCCCCGCGCGGTGTAATCGGCATATTGAATTCATTGGCAATTCGAACAACGCTCTGAACTTCTTCTGTGGACTGCACCTGAACGACAAAATCCGGGATATGCTGTCCGAAAGATCCATCATAGCCATAAGAAATACAATCTTCAGTTTTATGGAACACCCTGTCTTCCAATACATTTTGCAGCTTATTCCTAATATCTTCTTTCATGAAATCACCTTATTCTTTTATCTCCTAGTTTTTTACGCATGTTGGTTAAATGTGTTTTCATGCTTCTCTCTGCTGATTCAACTTCCAATTTCTACTTTCTTTTTCAATAATGCTTTCGTTTCTACTTACCAACACTTTTTGAAAAGGCTTTCACTCATAATATAATGTTATAAGATGATAATTTAAAAATCAATCGACTTTATGATCTATATGAATAATTGCTGCCGATAATGCCAAAATATTAAAAAACTCTCAAGTCACAGATCTACATCATCTGTAACTTGAGAGTTGGTATTCATATTCAGCTTTATTTACTACATCTCTTCCCTCATCGGCATGCCGCTCTGGGCGCCGAGTTTCCTCACCGCAAGTCCTGCAGCGTCGTTGGCAAAGTATATTGCTTCTTCAACCGTCCTGCCTTCAGCGATGGCGACCGCGAATGCGGCATTGAATGTATCGCCTGCACCGGTGGTGTCTACAACATCGACGTTTTTCGGCGGGATCAATATCTCCCTGCCGTCATTGAAGTACGAAGCGCCCTGTGCGCCCTGCGTTGTGATGAGTTTTTCATAATACTCGGGCAGTCCGTCTTCCCGCATTTTGAACAATTGTGCCCGTTCATGTTCATTCGGGGTGATATAGGTCGCCGCTTCAAAGTATTCACGTTCCAGTTCTGTCACAGGTGCCGGGTTGATGATGACCGGTATCTCTTCTTTTCTGCATATATCGAGAGTATGCCTGATCGTATTCATCGGAATTTCAAACTGGAGCAGCACCATATCGCTGTTCTTGATCACTGAAGTGTAATTATCGACATGCGCCTTATCGACTTGACCGTTCGCGCCGGCGATGATAATGATGCGGTTGTCCTTGTCGGAAACGATGATGTTCGCAATGCCGGACGGTGTTTTTTCTTCAACTGCGATACCGTCAGTAACTACACCGTTGTCTTCGAAGTTTTTAATCATTTCTGCACCGAATGCATCATCGCCCACTTTGCTGATCATGGATACGTCGGCACCGAGTCTTGAAGCGGCGATGGCCTGGTTGGCGCCCTTGCCGCCGAACAGTGTCTCGAAGTGTGTGCCGGAAACTGTTTCACCGGCAGCTGCAACCTGATCGGTCACCGTAATCAGATCCATATTGATGCTGCCGACGATTGTGATTTTTGGTTTACTCATCACTCTCACCGTAAGAGACGAGTACGTCCTGGAATATATTCCAGAATGTTTCAGTATCGACGCCTGTGGCGAATTTGACATTTTCAGGCCTGCCTGTCGTCTTCAGCAGATCGACGACGGTCATGCCGTAAGTGGCTTCGCCTTTTGTCTCGATCGTGACATTGACATCTTCAAATGTGAACATCTCCGGGTTGATCAGATACATCGTCGTACATGCGTCGTGAATCGGACCGCCGGGAAAGCCGAAATGGTCCTTGTATGTTTCGGCGAAGAACACAAGCAGTTCTTTTACAAAGACCGCAATGTCGTTTTCGATTTTACCCACTCTGTCAATGACTGCAGTGTCTGCGATGACCTGATGCGTCACATCCAGGCCGAACATCGTTACTGGCAGCCCGCTTTCATAAACGACCTTCGCCGCTTCGGCATCGACATATATATTGAATTCGGCTGCAGGTGTCCAGTTGCCGAACGTCCCGCCGCCCATCAGGACGATCTCATCAATATTATCTTTGATGGAAGGTTCTTTGATCAGAGCGAGCGCAATATTCGTCAGCGGCCCCGTCGGAACAAGCGTCACTTTTCCATCGCTGTTTTTAACCTGGCCGATGATGAAATCGACGGCATGACCCGGTGTTTTCTCTTTTGCCGGATCCTTTAAAACCGGACCATCCATGCCGGTTTCGCCGTGTATTTCAGGTGCAATCTCACTTTCCCTGACAAGTGGGTGTACAGCCCCTTCCACGACAGGCACGTCCAGACCGATCAGTTCACTGACCTTCAGTGCATTTACCGTATTTTTCTCCACTTCGACATTTCCTGCGACTGTAGTAATGCCGAGTATATTCAGCGCACTTCTTTTTGAAGCACCGATGATGATGGATATCGCATCATCGTGCCCCGGATCACAGTCCAATATCACGTTTCTCATATAATCACCTTCTCAATCTTTTAAAACAATCGTAGCATAAGTGCATAAAAAAAGTCCTCTTAAACAGAGAACTCTTAACCAGATATTGTACGGTCCCTTCCGGCAAAATAGCCAAAAAATGCAATCATGAATGAAATGATTATTAAAATGACCATCGGTATATCCCATGTTCCGGCAGACTCGGCTATCATTCCGAGAAACAACGGTCCTGTAGCTGCAAGCACGTAACCGACTGATTGTGCCATGCCGGACAGCTGTGCAGACTGTTCGACAGTTTTTGAACGCAGTACAAAGAACAACATTGCAAGACTGAATGTTGTCCCGGCACCGACGCCCGTAATGATAAGGAACGGAATGATCATCCAGTGATTGGACATGAAAAAGATGCCGATCAATCCGACAGACCACATCAATCCGCTCGTCACTCCGAGACCTCTCTGCCCGGAAAATTTATATGCAATGACCGGTGCGATGAATGTCGTCGGCAGGATTCCCAGCTGATAAATTGTCATCAGCCATCCGGCAGTCGTCTGAGTGAAGCCTTTTTCAATCAATATTGCGGGCAGCCAGGCAAATAAAGTATATGGTATCAGAGACTGAAGACCCATATAGAGCGTCACTGCCCATGCAAGTTTCGAATTCCACAGTTTTTCAGACGGTACGTCATCTATTTTCTTAAATACTTTTTTACGCTCTTCCAGCGTTCTCGGCATTCTTAAAATTAAAACCAGCACTGCAATCAGCGGGAATATACCCCACATTGCAAGTCCTGTACGCCAGTCAAAATCTGCACTCGTTGCCACCGATACTGATACCCCTGCTGATAACGCACTGACGATGTTCATGGAGAAAGTATACAGACCGGTCATGATACCGACTTTGAAAGGGAATGTCGCTTTTATAAGTCCAGGAGACAGGACATTACCAACTGCAATGGACATGCCGATGATCGCCGTTCCGAAAAACAGCATGAAAATACCATCCATACCTCTGATTAAAATACCTGCTGTCAAAAATATCATTGCAATCAGCAAAGGTACTTCCATGCCATGCTTACGGGCAATTTTTGGTATGAATGGCGAGAACAGGGCAAACGCCAGTAAAGGGAGTGTGTTCAACAGTCCGACTGTAGTATTATTGATGCAGAGATCTTCACTGAAAAATGGAACCAGAGGCCCGACAGAAGAAATCGGCGAGCGCAATGAAGCACCGACGAAGATTATAACAAGTAATAATAAAGCGATGTAATAACGTTCTTTACGAACCGACATATTCTCAAGCTCCCTTCCGATAACTTCAATATCATATCATGGATGGTTATTGAGTTTGTATACTTTTGCTCAAAAAAATCAGACGGGAATATGTCCCCGGCCATTCTGGATATCGGCAAAGCAGGTCATCCCGGTTTTTATACCATTTAATCCAATATCATCTCTTCTGTCTATCTTGCTGTAAGTCCGCCGTCAATGACACATTCGGCACCGGTCGTATAGCTTGATTCGTCCGAGGCAAGGTGTAATACGAGGTTTGAAACTTCTTCTGCAGTCAATACCCTGCCGAGTGGCCGGTCGGATGCAACACTATTACCACCAGAGCTTTCTGAAAACATTCCTGTATTCACCAGGCTGGGGTGAATCGAATTCGCCCTGATCTGATACTTCCCGAGTTCCAGCGCAGCCACTTTCTTCATGCCCGTCACCGCAAACTTGGAAGCACTGTATGCCACGCTGTCCAGGCGTCCTCTTATGCCGCCGATTAATGAATCAAACCGGATACTTGTACAATTAAATAACCTTTTATTGATTTCCTGATTTATCTATTTTGGTTTGAAATTATTATTTTTAGCATTAGAAGAACAGTACATACCCACACACTCTGATTATCGTAATTTACCAAGTACACTATCAATATCATCCCATTCATAAATCAGTTCGTTTAAAATTTCTCCGCCAATTTTAATTTCGGCTGTATCGATCAGTTTTGCCCCATAATGTTCATAGAAGTAGCGGGTTTTATTATCCTCAAGGACTTCGACGAATATTTTCTCATAACCCATTTCTTTGAAATGGTTGAACAATGCTTTCAATAACATTTTACCGATGCCTTGGCCCTGATATTCTTCAAAGAGATAAATCGAGGTTAAATCACCCGAACTTTCCGCTGAGCTGCTTTCTTGTTTCCATGAATCTGCAAACCCGACAATCTGCCCGTTTTCATCCTCCGCCACAACAACATGATTATCTTCTTTTCCAATATTGTCTCTCCACAGTTCCGTGTGCTGTTCATAAGATAAATTATTCAAATGACTGCTTGATATGATATCCCTGTAAGTCGTTCTCCAGCTGTCCACGTGTACTTTTGCAATGCTTGCCGCCTCATCTATAGATGCTCTTCTGATCCTCATTTCCATACTTCCATTCGAACCTCTGTTTAAATTAAATGTATCATCAATCAACGGTTCAGTCACTTTTCACAATTCTTAATCACTGATGTTTTGTCATATCGACCTAAAAAAAGCGTTCAATCTGCAATATGCATCTTGAACGCCTGTCCACCCTGCTTGATGCAGAGTCTGTATTATCTATTGTTCATTATTATCTATCTCTGCTGTCAGACTGTCAACATCATCCACAATCTCCTCTACAGGAAATCCTTTATCCCCCTGGTCAAGTCCCGGATATGATTTTCTTATTGTACCTTCTGAATCAATTAAGTAAAAACTTGTCGCATGTGTCACCTGGTCACTGCCCTGGGGCGCAGGTGCGACAATCGTTTTGAAATTCTTTTCAGCAAAGCTGCGGATGAAATCGTGATCGTAACCTGTTACCAGGTGCCACTCTGTATCTTCCGGCACTTCATAATAGCTGATATATTGTGATAATGCTTCAGGTGTATCTCTTTCTGGATCGACACTGAAACTGAGCACGCCGTAATCGTCAATACCCTGGTCCTCAAGTTCCTGGGTCAGGTGTGTCATGTTTGCAGTCATCGGTGGACACACTGTTGCGCAGTTTGTAAATATAAAATCCAACAGCCAGACTTTGCCTTCCATATCTTCATCTGTAACCGTTTCATCATTTTGATTGGTGACTGAGTATTCCTGTATCTCATTGCCGAATTGACTCATGGTCTCCACTTCGGAATCACTGCAGGCGCTTAAAAATACTACAGAAAACAGACTAAACAATATAAACTTTTTCAATATAACACCCTCCATGTCCAACTGTTCCTAATATATCAGATAAAAAATGACTATAGTGATGCTTTTTATATTTTATTGTGAAATTATTATGTCAGCAATGCGCATTTACTGCTCATCTGCCTTTATATATTTCTGTTCCTTTAAAAAGAACGCCATGACCAGACCGATGAATGCCAGGACCGCCGATACCATAAACGACATGTTCACCCCTGCAATCTCTTCACCGACCGACGGCGTATCGCCGCCTGATGCACTGAAGGCAAATCCGGTCATCACAGTGATCAGCAGTGCTGTAAACAAAGACCCGCCGATCTGCCTCATGGTATTATTGATGGATGTCCCGTGCGGCAGCAGATGATCTTTCAGCGCGTTCATCGCAAAAGTCGTGAGCGGCATCATGGAAAGCCCTGTGCCGACAAGACGGAATGTATAGACGATTGTAATATAGGTCCATGATGTGTTTTCATCCAGCACGGACAGAAGAATCGATGTCACCAGTATGATGCCCATAGATGTGAATGTCAGCGTCTTAATGCCGTATTTGTCGAACATCACACCTGCGACCAGGCCGAATCCTCCCATCAGGACCGCTCCCGGCAGAAGTGAAAGACCGGATTCGAATGCTGTATATCCAAGCATATCCTGCATCAGTACCGGCAAGATGTTATTAGCGCTCACCATCGAAGTGAAGACGATGACGCCGATCAGCGAACTGATCAGGAAATATTTATTTTTGAATACCCTGAGCTGTAAAATCGGAATTTCGAGACGCAGCTGCCTGCGGACAAAAATTACCACGATGATTCCTCCCGCTGTGATCGGAATGAGCACTTCGGGTGATGTCCATCCGCTCATGCCTGCAACAGAAAAGCCGTACAGCATACCGCCGAAACCTAGTGTTGATAAGATGATCGAGATGTAATCCACCGGCGGGTCCGTCGTCTCGGTGACATTACGCATGAATTTAAAGGCGAAGAAAATGTTCAGTGCGGCAAACGGCGCCACAATGATGAATAATGTTCTCCACGGCCATATTTCAACTATGTAGCCTGACAGGGAAGGACCGATGGCCGGTGCAAAACCGATGATCAGTCCGAACAGCCCCATCGCACGACCCCGTTTTTCAGCCGGAAACATTTTGAGCAGGACGACCATGGTGAGCGGCATCATGATGCCGGCCGCACCCGCCTGTACAATCCTGCCTGAAAGCAGCAGTGGAAATACGGGAGATACTGCCGCGATGAGCGTACCTATGGTAAACAGCGTCATAGCGAAAATATATAATTTCCTTGTCGTAAATTTATTGATCAGAAATGCCGTGACGGGAATCATGATGCCGTTGACCAGAAAGAATCCTGTCGTCAGCCACTGCGCAGTACTGAATGGAATCTCCAGATCAGCCATGATCGAAGGCACTGCAGTGACAAGCAGTGTCTGGTTCAATATTGTTATGAACGCCCCGATGATCAGGTTGGCGACGACAAAATTCCTTTCATTAAAAAACTTTGATTGGTTGGTATTCATATTGACACTACTCTCTTAAATCAGAAATAAAATATTAAAAGTTAAACTCAGCTGTACTGATCTCATCAGTCGAAGTCACTTCCAGTATATAGTTCAATCTTTCTTTCAATTCGTTGACATGTGAAATGATGCCGATCGTCTTGCCGTTCGACTGCAGATCGATTAAAGTCGAAATCGCAATTTCAAGTGTTTCTTTATCCAGTGTACCAAATCCTTCATCGATAAACATCGTATCGAGACTGATGCCGCCCGCTTCCTGCTGGACCGCTTCACTGAGTGCGAGCGCCAGAGACAAAGACGCCTGGAACGTTTCACCGCCGGATAACGAAGAAATATGGCGTGCGGAGTTGTTGTAGTAGTCGAATACTTCTATATCGAGCCCTGTTTTCCTGCTTATTCTGGCCCGGCTCCGGACCAGTGCGTACCGGTGATTCGTCATATCAAGCAGTCTGTCATTCGCGATGTTCAATATTTTTTCCAAAAAGTACATCAGAACATAACGCTCGAGTGACACCCTGCTCTCATTATTGCCGCCGACCTTCTGAACCAGATCGCTGACCGCTTCAAAATGCTCTTTCTTCTCTTCATATTCCCCGATGTATCCAGAAACCGTCGAGAGCACCCTGTCATACTGTCTGATATTATTATTCAGTACTGCAAGCTCCCGCTGGAATCGTTCGATTTCCTCTTCTGCGGATTTTATTTTTTCCTCATCTGCCCCGGTATTATAATAATCAGTCTGCACCAGTGTTTTCTCAATTTCAGCAATCTGCTTTTCAGTTGAACGCTTCTCCTCGTGAAATGCACGGACTTCCTTTTCCTTGGATTCGATATCCGTCTGACTTAAAATTTGTCTCAGCTCATTCCGGTCGATGAAAGGTTCTTTTTGAAGGAACGCATCCACTGCCTCACTCTGTGTGACAATTTTTTCCTGATTCTCTTTTATACTGTCAGCACTGTGTTTCAGTGACTGGCTGACGACGGTGATTTCCTTATTTAAATCACTCTGTCTTTCTTCCAGCTTTTCTTTGTCCATTTTAAAATTGCGGACTGCTTCCTGCTGTTCTTTCATATGATTTTTGAAACCGTCATAGTTATCAGATGAAGTCTCCGCTTTGAATTCTTCAAGCAGTTCTTTCAGCTGTGAAAGCCTGTCATTATTCTTTTCCCGTTCAAACAAAGACTGCTGGATCTGAGTGGATTTTTTTGAAATTTCTTTATCGAGCGCTTCTTTTCTTTCAAGCGCTTTTTTCACTGATGAAATTTTGTCAGATACTTTTGCAATCTCTTCTTTCGTAACGGATAATGACCTTGAAAGTTCATCATATGAATGACGTTCCATTCCGCTTAATAATCTTTTATACAGTGTGGAATCACCCTCCAGCGATTTGCCTTCATCTTCAAGCGTCTGCAGCTGTGCATTCAGGCGGTTGATTTCCTGTTCTTCATCTTCACTCAAATATGAAATCCCGGCAGGGATGGTTTCTACGGTACTCTGGCACACAGGACACGCTTCACCGACTGTCAGATGGCCGAGCAGATGCTCAATGTGCGGCTGGTCCTCTTTTGCATATTTACTTTGGACAGATGACTTCATCTCCTTAAGAGACGATTCACACTGCTCCCGGTTTTCTTTATTCCTCTCCAAAAGGGCTTTTGTCTCTGCGAGTTTTTTATCGTATTCCATAAACTGCTTCTCGTCATCAAGTTTCCTTTTGAGCTCGTTCTGCTGAAATTCCAGTCTGTGCTTCCGCGTTGTCAGTTCATCCGCTTCATCTTTCGTGACTGTGATGTGCTGCATCTCCTGTGAGCAATTCAGATGCTCCGCTTGCAGCTGTTCTGTGGACTCCGAAAGTGTCTTCAGCCTGTCATTCACAGCGGATATTTCTTCCGGCAGTTTTTCGTATTTCTGTGTCAGAAACCGTTCATTTCTCGTTATATATTTTTCTGTTTCCAGAATTTCCGGCTCGTTTTTCTTCAGTTCATTCATCTGTTCTGCCAGCCGGTCGTATTCTTTTTGTAAATCTTCGTATCTGGTTTTCAGTTCGGCCTCTTTTTTATGAAGACCGTCGAGCGTCTCTTTCAGCTCCGCTTCCCGCCTGAGTTCAAAATCGATGGTCTTGACCCTGTTGTAGTCGGAAATCTCATCTTCCATCAATGTGATATTACTGGAACCGGCATTCAACGCCGTCTGATGCATCTTCAGCTTTTCAAGCTGACCGACTTTATCATTATGCGCGTATTTGTGCTTCAGTTCCTCCTGCAGCCCGCTGCGTTTCTCCCTTGTGGAAATGATGTGCTTCTCCAGTTCCCCGGCTTGTTTCTTCACATTCTTAATTTTCATTTTCAGAGATTCAATCTGGTGGTTGAAACTTGGGTGCGCCTCATTATCTTCCAGTGTACTCAGCTGCTCGCCGATTTTCGCCTCCAGCTGATGAAGTTCTGTCCTGTCGCTTTTTTCCAGTTCTTTCAGCCTGTTTTCAAAGTCTACAAAGCGTTCCGTCTGGAATAAAGTCCTGAGTATCTTCTGCTTATCTTCACTCGTAGAAACAAGCATCTTCTTGAACTCCCCCTGGGGCAGTATGAGTATCTGCCTGAACTGGTCGGCGGTCAGCTGGATGATATCGATCACTTTGCCGGTGACACCTGTAACAGAACTTTCGATGACACTGCCGTCCTCTCGGTAAAGTGCAGCTTTGGACGGCACTTTTGACTTCCTGCCCTCTTTGCTGAAGCTCAGTTCCCGTTCGACCGTAAAGCTATTTTTGCCGACAATAAACTCCAGACTGACTTTTGAAATGTCATTGTCGGAAGCAAACTGGCTTCTGACCGAATACTCATCCCGGTCGGTCGTCGAAGTCTGGCCGTAGAGGCTGAATGTGATGGCATCGAAGATCATCGTCTTGCCCGAACCGGTTTTCCCGCTGATCAGAAACATCTGGCCGTCCGCATGGGTAAAGTCGATCGTTTCATTTTTAAAAGGCCCGAAATATTCCATATGCAGTTTAATCGGTCTCATTATTGCCACCTCCAAAGTGCTGTTCAAATAATTCCGTTTCGATGGCCGTCGGCGGCTTCCGGCCGATCTCTTCCATGAAGGACGCATATATGTCGTAGTCGCCCGTTTCCTTCATATCGATCGTCGTCATATTGAAATCATGGTTTTCTGCCGTCACTTTCAGTTCCAAAGTGTTCGGATATATCATTTTGATTTTCGACATCGGTTCCTTTACGTGTCTCAGATCAGACAGTATGAATTTGAAATATGCTTCCTTATCGTCAAAATCAATTTTTTCATTGATGATGTCGTCGTAGCTGCCTTCATACTCGACAATGTCGTGCACCGGTGTCAGAGGAATGAATTTAACGGTATTTTCTTCGGTGTCTATCCATCTGAAACCTTTCGGCTGCTTTACTTCATTGAATGAATATTTGAGCGGTGATCCGCTGTAGAATATTTTGTCATGGCTGATCGCGAACGGATGATGCAGATGTCCGAGCAGCACATAATCGAAACTGTCGAATATTTCACTATCCACTTCTTCGGACAGGCCGATGGATAATGCCCTTTCCGATTCACTCTGCTTGCCGTCCTGGATGAACAGGTGGCCGATCAAAACGTTCTTCACTTCTGCGTCAAGCTCAATCTGCTCAACAATATGCCGGTAGACATCATGGTGGGTGCGGAGCTCTTTATTATCGAAATGATGCCTTGCCTCCAGTACATCGATATGCGGAACAAGGTAGAAGTTATGACCATTGATCATCACCGGCTCCAAAATATCGTCGAGAGAAGTATGGATATACAGATCAGACGCCTTGAACCATTCAGACCCGTAATCAAGTAGCGCTTTCGAGTCATGGTTGCCGCTGATCATAAGGACCGGCAGACCCATCTCCTTATTCATTTTATAAAGATAATGGTTCACCATGTTCAGTGCTTCTTTGGAAGGGTTGCTGCGGTCGTACAGATCTCCTGCAACCACTATGATATCAGGCTTGAGTTCCTTTATCTGTTTCATCAGCTGTTCCAGTACAAATTTCTGGTCGTCCATCAAATCTCTGCCGTTCAGTTTCTTTCCTATATGCCAGTCGGCAGTATGTAAAATTTTCATATCAACACCTCAAATCAATTATACTAAAAAAACGCCCTGATAAAAATCAGGGCGTTATATTTTGGAGTTGTCGGATAGTGATGATGAGGTCATCCAATTTTCTTTCCATACGGTGCAAGAGAAAAAAGGTGATCACTACCGGGAAACCGACGTCACTCACGAACGGTATCCAGTCCACTAGATGATGACTTGTGTATCAGTGCTGACTATTTTGGCGGAATGGACACCGATGGGTTTCCCCTGCATCGGGTCGAGTGCATCCGTGTCAATCAGTTTTTGTGCTGCTTCCAGTAATTCCGCTTCAGTGAGCGCCTCGTTCGGATTACGGAAATTCATTGTAAATCGTCTGTTCGCATCTGTATTAAAAACAACAACCAGTCTTTTATCCATTTGAAATCCTCCTTATATTAATTTATCCAATAACGTATGTTTCCAGTTTTTCAACCAGAGCATATGAATCCAATGTCAATGTTTCAAATACTTCCATAACCTGGTTGATTTCGCTGTCAGTCGATGTCACATCAATGTTCGGTACGGAACGGTAACGTAAAATCTCTTTGCCTTCTGCGTCTGTTGTCATGTAATAAAATCTTGCACTTGTCGTTTTATGCATCCTCTTCACCTCCTCACACTATATATCGTCACAAATTCGTATATGGACATATTTCTTTTTTTTAAATATAATGGTATGTGAGGTGAAGGGTATGACTGATACGTTGTTCATGTGGGGAATTACCCTGTGGATGTTCATAATGGTCGGCGCATTGTTCATAGGCGGATTTTTTATGTTCAGAAAGTTTTTAAGAAGAATGCCCAAAGAAGATGGATACAGCGAGCTCGACTGGCAGGATTATTATATAGAAAAAGGTCTGCCGCTTTGGGACGATGATACGAAAGCACTGCTGAATGAACTGGTAAGCCCGGTTCCGGAGCTGTTCAGACAGGTGGCGAAAGAAAGAATCGCCGGCAGGATCTCGAAAGTCGCTCTCGACGAAGGCGTGAAAAAGATAGAGCTCGATCAGATTATGAAGGGTTATATTATAGCAACACCGAAGAAAGATCACAGATTCATGAAGAAAAAACTGGATCAGCTGGAGATAGATTATACTCCATATGAAGCACTGTTCCAATATGCAGATGATGAGAAGGAGAAATTCTCCATATTCGAACAGACGGAAAAAGTAAAGCAGCTGGGCTAGCCCAGCTGCTTTTTAAATTGCTTAAATTTAATTAACATGGATAATCTCCATACGACAATCATGACGAATGCCAGCAGAAAGAACATGCCGCCGATTTCTCCCGGAGAAATCGACATCGATAAGATCGATTTCAAAGAAGTTCTGATGATCAATAATGCCAATAAAATACCGATGAACCACTTTGAAGGCTTGACGTAAAGCCGGTCGCCCCTCTCTTCATACTTCGTCGTGATGACAAGGAGTAAAGAGAAGATCAGGCCGATGATGAGAGCTTCCAAAATTTCTGTAACCGTCAGCCTGAAATACGGAAAGACGA
Source organism: Lacicoccus qingdaonensis (assembly GCF_900101075.1). Lineage (GTDB taxonomy): Bacteria > Bacillota > Bacilli > Staphylococcales > Salinicoccaceae > Lacicoccus > Lacicoccus qingdaonensis. Next base: position 241,760 of record NZ_FNFY01000001.1, on the reverse strand, counting down.
ACATCAATGCACCGGTAGACATCATTACAGGCGGTATCAATATCTTTTTGATTGAAAGCGGCCGTTTTGATGCCTTCTGGCGGACGAAGATGACAGCGATGCCCATGAATACCGCCATGATTGATGCCAGTGTGAATAAAAGCATTTCTATATCAATATTCAACATATCATACCTTCTTAAAATCCCTGGAAATCACCAAAGAATGGCTGCAGCCATATGATAACCTGAGTCAGTCCGTCAAAGTATAGCAGGACCCCCATCAATATCATCACAATGCCGCCGCCTTTCATGATGGCGTTCGAGTACTTGAGCATCCAGCGTGTTTTTGAAACAAAGAAGCTGAGGACAAAGAACGGCACACCGAAACCTAAACAGTATACGATCATCAGAACAAGTGCGTTGCTCGGCTCAGTCGCACTCATTGCAAAAATGGCGCCGATGATCGGACCGTTGCAAGGTGTCCATCCCGCGGCGAAAGCCATACCGATCAAAATTGATCCGATAAACCCGGACGGTCTGTTTTTAAATGAAACTTTCCTGTCTTTCATTAAAAAATTGAACTTCAGTACACCGGTAATGATGAGACCGAACACGATGATCAATATTGCGCCGACCTGCCTGATCAGGTTCCCGTATTCTATGAATACTCCACCAAAAAAGGAGGTACCGAATCCAAGTGCGATATATATTAAACTGAATCCTATCAGGAAAAATAATGTATGGAAGATTGCACGGGCATTAAATTTCTGATTTTCAACTTCGTTGTAGCTCATCCCGGTTATGTATGAAACAAAAGCCGGGAAGACGGGTAGCACACAAGGTGAAACAAAACTGAGAACACCTGCTCCGAATGCCAGTAAAAATGTCACTTCACTGCCCACATAAATACCCCCTATTCAACTGTATTTTATCAAAGAAACAGTGTTTTAGGGGGCTTTATTTAGAATAAATTATGACATTTGGATGTACTCATCCGTTTTGAAGCAGATACATCTTATGATAGATCCCTTCTGACTCCAGCAGTTCTTCATGGGTGCCTCTTTCGACGATTTCACCTTTATTCAAAACGAGAATCAAATCGGCGTCCTGTATGGTGGAAAGTCTGTGGGCGATCGCAAGCGTCGTCCGCCCTTTTCTCATCACATTGAGCGACTTCTGAATTTCCTCTTCCGTTTCAGAATCGATGTTTGCAGTCGCCTCATCGAGTATCAGTATTTTCGGTTCGACAGCTATGGTTCTGGCAAACGCGATCAGCTGCCGCTCCCCGCTTGAAAAAGTACTGCCCTTCTCCAGAACTTTGTGATGATACTCACCGGGAAGCTTTTCAATGAAACTGTCCGCCCTGACGAATTCACCCGCCGCTTTTACCTGCTCGAATGTCATCGTCGGATGATAGAGTTTAATATTGGACTCGATGGTACCGTAGAATATGAACGGGTCCTGGAGCACGAGGCCGATATTTTCCTTCAATTCATATTTCGGCATCTTCTTAATGGACTCTCCGTCGATTAAAATTTCACCGCTTTCGAATTCATAAAACCGCATGAACAGATTGATGATCGAACTTTTTCCCGAGCCGGTGTGGCCGACCAGTACGACAGTTTCTCCGGGCATGGCTGTAAAACTGATATTTTTCAGAACATCCACCTGACCGTCATAACTGAAAGTGACATTGTTGAAGTCAATACGGCCATCGGTGATTTTATTTTCACGGACAGGATTTTGAGGGGGTTCCAGAGTATCGTCATCAATCAGTCTGAACACACGGCTCGCAGCCACCAGGGCCTGCTGGAATATGCTGAGGTTCTGACTCACCTGGTTGATTGGTTCAAAGAAACGTTCCATGTACTGGATGAATGCAAAGATCAGTCCGGCTGTAATGGATGCCTCAAAGCTGAGGAGTCCGAAATAGCCGAGAATGACCGCGATGGCGAGTATCTGAATCATGCTGATGGCCGGTCTGAGCAGCAGTCCGTCAAGACGCACTGTTTTCATATTATATTCATAGTGTTCATCGTTGATATGCCTGAACTCTTCCTGTAGACGCTCTTCCTGATTGAAGACCTGGATGATCTTCATTCCTTCAATCGATTCCGAAAGCTTTGCATTCAGGTCGGACAGCAGCTGTCTTGCGTGCGAAAAGAATATTGCCGAATATTTGCGGTAGACCAGCATGATTAAAAAAATCAGCGGCATGAATATAAGCGCCATGAATGCCAGTCTCACATCCAGCACGAACATCATGACATAGCTCGATGTCATCATGAAAAATGCCATTAAAAATGTCGCAAATACGCCGATGAACATCTCGACTATCGCTTCGGTGTCATTCGTCAGACGGGACACTATGCTTCCGCCGGGCACTTTATCAAAGTACTTCATGCCGAGTTTTCCTATCTTATTGAATGCATCGATTCTGAGCTGCTGGATCACTTTGAATGCTAAATACTGAAACAGATATATATTCATATAGGTCGTAATTGCGCCGATGATCTGCACAAGAAGATATACCGCAACCAGCATGGTGATTTCCCCCTCGGGGAACACTGCCGGTGTCAGATAATCGTCGATAAAGACCATCACAAGATAAGGAATTATCATTCCCGCCACGGTGGACAAGATGAGCATGATAAATGCCAGCACGATAACCCCTTTGAAAGGGAATGTATATGTCAGTAGACGCATCAACACCTTCAGCTGATCACGGGCGGTCAGGTTAACCGTATCATTCATTTGATTCATCCCCCTTCACCAGGTCATCCAGTTCATCCGTCAAGTTTTGACGGAGTGCCTGCTGGCGGTGTGTTTCATAATACCAGCCGCCCGCATCCAACAGCTCCTCGTGGGTGCCGCGTTCAACGATGGTGCCGGCATCCATGACGATAATCAGATCCGCTTTTGAAACTGCACTGATTCTGTGGGCTGTAATGATATTCGTCTTGCCCTGTCTGACCCTCGATATATTCTCTAAAATATTGACTTCAGTCTGTGCATCCACCGCTGACAGTGAATCATCCAGTATCAATACTTCAGGATCTGTAATCAGAGCCCTTGCAATCGAAATACGCTGTTTCTGTCCGCCGGATAATGAGACCCCGCGTTCTCCCACAACGGTTTCATATCCATCCGTAAATGCAAGTATATCCTCATGAATATTGCTCAGCCTGCTCGCTTCATGAATGATTTCATCATCGAGCACAGGATTGCTGAACGCAATGTTTTCCCTGATTGTCGTCGAGAACAGGAAATGGTCCTGTGGCACATAGCCGAACTGTGCACGCAGATTGCTGATATTATAATCCCGGAGACTCACGTCACCGTATGTTATATCTTTCGGGTTGTTCGCATCGAATTCTCGCAGCAGCAGTCTGATGACAGCGCTTTTACCCGATCCTGTTCTGCCGACTATGCCGACAGTCTGACCTTTTCTTATATCAAAGTTGACATCACGGAGCGCCACTTCATCGTCGCCGGGAAAATTGAATGCCCCGATATTCAGGCTGATATCCCCGTCCGGCGCATCTTCGATTCTGTAATCGTGGCCGATATCGTTTTCCGTGTTCATAATCTCCTCAATCCGTTCATAAGACGCACGTCCGCGCTGGACAAGGTTGAAAAACATCCCCAGCGCAAGCAGCGGCCAGACCATCATGCCGAGATAGGTAGTAAACGTAATCAGCTGCCCCAAAGTGATTTCATCGGATAAAACCATCTCTGCACCAAAGATGATGGCAAGAAAATAACTCATTCCGATGACAAGCATGATCGTCGGATCGAACAATGCATCAATCTTTGAGACCTTCAGATTCTTTTCAACAACATCATCACTGAGCGCTTTGAAGTCTTTCTGGTCACTCTCTTCATAGCCGAACGTCTTTGTCACTTTGATGCCCGCGATACTTTCCTGTGTCTTATCATTCAATTCACTGAAAGCAGCCTGCGCTTTTCTGAATCCCCTGTTCAGAAGTTTCCCATAGTAGCTGGTCAAAATGACCATGAAAGGCAGTGGAATCATCGTTATCAAAGTCAGCTTCGGACTGACGGTGACCGCCATCGTTATCAACACAGCCCCGCCGGTAATAATCGAATCCGCAATCGTTAAAATACCCGGCCCCGCAGTATTTTGCACAGCACGTATATCATTCGTCGCGTGCGCCATCAGGTCGCCGGTCCGCCGTTCCTGATAAAAATATGGACTCATCCGGGAAAACTTGCCGAACATTCTCGTCCGCAATATTTTTCCCAGCCGGTGGCTCGCCCCGAAAATTAAAATCCTCCAGTAATATCTGAATATGTATGTAAAAATTGCCGTAACCAGCAGAACAACTATAAATATTGTCAAACTTCGCGGTGTCAACGTCCCTTGAGTGATGCTGTCTATTACACGCCCGATGATCTGAGGCGGAATCAATTCCATCAATGCCACAAGAATCAGCATTATAACACCAAATATATAGCTGTTTTTCTCCCTTTTGAAAAACCACCATAATTTTTTAAAGACCTTCATTTTGTATCCCCCATCATAATTCCCCCTACGTCTTTCCCACTAAAATTTTACCATATATTTCGATTTATGAAATACTTATAAAGTTGTAATCAATAAAAAAAGCATGCTGCAGATTTCACAGCATGCTTGGAATTTATTTTACTCAGGAAATGTCACTTTATCGAATCTGACACCGCCTGTCGGATCCAGTTCAACTCCGCTGACATTGTCCGAATTCACACCTAGAGCAAAGTTCGTATGGAACAGATAGGCTGTCGGCACTTCCTCGCCGAGAATTTCCTGTGCCTCCTGATAAATATCGTACCTTGCATCCTCATCCGATTCTGAACGTCCCGCATCAAGCAGGTCGCTCAATTCCTGGTTTTCGTAAAATGAACGGTTACCCGGTTCACCGATATTATCCTGATGATAAAGGGCATATAACCCGTAGTCCGCGTCAGCCGTCACCGTCGTCCAGCCGAGGATGAACATATCATGGTCGCCGTTCGCCAAAGTTTCAAGGTAGGCGCCCCATTCAAACTGCTCAATCGTCACATTGATGCCGAGCTCCGACAGGCTCTCCTGGATATAAACCGCCGTATCCACAATCTGTGGATCATTGTCCACCCAGATTGTCGTATCAAAACCGTCGGCTACATCCGTTTCTGAGAGCAGTTCCCGGGCCCGCTCAATATCGTACTCCGCACCTTCCAAATCTTCATTATAGCCCCATACATCCGGAGCAAGCGGTCCTTCAGCGGCAATTCCCATTTCATCATACACGCCTGAAATGATTGAATCCCGGTCGATGGCATGAGAGATTGCCTGACGCACATTGAGGTCGTCAAACGGCTCCTGCTGTGTGTTGAAGCCGAGATAGCTCATACGTACGGATTCCTGTTCCAAGAGCTCCGTCGATTCGCCCGATTCTATTCTGTCAACACTCGATGAATCAATATCTATCGCCACATCAATACCGCCGGTTTCCAATTCTGCCATCCTGGCACCATTCTCAGGAATCACTCTAAATGTCACATTGTTAAAGTTCCTTTCGCCGCCTTGAAAATTGTCGAACTTCGCCAGTGTTACTGACTCTCCCGCAGAACGCGACTCAAGCTGAAGATGGTTGGTGCCATCAGTTTCAGAACCTATTACGCCGCCCAGGTCTTCGGAAATCTGTTCAGCAACCTCTTCATATTCAGAACCGCCTTCCTCACGCAGTTCATAGAATTCATCCGCCGTCATATCTACTTCCGCTGCATCAAGCGCAGCCTGATAATCAGAATCGATCAGCTCTTTGCTCATGATGCCGCCGGTTGTATGTGCCAGATGGCTCGGCAGTGGTGCAAAAGGATATTCTGTATGAAGATTCACTTCATAATCTCCGACCACTTCTACTTCTGTAATCATTTCAAATAAAAATAGCACTTGCGAAGCAACAGCCTCATCCCGTACACGGTCCAAAGTCGCCTTTACATCTTCTGCAGTGAATTCAGATCCGTTATGGAACGTCGTTCCTTCCCTGAGCTTCAGATTGAACACCGTATCTTCCACCTGCTCCCATTCAGTTGCAAGACCCGGTTCAAGTTCCATATCAACATTCTGATAGATCAACGTTTCGTAAATATTCCTTCTGACCTGCGACGAAGCAGAATCATTTGAACCATGCAGATCCAGCGTGACCATTTCATCCATCATACCGATTGTCAGATCCCCTGATGCACCGGAGTCTTCTGCTGCTCCTTCGTCCCCTTCCGCAGTCTCTTCCTCGACATTTGAATCGTTTGCACATGCCGCAATGAAGATTGACATGATGACCAGTAAAAACAGTAAGTAATGTTTCTTCCCCATCGTTTTTCCCCCTTATATAATGTATGTTTATTGTATACATGATCATTTTCAATATCAATGTAATTTTTAAATAAACTGGAACATTGTTTATTTTCGGGAAGTGCTGATTTATAAATATTACACCGTATAAACAGCCGATACTTATCAATCCAAGTTTTGACCACGTTTGTCAGTACCCGTTCGAATAAGTCGTAGAAATGTACGAGGTTGTTAGAATACCGATATCCAAAACGCAAAAAACCGCCGATCTTCATCCAAAGACCGGCGGTTCATAAATATTATTTTTTAGCGCGCTCTTTCTGGGAGCCTGCGTTTTTATTCATCATACTCATCATCTGATTCACTTTTTTCTGCGACGGTTTCTGACCCATCTGCATCATCATCATGCGTAGCATATCTTCATTAATCGGCGGGTTTTTCTCCAAGTAATCCATCATATACTTTCTCGCAAGAAAGAATCCTAAAGCTAAACCACCTACAAGTGCAACGATGACGATGAGTATCCAAATCCATGTAGCCAAGCGACTTCACCTCTTTCTCCGTACATAAACCATTATATAGTTTATCTTAAAATCATTAATTTTTCAACAAACTATTTTTCCAAAACGGTTCTCATCACTTGTTCTACCGTGAAACCATATTTTTCAACGACGATGTCTCCCGGCGCACTTGCACCGAATGTATCGATAGTCAATAATTTGCCGTCGATGCCGGTAAATTTATGCCAGCCGAGACTCGCAGCCATTTCTACAGCTGTTCTGTTCGCAATATCCTTGTTCAGAACACTGTCGATATAATCCTGATCCTGATTCAGGAATGCCTGCATGTTAGGAATTGAAGCGACTTTGATGTTCACGCCCTGCTCCTCTAATTTTTTCGCTGCATTCACTGCTAGAGACACTTCACTTCCTGAAGCGAAGATGATTGCGTCATCACCTTTATCGAAGATGATATAGCCGCCGCGTTTAACACCTTCATCCACAGTTTCATAATCCACATCGGTCACTTCCACATCCTGACGTGTCAGAACCAATGCTGTCGGTGTTTCCGTTGCTTCAACGGCCACTTTCCATGCAGCTCTTGTTTCATTGCCGTCTGCAGGACGGATTGTATTCAAGTTCGGAATTGCACGAAGGCCGGCGAGCTGTTCGACAGGTTCATGCGTCGGGCCGTCCTCGCCCACTGCGATTGAATCATGCGTTAATACATAAGTTACCGGGAGTTTCATCAGTGCACTCAGGCGGATTGCCGGTTTCAAGTAGTCACTGAAGACAAAGAACGTTCCGCCGTAAGGCTTTATGCCGCCGTGTGCTGACATACCGTTCAATGCTGCCGCCATTGCAAATTCACGCACACCGAACCATATATTTTTACCGGCATAGTTGTCTTTGCTGAAGTCTTCCTGTCCGCTGACGGAAGTTTTGTTACTTCCCGCAAGGTCAGCTGCACCGCCGAACAATGAAGGAACGGACTTGGACAGTGCCTGGATCATATCCCCTGAAGTACCGCGCGTCGCTTTTTTAGTGCCCGCTTCATATTTTGGAAGGTCGGCATCATAGTCTGCCGGTACTTCTTCATTGATGGCCGCGATGAACTCTGCATGCTTTTCAGGTTCAGACTTGCCGTATTCCTGGACAAGCTTGACCCATGCTTCCTCGGCTTCGTTGCCACGCTTGTTTAAAGTTTCATTGAATCGTTTATATACTTCATCTTCCACATGGAAAGTCTTTTCAGGGTCCAATCCATAATACTCGAATGCAGCCTGACGCTCTTCACTGCCAAGCGGCGCACCGTGTGCATCACTCTTACCTGATTTATTCGGCGCACCATATCCGATAACAGTTTTAACTTCGATCATTGCAGGCTTATCCGCTTTTTTTGCATTGTTTATCGCCTGGTCGATTTCATCAAGATCATTGCCGTCTTTTACGAGCTGGTAATCCCAGCCGTATGCTTCAAATCTCTTCTTAATATCTTCGGAGAAGCTTTTATCCAAGTCGCCATCAAGTGAAATATCATTGGAATCGTAAAGAACAATCAGATTATCCAATTTCAGATGACCGGCGAATGAAGCTGTTTCGTGTGAGATACCTTCCATCAGATCACCATCACTTACGAGTGCATAAGTGTAATGATCTACCACTTTATATTTTTCAGTATTATACTTAGCAGCGAGATGTTTCTCAGCCATAGCCATACCGATACTCATAGCAAAGCCCTGTCCCAGAGGTCCTGTTGTAATTTCAACACCTTCAGTGTGTTTAAACTCAGGATGCCCGGGTGTCTTGGACTCATACTGTCTGAAGTTTTTAATCTCTTCAAGCTCCAGTCCGCCTGATAAATGAAGCAGGCTGTAGATCAGCATTGATCCATGTCCGGCACTGAGCACAAAGCGGTCACGGTTGAACCAGTCCATTGAGTTTGGATTGAAGTTCAAATGTTTGCTCCATAGTGTATATGCCATAGGTGCAGCACCCATCGGCAGGCCAGGGTGACCAGAATTCGCTTTTTCAATTGCATCAATTGAAAGTGTACGGATAGTATTAATTGCTAATTGATCAGTCTTATCAAAAGCCATCGTAAATATCTCCTCTATTTTCTAATATTTTTCTCTCGTTGAATTGATTTTAACTTTTCCGGAGTCACGTCACTGCCCTCGGGATCGATAACTTTAGTCTGTTCCACCTGGGCTTTGAATGATTTGCGGAAAGTTTTCAAGTACTCTTGTCTTAATTCCTGCTGTTCAGCTGCTTCCGTCTTCGTCAGAGTACCCTCTTTCTTCTTCTTCGCAAGTTCATTGATGCGATCGAGTTTTTTCTTTTCAAGCATAAAATTCAATCCTTTCTTATATAATTTAACACAAAAAAAAGTATGAGTACATTCTCATACTTAAATAATTATTTTCCCATTGTGACGGACTTGAGATCACTGTCACTTTCTTCTGTTGAAAGTATCTTTTCCTCTATTATTTCATCGATTGCGTTCGTATCCTGTTCGATTGCCATTGTTTCATTGTGTACTTCCTGTGTGTATATATTATCAGAATATGCGTTCTTGCCATTATTGCTAGAATAGATATATATCGTACCGATCATCACAACTGCTAGGAATAATAAAGAAAAACCTTTGATTTCTTTAAGCATTGGGAATCCTCCTCGAACGTTTGTTTGTAACTTCATAGTAACAGAACGCCTGTTCTCAGTCAATACTTTTACGAACAAACGTTTGTAAGATGGCCAGACTTATGCTATCATTATAATTAATAAAGGGCTGGAGGTCTTACTATGAAAGAAATCAGTGACAGACAAAAACAGATCTATCAATTTATAAAAAGAACAGTTCAGGAAAAAGGCTATCCGCCGAGTGTCAGGGAAATTGGAAATGCCGTGGGTCTGCAGTCCAGTTCCACCGTTCATGGACACCTGGCAAAATTGGAGGATAAGGGCTATATAAAAAGAGATCCGACAAAACCGAGGGCGATTGAAATTGTTCAGACGGAAAATCAGTCATACACTCCAGTAATTCAAGTGCCGGTTTTGGGTAAGGTCACTGCAGGCCTCCCTATTACAGCAGTTGAAAATGTTGATGAGTACTTCCCTTTACCGGAACATTTCACAGCAAACCATAACAGTGAAATATTCCTGCTCAATGTAGCCGGGGACAGTATGATCGATGCCGGCATCTTTGATGGGGACCGTGTCATTGTACGTAAACAGAACATCGCACATAATGGCGATATCATCGTAGCGATGACAGACGAGGATGAAGCAACTGTAAAACGGTTTTATAAGGAAAAAGGTTATTATCGCCTGCAGCCTGAAAATCCCGCACTTGAGCCGATCTACCTCGACAGTGTGACTGTACTTGGAAAAGTTGTCGGCCTGTTCAGGGAATTTTAAATTGAAAAAGAATATCTAAAACGAAAATAGATTCGTCCGGATAGTCCGGGCGAATCTATTTTTTAATATAATTCTCAGTATAATATGGTACCTCTTCAGCATTATATTCCACACCGATTCCCATATGTGTATATGAATCATTCAAAGTATTCACTCTGTGTTCTTTCGAATTCATCAGACTGTGATGAGAAAATATCGGCGATGTATGTCCCGTCGCTATATTTTCACCTGCAAGTCTGTATGAAATGTCCAATGATTCAATTCGGTCCTTTAAAGTGCTTCCGTCGGGTGCATTGTGCGAAAAGTAGTCATTGGCCGCCATATCCCTGCTGTGCTCTCCTGCTGCTTTGCTGGCTTTTGGATCATGATCCAAAGGTGCAACTCCATATTTTTCTCTCGTCGCATTGATCAGATGAAAATTCAGTCTTTCATTATCTTCTTCGGACGGATGATTATACATGCTGTCACTGTGTCTCATTTCTGATTTCTTCACTGTAAGCAGGCCGTTTACCTCATCTTCTTCATGTACATCATAAAAGAAGTAGACATACTTATCATTGATATCAAAAACATCATACTGCTCATGCTCGACAATCAGATGTTTCCCGCCCTTATCAACTGTTTTCACGGGACGATCGTATATTTCCCTTATACTGTCACGATCCATCCCCTGAATGTTGATCGAGTCGATGGAGACTTCGTCATTGTTTGTATAGAGACCGGTCACTTCTCCTTCGTTCACCAAAAGGATGTGAAAGATGCCGTCCTCATAAATAATATTGAACTCCCCGGCAAACTCACTGTCTATTACAGCTTCTACATCTTCAGCTTCCGCTTCGAAAGGCTCGCCCATCTGATAATCGATCGAATATGACTGTGTACTGTTGACCTGTTCGATTTTCGATGTATCATAATTCGGCAGTACATAAAGATTCAGCCATTCATTGGCATAACTTTTATCCAGTCCATTTTTAAAATTATAGGATTCTACAGCCGGATATATGAAAAATATAACCAGTGATAACATTAAAAATGAAATTGTTTTTTTAAACACGGCTTCACCTGCTTCAGTATCGATAAATTAATTTATCATTGATATTCTGTCGCTCTCATTTCTGCATAGTTCTCTTCAACAATATCATTTTCTTCATTCACAATCACTACATGTGGGTCATGTTCATGAGCTTCAATATCATTCATCATGGCATAACTGATGATAATGAGCACATCACCGATCTGAACTTTACGTGCGGCGGCACCGTTGACACAAATTTCTCCGCTGCCTCTTGTTCCTTTTATCGTATATGTTTCAAACCGTTCACCATTATTATTGTTGACGACTTGAACTTTTTCATTCGGCAGTATGTCCGCAGCTTCAAGCAGCTCGGGGTCAATCGTTATACTGCCCACATAATTCAAGTTCGCTTCTGTCACCCTTGCCCTGTGGATCTTGCCATTCATCATTGTTCTAATCATTTACTTTCACCATCAGATTGTCGATCAATCTCGCTTTCTCAAATTGTACAGCAATGAATATTATAGCATCCGAGTCCACATGTGTCATCATGCCGAGATCCGGGTGACTTAGAATCTGAAGGTCATCAATGATGCCGGAAGTATTTTCATCAATATGAGCGGTGATCTGATTCTTAATTTCTTCAACATGCCTTTCACCGCTCTGGATCAGTTTATTGCCAAGCTGCAGACTTTCATACACGTGCGGTGCTTCGGACAGTTCCTGCTCGCTCAAATTAGTATTTCTGCTGCTTTTTGCAAGCCCCGTATCTTCACGTTCCGTTTCCACTGCAAGAACTTCAATATCATGGTTGAAATCTTCTATCATCTTCTGGACGATCATCAGCTGCTGTCTGTCCTTCTCACCAAAAGTGACATATTCCGGTCTGATGATATTGAAAAGCTTGTTAACGACCGTCACGACACCTTCGAAGTGACCCGGACGTTTAACACCATCGAGTACTCCGGCCATGCTGTTCAAAGAGATGTCGAGCTCAAGATCCCCAGGATACATTTCATCCACTTCCGGGTGAAAGACGTAGTCTGCGCCGTTCTCCTTCAATATATGCAAGTCCCGTTCCAGGTTTCTTGGATAATTGTCAAAATCCTCATCAGGTCCGAACTGCAGAGGGTTTACAAATATACTGACCACTACCGTGTCACCATGTTTTTTAGCTGTATCGACCAGCTTCAGGTGTCCGCTGTGCAGGTAGCCCATAGTTGGCACGAGAGCGATTTTTCCAATCTCATCGGCACTCAAATATTCTCTGATCTCATTAATTTTACTGGTTGTTTTCATCCTCATAAACCTTCTTTTTATAAGTAGTCTGTTCGTCAGGGAATTTCAGTTCTTTCACTTCCCGGACGTATTGTTTTATACCCTTTACCCCAATTTCGTCGAAATCGCCGTACTGCTTGACGAATTTTGGCGGCTTTCCTGTACCATATTTTAATATATCATGGTAGACAAGGACCTGGCCGTCCGTGCCGGCCCCTGCACCGATACCGATAAGCGGAATATCCACACGCTCTGCAGCTTTTACCGCCAGATCTCCCGGAATCGCCTCAAGTACTGTCATGACGGCACCAAGCGTTTCAAACGTCTCAAGTGTATCGAGCAGTTCTTCTGCCTCTTCTCTGGAAGATGCCTGCATTTTAAAACCTGTAATGCCGACAGACTGCGGAGTCAGCCCCAGATGCCCCACAACAGGAACACCTGCGTCAACAAGCGTATGTATAAATTTCTGCAGATGTCCGCCTTCGATCTTGACTGCATTGGCACCACTTTCCTGATACAGCCTGATTGCGTTTCTCACCGCCTCCTCCCTGCTCACATGATATGTGCCAAACGGCATATCGGCAACAATGTATGTATCCGGCGCTCCCCTTCTCACAGCTCTTGTGTGATGAATCATATCTTCAAGAGTCACTTCAACAGTCGAACTGTATCCCAGCACCGTCATGCCGAGTGAATCACCGACAAGTATCATATCCACTCCGGCCGCTTCTGCCTGACGTGCGCTCGGATAATCATATGCCGTCAGCATGGTGATTTTCTCATTATTCTTTTTCATCTCAATAAAATCCGATGTAGATTTCATTAATCTTCCCCCTGTATGTTATATAAGTTATAATTATTTTACCACATTAATATAAAGGCTTTCGGAGGAATATTCATGAAAATTGCCTGTATCGGCATCGGAGCAGTCGGCAGCATTATCGCCAGAGAATTAAAATCAATCGATTTGGACGTCACTTTATATTCAAGAACCGGACAAAGCGGTTTCACCATACTGGAACATGATGAGTACATCCGTTACAATTACACAATCCAGCCCACCGCTGAACATGACGGCACTAAATTCGATGTGATTTTTATTTCCACAAAAGCGACAGTTTTAAGGGGTCTGGTCGATCTCATCCCTGAAATGTCACATGAACACACTGACATCATACTTTGTGAAAATGGTATGGGATATGACGACTGGTTCAAAAACAGCATACCTTCTGTCGTTTATATCAGCGGCAGGAAGAAACACGATTACATAGAACATTTCAGAGACAGTAAACTCATCATCGAAAATAAAAAATATCATCATCTGGACGAACTGATTTCTCTGCTGGAATCAAAAGAAGATGTTGAACTTGAAATCATCAAAAACGAGCAGTTCGAGAAACTGCGCTATGAAAAACTTTTAATCAACCTGGGCGTCAATACCATGACCGCCCTGTCACAAAATACTGCCCGGATTTTTCATGATTCAGATATTGTAAATCTGACCGAACAGCTGCTGAAGGAAGGCCAGGCTGTCATCAACCGGGAATCCCGCATCATCAGTGATGACTTTATCGGCCATTCAATCAATTTGTTTAAGAGTTACCCGGATCATATGGGGACAAGCATGTACTATGACGTTATGAACCGGACAGAGACGGAATATGAGTTCATCCAAAAATATTTTTATGATCATAAAGGAGATGTGCCGACGCCCGTACTGGATGTGACTTACGCACTGCTGAAAGGATATTCGGCCGGGAGATGACCGGAGATATATGAGCATAAATATACCATAATGGTATTAATATCTTAAAATAGTGAAATGACTGTAAACATACGTTAACTTTCACCTCCAGTTTGTTACTATAAAATAGTGAAAATAGGAGGTATGATATGAACGATAGTTATCGTAGAGAATCCTGGATGCTTGGTTTTGCATATGCCGGAGTGGTTGTAGGCGCCGGCTTTTCAACGGGTCAGGAAGTATTACAGTTTTTTGCAAGTTACGGTTTATGGAGTTTCGCAGGTGCTGCACTTGCCGCACTCACTGCAATCTTTATCGGCAGGCAGACCGCAAAGCTCGGTTACGACCTTGACGCCGAATCCCACGTGATGCCGGTTTATACATTATTTGGTGATAAGTTTGGCAAAGTGGTCGATTATATCCTGGTGTTCTTTCTATACGGTCTCGGCACCGTAATGATTGCCGGATCCGGTGCAACATTCGAACAGTCTTTCAACATTGCACCATGGCTCGGAACACTGTTCCTTATAGTACTGGTCAGCGGGACACTGCTTCTTGACTTTAATAAAATTGTTTCCATCATTGGGAGTATCACACCGCTTCTTGTCATCATTGTAATCATCGTGGCTGGTTACAATCTATTGAATCCGACGGTCCCTCTCAATGAGGTGAACATACATGCAGATATCACCCGGACGCCTACCTCTATTTGGTGGCTGGACGCATTGACATATACAGGTGCTGTCCTCGCCTGTGCTTTCAGTTTTTTATCAATCATGGGATCGGATGCATCCAGGCATAAAGTCGCAAGGCGTGGAGCTGTATATGGTGGTATAATATTTTTAGTATTATTAATTCTTGTAAACAGCAGCATACTGGTGACTCTCACACAGGCTAATGAAGTTGCACTGCCGACTATGGCAATGGCAAATAATCTTCATCCGGTCATAGGAACAATTTTCTCAGTAATTATTCTGCTGCTGATCTATAATTCAGTCATTGGATTGTTTTATCCATTCCTCACCCGTTTTACTACAGCATATTCCAGAAACTATAAGGTCATGCTCGTCATTTCGATGATGGCTGCGTATGTAATGACTTTTGTTGGTTTTGTGGAACTCGTCAATATTGTCTACCCGATACTCGGTTATGTAGGCATGGCGATTGCTCTCGCTATCTTCATTCGCTGGAGTGTTAAAAAATACAAAAAATAGCATAATGAAAAAACAGTGTCCGGGAGGAGAACCCCCGTACACTGTTTTTTTAAGTTCCGCAAAAAGTATTCTGTATCATTTCTTCATCTCTCGGCGGACGTTTATAATATTCATCGTGGTTATCGTTGAACGGATCTTTGAATATTTCATTGAGTTTTTCAACTTTGGAATAATCGTCCGTCTTAACGGCATAAAACAATGCTTCTTCCACTAGATGGTTTCTCGGTATCACGGCTGGATTGACGCTTTTCATAAGTCTGTATGCATCTTCTTTGGACTGATCATTTTTCTCCAGTGCAGTCTGCCATTTTACTGCCCATGCATTGAAAGTTTCCTCATCATTAACATTAATATCGGATATACGGTCCAGTGACAATGCTCTGAAGGTCGAGGTATGGTCAAGTCCCTCATCTTCCAGAATTTCAAGGAATTCAAGTACAAGTTCCACATCACTTTCCTCCGGTTTAACAATACCGAGCTTGTTCACCATATTCGTAAGCCAGTAGGTCTGGTACAGATCTTTATAGTTGTCCAGCTTTTGCTGTGCGATTTCTATCGCCTTATCCTGATCTTCATCTAGTAGCGGAATGAGTGTCTCAGCAAATTTTGCCAAATTCCACTGGGCGATGCCCGGCTGGTTCCTGAATTGATATCTGCCCTGTACATCGATTGAGCTGAATACCGTTTTCGGATCATAGTAATCCATGAATGCACATGGGCCGTAATCGATTGTTTCACCGCTGATGGCCATGTTATCGGTGTTCATCACGCCGTGGATGAAACCGAGGGACTGCCATTTGGCAATCAGATAACTCTGCGCATGCACCACCGCTTCCAAAAATGATTCATACTTGTTTTCCTTATCGGCAAAATCCGGATAATGCCGCCCTATGGCGTAATCCGCCAGTTCTTTTACAGCTTCCTCACTTTCTATGACTGCATACTGGAAAGTGCCTGCTCTCAGATGACTGCCCGCCACCCGTGTCAGTATGGCACTCTTTAGTGCCTGCTCACGCATGATGACGTCACCCGTCAAAGTGACGGCAAGACTGCGTGTTGTCGGAACACCGAGTGCATGCATCGCTTCACTGATGATATATTCCCGGAGCATCGGTCCGAGCGGCGCACGGCCGTCTCCGGTACGGGAATATGCTGTACGTCCGGAACCTTTCAGCTGCACATCATATCTTTCACCCTTGTGAATATGTTCGCCGAGCAGCAGTGCCCTGCCGTCGCCAAGCATGGTGAACTGGCCGAACTGGTGGCCGGCATATGCCATCGCAAGCGGCGTATCTCCAATGATTTCATTGCCTGTGAGCACCTCCCTGCCGCTCTCGGAATTGAGAGCTTTCTCATCCAGTCCAAGACTGTCAGCCAGACGGCTGTTGAAGAGTAGGATTTCTGGATCTGACGATTTCTCGGGTGCCGTTTCTGTATAAAAGTGTGAAGATAAATTTTTGTACGTCGTTTCAAAATTGAAACCAAATGTCATTCTCTCATCTCCATTTTAAATAAGTTCTTCCAAAGCCATATGCAGGGCAAAGATGACGTGCTCCATTACGAGTCCGCCCTGGACAAAAACAGTATAGGGCGGCCTGATCGGTCCGTCTGCACTCAGCTCGAGGGATGCACCCTGGACAAAAGTGCCTGCTGCCATGATGACAGGATTCTGATAACCCGGAATGAGATCCGGAATCGGCATGAATTTCGCATTCACCGGACTCGCCTTCTGTATCATCTGGGTGAATCTGATCATTTCATTTTCACTGTTGAAGCTGACTGTCTGAATCAGATCCGTCCGTTTATCTGCCGGGGCAGGATCCGTCGTCATACCGATCTTTCGCAGTACATGACTGGTCAGGACTGCGCCGTTCAGACTTTCAACCACTGCGTGGGGTGCCATGTAAAAGCCCTGGAACATGTCTCCGAGCGCATTCAGGCTCGCCCCCATCTCCTTGCCGATGCCCGGCACTGTCAGTCGGTAGCTGACACGTTCGACCAGGTCCCTGCGCCCGGCAATATAGCCGCCCATTTTTGCAAGCCCGCCGCCCGGGTTTTTGATGAGGCTGCCGGCAATGATATCGGCGCCCGCTTCGAGCGGTTCCCTGTCTTCGACAAATTCACCGTAGCAGTTGTCCACGAAAATGATGACTCCAGGGTATCTCTCCTTGATCGTCCGGCAGACTTTTTCTATCTCATCAATCGTCGTCGATGCCCTTAGAGAATATCCGCGTGACCTCTGTATGCCGATGACTTTGGTCTTTTCCGTAATTGTCTCCAAAATCGCCTCAGTATCAAAAGTGTCATCTTTCAGATCCACTTCTTTGTATGACACACCCTCGTCGTACAGGCTGCCGATATCTTCCTTGCTGCTGCCCACCACTTTTTCAAGAGTATCGTAAGGGGTGCCCGTAATATATAACAGTTCATCACCTTTTTTCAATAAAGACAGCAGCACCAGGCTGATGGCATGGGTGCCAGAGATGATCTGGCTTCTGACCAGTGCGTCTTCCGCCCTGAACACGTCCCTGTATATATCTTCGAGCTTGTCCCGTCCGATATCGTTGTAGCCGTAGCCCGTCGTCCCGGAGAAGTCCGTATCCGTCACTTCATTCCCGAGAAAGGCCGCCATCACTTTTGAAAAGTTTTTATAGCCGAGCTTTTTATTTTCCTTGATGATCGGTTCTATTTCTTCCAATGATTCTTCAATCAGATTTTGTACCGCTAATGTCGTCACTGCCTACAATCCTTTCAATCCATCCGCCTTCCGGTGAATGTCCTTCTACTTTAAATGTGCCGGTCTCTTCATCCATTTCACTGCTTTCGATAATCGTCGCACCTTTAAGTGAATAGTATAAATGCATGTGTTCCGCCGGCAGTTCAACTTTGTAATCTTCAAATTCTTTTTTCATGAAATCTTCGAGATGCTTATTAATTTCTTCCGGCGGCGTGTTTTTGGCAACGTACACACTGTGCTCCGCCGGTATAAGATTCATATCATTGTTTTTATCCGTCTTGTTGAAAAAGACGATCTGGGGAATCTCCGTCATATCCAGTTCCTGCATCAGACCTTTGACCGTATCATAGTGTGCTGTAATATTATCCGCACTGTTATCAATCACATGGATGATGAAATCACTGTCGCTCGCTTCCTCGAGAGTGGATTTAAAACTTTCAACGAGAGTCGTCGGCAGATTTTGAATGAATCCGACCGTATCTGTCAGTACACAGTTGAATCCGCTCGGCAGTTCCAGTTTCCTCGTCTTCGGGTCGAGTGTTGCGAATAATTTATCCTGTTCCAGAGTGTCGCTGTCCGCCATAATATTGAACAGTGTGGACTTGCCCGCGTTCGTATAGCCGATCAGGGCGACTTTGACGACCTGATTCTTCCGCCGCTGCTCTCGGTATCTCTCACGGTGGTTGATGATCGTCTTCAACTGGTTTTTTATTTCTTTTATCCTTGTGTTGATATGACGTCTGTCCGTCTCAAGCTTCGTCTCACCGGGACCTCTCGTACCGATTCCCGCTCCGAGCCTTGACAGGTTGATGCCCTGTCCTTTAAGCCTCGGTACCAGATATTCCAGCTGTGCAAGTTCGACCTGCAGCTGACCGGCTTTGCTCAGTGCCCTTAAACTGAAAATATCAAGAATGACCTGTGTCCGGTCGATTACCTTGGTATCGAGGACTGATTCAATTTTTCTGTTTTGACTGGCAGTGATTTCATCGTTGATGATGCAATAATCGATATCTTCATCATAGCCCGCGGCAACAGTCTCCAAAAAGCCCATTCCGACATAGCTTTTCGGGTCCTTTGAGTTTCTGTTCTGTATATGTGACCCGATGATGTCAATGCCGCTCGTCGCTCCAAGGCTCTTCAGCTCTTCTATCTCTGAATCGATATCTTTCACATCGAATGTATTCACAGCGATGATGATGCCTTTAAAATTTTCCGCCATATTGTCAAAACACCTCCATCGGAATAATATTTTTCATTAATAAATGTTTAAAACCATAATAAGTTGTGTACATAACATATATATAAAGTATATTTTTGTTAACCAGAAAGGGGCCCTTCAAGTGAAAACTCATTTCTATGACTTGAAGTTCAACGACGCACATGGCGAAGAACAGTCGATGGAGTCTTATAAAGGCAAAGTGATTTTAATCATCAATACTCCCGTTGAAACTGAGAACAACGAACAGTTGACCGATGCGGATCATATATATCAGAAATATAAAGATCAGGGACTCGCAGTCCTCGGTTTTCCTTCTGACGATTTCAACAGGAAACTGTACATCCAAAACCCGCTGGCAAACAATGACGATAAAGTGCCTTACAATCCTACATTCCCTTTAATGGAAGAAGTACACGTCCGGGGACATGATATCCATCCGGTATTTCAATATTTGACAGAAGGCAGATCGGCTCTCTTCATCAACAAAGTCAAATGGAATTATACGAAATTCATCGTTTCCCGGGAGGGCAGGGTCGTATCAAGATACGCACCACAGAAGTCCGTCATTCAGCTGGAGGATGAAATACAGGAGCTGTTGAACGGCTAAAATAAAACCCACCCGATGATGGGATGGGTTTTATTGTTTTACAAATGTACTGATCGCATGTTTGTAGATCAGATGAGTTTTGCCGCCGGATTCAACTTTGATTACATACTTATCAAACTCTTTGACCTTGCCTTTCATCTGATAGCCATTTTGCAAAATGACCGTCACTTCCGTGTCCGCGTCTTTGATATCGTTCAAAAATTCATCTTGCAGATTTAAGTTGCTCATTTAGCATGTCCCCTCTTTATTTATTCAGAAAATCAGATATATCTTTAAATATTTGTTCTGTGCTTTCATCTTCATCCAGGTCATACCATTCAACATCCAATTGATTCCTGAAAAAAGTCAGCTGTCTTTTGGCAAACTGTCTTGTATTCTGCTGAATCTTTTCTTTTACTTCATTCAGTGAACATTCACCTTCAAAATAAGGGATGAACTCCTTGTAGCCTATTGCACCTTTTGCGGTCGTCGACAGGCTGTGCTCCTTGAATAACTTCTCGGTTTCTTCTGCTATACCCGCTTCAAACATGTCTTCGACCCTCTGGTTGATTCTGTCATATAATACGGAGCGTTCGCGCTCCAATCCTACTATAAATGTATCATATTTGGGCGTCTCTTGATAGTTTGAGTCCTTGCCGGCAACACGGTTGCTGATCCTTTCGGACAGTTCGAATTTGATAAGCTGCCTCAAAATTCTCTGACGGTTATTCGGATGGACGCCCGCTGCGAGCTCTTCCGATATTTCCTTCAGCCTGCCGTATAAAATTGTCGTACTCAGTTTATCGAACTTTTCCATCAGGTCCCGTTTTTCCTGGTCATCTTCATCATGAAAATCATAGTCAAAGATCAGCGCACGGATATAATGACCTGTCCCACCGACAATGAAAGGGACTTTATCATCTTCATGGTAAGTGTCTATCAGGTCATCCACTTCATGTTTGAAGTCATGAACGGAGAAGCTTTCGCTTGTCTTTTTTATATCTATCATATGATGGATGATCCCTTTTGTTTCTTCAGGTTTTATTTTCCCTGTAAGAATATCCATGTCCTGGTAGACCTGCATGGAATCGCCGCTGATGACGTCGAGGTCAAATCGTTCAGCTATGTCAATTGATAAAGATGTTTTGCCGACTGCCGTCGGCCCGATCAATACGATTAATTTTTCATTAGTCGACACGTAACATCACCCACTCCAAAAGTTTTTGATACACCTGTTCCCTGTTCTTTTCATTCAGCACTTCATGACGGCTTTTGTCATAGAGCTGGACCGTGACCGAATCCGTGTAACGAATCAGATTCTTTGCCAGTGCCCTGATATCTTGGCCGAAACCGGAAAACGGATCCTCCTTGCCGCCGATCAGCAGTATCGGTATGCCGGTCTGATATTTCCCGAGTACATTATTGCTGTTTGTCAGCCTGATACTTCTGACGATTTCAGCCAGGGCATTGAAAGTCATGTGCTGCCCGCAGTATTCATCTTCATTATAGCTTTGAACGACTTCCATGTCACTGCACAGCCAGCGGTTTTCAAGCGTTTCCGGAAAATGCTTATCGTAGCCGAAAAAAGCGATGTTTGTCAGCAATTCACCTTTCATCCGAGGTCTTATACGCTTGGCTGCATTCATGAACTGTGACAGCAGACCGTCAAGAATGCCATCTTTGTTGCCTGTTCCGACGATGATACCCGCATCATATTCATGCGTCGAGAGCAGCCTTCTCGCTACGATTGAACCCATGGAATGACCGAGTACAAAAGTTTTCAAGCTGCCGGGAATCAGTGATTTGACGGCCAGAGCGTCGGTGATCAGATCATCGAACCTGTCGAAGTGGCCGAGGTTTTCCGAATTTTTGCCATGTCCCCTGTGATTATGGATCACAACATGGATATCATTCGCCATCAGCCATGTACATAATTCATTGTAACGTTCCAGATGTTCAGCCATCCCGTGCAAAATCTGGATGGCGGCAACCGGACGTGCGGGCCTGAAAACTTTCGCTTCTATTTCATAATTTCCATTATATACCTTTTCATAAGAAATCACCTGATCCCCCCCTATTTCATTATTCTGTTGAACATCTTTTCTATCTCATATGTTGTCATGTGTATGATGACAGGACGGCCGTGCGGACATGTGTAAGGACTGTCGCATTCATTCAATTCTTCAAGGAGCGCTTCCATCTGGTTCTTGTCCAGATAGTGATTCGCCTTGATCGACTGTTTACAGCTCATCATGATTGACATCTCTTCACGGTAGTCATTGACGCTGAAGTTGTCCGAGCGGCTTATGAAATCGATCAATGATGCAATGTCTTCTTCCGGTTTGTCCGCTTTTATCCAGTTCGGATAACGTGAAATGGAATAGTTTTTTATGCCTGTTTTTTCAATTTCAAAGCCGAGCGCCTTCAGATCGGTCATCTTCTCATCGATCGTTATTACGTCATCCAGCGGAAATTCAAATGTGTAAGGAATGAGCAGCGGTACGCCGTCACCGTCAGTTTGAATATTTTCGTAGTAATACTCGTATTTGATCCTTTCCTGCGCAGCATGCTGATCCATCATATACATGCCCGTATCATTCTGCATCAGTATATATGTGCCGTGCAGCTGGCCTATGATTTCCAGGTAAGGCAGTTTTTCCTTTTTCAACGGCGGTGTCTTTTGAACAGAAGTTGACGCCGTATGACGGAACGAGTTTTTATTCCGTTCCGGTGCCGGGGTATGATTCCGCTCCCGATAATCAGGCTTGTCCTCGGTCTTTATGAAAGAATTGCCGGTGCTGATTGACGGCCGGCCTTCCCTTTCTTCAGTGACAGGTTCACTGATGTTCTCCCTCCGGCGGAAATCTGACGTTTCTAAATTTTCTTCGCGCCTGTCGGGATTATTCATAAAATCGAACTGCGACTGTTCCATCTTCTCTTTCGTTTCTTTTTCCGGCTTCTTTTCAACGTCGGGTATCAATGTTTCCGAACGCAGTGCTTTCCTCACAGTATCTTCCACCAGCTGATTCAGATCAGACTCTTTTGAAAACCTCACTTCCGTTTTCGCCGGATGGACGTTCACATCCACTATTTTAGGATCCATATCTATGTTGATGACAGCGATCGGATATTTATCTTTCGGCTGTAGTGTATGATAGCCTTTGATGACACTTTGTGAGAGCCTGAAATTTTTGATGAATCTCTGATTGACCGACAGATTAATGAAGTTACGGTGGCTTCTCGTCACTTCGGGACGAATCAGGTACCCGCTCACGTGAAAGTCCGGTGAAGATGCTTCAACCGGCACTGCGAGCCGGGCGATATTGATACCGTAAATATCTGCGATGACCGCCTTCAGATCTCCTTTTCCGCTTGTGCGGAGCTTCTCTTTGCCGTCAATCATCAGACGGAAACTGACGTCCGGATAATTCAGCGCCATGCGCTGGATGATGCCGATGACCTTGCCCGCCTCCGTTCTGAGTGAGCGCACATATTTTAATCTGGCAGGGGTATTGAAGAACAGTTCCCTGATTGTGATATCGGTTCCGACTCTTGCCCTGCCGGGTTCAGAGCTCGTTTCTGTACCGCCGTCATACTGTATTTTGACCGGCTCTGAATCCTCATTCAGCGTTTCAAGCGTCACTTTCGACACCGCACCGATACTTGCAAGCGCCTCTCCCCTGAAACCGAGTGAGCGGATCTGAAAGAGGTCATAATCGTCATTGATCTTGCTCGTCGCATGACGTTCGAACAAAAGCTTCGCATCATCCGCTTCAATGCCCTCTCCGTTATCGATGATTCTGATCTCCTTCATACCCGACTCTTCGATATTCACCTGTATTTCGGTTGCGCCGGCATCAAGCGAATTCTCTACAAGTTCTTTGACGACCGAGCTCGGCCGTTCCACCACTTCACCAGCAGCTATTTTATTTTGAATCTTCGGGTCCAGGATTTTGATCTTACTCATTCTGATCACCTTTAATCATGTGTTTTAAATCGTTCAGAGCCCGCAGGGCATCAAGCGGTGTAATGCTGTTGACATCTATCGCCGTCAATCTGTCCATGACATCCTGCGCCTCGTCGCTCCTCACGGCTGTTTCCATATCATCAAGCGGCAGTTCCAACTGATAGTTGCCGGCATCGCCGGACGAACTTCTGCTGGACTCGAGCGATGCCAGTTTTTCTCTCGCATATGAAGTCACTTCCTCAGGCAGTTCAGCGAGCCGTGCCACATGGATTCCATAACTCTTTTCTACGGCACCCGGTTTGACTTTATGAAGGAAAACAAGCTTTCCGTCATATTCAGTGGCTTTCACATGATAGTTTGAAAGACCGCCGAGCTCTGCATCGAGTTTCGTCAGTTCATGGTAATGCGTGGAAAATAAAGTCTTCGCCCCGATGAAGTTATGGATATACACAAGCATGCTTTCAGCCAGTGCCATGCCATCGTAGGTCGACGTCCCGCGCCCGATTTCATCAAATATCAGAAGACTGTTTTCCGTCGCTTTTCTTAAAGCATCATTCGCTTCCATCATCTCAATCATGAATGTCGATTTGCCGCTGGACAGATCATCACTTGCCCCGATTCTCGTAAATATCGCATCGAAGACCGGCAGTGTGGCACTTTTAGCCGGTACGAACATGCCCATCTGGGCCATGATGCTGATAATCGCAACCTGTCTCATATAAGTACTTTTACCCGACATGTTCGGTCCGGTAATCAAGTACATGAAATCTTCCTGATCCATTTTCAGGTCGTTCGGCACATAAGTGTTTTCTCCGATGACCTTTTCAACGACCGGGTGCCGGCCTTCTTCGATTTCGAATCTATCCTGGTTGAAATCCGGTTCAGTCAGACGGTATGTGTTTGACACTTCGGCATATGACAGCAGGCAGTCGAGCGATGAAATCATTTCCGCAGTCCTTTGAAGCCTTTCGATAAACCCTTCCATCTGTGTCCTGAGTTCAGTGAACAGACGGTATTCCAAAACGATGCTCTCGTCTTCTGCCGTCAATATTTTCGTTTCCATCTCCTTCAGTTCCGGGGTGATGAAACGTTCAGCGTTCGTCAATGTCTGCTTACGGCTGTACTCGAACTTTTCGGCGTCGAAATTCATTGCATTCACTTTGGATATTTCTATGAAATAGCCGAATACCTTATTGAAACCGATCTTGATATTTTTAATGCCGGTCCGTTCACGTTCAGCTTCCAAATATTCGTTCAGGTAGCTTCTCGCATTATCCTGTATATATCTGAGTTCGGATAATTTTTCG
The DNA here is from genome assembly GCF_900101075.1 of Lacicoccus qingdaonensis. Taxonomy (GTDB): domain Bacteria; phylum Bacillota; class Bacilli; order Staphylococcales; family Salinicoccaceae; genus Lacicoccus; species Lacicoccus qingdaonensis. The sequence continues at coordinate 216,456 of NZ_FNFY01000001.1, read as the reverse complement.
TTATATTCCGACTTGAAAATATTGCCGTCACGTACAGTTTTCGGCGGCGGGTCCAGCAGGCTTTCATTTAAAATGTGAAAAACATCTTCAAGTGCATCGAATTCCTTGAAAATACGGAAGTCGAGCAGGTCCAGGTCGGAAAGAATCCTCTTGATTTCAGGCAGCCCTTCCAGCGAATCCCTGATCTGCACCAGGTCTTTCGCATCAATGTTGCCGAAGCTGAGCCGGCCGACGAGACGTTCAATGTCGTAAACCTGATTCAGCAGTTTGATCAGGTCCGCTCTTTCAATGAAATTATCAAGAAAGATATTGACGACGTCATGCCGTGCTTTGATCTGTGTGACGTTCATCAGCGGGCGTTCTATCCATGATCTCAGTTTCCTTTTCCCCATCGGGGTTTCTGTACGGTTCAAATACCAGAACAACGACCCTTTCTCTTTTTTCGTCTGGATGTTGCTGAGCAGTTCCAGGTTCGAAATCGCTGTGCTGCTGAGCTGCATTGCTCCGCTGATATTATGCTTTTTGACGGGTCTGAAGTGCATCAGACTCTTCATATTATTTGCAGTAATATAGGACATGAGAAGATTGATGACATCATCTTCGTCGACATTTTCCTCTTTTTCAACGCCGTATTCCTGCACATTCTCATAGACGGTATAAAGCGGGGGATCGTTATATATGAATTCGATCAGCCGTTCACTGTCCTTATCTACCACGAGTTCTGAAGGGCCTATCCTCTCCACTTCATTTTTCAGTTCATTTTCGTCGGCTGTCTGAAATGAATACAATTCGCCTGTAGAGATGTCCGCATAAGACGCACTGTAATGGCGACCGTCAGTGTGCAGCGCAAGCAGATAGTTGTTTCTGCCGTCATCCATGCCGAAGTCATCAATCAGAGTGCCGGGAGTGATGACCCTCACCACCGCCCGCTTGACCATTCCCTTGACTTCCCTCGGGTTTTCCATCTGTTCGCAGATGGCGACTTTAAAGCCATTTTCAATCAGTTTTTCGATATAGTTTCTTGAAGAATGATGAGGCACACCGCACATCGGTATCGGGTCTTTCTTTTTATCGCGGGCAGTCAGCGTAATTTCGAGCACTTTGCTCGCTGTGATTGCATCATCATAAAATAATTCATAAAAATCACCCAGTCTGAAAAATAACAGAGCATCCGGGTGCTCATCTTTAATAGATAAATATTGTTTCATCATCGGCGTTGTTGACTCAGCCATAATAACACTTCCAAATTAATAATTTTATCTCTTTAATTATATCATCATTCAAAGTGGTGATTGAAGAAATAAGTGCTAATCCTGCATTTTATGAAGAACATTGCGTTTTTCCAGCTGCATCAATATGAACCATGACAAAACAGCACCGAGCAGACTGCTGACAATAAACGCCGGTGCCAGTACGAAAAAGAAATCCCCTTTTAGTCCAAGCACCAGTATGAGCGGGTATGTCATCAGCGCACCGATGAGTCCGGTGCCGGCCACTTCACCGATGGCCGCAAAGTGCAGCTTTTTAAACTGGCGGTACATGAGCCATGCGAGAAGCGCCCCCATCATGCTGCCTGGGTATGCAAACGGTGTGCCGGTCCCCATCAGAATGCGGATCGTCGATGAAACAAATGCCTGCAGTACGACCCACGGACCGGTGAGCACAGCACCGATCACATTTATCAGATGCTGTACCGGTTACGCCCGTATCGCTCCGAGCGGAATCGTCACTATCAATCCGAGGACGACATTCAGTGCAACGAGTATGCTTGTCAGTGTCAGTTTTCTTGTCATAGTGTATCTCCTCTTTCCTTAAATAAAAAACAGCTGTACATCAATGAAAGATGTACAGCTGTATTAGAAATTTTATTTATAGTTCTTCCGGGTCCTGGTTCGGCCTGTTTCTCATCGCCGCTCCCGTTTCACCCATCAGCAGGTCTCCGCCTGTAGACGTGATCACTTCTTCAGTGACAGTTCTGCTGATTGCATGCGATACGAGCTGCAGCAGCTCGTTCATCTGACGCTGGGAGTCTTTGAACTGTTCCACAATCGGCATTTCATCCAGTTCATCCTGAATCTTCTTGATCTTATCTTCCGTCATCTGGTAGGCACGTTCCTTACCGTAGTTCTGGAAGTTGACCGATTGTTTCTGCAGACTCTTCAGGCTTGCCATACCTTCACGGACGTCTTTGTTTTCATGAATTTTGGCTTCCGCCTTTTTGAAAAATTCAACCTGTTCCGTTTCAGCCATCATCTTGCCCAACTTTTTCGCTTCTTCAACTATTTCCTGCTTTGTATACATTAAGCTTCCACCTTTTCTTCATTAAGCACTTCTACAAATTCACCCATTAAAGAATAATTTCTTGTTTCAGTTACTTTTACTTTTACTATTTTACCAATTACATCATCGCCCGGTGCTGTGAAATTCACAAGCTTGCTTTTATCTGTGTAGCCGGCGTAAATATCATCACGCTTTTTACTTGTTCCTTCACAAAGCACATTCACATACTCGTCCTGGTATTTGCTGAGCGCATCACGTGTATAATGCGTCACCAGACGGTTCAGCCTCTGCAGACGGTCTTTTTTATCCTGGTCGCTCACATTGTCTTCCATTTTAGCTGCCGGCGTGCCGTCTCTCGGTGAGTAGATATACGTGTAGGCATGCTCGAATCCGACTTCCTGATACAGTGACATCGTATCAAGGAACTGTTCCTCGGTTTCATTCGGGTAGCCGACAATAATATCCGTCGTCAGTGCCACATCAGGCATTTTCGCTCTGATTTTAGCGACAAGTTCAAGATAGGCTTCTCTCGTATACTTTCTGCCCATGATCTTCAGCACGTCATCGTTGCCGGACTGTACAGGCAGGTGGATATGCGGCATCAGGTTTTCACCTGTCGCAAGCACATCAATCAGGTTGTCTGTGAAATCCCATGGGTGGCTCGTTGTAAAGCGCACGCGCGGAATATCAGTCTTTGAAACATCATGCATCAAGTCGCCGAGATCGTAGCTATAGTCTAGATCCAGGTCCTTGCCGTATGAGTTCACATTCTGGCCGAGCAGCGTGATCTCCTGGTAGCCTCTCGCCGCGAGGTCTCTGACTTCCTCAAGAATATCTTCAGGCATTCTTGAACGCTCTTTACCGCGTGTGAAAGGAACGATGCAGTATGTACAGAACTTATCACAGCCGTACATGATGTTGACCCATGCTTTCGTTCCGCCTTCGCGGACTTTCGGCAGGTTCTCGATGACGTCGCCTTCTTTGGACCACACTTCTATAACTTTCTCTTTGGACATGTATGCTTCGTCCAGGATGTTCGGCAGACGGTGTATATTATGTGTGCCGAAAATGATATCGACGTTCTGATATGATTTGAGAATTTTATTTACCACTGATTCTTCCTGGGCCATGCAGCCGCATACTCCGATCAGTACTTCCGGGTTGTTCTGTTTGACATGTTTCAAGTTGCCGATCTCACCGAAAACTTTGTTTTCCGCATTTTCACGGATCGCACAGGTGTTCAGCAGGATGACATCCGCATCATCCGTCGTATCCGTATGCTCATATCCGAGCGCTGTGAATATGCCCGCGATGACTTCCGTGTCATGCACATTCATCTGGCAGCCGTAAGTTCTGATGTAGAACTTGCGGCCATTGCCGAGACCTTTGAACCGTTCATCGATTTCAAAATCTTTATGGTACTCAACTTCAGTCTTTCCGCGTCTTCTTGCATCCCGAAGATTAGGCGGCTGGTAGACATGTTGAAAATATTGGCTGTAGTCTTTTTCTTCTGTTTTCTGTTTGACTTTTGAAGCATCCAGTCTCTGTTCTTCATTCATCTTAAAACCCCATTTACTCCATTGAAATATCTTTATATATTATATCGGTTTTTATCTGTAATTTAAAGTACATTTGACCGATTACCTTGCATCGGTGACATTAATGAGACTGAATTCAGTTCCCAGGAAGAATGAGACAAAAGCGATTACAATGACCATCTCTACAAATAAAACATCATACTTCGAGAATGAAGTCTGGTAGTAGTACGTTCTCGGTCCGTCATCGAACTGTTTCGCCTCCATTGCGACACCGAGACGGTAGGCTCGTCTGATGCTTTGTGACAATAAAGTGATCACTGTCGTAATGAAGCCTTTCAGTCCTGAAATATGCCTTTTATGGATGAGCGGCTTCCTGACTTTCCTTGCCTGCCTCAGCATCATATACTCGCCGGCTATAATCGGCACCATGCGGATTGCCGCCATGAACGAGTATGCAAATTTCGGCTTTAATCTGAGCTGGATCATCAGGCTGTAAAAGACGTCCGTCAGTTTGGTCGTGAATATGACGAGCGCCCCAAAAAACGACAGTGTCAGACCGCGCATCATAATGTGGATTCCTCTTATCAGACTCTCCTCGGTAATATGGATGAGCCCGAAACGGAACAGCGTCGTCGTTCCGGCGCCGTAAAATACCATGTACATCGCTGAAAATGCACCGAACACCAAGAATAATGCCAGCATCACCAAAAGATACCGGAGCTGGATGCCTGACAAAACAACCAAAGCAACAAGCATAATCATTGCCAGATAGAACAGCTGGTTCGGATTATGCATCAGGACAACGAGCAGGAATAACAGCAGGCCGATCAATATTTTAGTGAGCGGATTCGTCTTATCGACGAACGTATAATACTTTTTAATATGCTCAAGCATGACCGTCACCCCGGACTTCCGTAATCGCTTTATTTTCAAGTATCAGCCTTCTTGTCGGATAACGTTCCGTTATCCCGCGGTCGTGAGTGATCATGATGACGGTGACACCGTCTTCGACACGCTCATAAAACATTTTGAGCAGTTCATATGAAAGTTTCTGATCAAGGCCGAACGTCGGCTCATCAAAAATCATGACTTCCGGCACCCCGCCGGTTGCGGTTGCAACAGATAGACGCCGCTTCTGCCCGGTCGAAATCTCGAGCGGGTGCAGATGACTCACATGATCGAGCCCGATTCTTCTGAGCAGCGCCTCACACTTTTCATGTGCCTCATCAGGCGGGTAATGCATTTCCAGATTGATGAATACTTCATCATAAACTGTGTTCGTGATAAACTGCAGCTCCGGATTTTGAAAGACGGGATAGACGGTGCCCGCGATATCCTTAGTCTTCCTGACTTTGTTGCCTTTCACATGAATGTTGCCGACCGTTTTGATCAGTTTCATCAGCGCAAGCATCAGACTTGTCTTTCCGGTGCCGTTTTGTCCTTCAATTGTCAGCCATTCACCTCTTTTAATTATTAAATTGTCAATGTTCAAAAGCGTCTCTTTCCCTCTTTCGAGCGTCATGTCATTTATTTCTATAAGCGTTTCGTCACCCGGCTCTACTTTGTTGAAAACTGGCGCGTAGTCCCAGGAGTATGGGTGCCATACACCGTATTCGTTCAGCAGCCCGATATGGTGCTCCATAATGACTTCGGGACTTTCATCCATGATCAACTCGCCATCGCCGTTCATTAAAATGACCCGGTCGACTTTGTCCCAGATTTCATTTACCCGGTGTTCAACGATGACGACGGTTTTGTCCGTCCAGACATTTCGAAGCGTCTGCCACAGGCCGCCGACCGATGCGGCGTCAAGCATGCTTGTCGGTTCATCGAGCAGTAAGGTCCCGCTGCCCTGAAGCAGTGCAGATGCGATCGCCAGACGCTGCTTCATGCCGCCGGACAAATTGTTGATCGGCATCTTCAAATCCGTGTTCAAACCCACTTTTAAAAGCGCATCCTGGATTTTTTTGTCCATCTCACCCTGCGGTACACTTCTGTTTTCCAAAATGAACGCGAGCTCTTCAACGACGGTCGGCATCGTAAACTGTGAATCCGGATCCTGGAAGACATATGCGGCACCGGTGTCGACATCAAGGACGTCCGCCTTAAAAGGAATGTCCATGCTTCTCGGTATATTGCCGCCGAGCAGATTGAGCAGTGTACTTTTTCCCGAACCCGACGGTCCGAGCATCAGCACCTTTTCTCCGGTGTTTATTTTTATATTCAGATTGCTGAACTGTCTTTTGTCTGTTTCAGGAAATTTCAGCCTGAGGTTCTTTATTTCAATAGCCAAATCATTTACAATCCTTCATCGTGACTTAATTTGCGCCTGCCGACAAATTTCAGTACGCCGGTCTCTTTCAATGCCTGGTAGATCAAGTGTGCAAGAACCCCCGCAATTAATGCGCCGCTGATGATTCTGAGCGAGAACATCAATACGATATTCCACACAGCCACTTCAGCGAGATATCCGTAAAACCAGTCGATCGGCAGTGTGATCAGTGCCGCTGCGATACCTGCGTATACTGCCGTCATCATTTTCGTGCTCTCATATTTGAATGCGGCGAAAATAATTTCACATGCAAGACCCTGAAGCAGCGCATAGACGATTAAAATTACATCGAACTGCAGCGTGACAATCGTTTCACCGGCACCTGCCGCAAACTCGGCGAGCAGTGCAACACCCGGCTTCCTCAAAATTAAATACGCGACGACAGCGGCGATGAACCACATGCCGTATACAAGTTCATTCAAATGCAGTCCGAGCGGCTGGAGCACCGTATACACTGCACCCCACAGCGAGTAGATCACTGCGAATACAAAACCGATGACGACCGTGATCAGTACATCCGTCAATGTCAAACCTTTTCTTTGTGCCATAACAAAACTCCTAAAAATATATTTCCAAATAAAAAAACACACCGCAGACGTACGGTGTGCATATGTAAAATATGCCACTTTCCTACGCTAGCATGATCTAGATCAGGTATAAGGGTGAATCTCAGCCCGGAATGGGCACCCCTAGTGGATGTGTTTATTATTCAGTTAATTAGTATGATAGTACACTTAATGTATTTTGTGAAGTTATTTGGCATTTATCATCTCATAGTAGCGGCCTTTTTTCTCAAGGAGCTGTTTTTCCGAACCGGATTCCAGCATCTGTCCCTGTTCCAATACAAATATTCTGTCCACCGCCTTGATTGTGTTCAGACGGTGGGCGATTATGATGCTCGTCCGCCCTTTCATCAGATGCTCGAGCGCTTCCTGGATTTTGAGCTCGGTCACCGTGTCGATACTGGATGTCGCTTCATCAAGAAGGAGGATGGCGGGATCTGTAATGAGTGCACGGGCGATGGAAATCAACTGCTTCTGTCCCTGTGAAATAAACCCTTCATCCAGTTCAAGCACCGTGTCGTAGCCGTCTTCAAGTTGAACGATGAAGTCATGCGCATTCGCGAGCTTCGCCGCTTCAACCACTTCCTCATCCGTTGCATCCAGTTTGCCGTAGCGGATATTTTCCCTGATGGTCGATTCGAACAAGTACGGATCCTGCAGGACAAATGCCGTCTGCGAACGGACATTATGACGTTTGTAATCCGTCAGATTCGTTCCGTCGATCAGCACTTCCCCGCTGTCCACTTCGTAGAAACGGGCGAGCAGCTGCATGACCGTCGTCTTGCCGGCGCCCGTCGCACCGATCAGGGCGACAGACTCACCGGCATCGATGGAAAATGACAGATCCCGTATAGTCGGTTCAAACTGTTCCATGTCATAAGAAAAATACACATTTTTAAAATCGATTTTACCTTCGATCGTCTGATCTTCGATTGTGCCCTCATCGGATTCCTCTTGTGTATCGATAATCTGGAACACGCGCTCAGCACCCGCAATTGCGGACAGCACCTGGTTGAACTGGTTGGACAAATCCGCAAGCGGACGCGTAAACTGCCTTGCAAATTCTGCGAAAATAACAATCGTACCGATCGTCACAAGACCGTCAGTGTAAAGTGCGATCAGACCGCCGGCACCGGCAACGATCGCAAAGCTGATGTTGTTCAGCATGTTCATTATTTTAGGGATGAAACCTGCATAAAGCAACGCCCAGAACGTCACGTGCTTCAGTTTGCCTGCACGTTTCTCAAAATCATCAGTCGTCCTGTCTTCCTGAGAGAAGACTTTGACGATTTCCTGGCCGGAGACGACTTCTTCAATGTAGCCGTTCAGCTCCCCGGTCCGCCTTTGTCTCTGTTTATAAAGCGGACCGGTCCTTTTCGTCACGAATGCCACACCGAAGATGAGCACCGGGATGATGGTCATGGTAAGCAGTGTCAGCAGCGGACTTAAATATAACATCACCGAAACTGTACCGATCAGCGTGACTATACTCGTTGTAAACTGGATGAATGACGAGTTCATCGTCTGTGACAATGTTTCAATATCATTCGTCATACGGCTCATCAGTTCACCGTGCTGCCTTTTATCAAAAAATCGGACCGACAGCTCCTGCATATGTGAAAATAAACGGACCCTCAAATTATAGATTGTCCTCTGTGCGAGCCCCACCATCAAAAATGATGCCAGGTACTGAGTAGCCGATGACATCAGATATACAAAGAAGATGAACACCAATACCCCGATCAGTCCGTCGAACTCCTGGACGACGAGATAGTTGTCCACCGTCTGTCCGACGAGGAACGGACCGGCGATGGTCAATAGACTTGTTATCATCACAACGAAGATGATGAAGTATAATAAACGCCGCTCCCCTCTCATGAATTGCCAGAGGCGGACAAGTGTCCCCCAGAAATCATTGGCACGCTGGTCCTCTTTTTTCTTTTTACTCTTCAGATCTTCCTTCGTTAAAATCGGTTCATAGCCGAACGGCCTTTTTATTTTATCAATCATCGATATGCCCCCCTTCATTTTGGGATGCGTTGATACGGCGGTACAGCTCAGACTTTTCAAGCAGCTCCGAATGCGTCCCGGTTGCGCTGATTCTGCCGTCATCCAAAAGAATGACCCTGTCCGCCCTTTCTGCAGTGACGATTTTTTGTGTGATGACGATGCGTGTCGCCTTCTCTTCATTCAAGGCTTCCCACAGAGCCGACTCGGTTTTGATGTCGAGTGCGGATGTACTGTCATCCAAAATGAGTATCGACGGCCGACGCACAAGTGCACGCGCAATCGACAATCTCTGTTTCTGTCCGCCGGAAAGTGTCACACCGCGCTGGCCGACAATCGTTTTATACTGATGGTCGAACCCTTCGATGTTTTCATGAATCTGTGCTTTTTCTGTCGAAGCGATGATATCGGAATGAAGCGCTTCGTCGTCGCCCCACAGCAGATTTTCATAAATCGAACCGGAAAAGAGTATCGCTGACTGCGGCACATAGCCGATTGTCTGTCTGAGATCTTCTTCATTCCAGTCCTGCACATTGATGTCATTGACGTAGACATTCCCTTCGACCACATCATACATTCTTGGAATCAGGCTGATCAGAGTACTCTTGCCGGACCCGGTACCGCCCATGATGACGAGATTTTCATTTTCAGCAACTTCAAATGAAATATCTTTTAATACATATCGGGTCGAGCCCGGATATTTGAACGATACATTGCTGAAGCGTACAGAACCTGCTTTCGCTTCCTGATTGATTGTCTCATGATTATTTTCTGTAATCGGTAAATCAAGCACCGCGTTCATACGCTCACTGCTCGCTTTGGAACGTGAGTATGCAATGATGATGAATGCAAACATCGAGAATCCGCCCTGCATTCTGAGACCATAGTTGATGACAGCCACAACTTCACCGATCTGCACATTGCCGGCAGTCAGAAGATCCGATGATGCCCATATGACAATCAACAGGCTCGTGTTCATGATGATCAGTAATACAGGCAGTATGGACTCCACCAGTCTGAGGCCGCTGACCGTATCGTTTTTAAGCTTGCCCGCCACCTCGAAAAACTTGTTGTTCTCAAATGAAGCACGGTCGTTCGCCTTGATCAGGCGGACAGCTTCCAGATTTTGCTGGATGAAACGGTTCAGTTTATCCAGACGTTTCTGGACCCGTAAAAATATTTTCGCACCGTGTTTTGCCGCTATGTATAAAAAGATCAGCAGAAACGGTGTCAATACGGATAAATAAAACCCGAGCGTAGGATTGACGACGAATGACATGACGAGAGAACCGATGACAAGGAGCGGTGCCCTGAGCACGATTCTGAGCGACATGTACAACAGCATTTCAGTCATCAGCACGTCCTGCGTCAGACGTGTAATCAGACTCGAAGTCGGAAATTTTGACAGTGTCGTCAAAGTGAAATTCTGTATTCTTTTAAAAATTGCCAGTCTGAGATCATAGCTGAAATTCGTCGCGACGAAACTCGCAAAATAGGAATTGATGATCCCGGCGATGAATGACACCAGACTGAGTGAGAGCATTACACCGAGATACAGCCAGACTACATCGAGCTCCTCCATGACAATACCATCATCGATCACTTTTGATATGAAAAATGGCTGCAGCAGCTCCACCGTGAGTTCAGTCAACATACATAACAGCGCAATCGCCATAAACCACTTATATTTAAGGGATTTCTTAAAAATCTTTAACACATGACACACCACGTTTCTTTCGATTACCGAAGTATTATTTATATTATGACACAATTTTGAGATAATTTGTAGTGAAATTTTTATAAATTAATAAAACCGGCTGCTTATGAACAGCCGGCCTATCCAGTGATTATCACATTCATATTGGATAAAAGTTCCAGGGCCTTATCATGCAGATCATCACTTGTACTGGCCACAAGCCGTTTATTCAAAATGAGATCAGCATGAGGGAAGATATTCTGGATGACCATGATATTTGCGAGTATGCAGATGTTCGTCTCCGCACCGATGAATTCAATCGGCCGGTCGCTTTCAACATCGTTCAGATAAGTTTCCTGCAGACTTTTCGCCTCTTCCGGGGGGATGCCGTAAAAAGTTTTGGTGTACTCATCTCCATTATTTTCGAGAAGCTGTCTGAATTGAGGGTGGATGGTCTCATCAAAACGGATGCTTTCAGTAGAACGGTTCTGATGTTCGAACCCGGGATACAGATTACGCGTATATATTATCGGCTCGTCTTCATCGACGGCCATTTGAATCCTTCTTTCGATGCCGTCCTTGACGTACTGAGTCCATTGGGCATAGCCGCTGCCCCTCTTGTCGAAAATGTCATTCTGCAGATCAATTGCTATAAGCATAGGCTGGTGCACCTCCTGTTTTTCTGTATGCTTTTGATTTTACTATCATAATGGTGGCGGGTCATTCATTTGAGCTTGAGGGCGGGACAGTTGGTGGGCGATAGAGTCAGCATATCGGGATTTTATGCTGACTTAATCGATTTCCGCTGTCTAATCCGATCATAACAGGATTTCAATCGGATTTAATCGGTTTCCGTTGTCTAATCCGATCATAACAGGATTTCAATCGGATTTAATCGGTTTCCGTTGTCTAATCCGAGCATATCGGGATTTCACACGGACTTAATCGTTTTATACTGTCGATTCCGAGCATATCGGGATTTCACAGTGACTTACTCGTCACCAGCCTCAATCCTCTTCCTGTAATTTCAATAATTTACTTTGCACATGTTTTCTGATGAAAAAATCACTGACCTGATTGTCTGAAAATCTTTGGATGGTTGTAGGCGTCAATGGCCAAGACTTATTCAGTATACTTATTTCGTCAATCACACGCTGAGCTACCTCAATAATTGGGAGGACTTCCTTGCAACTTGAACATTTGAACCAATTCCTGTTCATCCGAATCAGCCGCTCACCGCACGCCTTACAAAACACGCCTTTTCCCAGACTGTGGAAATCGACAAGCGCATCTCCCTGGTACTTCAGATCAGTCACACGCCTAGACTCAAGATTCCTCACCAGCTCACTGTGATCATATTGATTATTCACCATGCATTTGGACAGTTTCTTTTTCAAATTGCTCCTGACAATGATTTCATTCGAAGCGGGCAGATTGAAAATCGTCTGGTTTTCGTTAATAAAGACCAGCACATTGAACATGCGTACTTCCCGGCCAAAGCCGCCGATCAGCCTGTTCATCATATTACGCTGCTTCGCCACCTGAACGAGCGGATCGGCAAACTCATTTCCATTATCAAAATACCACTTCGACTCCATATAGTTCAGGTCGAAGCTGTAGTTTTTTATCTCAAACGTATACAGAAAATCCTTCGCAATCACCAGGTTATCAATCTGAACATGTGACATGTCTTTTTTCGACCGGGTTAAGAACCGCTGGTCGATCTCTTCCGGGTAAAAGTTGTAATCCTTCATATGCACGATGTTCGTATCCTGAATGAACTCATCCGCAATTCCGTCAAAAATCATCTCACCTTCATACCCCGCTTCAAGTTTCTGCAGTTCTTCCCTTTCATAAGCCGACAGCCGATACCGCCGGTTCAAAATCTCAAGCTGTTGATGGCGTCTTGTTTTCTCTCTCAAATCACTGGCCTCCGGTTTTTATTTTCAGCATAAACCGGCTTTGAATTGTTGTCATATCACAGCAATTCAATTTCTGCACAAGATTCACAGCCAAAATAAAATTCCTGTTTCAAAACACGACAGTTATCCGGTTTCCGCCCTCAGAAATTTGAAATCTGTAAATTTCCATAAAAAATACCCGGCACTCATGAAAGTCCCGGGCACATCAACAACTATTCTATTTGAATTCTGCCATCATATCATCGAAAGTGTCTCTTTCAAGTCTCATTTCACGTGAGATGAGCGGCTGATCGTCATAACCTTCAATGTGCTCTTCGTATGAAGGTGCATCCGGATTATGATAGATGATGCCTTTCAACAGGCCGTCGTTTTCCATGATCGAGTTCATTGCACCTGTCGCGTTATGAACATCATAGCCTTCAAGGTCCGCGATCGAAATCAGGTTTTCCTTGAACCAGTCGTAAGTGTTCACCTTGTTGTAAGTGACACAAGGGCTGAAGACGTTGACGAAGCTGAATCCTTTATGGTCGATTGCCTGCTGGATGATTGAAGTCAGTTCCTTGATGTCTGAACTCACACTCTGGGCAACGAATGTCGCACCGCTTGCGAGTGCAGTTTTGATCGGCTGTATCGGCTGTTCGATCGAACCTTTCGGCGTGGACTTCGTGACGAAACCTTTAGAAGAAGAAGGGCTCGTCTGACCTTTTGTCAGACCGTAGATCTGGTTGTCCATGACGATGTAGGTAATGTCGATATTACGCTTCAGGGCGTGGACCGTGTGTCCCATACCGATTGCGAAACCGTCGCCGTCGCCGCCAGAAGCGATGACCGTGAGGTCTTTATTCGCCATTTTAACACCCTGGGCCACCGGCAGACTGCGTCCATGAGTGGCGTGGAAGCCATATGACTTGATGTAGCCGCTCAGACGGCCGCTGCATCCGATACCAGTGATGACAGCGAGTTCATCCGGCTCAAGGCCATTGCCCGCACAGGCTTTCTGGATTGCGGCCTGGACACTGAAGTCGCCGCAGCCTGGACACCAGTTGGGTTTGATATTGTTTCTGAAATCTTTAAAAGTTGCCATTTATAAAACTTCCTTTATTTTCAAAATCGAATTGATATACTTTTCAATCTCATTCGGCTTAAACGGCGTTCCATTATATTTCGTAAATGACTTCATTTTGCTGTGCATATGGTAGTTCATTTTCACTATATTGAATAACTGTGCACTGTAGTTCTGTTCGATGACGAGTATGTCCTTTGCACCTTCAAGGTACGGATATAAAGCTTCCGCCGGGAACGGGTGCAGCTGCTTCAGCTGGACGTGTGTAATGTTGCCGACGATATCTTCGTCGAAACGGCCGATCGCTTCCGATGCGACCCCGTTGACACTCAGGAAACTGATGACAAGAAGGTCGCTGTCTTTTTCACCGTCCACTTTGAAAGGCTCTTCCATTACAAAGTTATTCAGCTTGCGCATCCTTTTTTCCATCATGATCTGACGATTGTCCGCCGTTTCACTCGGTGTGCCTGTCGGACTGTGTTCGACACCTGTGACGTGGTGTATACCGCCTTTCAAACCTGGAATCGGACGTGATGAAATGCCATCTTCGCTGTCGCCGTATCTCTCGAAGTATTCTGTATCGTCTTCTTCCCGTTCGATATCTTCAAGTATCGTCTTACCGCGGTTGATCTCGACTCGTGACAGATTAAACGGTTCGGACGTCTGCTTGCCTAATGACATCTGCAGATCCGATAACAGAATTACAGGCACCTGGTAATATTCAGCCAGGTTGAATGCATCGATTGTCGAATAAAAAGCATCCTCGACATCTGTCGGAGCGAGCACAATTTTAGGAATATCTCCGTGTGTGCCGTAAATCATCTGATTGAGGTCGGCCTGTTCCTGTTTGGTCGGAAGGCCTGTGGATGGACCGCCTCTCATCGTATTGACGATGACGAGCGGCGTTTCCGTCATGCCGGACAGACCGATCGATTCCATCATCAATGACAGACCCGGTCCCGCCGATGCTGTGAAACTTCTCGCACCAGCATAGTTTGAACCGATTGCCATCGTCACTGCTGCAATCTCGTCTTCTGTCTGGATGACCGTGCCGCCGAGCTTCGGCAGATGCTTGATCATGTATTCCATGATTTCACTTGCCGGTGTGATTGGATAGGCAGGCATAAAACGCACGCCGGCATTGACTGCACCGAATCCTATGGCATCGTTGCCGATGAGATAGAGTTTCTCCGTTCCATCAGATTCACCGAGGTCGAAACCACCGTTGATAGACAGCTCATTATATTTTTCATCCATCGCTTCAAAACCGAGACGCAGTGCATTATGGTTGCTCTGGACGATTTCCTCGCCTTTTCTTATGAACATCGTGTGAATCATATCTTTGAATGGTTCCATCGGCAGATTCATGAGTCTTGCACTTGCACCGATCGCCACCATGTTTTTCATCAGCTGGCTGCCCTGCTCTTTGGCAATTTCCGTAAATGGAATCACGACTAAAGTAACGTTCAATGATTCATCCACTGTCGGTTTGAACTTGGCATCTGCCAAAATAATGCCGCCTTCAATAAGTTCGTGGCTGTTCACATCAATCGTCTGCTGGTCAAAAGCGACAAGAATATCTATATTATCATCAACCGACCGGACTTCATCCACTGAAATCCGTATATTGTTGTTTGTATGTCCGCCTTTTATACGGCTGGAAAAGTGACGGTAGCTGTACAGGTGATAACCCAGGCGGTTAAGTGTGGTGGAAAATATCTCACCAGTCGACTCAATTCCTTCCCCCTGCTGTCCGCCCACTTTCCAGGACAACTGTTCTTTCATATAAATGCCTCCTTATTCAATTAAAACTATATCAGATAAACGTTCTTCAAGCATGATGATACTCCCGATCCAGCAGAAAATCATACTTGAGTCCGAGCCTATCATTCAGTTATTTTTATCTTTTCAATCTTTTTATAATCAGTATCGATTATGACCCCGGATAATATCCCTTTACCTTCATCGGGAACATCATGTCTTACAGGAAGCTGATTTAAAAACCTCTCGATGACTTCCTCTTTTCGTATGCCGAGTATGCCCTCCTTGAAACCAGTCATACCGGCGTCCGTAATATAGGCTGTTCTGCCCGGCAGAATTTGTTCATCATTCGTCTGAACATGCGTATGCGTACCGACGACTGCATCCACCCTGCCGTCCAGATAATATCCCATCGCAAGGCTCTCACTCGTCGTTTCACTGTGAAAGTCGACAAACGCATAGTCATGCTCGTTTTCCTCAAGGACTTTATCCACTGCTTTAAATGGGCAGTCGATGGCCGGCATGAAACTTCTGCCCTGCAGATTGACGATGAGCAGCTTTTTATTGTTGATGTTGATGGTTTTATGGCCGCGGCCGGGTGCCGATCCCGGATAATTTAAAGGTCTGATCATATTGATATCCCTGTCCAAAAGTTCGTAAACATCACTTTTGGCAAATGCATGATT
Source organism: Lacicoccus qingdaonensis (assembly GCF_900101075.1). Classification (GTDB taxonomy): domain Bacteria; phylum Bacillota; class Bacilli; order Staphylococcales; family Salinicoccaceae; genus Lacicoccus; species Lacicoccus qingdaonensis. The sequence continues at coordinate 200,608 of NZ_FNFY01000001.1, read as the reverse complement.
GCCGAGTGTAATAAAGTCCGCCCCATAACCCAGCAGTTCTTTATAGATTTTTTCTGTGATCCCTTTGCCGTGAGCGGCATTTTCACCATTCACTATCGCAATCTGGGCTCCGTGTTCTTTTTTTAATTTTAATAGGTGGTCTCTCACCATTCTTCTGCCGATTTTACCGACAACGTCACCTATGAATAAGATACGCATGAATTTCACCCTTACTGTGTTAATTTTATGGAATTTTGCGTTTACCGCATAAATGGCTGGGTATGATTTAATATAAAAAATTTAGGAGTGAAACATTTGTCACTATCAATCGATCCGAAACAATTTGCACAATCCGTCCTGTATGCCAACCCTTCCGATCCTTTATCGACTGCTGATGAAAAAGCGATCGAAGGCCTGGAGTTATACTTGACTGCATATCGACTTGCAGAAAAATATGAAAGATTGTCGACCAGCCACAACACTCAGGAGACTTCTGAGATTCTGCAAATGCTGAAAGATAATGAAGACAACAATATGTAATTATACATGAAATCGCCCTGGACTTATACCGGTTCAGGGCGATTTTAAAGTCAATACTGATATTTTCATTAAAAATTCATATAATGTACACTGACTGCAACGGAAAGTCAGACATTAAAAAACCCGAACTCAAAAGTTCGGGGATTTTTATTTGGCATATTCCACTGCCCTCATCTCACGGACGACTGTCACTTTAATGTGTCCTGGATACTGCAGTTCATCTTCTACTTGTTTCTTAATGTCTCTGGCCAATCTATGTGCATTCAGATCATCAATGCTGTCAGGAGCAACCATCACCCTGATTTCACGACCTGCCTGTATGGCAAACGTTTTTTCAACACCCGGATGGTTATCTGCAATTTCTTCCAGACGTTCCAAACGCTTCACATAGTTTTCCAGTGTTTCACGACGTGCACCCGGTCTCGCAGCACTGAGTGCATCAGCTGCCGCAACCAGTATGGATATTACATTGTTCGGCTCGACGTCACCGTGGTGTGAATGAATCGCATTGATTACAGTTTCCGATTCCTTATAGCGTTTCGCCAGTTCCACACCTATTTCAACGTGGCTGCCTTCGATTTCATGGTCGATGGCTTTACCGATATCATGTAACAGACCTGCGCGGCGTGCAACCGCAACATCTTCTCCAAGTTCACTTGCAAGCATTCCTGAGAGATATCCGACTTCAACAGAATGTTTCAATACATTCTGCCCGTAGCTCAAACGATATTTCATCTTTCCAAGATGCTTGATGAATTCTGGATGCAGGTTGTGGATATCGAGTTCAAATGCTGCAGCTTCACCTGCATCACGGATCTCTGATTCCATATTACGTTTTGCCTTGTCCACCATTTCTTCAATTCTTCCCGGGTGGATGCGTCCATCCTTCACCAGTGACTCCAATGCGTTTTTGGCAATTGCACGACGTATTGGGTCAAAACCTGATAAAATCACCGCTTCTGGTGTATCGTCAATGATTAAATCTACACCTGTAAGAGTTTCAAGTGTGCGTATATTACGTCCTTCACGACCTATTATACGTCCCTTCATTTCATCACTTGGTAAATTTACAACGGAGACGGTAGACTCGGAAGTATACTCGGCAGCATATCTCTGTGCTGTCAATGCGAGCAGTTCCTTCGCATTTTTGTCTACATCCATTTTCATCTGGTTTTCTTTTTCTTTTACCATAACAGCCATATCATGTGACAGTTCTTTCTCTAATTCAGAGAATAGTTCTTCGCGTGCTTCCACACGTGTTAAACCGGAGATGCGGGATAGTTCTGTTTCTTGTTGATTGATTATTTCTTTAATCTTTTCATCCTCGGCATCAACCAATTGCTGTTTTTCTTCAATTTTCGCCTCTTTTGTCTCCAGTGCTTCGTCTTTCTTGTCCAAAGTTTCACTTTTTCGGTCAAGTGTCTCTTCACGTTGAAGCAGTCTGGATTCAAATGCTCTGAGATCGTTTCGTTGATTGTCAACTTCACGTTCCATGGCATCTTTGAGATTTTGGTTTTCTTCTTTTGCTTCCAACAGCTTTTCTTTCTTGATACTGTTTGCTTCCTTTTCAGCTTCACCGATTATATGTTCAGCTGACGAACGCGCTTCCTGCTGTTGCTTAGTCAAAATTGATTTTACTATAAAATATCCGATTACAACGCCTAGAATTATGCCGAACAAGATTAAGAGAATGTCTATCAAATCCACAATAAACACCTCCTTAAAAGGCTCAAGCTAATATATATAATATAGTTATTAAAATATTATATATAACAATTCTAAATATAAACCTGAATAAAATCAAGCACCAGCTTCATATTTATATGAGCTGGTGCTAATAATACCCTGTTTACTGATCTTCATCCTGGAAAAGTGAATTTTCATCCGCTGCTGAATCTTCAGGAACATCTTCTTTGGCGCCGTCGCCGAAACCGAGTTCATCCCTCAGTTTTCCTGAGATTTCTTCAAACAGTTCAGGGTTCTGAGAAAGATGTTCCTTGACATTTTCCTTACCCTGGCCTAAACGTTCGCCGTTATACGAATACCATGCACCGCTCTTTTGAATTATTTCCGCTTCCGAAGCAAGATCGATGACTTCACCGGTTTTGGAAATGCCTTTACCGTACATCATATCCACTTCCGCGACTCTGAACGGCGGTGCCACTTTATTTTTAACAATCTTGATCTTCGTTCTGTTACCGACGATATCCTGACCCAGTTTCAGCTGCTCTGCGCGGCGTACTTCAAGTCTGACAGAACTGTAGAACTTAAGTGCCCGTCCGCCTGGTGTCGTTTCGGGGTTGCCGAACATCACACCGATCTTTTCACGGATCTGGTTGATGAAAATTGCTGTTGTATTACTTTTTGCAATCGCAGAAGAAAGCTTGCGGAGTGCCTGTGACATCAGACGGGCCTGCAGGCCGACATGGCTGTCGCCCATTTCACCTTCGATTTCGGCTTTCGGAGTGAGTGCCGCGACGGAGTCGACGACAACAATATCCACAGCGCCGCTCCGGACGAATGCTTCCGCTATTTCAAGCCCCTGTTCACCGTGATCAGGCTGTGATAAATATAAGTTTTCTGTATCTACACCCAGGTTTTTTGCATAAACAGGATCCAGGGCATGCTCTGCGTCTATGAAGGCCGCAATGCCTCCGCTCTTTTGTACTTCTGCGATGGCATGCAGTGCGACTGTCGTTTTACCAGAGGATTCAGGACCGTAAATCTCGATGATTCTCCCCTTAGGATAACCACCGACACCCAGTGCTTTGTCCAATGTGATTGAACCGCTGGAAACTGTGGATACGTTTCTGCCGGTATCATCGCCAAGTTTCATGACTGAACCTTTACCAAAAGATTTCTCCATATTTTTGATTACAGTATCTAATGCTTTTTGTCTTTCGTCCATGTTATCCCTCCATATGTTACTTCGAAAATATTATATCATGTAAAAAACAAAAAAGCGAACATATATTCGCTTTTATTCTGCAGAAATTAAATTTTGGTGTACACAAACTATGGATCGGACGTCCTTATACGCCCAAAACCGTGTTTCTGTAAGCTAAAGCATACAGTTTTCGTTTTATTCGGGTTTTGCCTTGAATACTTCTCTTCCTTTATAGAAATATTCGATGCCGGAAAGGACGGTGAAAAATACTGCAATATACATCAGCAGCATACCCAGTGAAAATGGTATGAACTGGGTGAATATATCTCCGAACAGCAAGAAGATCAATGCGAGCATCTGAAATGTCGTCTTCACTTTGCCGAGGTTGGATGCAGCGCTGACGAATCCCTGCTCGATCTGCAGCAGTCTAAGCCCCGTAACCGCAAATTCCCTTGCGATGATGACCACTGCAATCCAGGAAGATATAGTATGCCATTCCACAAGAACGATCAGACCTGCGGTGACCAGCAATTTGTCGGCAAGTGGGTCCAGGAACTTACCCATGTTTGTAATCAAATTCCATTTGCGGGCGAGGTAGCCGTCAAGAAAATCTGTAAATGTTGCAACAACAAAAATAACCGCTGATATGAACTGTTCCACCCTGATGACTTCCCCGCCGAGAAATTCCATATCGCCAAAACCGAAATCGGCCAGGGCAAATACCATGAAAACAGGTATCAGAATCACCCGGAAAACTGTGAGCTGATTAGGTATATTCATACTATCACTCCCTTACAATATTAAATTCATAATGCACTGTGATTGCATCTGTCGATTCGCTGCTGGACACTGTCTCTCCGCCGACGGTCAGTTCCTGTTCCGGCGCATTACCGATTGTCAGGTACAGGGTCGAAGCATTTTCATCGATATTAAATTCGCCTTCTGAAAGCTCTTCATATGCGTAAGTGTTTCCTGCATCGTCAGACAGACTGACCCATGAATTTGCTCCCGAAAGGGTCACTTCAAAATCACCGTTCACAGATACATCATAAAATAAAGTGTTATTATTCATGCCGACATAACTGATATCGGCTGTGGATTCTGATTCAGATTCAGATTCCTCTTCCTCCGATTCTTCTTCCTCTTCTGCCTGTTTATCGGTCTCTTCCCCGGAATCAGAAGTTTCTTCTTCTGCAGAGTATGATTCGATATCAAAAGCTGTAGATTCATAGATCGGTGTCGATTCGAACATATCCGTTTCAGAACCGACCTGCAGCAGAATCAGCCACAGAACAAACAAAATGCCGATCATTGTGCCGAAGCCGACCAATACTTTTCTTAAATATTTAAAATCTTCATTTTGAGACTGCTGGCGTTTCTTTGACTGTTCATTCTCTTCAGGAAGGTCATCAGAGAATCTTGAAAACAAGTAATCGGCATCGAGTCCCATGACTTTAGCGTATTTTTCAATTAAAAAGTATACATGATTTGGCTCGGGCAATTTGCTGAAATCACCCTTCTCAATTGTTCTTATTATACTTTTTCTAATGCCTGATTTTTCCTGCATCTCTTTTAAGGTAACGCCGGCTTTTTCACGTTTATCTCTTAAATACGCTCCTAGTTTCATAATGCCTCCTAAAACCCATTGAAGAAGTCCATGTCCTCATTTTCGAACCAGTGTTTCTTCTTATGTTTTTCGTATGTGATCTTCTGATCTTCATGCTCTCTCAGTTCAATGATGTAGTCGAAGTCGTCCATCGTATATTTCATATCATCATTGAACAGATCCGGGTGTTCGACAACTTTAACGGCAGGGAAGCTCATCAGCTCCCTGATCAGGTTTTTATGCTCCCTGTTCGTTGAATTTGCAGTGACCGCTCCGTCGATGATATAGACGTTTCCGTCATGATATTCACCTTTCAGAAGGCTTTTACGTTCCGTCTGCTTGATCAGTGTACTCGACAGGAACAGCCATTTTTTCTTTGCGGTGACGCTCGCAGCGACAATCGATTCTGTTTTGCCCACGCGCGGCATCCCGCGTATACCGATCAGACGGTGGCCTTTTTCCAGAAATAGTTCCCCGAGGAAATCGACGAGTATACCTATTTCATCACGGGTGAATCTGTAAGTTTTCTTATCTTCATCTCTCTTGATGAACCGTCCGTGTCTGACTGCAAGACGGTCTCTGACCTCCGGTTTACGCACTTTGCTGATTTTGATGTCATCCACATATTGGCTGATGTATACAAAACGTCTGAGCTTATCGACATTATCTGTACGGACAATGAGGCCCCGCCGTGTTTTTTCCACCCCGTTGATGGTATTGATACTGATGCCGAGGTTGCCGAGCAGCGATGATATATCTCCCAGCAGACCTGGTCTGTTGATGACGTTTTCATACTCCAAATACTGCTCTATATTACGTTCCGGGTACTGGTCCAAATCAGTTTCAGGATACATATCTTTTGGTTCATTCATGTGTACCATCCTCCGTTTATATTCAGTATTTCACCATTGATGCTTTTTGAGCTGTCATTCAATATGAAACAGACCGAGCTGCTGACTTCTGAAGGTTCGACCAGCCTCTGCTGGGGCAGCTCACCGAGCACAGCTTCAAGATCTTCGTCAGAAAGCGCACTTGTCATGCTGCCGCTGACGACGCCGGGTGCGACGGCATTGACAGTGATATCCGTCGCGGCCAGTTCTTTTGCAAGAGACTTGACCAGAGTGTTCTGTGCACCTTTCATCGTCGCATAGATACTTTCAAAACTCGCGCCCACAGTTCCCCATACAGAACTGATCACTATTATTCTACCACTTTTACTCAATTTTAGTTTTGGCAGGATCACTTTTATAAAAATAATGAGCGAACGGATCGAAATGTTGTATTGTTCATCCATTGCCTTTAAATCCGTATCCTGAAACATTCCGAACAGTTCAGCACCCGGAGACCATATCAGCCCGTCGATCACATCAATGTGGTCTGTAATTTCACGGACGTCCTCTTCACTGATCTGCCCGGAAAGATCCAGAAAGTGGTGTTCACTTTTATATTCAGGCGGGCGGATTTTTGATATGGAAATAATATTTTCATCTTGCAGGTCACGGTGGACCGCCTTCCCGATATCTCCTGAGGCACCTACTATCAGATAAGTTTTATCAGTCATCAGCACTCACTTTTTCATCTTCGGGCTGCAGCACACATTCGACCATATATTCAGGATCAAGCGCATCGAATATATAATTTTTAATATCATCCACAGTAATCATTTCGATGATCTCCGGCAGCTGATACAGATCATAGCCGTCCAGATGATATTTCGTGTATTGATTTGCTATATACTCCGGCGAGTTCAGACTGGACAGATAATCCCCGAGGACTTCACGCTTCTGATTGATCAGTTTATCTTCTTCGAAAATATCTTTATTTTTAATATCTTCTATGATTTCCAGTATCGTATGTGTGAATTTTTCCGGATCATCGGTCTGGGTGGTCATCAATATATGTGCAAAATCTTTTTCTTCATTATGCGCAAAATTGAACGAATCATCGATGATGCCCTGTTCCAGCATCTCATAATAGTAGTCGGACTGTTCGCCGAAGACCATGTCGAGACCGAACATCATCGCAAGATCCCTTGTCAGACGTTCCTTATCGGAATCTATCTTTTCATTTTTAAAACCGAGCATCACTTTTGTTTCTGCTACATCAAGGTACAGATTGTGCTTCGGTTTCACTACATCGCGCTGTTCATAAGGCAGCAGCCTTTTTACATCCAGCGGTTTTATATTGCCGCGTGCGTCCTGATGGTCCTTGACGAAATCCATCGCTTCATCGATGTCGAAATCACCGACCATTATGAGGACCATGTTGGACGGATGGTAAAATGTATCGTGGCATAAGTATAAGTGATCTTTTGTAATCTCACTTATCGACGGCAGTGTGCCTGCGATATCTATCTTTACAGGCAGCTTGTCATACATCTGGCCGATTGTATCAAAATACAGTCTGTATCCCGGATTGTCCTGATACATCTTGATTTCTTCATTGATGATGCCGATTTCCCTTTCCACAGTTTCTTCTGTAAAGTATGGCTTCTCCACCATATCCATCAACAGCGTCAGGTTTTTATAAAAATCTTCCGTCGTGCTGAACAGATATGACGTTCTGTCATATGAAGTGAATGCGTTGGCGTTCGCGCCGCCTTTTGCAAACAGATCAAAGACGTCCCCGTCCTCCTTTTCAAACATTTTATGTTCCAGAAAATGTGCGATGCCGTCCGGCACCTGATGTTCTTTGCCGTTGACTTTGAAATGATTATCGATTGAACCGTATTTTGTAGTATAGGTCACAAACTTCTTGTTGTATCCCGACTTTTGAATGATGAATACTTCAAGACCGTTATCCAAAGTCTCCTGGTAGACATTTTCATCTATCTCTTTATATTCTATGTGTCTCATTCATTCACTTCCCTGTTAATGTATATACCGTATCCAGATGAATTTGATTGGCAACTTTAACGATCAGCTCATGATCGACTTTGTTCAATAATTTTTCCCAGTCACCGTCGGTGCTGTCGCTCAGGTACTGGTTGTAGACAAGCGCAATGAGCCCTTTCGGCTTATCGACGATTTCATTTCTGTTCACCTGCATCAGATGCTTCGTTTCACTGAGAAATTCATCTGTGAAGTCCCCATCCTTGATTCTCTCAAGCTCATGAAAGACCGCACTTTTCGCCTTTTCGACCTGGTCGGGGGAAATCCCCGCCAGCACAAAGAGAAAACCATTTTTGATATCCGTCTGGGAGTGGATCTGATAGGCGAGGCTCTCTTTTTCACGGATATTTTTAAATAAATAGCTCGTCGCACTGCCGCCGAACATCTGGTTGGCGACATTCAGCGCCATTCTTTCCTCGGTTGAATCCACGTTAACCCTGAACCCGATGTTGAGCTTCGCCTGTTCGACGCTTTCATGGTCGGTCTGTTCTTTCTCTGTCACTTCTTTGAAGCTGTAACCTTCATATGGCAGACGGATTGTTTCATCGCGGGCGATCAGACCTTTCAGACTGACACCCGTCACTTCATCCAGATGCCCTGCAATGAGGATGACCGCTTCGTCATTTTTCATCATTTCCTCATGCTCATCTTTTATATCTTCCAAAGTGATTTTTTCGATATCTTCAAGGACGCCGTGGGATAAATATTTATACGGCTCATCTTCGAACATGACATTCAGCAGATTTTCAAAGCTCTTTTGGGCTTTATTATCTTTAAGGCCTTTCAATCTGTTGATGTACAGACGTTTTTCCCTTTCGAAAAATTGAGCGTCTTCGACACCGTAATCAAACGGTGTCTTCAACACATCCTTCAGCACTTCGGTCATTTTTTCAAGAAGGTTCAAATCTTCTTTGACAAACCTGGAATTGATGAATTCGAGGTTGAAAGAGACAAGGTGGTCCCTCCCTTTTTTCGTGACCGCTGAAGTGAGATGCGCCCCGTAATGATGCGCCAGATATTTCAAAAATTCACTTTCAGTATCAAATGAACCGGTTTTCTTCACCATCATCCGGCTGAGCAGATACCTTTTCGACACCCGATCCCTTTCCAGCCTGCTTCTGAACTGGACTTTGACATTGATCGTCTTGAATTTCTCTGTATGAATAAAGACCGTCGGAATATTGTCTATCGTTTTTGATTGAACATTATACATAATTTACTCCTTACTCATCGTTTTCGACTAATACACTTCTCGGCTTACTGCCGCTTGCAGGACCGATGACGCCGTTCGCCTCAAGATCATCCACAAGACGTGCAGCGCGGTTATAGCCGATACGGAACTGCCTCTGCAGAAGAGATGCGCTCGCACGCTGTTCTTCGATGACAAACCATTTTGCATCTGGATATAAGTCATCTTCAGATTCGACTTCTTCTTTTTGAGGTTCTTTGTTCATGATTGATTTTTCGTAGTTCGCTTTCATCTGGCTTGTGATGAAATCAACCACATCCTGAACTTCATTGTCGGAAAGGAAGGCACCCTGTACACGGAGCGGCTTGGATCTTCCTGAAGGTAGGAACAGCATATCTCCCCTGCCGAGCAGTTTCTCGGCGCCCTGGGAATCGATGATCGTTCTCGAGTCGATCTGTGAACTGACACTGAATGCAATTCTTGAAGGAATGTTCGCCTTGATGATACCTGTGATGACATTCACCGATGGTCTCTGGGTGGCGATGATCAGATGGATGCCCGCCGCCCTTGCCATCTGTGCAATTCTTGTGATGCTCGCTTCGACATCCTTTGAAGCCACCATCATCAAGTCTGCCAGTTCATCTATGATGACGACGATATAAGGCAGCTTCTGAACTTTCTCCGGATTGTCGCTTTCACGTTCCAAATACTGGTTATAGGCTTCTATATTTCTAGTATGTGAATGTGAGAACAGATCGTAGCGGCGTTCCATCTCTGATACGATCCGGTTCAACGCGTCACTCGCCTTCTGCGGATTTGTCACGACCGGTGACAACAGATGAGGGATGCCGTTATAGACATTCAGCTCGACCATTTTGGGGTCGATCATCATCAGTTTGACTTCGTGCGGTTTGGCGTTCATCAGTAGACTGACTATGATACCGTTGATACAGACTGACTTACCACTGCCGGTCGCTCCTGCAACGAGCAGGTGGGGCATCTTGTTCAGTTCAGCAAGGATCGGCGCACCGGATATATCTTTTCCGAGCACCACTTCAAGCGGATTGTCGGATGATTTCCGCTTCAGTACTTCCCGGACGGTCACCATGCTGACAACCGAATTCGGCACTTCGATGCCGACAGCCGATTTACCGGGAATCGGAGCCTCAATACGAATATCTTTGGCTGCAAGGCTTAAGGCGATATCATTTTGAAGGTTGATGATTTTGCTCACCTTGACGCCGATGTCCGGCTGCACTTCAAATTGTGTGACCGCCGGTCCGATCCTGATTTTCGACACTTTCGCATTGACGCCGAAGTTCAACAGTGTTTCCTCTAATATTTTACCCTGCTTTAAAACTTCCTTGTTGTCCATTTTCTCTGAAACTTCCACATCATCCAGAATGCTGATGGACGGCAGCTCATACTGTTTCAGCTGTCTCAGCTCATCATCGTCGAATTCTTCAACTTCACTGTCGCTTGAAGCTTCAGACGGGGCAACCGTATCTGTGAAGTCTTCGCTCTCGTATTCGATCTGCTGCGGTTCTTCCTCCGCTTCGGCGATTTCAAGAGCGCTTTCCCCGTCCGGTGCCGGCATGACCGGTTCATCTGCATGAGCCGGTTCTTCATTGATATGCTCATTTTCAGCAATACTGCCTGAAAGCTCTTCTAAAGCTTTCTCGTTGGCCTGCTCATTTTCCGCCTCATCTTCACGCTCATAGCTGTACATATCTTCGATGATCGTTTCGTCATGGGAGAAATCATCCAATTGTTTCGGTTCAGCGTAAGCAGGTTCATCGGCCATTCGATCGTGCTCTGGTTTTTTATTAGATTCGGCCTGCTTTTTCTTTTTGGCCGGTTTCTCTTCAATGCTGTCTTCAGCAGCTGCTTTCTTTCTGTTGTCGTTCAGGCTGCCGATGCCGCCTGCAATACTTTTATAAAGCCATACGAACATGCCGGCGATTCCAAGGGCAATCGTTCTGACGGCTTCAACGACCTTATTCGTATGTGCAGTCATTGAGTCAGCGATGTTTTTATGAGTGATCATCAAAATGCTGAAGTATATGAATATCATGCTGAGAAGCAATGTACCGATCAGTGAAATGCCCGTGGAGGAAAATGCAAACAGCAGCTGTCCGAATACACCGCCGCCGAAAAATTCCGAACTGCCCGGTTCACGGATGATCGAAAAGATCTCAGTGAAAGTAAAGTAGCTTTCTGTTCTCGGCTGATTGGATAAGAATAAGATAGAATGCAGTAAAAACAACAGCCCGAATTGGAACAGCAGATAACCGGACATCCTTCTGGTCAGTGGAACTTTCTGCTCCCTGATCATATAAATACCGGCTAAAATCGCAATGATATATGTAAAATAACGACTCGTTCCCAAAATATATGCAACACCAGCATCTAAAAAAGCACCAACTACACCGAGTCGTAAAACTGCAATGATTATTATCACTATGAACGCAAACGTTAATAGTGAGTAATAAGTCTTGTTATTTTGTTTTTGTTTCTTTCTATTAGTTGTACTTTTTTTACGCTTTGAAGTCATAAAAACTCCTCTTTCGATTGATAATGAGACTGCCAAAACGGCAGTCTCACCATAGTTTATATTTCAGATATGATTGGTATGATCATCGGGCGGCGTTTAGTACTGTCATACAGATACTTGCCCAGATCATCCCTGATGCTCTGCTTGATTGTGCTCCAGTCGAGCTTCTTTTCCATAAGTGCATCGTTGACGATGTCAGTCACTCTGCTCTCCGCTTCATTCAGCAGATCTTCGCTCTTCTTGACATAGACGAAACCGCGTGACTGGAGTTCCGGCCCTGCCACAATCGTACGCTTGGCAGGATCGATGGTGATCACTGCGATGAATATGCCGTCCTCGCTTAAAAGACGTCTGTCCCTCAGTACGATGTTGCCGACGTCGCCGACACCGCTGCCGTCGATCAGCGTATTACCTGCCGTCACCTTTTCTGCACTGATCATCGTGTCGCCGTCATATGAAGCGACATCTCCCTTTTCAAGCAAAAAGATGTTTTCAGGAGCGACGCCTGTTTCAGCTGCCAGTTTAGCGTGCGCAATCTGCATTTTAAACTCGCCCTGCACAGGTATGAAGTACTTCGGCTTCATGACATTCAGCATCATTTTCAATTCTTCGCTCAGACCATGGCCTGAAGCGTGAGTGTTCTGTGAAGGCGTCACTACGTTCGCGCCGGCTTTTACCAGATCATTCAATGTGCTGTATAAAATGACTTCCATATTTGAAGACGGTGTTGTGAGAATAAAGACCGTATCGCCCTCTTTGATGTTTGTCACATCGTGACTCCCGCGTGACATCTGGCCGAGCGCCTCGATCGGTTCACCCTGTGAACCCGACGCGATGATGACCGTTTCATTTTTAGGATAGTCCTTTATTTCATGAATCGGCACAAGCAGACCGTCGGGAATATCGAAATATCCCATGTTTCTCGCCGTTTTGAATGAACTTTCAAGGGTACGGCCCAAAAACGAAACTTTACGCTTTGTCTTTACAGCGTTGTTCAGCACCTGCTGTATTCTGACAAAGTTCGAAGCGTAGCATGATACGATGATCCGTCCGTTCGCCTTATAGAAACCGTCCAATATCTGGTCCTCCACTACATTCTCCGCAGTGTTATAACCCGGCTTCTCTGCTTCGGTGGAGTCACTGATCAGTGCCAGTACACCATTCTCTCCTGCTATCTCATACATTTTCGCCATATTATAGCGGTAGTCCCCTGTCAGGCTCTGGTCAAATTTGAATTCTCCGGTATAGACGATGGAGCCATATTTTGTTTCAAGGCTCACACCATATGCATCCGGAATGCTGTGACTCACTTCATAGAAGTTCATCGCAACATTTTTAAATTTCATTTTTGACTTGCTGTTCACCTTATAAAATTTAACTTTCTTGTTGACGCCTTTTTGCTTAAGGCGGTCCTTGACGAGTGCCAATGTTAATTTAGAACCGTAGATCGGCACGTTCAATTCTCCGACAATGTAGGGAATCGCACCGATGGCATCTTCATGCCCATGGCTTAAAAATATCCCTTTTAATTTGTTTTTGTTTTCTTTTATATAGGAAATATCGGGGATGACGATATCGACACCCAACATTTCATCTTCCGGAAACATCAGTCCTGCATCCAAAATAAACATTTCGTCATCCACTTCGACGACATACATGTTTTTGGCAATCTCACCAACGCCGCCGAGTGGAATGATTTTGATATTTCCTGTGTCTTTTTTTGCTGAATTCAAAACTTTACCTCCTAATATCACTTGAAAGTGGCATGATAATGCTTGCCGTCAATCGTAATGTGAGTGAGCTCCACGCTCTTTGTATCATATCTTGTCTCGTGAACATTACGGAGCTCCAAATAATCGATATTTCTGTCATCTGCAGGCAGCTCTTTCAAATATGTTCCTAAATCCAAATCTTCAAAAATGATTTTCACTTCATGATTTTCCTTGATTCTAAGCTGGCCTTCAACATTAAACTTTCTGTCATTCAAAATTAATGTATCAAAAATCATTATTTATCCTCCTGTTTCTTATCTTCCATCATCGCTTTCCTGGAAGCATTTACGCGTCCCTGATTATCGATATTGATTACTTTGACAAGGAACTGGTCGCCGATTTTTGCAACCTCTTCAACATTTTTGATATGTTTCGTATCCATGTTTGAAATATGCACAAGAGCATCTTTGCCCGGGAATATCTGCACGAAAGCACCGAATTTCTCAATGCGTTTAACTTCACCCATATACACCTGTCCGACTTCTGCAACACGTGTCAGGTCTTCAATGATTTTTCTCGCTCTCTCGATCATTTCAGGATCGCTGTGCCCGATGAATACCGTACCGTCCTGTTCAATATCCAGTTTGGCGCCTGTTTCATCGATGATTTCATTGATCTTTTTACCGCCTGGTCCAATGACATCACGGATCTTATCCGGGTTGATCTTCATGACTTCCACTTTCGGCGCGTAACGGGAAAGTGTTTCTCTCGGCTCGCTGATTGTTGCAATCAGGTTGTCGAGTATTGCAAGTCTCCCGAGTCTCGCCTGCTCAAGCGCTTCTTTCAAAATGCTTTCGCCGAGACCGTCAATCTTGATATCCATCTGGATTGCAGTGATGCCTTTTTCAGACCCTGCAACTTTAAAGTCCATATCCCCAAGAGCATCTTCCATACCTTGAATATCGGAAAGGATCGTATAGTTCTCGCCTTTTTTGACCAGACCCATCGCAATGCCGGCAACAGGTGCCTTGATTGGCACACCTGCGTCCATCAATGCAAGTGTGGATGCACAGATCGATGCCTGTGAGGATGAACCGTTCGATTCAAGAACTTCGGAGACGACACGGATTGTGTAAGGAAATTCCTCGGCACTCGGTATCACCTGGAGAAGTGCACGTTCCCCCAGTGCACCATGTCCGATTTCACGGCGTCCCGGTCCGCGGATCGGTCCTGTTTCACCCACTGAGAAATGCGGGAAGTTATACTGGTGCATGAAACGTTTCTGCTCTTCGGCTCCAAGGCCGTCAATAATCTGATACTCACCCAGACCGCCGAGGGTCGCCACTGTCATCGCCTGTGTCTGGCCGCGTGTAAACAGGCCGGAACCGTGCGCTCTCGGAAGAAAGCCGACCTGCGAATCAAGAGGTCTGATCTCATCAGGGTTACGGCCGTCAGGGCGGATTTTTTCCTCGGTAATGAGACGTCGTACTTCCGCTTTCAAAAGTTCATCGACAATATTGCCCGCTTCTTTGACCGTTTCCTCATAGTCTTCACTTTCTTCGTCGAAAGTTTCGAGTATGCTGTCTTTTGCATTTGTGATGCCTTCTTCACGCGTCTGTTTGTCGACTTCCTGAATTGCATCGTATAAACCATGTGTCTTCACTTTTTCTTCTATGTCGCTTCTCAGGCCTTCGATTTCCTCTTCTGTATCCGCACCGTGCTTTTCAGGCTGGATTTCTGCAACGATTTCCTCTTGGAAAGTGACCAGTTTCCGAATCTCTTCATGACCGAACAGGATCGCTTCCAACATGACATCTTCAGTCACTTCTTTTGCACTGGACTCAACCATGTTGACAGCATCTTTAGTACCTGCCACCTGCAGATCAAGATCCGAATTTTCCATTTCTTCGGCTGTCGGGTTGATGATGAACTTGCCGTCCACCAGCCCCACAGTGGCGCCTGCGATCGGTCCTTCGAACGGAATATCACTTACACTGAGGGCAAGTGATGATCCGAGCATGGCTGCCATCTGCGGTGAAGCGTCCGGATCTACGGACAGCACCATGGAAATGACCTGCACATCTCTTCTATACCCTTCAGGGAACAGGGGACGGATCGGACGATCGATCAGACGGCTTGTCAATGTTGCCTCTTCGCTCGGTCTGCCTTCACGCTTATTGAAACCGCCCGGAATCTTCCCTGCCGCATATAATTTTTCTTCGTATGCCACCGTCAGCGGGAAAAAACCGATGTCTTTAGGGCCTTTTGACGCCGTTGCAGTCGAAAGCACCACCGTATCGCCGTATCTGATGAGTACCGAGCCGCTCGCCTGCTTTGCCATTTCACCATATTCAACTATTAAATCATGTTTACCCATTGTTGTTTTATATATCTTTTTTTCTGATCCTGTCATGTTCAATATTCTCTCCTTAGTATGACTACTTATTAATAATCATATCACTTTTACTTTAAAATATATATAAAAAAAGGGCATATCCCAAAAGGATATGCCACATGTGATTAACGGCGCAAGCCAAGCTTTCCGATTAATTCACGGTATCTATGAACATCTTTTTCACGAAGGTAAGTCAGTAAGTGTTTACGACGACCGACCATCTTCAAAAGACCACGTCTTGAGTGGTGATCTTTCTTGTGCATTTTCAAATGCTCGTTCAATGAGTTGATCTCATCTGTCAGTACAGCAATCTGTACTTCCGGAGAACCTGTATCCGTTTCGTGTACACGGTACTCCTGAATCAGTTCATTTTTGCGTTCTTGTGAAATAGCCATTAAGAAACGCCTCCTTTATCATTATTCACCTGTATCCGAGCAGCAGTTGGAGTGTCTGAAAGCCAAGATAAGGTACTCAGACCATTATACACATCTCAGTCTACATCTTCAAGTAGTTTTATCGCATCTTCACGGTCGATTTCCATCTGCTCGACAAGTTCATCCACACCGTCGAATTTAACTTCGCCCCTGATGTAATGATGGAAGTAGATCGTCACCGATTCACCGTATATGCTCTCATTGAAATCAAAGAGATGCACTTCGATGATCGGTTTCGTTATATCATCATGGAAAGTCGGTTTCACACCGATATTGCCGACCCCTTTATGGATCTCCTCAGTCGAGTGTACTTTCAAAGTGACGGAATAAACTCCGTTTTTAGGGAGGAAATATCTGAAATCAGCTTCAATGTTCGCTGTCGGGAAGCCGATTGTCCGGCCTCTTTTCTCACCCTGCACCACAACGCCTGAAATCGTATACGTTCTGCCAATCAGTTTATTCGCATCTTCAAGCTGCCCGCCCGCGAGATTCGTACGGATCTGAGTCGTCGATATTTTTTCATCGGTGAAGGCATACTTTCCTACAATGGTCGTGTTGAATTCTGTGTATCTCGTTAAATTCGTCGTGTTGCCGCTGCCCCTTGCACCATAAGTATAATCAAAGCCCGAGATCAGCTCACTCACATTCGCGCCAATAATATACTTTTTGACGAAGTCATCCGGCTCTAGTTTTGCAAGCTTGCTCGAGAAGTTGATGATGAATACATAGTCTATGCCCATGGATTCGAACATTTCAAGTTTGATTTCCAGCGGTGTCAGATAAGTCGTCCTTTGAAATTTCGGATTCAGCACTACCGACGGGTGGGGATCAAATGTCATAATGCCTTTTTTCAAATTCTTTTCTTCAGCAATTTTGGCCATTTTGTTGATCACTTTTAAATGCCCCCGGTGAAGTCCGTCAAAAAAACCGATCGCCGTCGCACTTTTCTCCAGGCTTTCGAGACCGGCGTCATCTGTATAATTCAGTTGAATAATATCCATTATAATCGCCTCTTAACTATAGTCTGTTGAACATCTTATAAGGTTTTAACTCATCTTCCTTCTGTGGATGCTGATGATACATTCCAATAGGTTTGCCATGTTTCAAGAATACGATATATTTATCTTTTTGGCTGACCATTTCCATAATATCAGATTTCATCAGCTTCTGCCCATGCTGTACTTTAAAAAGCAGATTTTCATCATCAATTTCAAGTAGATTTTCTTCGCTGATGATATCTTTGACCGGCTGCAGACAATCTTTCTTTTTCTCATCTTCAAGCTCCCTGAGATCGTCGAGTGTGACCGTATCATCGATATTGAAGCCGCATGAAGCAGTTCTGATGAGCCCGGACATGTGTGCAGGCACACCGAGCGCACGTCCGATATCGACGGCGAGTGTCCGGATATAAGTCCCTTTCGAACATGTGACATCAATGTTGAACTTGACGGTGGAACCATCGGATACGATTTCGCCGGTCCTTTCAACTTCTCTGATGTACACCGTTTTGACAGGACGTTCAACCGGTTCACCGCGTCTTGCATACTCGTAAAGTTTTCTGCCGTCCACTTTGACAGAAGAATACAGCGGCACCTGCTGATGATACTCTCCAATCAAGGACCGGACCGCCTGATCCACCGCTTCATCGGACAGAGGCTCGATCTTCCTCGTGTCCGTGACTTCACCGTGTGCATCTTCAGTGTCTGTGGCGATGCCGAGCGTCACTTCCGCACTGTACGATTTATCCTTCATCTGCATGTACTCGGTAAGCTTTGTCGCCTCGCCGACGACAATCGGCAGTACGCCTGTGACTTCCGGATCAAGCGTGCCCGTATGCCCCACTTTTTTCATATGTAATATTTTACGCATCTTATAGACGACATCGTGGCTCGTAAGCCCTTTTTCCTTGAATATGGGAAATACACCATTATACATTTTATCACCTGTAATAAGTAAAATGGCAAACCTTGCCGGTTTGCCATTATTTTTATTTATCTTTAATTTCGTTGAGCAGTGACTCGATCTTATTGCCGTATTCAATGGAACTGTCATATTTGAATTCAAGTTCCGGTGCTTTTCTCAAGCGGATTTCCTTCGCCACTTCAGAGCGTAACAGGCCTTTTGCCCGGTTCAGCCCTTCTGCCACCTGCTCTTTGTTGTCGTTTAATGAAGTGTAGTAGATCGTTGCAGTTTCAAGTTCTTTGGTCACTTCGACTTCTGTCACAGTCACCATGCCGATATCACTGTCGTCCACTGTGGTTCTCAAAGCTTCACTGACCACTTTTTTTACTTCTTCAGCAACTCTTTCGTTTCTGTTAGACATATGATCACCTTTCAATCTCTACCATGATATAAGGTTCAATCTGGTCGCCCTCTTTGATATCGTTGAAGTTTTTAATGGTGATGCCGCACTCGTAGCCTGCGGCCACTTCTTTGGCATCATCCTGATATCTTTTCAGCGTATCCAGTTCACCTTCATAAATCACTATACCCTCTCTGATGATTCTAACACCTGAATCACGGGTGATTTTGCCGTCAGTGACGTATGAACCTGCAATCGTACCAATTTTGGATACTTTATAGATTTGTCTGACTTCGACGTTTCCGATGACCTGCTCTTCATATTCAGGGTCGAGCATGCCTTTCATCGCGTGTTCGATTTCTTCGATCACTTTATAGATGACACGGTGCAGTCTCATATCGATTTTTTCCTGCTCCGCCGCTTTTTTGGCATTTGTATCCGGACGTACGTTGAAGCCGATGATGATCGCATTGGAAGCATTCGCAAGCGTGACGTCGGATTCGTTGATGGAACCCACACCAGTGTGGATGATGCGTACATTGACGCCTTCGACATCGATTTTCAAAAGTGATGCACTCAGTGCTTCGACAGAACCCTGTACATCACCTTTGATGATGATGTTGAGGTCTTTCATTTCTCCTTCTTTCATCTGTTCAAACAGATTATCAAGGCTGACCTTCTGTGTCTGTTCACGGTCGCGGATGATTTGTTCGCTCTGTCTGGATTCACCGATTGAACGTGCTTTCTTGTCGTCTGAAAACACTACAAAACGGTCACCTGCAAGAGGCACTTCGTTCAGCCCTGTTATTTCAACAGGTGTCGACGGTCCTGCACTCTTGATTCTCATGCCGAGGTCGTTGACCATCGCACGCACTTTACCGTATGTGTTGCCGACAACAAGTGAGTCGCCGACATTCAGAGTACCATGCTGTACAAGAAGTGATGCAGCCGGTCCTCTTGACTTATCCAGTTCAGCTTCAATGACTGTACCGACTGCCGGACGGTCGCTGTGAGTTTTCAGCTCCTGCATTTCACCGACAAGACCGATCATTTCAAGCAGGTCCTCGATGCCGTCTCCGCTGAGAGCGGAAAGTGGAACGAAAATTGTATCGCCGCCCCAGTCTTCCGGGTACAGTCCGTGTTCACCAAGCTCAGTCATTACACGGTCAGGATTCGCTGTCGGTTTATCGATTTTGTTGACCGCGACAATGATCGGCACGCCCGCCGCCTTGGCGTGGTTGAGCGCTTCAATCGTCTGGGGCATAACGCCGTCATCTGCTGCAACGACCAATACCGTAATATCAGTGACCTGTGCACCGCGGGCGCGCATCGTTGTGAATGCTGCGTGTCCCGGAGTATCCAGAAAGGTAATCTTCTTGCCATTCGATTCAATCTGGTATGCACCGATATGCTGGGTGATCCCGCCCGCTTCGCCGGCAGTCACTTTCGTTTCACGGATTGAATCAAGAAGCGTTGTCTTACCATGGTCGACGTGCCCCATGATTGTAACGACACTCGGTCTTTCCTCAGTCAGTGAACCTTCGTCCAGCTCAAAGTAATTCTCGAGGTCGGCCGCATCTTCATTGACTTCCTCTTCGGCGGTGAAGCCGTAGTTGTCTGCAATGATTTCCACAGATTCTTTCTCGAGTGACTGGTTGATGTTGGCAACGATGCCCAGCATGAAAAGGTCTTTGATTACAGTCGATGCATCCGCGCCGATTTTCTCTGCAAGTTCGCCCACTGTTATGCCTTCTTCATAAGTGAACACTTTTTGTTCTGATGCAGCTTTCTGTTGTTCCTTCGAATCCTGCTTTTTTGAATCTTTCTGCTGGTTCTTCTGCTGATTCTGTTTCTGCTGATTATTTTTATTGTTTTGATTTTTCTTCTGTTTGTTGTTCTGAGGTTTCCTGCCTGACTGGGCATTTTGCTGGGGCTTTTTATCAGCGCCTGCTTTTTTATTTTCTGATGATTTTTTAAAGTGCTTATCCAGCATAGGAATTTCATTGTCTTCCAAAGAACGCATATGGCTGTTGACCTCTATACCTTCTTTACGCAGGAATTCCATCACTTCTTTACTTGTCAGATTATTTTTCTTGGCATATTCATGGATTCGGATTTTACTCATTGAATCACTTTCCTTTCTCAAAAAGGTCGATGCACTTATTGGCAAAACCTTTATCTGTGACAGCCAGCACTACACGGTTTTCACTTCCTGTAGCCAGGCTCAGTTCTCTTTTATTATATTTTTTTATTAAATAAACTTCATAATACGCAGCTTTATCAGTCACTTTTTTGAATGTTGATGCTCCTGCGTCTTCTGCGATGAAAACGACTTTGGCATTTTTGTTCCTGATTGCTTCAACAGTGCGTTCTTCACCGTTTACGAGTTTGCCGGCTTTAGTGATCAGGCCGAGCAGGTTCAGAATTGGATCTTTCATCGCTTTGGAATATCCTCTCTGTATATGAGCCTGATGATCTCGTCATATATAGGTGCCATTTCCTCGCTTGAATGGTCCAGTTTTCTTTCAAGAACCTTTTTCTCACGGGCTGTTTCAACTTTTTCAAGATCTTTGACGACATAGCTGCCGCGCCCGTTTTTCTTTCCTGTCGGGTCGACGAAAATCTCGTTCTCCTTATTTACAACGATGCGGAGCAGTTCTTTTTTTGGATACATTTCATTGGTCAATATACATTTCCTAAGTGGAACTTTTCTTGCCATGTTATCACCCATTAAAATTAATGTTATTATTCTTCTTCAACGAGGCCTTCTTCTACAGCATCCGATTCACTTTTTATATCGATTTTCCATCCGGTCAATTTTGCAGCAAGTCTTGCGTTCTGGCCTTTCTTGCCGATTGCAAGCGATAATTGGTTGTCCGGGACGATGACTACAGTGGACTGGTTTTCTTCATCCACCTGGACTTCGACGACCTGTGAAGGACTCAGTGCATTCCTTACAAATACTCTTGGATCCGTATCCCACAGGACGATATCGATTTTTTCACCGGACAGTTCGTTTACGACCGCTTCGACTCTTGCCCCCTTGGCACCGACACATGAACCGACGGCATCGACATCCGTATTTTCAGCGTGGACGCTGATTTTGGAACGTTCGCCGGCTTCCCGTGCAACACTCATGATTTCTACTGTACCGTCATAAATCTCAGGTACTTCTTTTTCAAAAAGGCGTTTGAGCAGATTCGGATGTGTACGTGATACAAAAATCTGAGGACCTTTCGTCGTCTGTTCGACTTTATTTACATAGACCTTCAGACGTTCATTCGGGCGGTATACCTCGTTCGGTATTCTTTCCGACTCACTCAGTACAGCATCTGTACGGCCGAGCTGTATATATACAAAGCGGTGGTCGACCCTGTCGATCAGACCGGTCATGACCTCATCTTCCTTGTCGACGAATTCTTCATACAGGATGCCGCGTTCCGCATCTCTCAGCCTCTGCATCACTGCCTGCTTCGCAGCCTGTGCACCGACACGGTTGAAGTCTTTCGGCGTGACATCTTCATCGTAAGGGTCGCCGATTTCATATGCAGGGTTGATTGTGCGTGCCGTGTCAAGATCGACTTCCGCCGTCTCGTCCTCGACTTCTTCCACTACATCTTTTCTTGAAATTACACGGTAGCTGCCATTTGTCAGATTTAAATCCACTTTTACATTTTTATGATGGGTATAGTTCTTTTTATAAGCAGTAAGCAGTGCTGCTTCGATTGTTTCTATCAGTATTTCTCTTGGAATGCTCTTTTCCTTTTCAAGGTAGTCCATGGCATTCAATAATTCTTGATTCACAACCTATCTCCTCCAATCAGATTAATACTGCTTTTCTTAAAGTAGCGATTTTTTTACGTTCAATAGAGATCGTTTTCTTTTTGGCCTTGTCTTTATATTCAACCGTGACAGTATCCTCATCGTATGATTTCAATACGCCCGTCCATTCTTTTTCACCGTTGATCTGCTGGTAGGTCTTGACATAGATGCCATTGTCCATGGTCAATTCCAGGTCATCATCATTTTTTATCGGACGTTCGGCCCCCGGCGAGGAAACATCCAGAAAGTATGCACCTTTGATAATTTCCAGTTCATCCAGTTTTTCGCTGACCACTTCACTCGCAGCAGCACAGTCCTCTAAAGTGATGCCGCCTTTTTTATCCAGATATAATCTTAGAAAGCGGTCTTTGCCTTCTTTGACGAACGCTACTTCGATCAATTTGAAATCCAGCTTCTCTACTAATGGAGCAGCATTGTCAAAAACCTTTTGTTCAATATGATTCATGTTCAAATCGCCTCCTTTAAACGTAAGAAAAGAACGGGCGGACCCGTTCTTCTCCATGTGCAATGAGTATTAATATCATTAATATAATAACATATTTGAAATTGTTATGCAAATTCATCATATATCGAATATTGACAGCTGTGCTTTATCCGGCAGGTGTTCAAGCGTACCGAGCTCTGTCATATATTCGACGACCTTCTGAGCGACTCCGCCGCGCTTGTTCAGATCTTCTTTTGAAATGAAAGGTTCTTCCTCGCGGGTTTCAACGACACGCTTTGCAACGTTCGCACCGAGGCCAGGAACCGCAATGAACGGCGGTATAAGACCGTCTTCGGTAATCTTGAATTCAAAAGCCTCCGACTTTTCAATATCCACCGGATGCATCTTAAAGCCTCTGTGAGCCATCTCATTCGCAATTTCCAGAACGACGAGTGTATCCTTTTCCTTTTTGGATAATTCATGGAAGTTGTTGTTCATCTCTTTTATTCTGTGACGGATTGTCGTTTTATCCTTGACCATCGTAAGCAGGTCAAAATCGGATGCGCGCACTGTAAAGTAGCTCGCATAGTAATACAGCGGATAATGTACTTTGAAGTACGCGATACGGACAGCCATCAGTACATAGGCTGCAGCGTGCGCTTTCGGGAACATGTACTTTATTTTCTTACATGATTCAATGTACCAGTTTTCAACACCGTTATCCCTCATCGCTGCTTCATGTTCTTCAGTCAGGCCTTTACCTTTTCTCACTTTCTCCATGATGTTGAAGGCAAGTGACGGCTCGAGCCCCTTATACATCAGAGTAACCATGATATCGTCACGGCATCCGATGACGTTTGATAAGTCACATGTACCGCTCCGGATCAGATCCTGGGCGTTGCCCAGCCATACGTCCGTTCCGTGGGAAAGTCCTGAAATCTGGACAAGCTCACTGAACGTCGACGGTTTTGTATCTTCCAGCATCTGGCGGACGAACCCAGTACCGAACTCCGGCACGCCGAGTGTGCCTGTTTTACAGACGATTTCATCTTCCGTGACGCCGAGCGTTTCAGGTGAACTGAACAGCTCCATCGTCTCTTCATCATCTGTCGGCAGTGTTGTCGGGTCGATGCCTGAAAGATCCTGGAGCATGCGGATCATCGTCGGGTCATCATGTCCGAGTATATCCAGCTTGAGCAGGTTGTTATCGATCGAATGGAAGTCGAAGTGTGTCGTTTTCCATTCCGCTTCGATGTCATCTGCCGGAAACTGTATCGGGGTGAAGTCGAAAATATCCATGTCGTCAGGCACGACGATGATGCCGCCCGGGTGCTGACCGGTGGTTCTCTTGACGCCTGAGCACCCTTTGACCAGACGGTCGATTTCAGCACCGCGTTTAGTGATGCCGTGGTCATTCATATAACCTTTGACATAACCGTAGGCCGTTTTTTCGGCAACGGTGCCGATCGTACCCGCTCTGAATACATAATCTTCACCGAACAGTTCTTTCGTGTAGTTATGTGCTTTCGGCTGGTAGTCACCGCTGAAGTTCAAGTCGATATCCGGCACTTTGTCGCCTTTGAATCCGAGGAAAGTTTCGAACGGTATATCCTGGCCTTCCTTGATGAGCGGAGCGCCGCATTTATCACATGCTTTGTCAGTCAGATCATAGCCCGACGACACACTGCCGTCTGTAAAGAACGTGGTCTCTTTGCAGTCGGGACAGATATAGTGCGGCGGCAGCGGATTCACTTCCGTTATTTCCGTCATGGTCGCTACAAAACTAGAACCGACGGAACCGCGGGAACCGACCAGATAGCCGTCATCAAGAGACTGCTTGACGAGTTTCTGACTGATGAGGTAGATGACACTGAAGCCGTTGCCAATGATGCTGTCGAGTTCTTTTTCTATTCTTTCCACTACAATCTCAGGCAGGTCTTCGCCGTAAAGCTTCCTCGCGTTATTGTAGCTCATATCCCTGATTTCATCATTGGCGCCATCGATATTCGGAGTGAACAGATCGTCCTTGATCGGCTTGACCACATCGATGCTGTCTGCAATTTCATTCGGTGTATCGATGACGATCTTTCTTCTTGTCTCTTCATCTAGAAACGAGAAATCCTCATACATTTCCGCCGTGGAACGGAAATGCGCTTCCGGCAGGATGCCCCGGCTGAGCGGGTTGCCCGGGTTACTTTTGACTAGTATTTCTCGGCACAGCTTATCCGATTCATCCAGATAGTGGACGTTGCCGGTCGCTGCAACCGGTTTACCCAGTTCTTCACCGACTTTGATGATGTTCGTGATGATCTCTTCCAGTGTCTCTTCACTTCTGACGATTTCACGGTCGAGGAGCCTTCTGTAGAGCGCCTTCGGAAATACTTCCAGATAATCATAAAATTCTGCGATATCCTTTGCCTCTTCATAAGGCTTCTGCATCATTGCAGTAAATACTTCACCCTGGTCGCAGGCACTGCCGACCAGTATGCCTTCCCTGTATTTCTCAAGGACATCCTTGCGTATTCTCGGCATTTTGTAGAAGTTGTCGGTCAGTGAATAGGACACGATCTTGAACAGATTCTTAAGACCTTTCTGAGTTTTCACAAGCAGCGTCACATGGCTCGGCATCGAGCGTTTATATGCATCCTGGGTCATGAGTCTGTCGTTGATATCCTTATGGTTCACGACATTAAGCTGTTTCAGCTGGTACAGCATCTTGATGAATATGTACGCCGTCGCCTCCGCATCATAGATTGCTCGGTGGTGCTGTGTGAGTTCAACGTTATATTTCTTCGCCAGTATGTTCAGGCCGTGCTTTTTAAAGTCAGTATTTACCGTCCTCGACAGCTCGAGCGTATCGATGACCCCATTCTCGTAGCTTCCGAGATTTTCTTTCTGATAGGCGGCCTCTATGAAGCCCATGTCGAAGCTTGCGTTATGTGCAACAAAGATCGCATCGCCGACCCACTCTTTGAACTCGGTGATCACTTCACTGATCGGCGGTGCATCGGTGAGCATATCATCGGTGATGCCTGTAATTTCCTTGATTGTTTCAGTCAGCGGTTCGTTCGGGTTGCTGAATGCCTCATAGCGGTCGATGATTTCGCCGCCTTTCACTTTGACACCCGCAAGTTCGATGATTTTGTCGTATTTTGAGGAGAGACCGGTGGTCTCCACGTCAAAGACGACGAACTCATGTGATTCAAGGTCGATGTCCTGAGGTTTATATGCTATTTTGGCACCGTCATCCACAAGCAGCCCTTCCATGCCGTAGATCACTTTCACACCTGTGTCCTCTGACGCATAGTATGCATCCGGGAATGCCTGGACGTTGTTGTGATCCGTAATCGCGATTGCCTTATGGCCGTAATCGCCCGCCCGTTTGACAAATTCACCGACATTGTTCAGGCCGTCCATCTGGCTCATTGCAGAATGAAGATGGAGTTCAACGCGCTTTTCTTCCATATCATCCCGCTTCGGTGGCTTTTTGACTGCCGTCAGGTTTTTGATGTTCAGCACCAGATCTTTGACGAAATCATCATATTCGACATGACCTTCGATGACGACCCAGTCATTTTCACTGAGTGCGCCGAATACCGCTTCATCATTCTTATTATTTCTCGAAAACATCTTCGCACTGATCGAGTCACTGTAATCCGTAATTTTTATATTCAGTATCTGTCTGCCGGTACGGAGCACTTTGACATCCTTATCAAAGATGACACCTTCAACTTTGACATTATATTCTTCATCAAATATGTTGCTGAGCGGTCTCGCACCGTCGAACGTTACATGCTTGCCGATTTGTTTTTCTACATGATCTTCCATATTATTCTGCTGCTCTTTGATCTCTTCCTGCTGGCTGATGAAATTCTGTACCAGTTCGGTCCGCTCTTCCTGCAGTCGGTTTTCAAGATTGTTTCTCTTTTCCTCATCCAGATTCGCATCGACGATAAACTCTATATCACCGACCGGCATGCCGAAATCATGGTATGCCGCTTTCAGATTGCCGTTGACATGCTTATTGAAATGCGCTCTCGTAATTTCATTTTGAACGTTGAAGATCAACACGCCGTCCCTGTATTCTTTTTTACAGTTGAGCAGCTGGAATCTGACATTGTCGTTAATGTTCAAATATAACAGTATATCTTCCAGATAGTCGATCACATTATCATCCGAAAAATGTTCACTGTACAGTTTTACTTCGATATCCGCAATTTCTGAGAAAGCATTTTTAATGCTGCTGATCAGCAGCTGTCTTAAAGATGCCGGGATGACTTTATCAAAATGGATATGGAACTGGAAAAGACGTTCGTCATCATCCACTATAACCTTATTAAGCACCCCGCTGGCGAGGTGCTCATTCATTTCTATTTTTGCTTGTGATAATAATATTTTAAATTGCTCATGCCCCTGCATTTACAACACTCCTAGAACTTTAAACACTATTGTCGGGCTATTTCGAATCCTCTGCTATAAAGCTTAAAACATCAGCAATGTTTACATCGACAGATTTTTCGTCGGTACGTTTCTTGATTTCCACCATGCCGTCCTTGGCGCCGCGGCCGACAACGATTCTGTAAGGCAGTCCGATCAGATCGGAATCTGCAAACTTGACGCCGGCTCTTTCTTTGCGGTCGTCATACAGAACTTTATGTTCCTTCTGCAGTGTTTCATAAAGTTCTTCCGCGGTATTCAAAATCGTTTCATCTTTATTGTTGGCGGTGACGATATGCACATCAAACGGAGTCACAGATTTCGGCCAGATGATGCCTCTCTCGTCGTGGTGGCTTTCAACGATTGCCGACAGTGTCCTTGAAACACCAACACCGTAACAGCCCATCATTACAGGCACACTGCGGCCGTTTTCATCGAGGACATTCAGCCCCATCGATTCAGAATACTTCGTGCCAAGTTTGAATACCTGTCCAACTTCGATACCTTTCATGAACTTCACTCTGCCGCTGCCGTCGATCGCCATTTCACCTTCATTTATAAATCTGAAGTCACCGGTGCCGCGCACTTCAAAGTCGCGGTTATGATTGACATTGATGAAGTGTTGATTCGTCTCGTTCGCACCTGTCGGGTAGTTCACCATCGCATCCACCTGAAAATCGAGATAGACCGGAATATCCGTGCCGACAGGACCGAGGCTCCCCGGGGTCGCATTGAAATTCTGCATGATTTCTTCTTCAGTCGCAAATTCAATTTCCTCTTCGGCATTGAAAAATGCTTTGACTTTGACATCATTCAGTTCCTGGTCGCCGCGTACGAGAATCATGATGAACTCACCGTTTATCTTGATGACCATCGTCTTCGTCGTCTCCCCGAGCGGGATGTCAAGGTGGTCGGCCAGAGACTGGCATGATGTGACACCAGGTGTTTCCACTTTCGACATTTCTTTCATTTCATCAGTCGACTTTTCAACAGGCTGACACTCAGCCTTTTCGATGTTCGCCGCATAGTCGCTTTCTTCGGTATACGCAATCGTATCTTCACCGATATCGGCAAGCGCCATGAACTCATGTGTATGGCTGCCGCCGATCGCGCCTGAATCCGCTTCAACAGCACGGTAGTTCAGGCCGACGCGCTTGAATATCCTTGAATATGAATCGTACATATCTTCATAAGTTTCAGTCAGCGACTCATCATTTGTGTGGAACGAGTACGCATCTTTCATGATGAATTCCCTGCCGCGGAGCAGACCGTATCTCGGTCTTAATTCGTCCCTGAATTTGGTCTGTATCTGGAATAAGGTGAGCGGCAGCTTTTTATAGCTTTTAAGCTCATCGCGGAGCAGTGCGACAATCATTTCCTCATGCGTCGGCCCGAGAGCAAACTCCCTGTCGTGGCGGTCATTCATTCTCATGAGTTCACTGCCGTAGGCCTCCCATCTGCCGGACTCCTCCCACAACTCTTTCGGGTGCAGGACAGGCATGTGGATTTCCACTCCGCCGATCCTGTTCATCTCTTCACGGACGATCTGTTCGATATTATTCAATACAAGTTTTGTAATCGGTAAATAAGTGTATATACCGCTCGCCATCTGCTTGATCATACCCGCTTTCAGCATCAGACGGTGGCTAAGACTTTCAGCATC
Organism: Lacicoccus qingdaonensis; assembly: GCF_900101075.1. Taxonomy (GTDB): domain Bacteria; phylum Bacillota; class Bacilli; order Staphylococcales; family Salinicoccaceae; genus Lacicoccus; species Lacicoccus qingdaonensis. Next base: position 171,752 of record NZ_FNFY01000001.1, on the reverse strand, counting down.
CTGCGGTGTTTCTCTTAAAGTCGGGATAAACATCTGCGATTGTCTCATTCAACTCACTCCTATAGGAAAAATGTTTTTATGTCATTCCATGTAACCAGTACCATTATGATCAGTAAAAATAAAACTCCGAGCAGCTGGATATTGATTTCCACTTTCTTATTCAGCGGCTTTCTGAATATGCCTTCGTACAGGACAAATAAAATCCGTCCGCCGTCAAGTGCCGGAATAGGCAGCAGGTTCATGATGCCGAGATTTACGCTGAGCACAGCAGTAAAGTTCATCAGTACAAGCAGCCCCTCGGCCGCCACCTCTTCAGTGACCTTATATATGCCTACAGGGCCGTTCAGCATATCAAATGAAAACGTCCCTTCAAAAATGCTGATGAAAAGCTGGACGACAAGTTCGAATATCAATGTCCCCATTTCATAAGTCTGCTGGACACCCCACCAGAGCGGTTCGACCGTACCGTGCTCATATGCTGCACCGATACCGATGATCAGACGTTCCACCGTCTCTCCGTCAGGTAATTCCGTCGCATCGATCACCGGCGTCATTTCCACGTCTCTCACTTCGCCGCTGTCAGGATTCTCGACTTCGATATCAAGCGTCGTTTCTCCTTCTTCCTGAATGATGGCGGACATATGATCCCAGCTGTCGACTTCTGTGTCATTGATCGTCAGCAGCCTGTCGCCTTCCACCAGTCCAGCCTCTTCAGCGGGTGTATCTTCCGCAACCATGCCGACAACAGGTTCATCCACCGGTTTGCCGTTAATATAAAATAGTAATGTAAACAAAACGAAAGCCAGAACAAAGTTCATCATCGGTCCTGCAAATAAAGTCCAGAACCTTGCCATTACAGACTTCGATTCAAATCTTGCAGACTTCGGCGCAATGCGCTCAAGTTCCGAATCCTGTACATAATATGCTTCGTGCGCAATCTTATATGACGTCTCAACATTATCATATGTACGCATCGCATTGATGATCATCGCATCCTGTATGTCGGAGTTGACGATTTCTATCTCTTCAATATCGTTAAAATTGTGTTTGTCATCAAGTAATATATGAGTGATTTCACCGAGGTCATTCAATTTGAGCTGGACACGCATTCCGGGGTTCAGGGGGTTGATTTCCATATCACTGGAGGCCATGCGTACATAGCCGCCGACCGGGAGCAGGCGTATCGTATAAACCGTATCATTGAATTTATAGGAAAAAATCTTTGGTCCCATTCCAATTGCAAACTCGGGACACATTATACCTGCACGTTTTGCAACTATTAAGTGGCCAAGTTCGTGAACAGTGACCAGCACACCGAATACTACTATAAAAGCTAAAATGCCGGTCAAATCTATCACCTCATATTTGATTTAAAAAGTTTATCATAATGAAGGATGGTTTCCAGATCAGGTTCACCGATCACTTCATGTTCTTCCATACGTAATTCTACTATCTTTTCTATATCAAGGAAAGAAATCTCTCCTTTTAAAAATCTGTCAACGGCATACTCATTCGCAGCATTCATGACAGCCGGCATCGTTCCTCCGATTTTAAGCGCTTCATAAGCCAGTTCCAACATTTTGAAACGTTCGAAGTCCATCGGTTTGAAGTTCAGCTGACTGAGTGCATTAATGTCGAGCGGATTATCCATCGGCAGGCGGTCAGGATGGCTGAAGGCAAATTGGATCGGCAGCTTCATATCCGAATTGCCGAGCTGTGCGATGATGCTGTTGTCGACAAACTCGACCATGGAATGGATGGTGCTTTCCTTGTGCAGCAGCGTCGTAATCTGATCTGTTTCCAGATCAAACAGCCATTTTGCTTCGATGACCTCAAGTCCTTTATTCATCATTGTGGCAGAATCAATTGTAATCTTCCTGCCCATCGCCCAGTTCGGGTGGTTCAGCGCATCTGCCAGCGTGACATTATCCAGTTCTGCTCTTGACAGGTCCCTGAAAGAGCCGCCGCTCGCCGTAATGATCAGCTGCTTGATTTCGGAATGTCTTTCTCCCCTGAGACATTGAAAAATCGCCGAATGCTCTGAATCGACGGGAATGATATTCACATTATTCTTCTTTGCAGCATTCATCACCAGGCCGCCGGCGGCGACCAGTGTTTCTTTGTTCGCAAGTGCGATATCCTTGCCGTTTTCAATCGCCTTCAACGTCGGTGCGAGACCGACGCTGCCCATGACTGCCGTAAGCAGCATATCACTGTCGTCAGCCGCAATTGCGTCGAGTCCGCTTTCACCACTGACAAACGTAATTGCCGGAAATTCCGATGCGAGCGCCTTCCGGTCGCCGTCATCCATGACAGATACCATCTCCGGTTCAACAGTTTTTAATATTTCACGTAATTTATCCATATTTCTGCCGGCAGACAGGCTCACGAGCTTAAATTGATCCCGGTTGTCTTTCAGGACGTCGATTGCCTGCGTGCCGATGGAGCCCGTCGCTCCCATAATTGAAATTCTTTTCATCATTTTCACTCCAATATCATTAACTCACCAACGGCAGTATGTTCATGAGCGGCAGGACGAATATAAAGCTGTCGAAGCGGTCCAGCACGCCGCCGTGGCCGGGCAGCAGGCTGCCTGAATCCTTGACATCAAAATGGCGCTTCAGGGCAGATTCCACAAGATCACCAAGCTGGCCTGCGCCGCTTAATATCATCGTATAAATGATCAGCATGTAGATCGGCAGATTTTCAATCATGCCGGATAAACTGAATATCACTGCAAGCAGCACACTCGACAAAATGCCGCCGACGAAACCTTCAACAGTTTTGTTGGGGCTGATCTGCGGCCATAATTTACGTCTGCCTAAAGTTCTGCCTGCAAGGTATGCTCCGGTGTCAGTCATCCAGACAATCAATAAAGCATATAATATGAATATGAGACCTGATTCCCGCGTTTCATAAAAGTACATGAAGCCGATGCCGATATAGGCGACGGCAAGTACACAGAATCCCATATCTACGAACGAAAACCTGTTTTTGCTGATGACTGTGAAGCTCAGCATCAACAACGCCATAACGATGATCATATCGATCTGGGCTTCGGTGATGACTGTTATATAGGAATAATCCGCCCTCGGCATTATCACGACGGATAACGCGATCAGCGACAGTATTCCGGGTATTGAAAATATATGTATCCGGTTCATCTTAAGTATTTCATAAAGCGCGGTAAGAGCAAGGAGGTATACTGCAATGAGCATCGGCAAAGACCCGATGACAACAATCGGTATGAAAATTATCAGTGCAATAATCGCCGTAATTGTTCTTGTCCTCATCTTTAAACCTCCTTATCATTTAGTCCGCCGAAACGTCTATCCCTTTTCCTGTATTGTATCAGCAGTTCATCAAGCTCGTCCGGCCCGAACTCCGGCCATAATGTATTCGTAAAAAACAGTTCGCTGTATGAAGACTGCCATAATAGAAAATTGCTCAGTCTGTATTCACCGCTTGTCCTGATGATCATTTCAGGATCAGGTATGTTGTATGTCATAAGATACTTCTGAATCAGTGCATCATCGACCTCTTCAGCCTGAAGCTTTTCATCATTGATATCTTCATGAATTCTTTTGAATGCCTGTATCAATTCGTCCCTGCCGCCGTAATTCAGGGCAAAAATCAAATTGAGACCGGTGTTGTCCTTCGTATCGTCCACAGCCTTTGTGACTGCTCTTATCGTATGCTTCGGAAGATCATCCATATTGCCTATCGTCGTCACCTTAACATTTTTTTCAATCAGTTCCGGCAGGAATGATCCAAGAAAGTCACCCGGAAGCTTCATCAAATAACTCACTTCGGCACTCGGCCTGTTCCAATTTTCAGTTGAAAATGCATACAGTGTTAAATATTTTATCCCGATATCAGAGGCATGTCTCGTGATACGTTTTACATTTTGCATACCTTCATAATGGCCATGTACTCGCGGACGTCTTTTCAGCTTTGCATATCGCCCGTTGCCGTCCATGATCATTGCTATATGTAAAGGTAAATCCTTCGTCTGTTCCGCTTCTTTTTTTCTACCTAACATATGATCCTCCACAAGAATTATATTTATTAGTATACATATATAGTTATGTTGACTCAATTAGTTTATTGTACCATAAATTCCAGACACAAAAAAAAGAGCAGGTTCAACCTGCTCTTTTTTTGGCTAAACTTCCAAAATATCTTTTTCTTTTTCATCGCAAAGTTGATCAATCCTGGCAATCGAGTCATCAGTGATCTTTTGCACATCATCTGTATATGAGCGCAGTTCATCTTCTGAAATTTCCCCGTCTTTTTCCTGTTTCTTCAGCTTGTCATTTGCTTCACGACGGATGTTTCTTACAGAAACCTTTGCATCTTCGCCTTCTTTTCTCGCATCCTTTACAAATTCCTTGCGTCGTTCTTCTGTAAGCTGTGGTACCGTGATACGAATCATCGTACCGTCACTTGTAGGGTTGATGCCCAGATCAGCCTGCTGGATCGCCTTAAGCACATCATCAACCGAACCTTTGTCATAAGGGGTGACAGTCAGCATTCTCGCCTCAGGTACAGCAATCGTCGCAAGCTGGTTGACCGGCGTCGGTGCTCCGTAGTAATCGACAGTCACTCTTTCCAAAAGATTTGCATTAGCATGACCTGTACGGATGGCTGCAAGTTCTCTCTGAAGACTTTCCGCAGTTTTGTTCATCCTGTTTTTAGCATCTTTTAAAATTGCATCACTCATATGATTCTCTCCTACTGATTTTTTTATTTAGTAATCGTCGTACCAATCGTTTCTCCGGAAACTGCACGTTTGATATTACCCTGCTCTGTAATTGAAAATACCACAAGCGGGATGTCATTGTCCATACAGAATGAAGACGCTGTCGCATCCATCACCTGCAGATTTTCCTGGAGCATTTCTATATATGTTAAATTATCATATTTAAATGCGCCGTTGTCCAGTTTGGGATCTGCAGAATAAACACCGTCGACATTGTTTTTGCCCATTAATATTACATCTGCTTCTATTTCAGCAGCTCTGAGCGCCGCAGTAGTATCAGTAGAAAAGTACGGGTTGCCGATTCCTGCTGCAAAGATGACGATACGGCCTTTTTCCAAATGTCTGATCGCACGTCTGCGGATATACGGCTCCGCAACCTGTTTCATTTCGATTGAAGTCAGGACTCTCGTCTCACAGCCAAGCTGTTCAAGGCTGTCCTGAAGTGCAAGTGAATTCATTACGGTTGCGAGCATACCCATGTAGTCCGCTGTACCGCGGTCCATACCAAGGTCGCTGCCCACTTTGCCTCTCCATATATTTCCACCGCCGACGATAACCGCAATTTCCACTCCAAGTTCTTTTGCTTCAGACACCTGGGAAGCAACATTTTTGATCACTTCGGGGTTGATTCCGAAACCGTCGCTGCCTGCCAGTGCTTCACCGCTCAGTTTTAAAACAATTCTTTTGTACATTGAAGATTCAGCCATTATAATTCCCTCACTTATGATATTTGATGAGCTTATTTTAGAAAAAAAGACACCGAAGTGTCTTTTTTATTACTTATTAACCTGACCCATAACTTCATCAGCGAAGTTTTCTTCTCTTTTCTCAATGCCTTCTCCAACTTCAAAACGGATGAAATCAACTAATTTAGAATCATGCTGCTGTAAATATTTTTCCACCGTAATGTCTGAATCTTTGACAAATGGCTGGTTTACGATGCTGATTTCTTCCAAATACTTACGCATTCTGCCTTCAACCATTTTATCAACGATTTTTTCAGGTTTACCTTCGTTAAGCGCCTGCTGCTTGAGGATTTCTCTCTCATGCTTAAGCTCTTCTTCAGGAACCTGGTCTGAAGAAACATATTTAGGGTTGAGTGCCGCTGCGTGCATTGCCACACCTTTGGCAACTTCAGCGTCAGTCGTGCCTTCCACTACAGAAAGGACACCGATGCGCCCGCCCATGTGAAGGTACTCGCCAAATGAACCATTGTCAGTTTTTTCAGCAAGAACGAATCTTCTCAAAGTGAGTTTTTCACCGATTTTTGATACCGCTTCTGTAATTTTATCTTCTACAGTCTGACCATCAATTTCTGATTTATTCAAAGCATCGATATCTTCAGGTTTAACGTCGAGGATATGGTCCGCTATATCTTGAACAAGCTTTTGGAAATCCTCGTTACGTGCGACAAAGTCAGTTTCTGAGTTGATCTCGACTATGACTCCGTCATTACCTTTGGAAGCAACGTGTACAAGACCTTCTGCAGCAATACGGTCTGATTTTTTAGCCGCTTTCGAAATACCTTTTTCACGTAGATGATCAACTGCTGCCTCAAGGTCGCCGTCGGTTGCCTGAAGCGCCTTTTTACAGTCCATCATTCCTGCACCTGTTTTTTCACGTAGTTCTTTTACTAATTTTGCCGAAATAGTAGCCATTACTTAATCCTCCTGGAATCATATTTTAAAAAAGGTGATAAGAGAATTTACTTATCACCATTATTAAACATTTAATCTATTAAAAACTATTCGCTTTTAGTTTCTGCTGTTTCTTCTTCAGCAGGTTCAGCTGATTCTTCCAAATCAATGTTCTGTTCCGCCGCCACTTCATCATCAGAAACACCTTGCTGTCCTTCTAAAACAGCGTCTGCCATTTTGCTTGTCATAAGACGTACTGCACGGATTGCATCGTCATTTGCAGGGATGACATAGTCTATTTCATCAGGATCACAGTTCGTATCCACCATTGCGATGATAGGAATGCCCAGTTTGTGTGCTTCCGCAATTGCGTTGCGCTCTTTACGAGGATCAACGATGAATAATGCCTTCGGCATTTCTTTCATGTCACGGATGCCGCCTAAGAATTTGATCAAACGGTCATATTCCTTACGGATCTCAACAACTTCTTTTTTAGGAAGTACTTCAAAAATACCGTCTGCTTCCATCTTTTCAATTTCATCAATGCGTCTGATACGCTTTGAAATTGTTTTATAGTTAGTCAAGATACCGCCCAGCCATCTCTGGTTGACGTAAAGTTGACCAGCTCTTTCCGCTTCTTCTTTGATAGCGTCCTGAGCCTGTTTCTTAGTACCGACGAATAAAATTTTACCGCCGTCTTCAGAAATGCTTTTAGCAAAGTTATATGCTTCAGCAACTTTCTTGACTGTTTTCTGCAGGTCGATGATGTAGATGCCGTTTCTCTCAGTGAAGATGTATCTCTTCATCTTAGGGTTCCAGCGACGAGTCTGGTGACCGAAGTGTACACCAGCTTCAAGTAATTGTTTCATTGTAATTACTGCCATTATATTTCCTCCTTTTGTTGTTACCTCCAATGCTACTGGATGAAACCACTCAGTGATGAGCACCGATTTCACCGTGCATAACATTGTGCGTAATCGGCAATTTTTTTGCCGTTTAATAATATATCATATATAAACACATAAATCAAATATATATTAACTCTCTTTTCTGAGTTCCGGCAGGAAGTCTTCTTTCTTCACCTTGATGTATGTTCCCTTCATACCAAGAGAACGTGATTCAATGACACCGGCACTTTCCAATTTACGGAGTGCGTTGACGATTACCGAACGGGTGATGCCCACTCTGTCTGCAACTTTCGATGCGACGAGAAGTCCTTCATCAGCATTCAGCTCATCAAAGATATGCTCGATTGCCTCTCTTTCTGAATATGACAATGAACGGATTGCCATGGCAATGCTCGCTTTGTCACGTGCCTTCTTCTCAATCTCTTCATGTTTTTCCCTCAGGATTTCCATGCCGACCACTGTTGTTGCATATTCGGCAAGCACAAGATCATCCTGGCTGAACGGTTCTGTCACTCTGCCGAGGGCCAAAGTACCGAGACGCTCCCCGCCGCCATATATCGGTAAAATGGTCGTTTCAGAATCCTGGAATGAATCTTCGGTCGGGAAGATTGTCAGTTCGTTGTCAAAATCGATATTTTCTGTTGTTTCACTGACTCTCATGATCTTATTTACATACTCTTCAGGAAAGCGGCGGTTTTCAAGCATTTCGATGATACGCTCGTTCTCAATTTTGTGATTGACGCCGAAACCGAGCAGTTTGCCTTTGCGAGATACGATGAAGACATTACACTCAAGCACCCGGCTTACTTTTTCCGAAACTTCATTAAAATCTACTTTAACACCCGCAATGCTTTGAATCAGTGTATTAATTTCTCTTGTTTTTTGTAGTAGTGAACTCATTTAGAATTCTCCTTTATTTTTTTATAATATGAATTGACTTAATTTCTCATCTTTCTGAATATGGGACAATTTGCTGTTTACATACTGTTCTGTAATTTCTACATGTGCGCCCTGCATATTGCTCGCTTCAAACAACAGCTCCTCAAGCAGTGTTTCCAGTATTGTATGAAGTCTTCTGGCTCCAATGTCATCTGTATCCGTATTGACCTGATGTGCAGTTTTGGCCAGTTCCGCAATTGCTTCATCCGTGAACGAAATGGCGACTTCTTCGGTCTGGAGCAGTGCTTCGTACTGTCTGATCAGTGAACGTTTCGGCTCTTTCAGTATCTTTTCAAAATCTTCGGCGGTCAGCTTATCCAGCTCCACTCTGATCGGGAACCTGCCCTGAAGTTCAGGTATCAGGTCACTTGGCTTGGAGACATGGAATGCACCTGCTCCGATGAATAATATATGTTCCGTATCAATCGACCCGTACTTCGTCTGAACCCGGCTGCCTTCAACAATCGGCAGAATATCCCTCTGGACGCCTTCTCTGGAAACATCGCCCGAATTCTGACCGCCTTTTGCGATCTTATCCATTTCATCGATGAATATGATACCCATCGTTTCGGCAAGATTGATGGCCTCATCGTTGACATTATCCGTATCGATGATTTTTTCGGCTTCTTCACGAATCAGATATTCACGTGCTTTTTTAACAGGCATTGTACGTTTGTGTTTTTTCTTCGGCATAAACTGTTTGAACATATCCTGCATACCGGATTCTTCCATGCCCGGCATCATCATGCCCATCGGATTCTGTTCTTCCTGTACTTCTATGCTGACTTCCTCATCCTCCAGATAGCCATTAAGCAGTTTGGAGCGGAGACTGCGCCGCTTGTCTCTCACTTCAGGCGTGACTTCCTCTTCTGAATCGTCTGCACCCTGCTGGTTCATCAGCGCTTCAAAAGGGTTCGTCGTCGTTTTTTCCTTTTTAAATCCCGGTGCAAGAAGCGCGATCAGCCTTTCATTCGCTAGATCTTCCGCATCTTCTTTGACCAGGACCATCTTTTCATCCTTGACCAGCTTGACACTTGCCTGTACAAGATCTCTGACCATACTTTCAACGTCACGCCCGACATAACCGACTTCAGTGAACTTGGTCGCTTCCACTTTTGTAAAAGGGGCACCTGTCAGTTTTGCCATCCGTCTTGCTATCTCGGTCTTGCCGACACCTGTCGGGCCAATCATCAATATATTTTTAGGAATGACCTCATCGCGGAGATCATCTTCAAGCATCATGCGTCTGAACCGGTTGCGCATTGCTATGGCAACCTTCTTCTTTGCTTCATCCTGGCCGATGATGTCCTCATCAAGCCTCGATGTAATCTCTCTTGGAGTCAAATTCTGTTTCAATATAAACGCTCCTTTAGTCGATAGATTCTACTATTATATTGTCATTTGTGAACACGCATATTTCGCTGGCAATGAGCAGACTGTTATATGCAATTTCCTTCGCTGACAATTCACTGCTGTATCTTTTCAGTGCACGGCCTGCGCTGAGTGCATAGTTTCCACCGCTGCCGATTGCGAGTATGCCGTCATCCGGTTCAATGACCTCACCCGTTCCTGAGACAAGCAGCAGCGTCTCTTTGTCCATGACGATCAACATCGCTTCCAGCTGACGCAGCATCTTATCACCGCGCCACTCTTTTGCGAGTTCGACTGCGGCTCTCTGCAGGTTGCCGTTGTAGGAGTAGAGATTCGCTTCGAATTTCTCAAATAAAGTGAATGCGTCCGCCACACTTCCTGCAAAACCGGCAACGACTTTATCATCAAACAGTCTACGCACTTTTTTGGCGGTATGCTTCATGACAACCTGATTGCCGAGTGTCACCTGCCCGTCGCCTGCTATGGCCCGTGAGCCGTTATGCTGGATCGCAAATATCGTTGTACCTTTAATAGCCATTTCTTCACCTCTTCTGACTTCCAGGATGTGTATTCAAATATGTCTTTCTAAGCTGCTCTTTTGAAATATGAGTATACTTCTGAGTTGTCTGCAGTGATTCATGTCCAAGCAATTCCTGGACTGCCCTGATATCCGCCCCGTTGTTCAGCAGATGGGTCGCAAAACTGTGTCTCAGCTTATGAGGATGGAGGTCAAAATTTTGCGCACTCCGTTTGACCATCATATCAAGCACATGACGCAGCCCTCTCACCGTGAGCGGTTCATAGCGGTAATTCAGCCAGAGCGAACCACTTTCATCGATATGTTTTTTAAAATGTCCGATATATTCCTTCAGGCTCGATTTTGTCATCTCGTTAAAGGGCACTATTCTGTCCTTGTTCCCTTTTCCGTACACTTTTATAATCATATAATCAAAATCTATTCGATCGGTTTTCAAAGAAATCAGTTCGGATGCACGGATGCCCGTAGCATAAAGCAGTTCCAGTATCGCTTTATCACGCAGGTACATCTTGCTGCTCTGATCCAGAGATTCAAAAAGTGCATCGATCTCATTTTCATATAAAAAGGTAGGTAATGCTTTTTCTTTCTTTGGAAAAGGCAGATTTATAAACGGATGGTTTTCCACTTCTCCATGCTCGATCAGAAAATGATAATAGCTGCGAAGAGAAGATATTTTCCTCGACACAGTCGCCCTTTTCAGTCCTTTGTCATACAACATGGCCAGATAGTTTCTCGCATCCATATATTTGAATGTACTTATATTCAAACCTTCACTCTTTAGAAAATCATGAAATTCATCTAAATCTTTGGCGTAGCTTTTAATTGTGTGTGCCGATAAATTTCTCTGATAAAGCAAACGGTCCAAAAAACGTTGTTTAAGAACGATTGGATTTACCTCCTTTTATCAGAATCTTATCACAATTCCAAATAGCCTTTCAATAATTTTAATCTATTAGCAAAAGTATGGATTAAGTGCCCATTCAGTATTATAAAATATTTCATCCGGAATTGCACACAATAATATGAATATTATCAATTAATTATTTAATCAATCAGTTTCAAGTCCAAAAAAGGCCTAAAAAATCTACCTATTGATCATAGGTAGATTAAGAGTTAATTATTCACTTTCTCCGTGTAATCACAGTTTGAACATTTAACCTGGGCATTCTTACCTTTTTTCGCTTCGACAAGATGATGGTCACACTTCGGACAATCTCTTCCTATCGGTCTGTCCCAGCTGATGAAATCACATTCAGGATACTGGTCACATCCGTAAAATATACGGTTCTTTTTGGATTTACGTTCGATGACATCGCCTTTTTTACATTTAGGACATGTCACACCGATCGATTTGACGATCGCCTTTGTATTTCTGCATTCAGGGAAATTGGAACAGGCTTTGAACTTGCCGTAGCGTCCCATTTTATAAACCATAGGAGAGCCGCACTTCTCACAGTCTTCCCCTACCGGTTCATCTTTGATTTCTATTTTCTCCATTTCTTCTTCCGCACGTTCAACACGCGGTTCGAATTCCTTATAGAAATCATCGATGACTTTTTTCCATGAAGCCTTGCCTTCAGCGACACTGTCAAGATCAGCTTCCATCGTCTTCGTAAAATCAACATCTATTATATCCGGGAAGTATTCTTCCATGGACTGATGGACAATCTCACCGATTTCTGTCGGCATAAAACGCTTCTGGTCCATGCGGACATAGTTGCGCTTTTGAATGGTATCGATTGTCGGTGAGTAGGTTGACGGCCGGCCGATGCCGAGTTCTTCCAGTGTTTTGACAAGCCTCGCCTCTGTAAATCTCGGCGGCGGCTGTGTGAAGTGCTGATTAGGGTTGATTTTCAGGCTCGTGACCTTCTCTCCTTCAGCGATTTCTGGAAGACGGTTGTTCAACTCCTCTTCCTCATCATCTTTACCTTCGATATAAATCTGCATGAAACCTTTGAACTTGATCGTCTGGCCGTTACTTCTGAATGTTACACCGTTATTCGACAAGTCCATTCTGACAGTGTCAAGGATTGCAGGCGCCATCTGACTCGCTATGAAACGGTCCCAAATGAGTTTATATAGACGGTGCTGATCCCGTGTCAGATACTGCTTCATATTTGCAGGTGTCCTCGCACTTGAAGTCGGTCTCACTGCTTCGTGAGCATCCTGTGCCTGTGCACTTTCTTTCTGCCTTTTCTGGTAGCCGAGGAACTCTTTACCGAAAGTATCCACTATATAATCTGCCGCTTCCGCTTTTGCGACCGGTGAAATTCTTGTGGAGTCGGTTCTCATATATGTGATCAGACCGACTGTCCCCGATCCTTTAATATCGATACCTTCATACAACTGCTGGGCGACCATCATTGTTTTTCTGGTCTTGAAGTTTAATTTCCTTGCAGCTTCCTGCTGAAGTGAGGAAGTTGTAAAACTGTTGGCAGGAAAACGTTTCTTTTCCTTTTTCTCCACTTTATCGACATTGAATTCATCGCCTGAAATACGGGCAAGTACTTTGTCGACGTCTTCCCTTGTATTCAATTTCACTTTTTTATTATCGACAGAATTGAATTTACCTTTGAATTCCGAGCGTTTATATTTGAAGTCGTTCTCAATCGTCCAATATTCTTCAGGTTTGAAGTTGCGTATTTCATTCTCACGGTCGATGATTAGACGAAGTGCAACGGATTGTACACGTCCCGCAGATAATCCTTTTTTAACTTTCTTCCATAATACCGGTGAAATGTTATAGCCCACCAGTCTGTCCAATAAACGTCTCGCCTGCTGGGCGTCAACCAGTTCCTGATTGATCTTGCCAGGGGTTTTAAAGCTTTCTTTTACAGCATCTTTTGTTATTTCGTTGAATACGACTCTATAGTAATCATTATTTTCTCCGAGAGCATGTGACAAGTGCCATGCTATCGCTTCTCCCTCGCGGTCCGGGTCGCTGGCTAAAAACACTTTCTTGGCTTTTTTCGCTTCTTTCTTCAGATCTTTCAAAAGCGGACCTTTGCCTCGAATAGTAATATATTTAGGTTCATAATTGTTTTCAGTGTCAATTCCCATTTGACTGCGGGGCAAATCACGCAAGTGTCCCATCGAAGCAACAACTTTATATCTTTTTCCCAAGTACTTTTCAATCGTTTTAGCTTTCGCCGGGGATTCCACTATTACTAAATTATCAGCCACGATGCGTTTGCCTCCTTCGGTTGTAGTTTCAAAATCAAATACTAATTGCAATCATTTCTTTTGTCAACTCTTTAATATTATCCACGGCTGCCAAATACTGAAAATTTCTAAAAATAATCCTTCATAATGTCCTCGCTTCTGAGTACCATTTCGGCACCTTCCTGCAGCCGTGCATTGGTCCCTTTTGACAGCAGTGATGTGATATTTCCCGGCAGACAGTATGTGTTCCGGTTTTCGTTCATGGCCATTTCCAAAGTGATCAGGCTGCCGCTTTTCTCTTCTGCCTCCGTCACGAGAATACCACGGGATAAGCCGGCTATGATACGGTTTCGTGCGATAAAACGCCATTTCTCTATTGAAGCGTGCGGCGGATATTCACTGATTGTCAGACCCTTCTGTTCCATCCGTGCCCGTATACTATATGTAGATTTTGGATAATGCAGATCATGACCGAAAGCGAGAACCCCTGCCGTGGATACTTCACTGGAAAGGCATAATTTATGTGCGATTTCATCCGCTCCGTATGCAAGACCGGAAACGACACATATATTTTTTAATTCGGGAATGATATCCGCCAGAGATTCAGATGTGTACCTCGTCGCTTTACGGCTGCCGACAATTCCAAGCATCGGTCTGTTCAATAAACTTCTGTCGCCTTTCAGATAAAGTATATACGGCGGGTCGTGTATTTCTTTCAGCAGTGCCGGATAATCCTTATCATCGATGGTCATGTATGTAATATTCTTATCTGCAAGCTGCATCATGATCTGCTTCATATTCAGCCTGCAGGCCGCCGAAAGTTTAGTCTGTATTTTCTCGGGCAGTCTGAATTCAGGCGGGCTATTTTTTATTGCCTGGTATTCCTGCACAGTTATTCCTGCATATGACAGCGCTAAAAAGTTCAAGTCATCACCTCTTTATATGATAACTTTAATTATATGTCAAAAATCCGGTTTTATATTTTACATTATCAATTCAAAAATTGGTAAATAAAGACAAAAATAGTGCTGTCCCCCTAATGGAACAGCACTATTTTCAATCATATATATGAGAATATGAAGTTTATTTTACAGTCAGGCATTTTTCATAAAGGCCATCTTCTTTTTTGATACGGTTGATCAGAGTTTCACCGATTTCTGACGGTGTATCCGAAGTTTCAATACCGCATTCGTTCATTGTTTTGATTTTTTCATCCGCTGTACCTTTACCGCCTGAGATGATCGCACCGGCATGGCCCATGCGTTTCCCCGGAGGTGCAGTCACGCCGCCGATGAATCCTACTACCGGCTTGGTCATGTTTTCCTTGACCCACTCAGCCGCTTCTTCTTCTGCAGTACCGCCGATTTCACCAATCATGACGACCGCTTCAGTTTCAGGATCTTCGTTGAATGCTTTAAGCGCATCGATGAAGTCCGTGCCGTTTACCGGGTCTCCGCCGATACCGACAGCTGTTGTCTGGCCGATTCCGGCCTGCGTCAGCTGATGAACCGCTTCATAAGTCAATGTACCTGAACGGCTGACTACACCGACGTGGCCTTTTTTGTGAATATATCCCGGCATGATACCGATCTTACACTCATCAGCGGTGATGACACCCGGACAGTTAGGGCCGACAAGACGTGTCTTCTTGCCTTCTAAATAACGTTTAACTTTAACCATGTCTATTACAGGAATATGCTCTGTAATACAGATGACAAGATCCAGCTCTGCCTCCGCACTTTCGATGATAGCATCTGCTGCGAACGGTGCAGGGACATAGATTACTGATACTGTTGCACCAGTTTCTTTTTTAGCTTCTTCTACTGTATTGAACACAGGAACGCCCTCGACTTCCTGGCCGCCTTTACCAGGTGTGACACCTGCCACAATTTTAGTGCCATATTCAAGCATCTGCTCTGTATGGAATAGTGCAGTCGAGCCTGTGATACCTTGTACTAATACTTTCGTATCTTTATCAATAAAAACACCCACAGTGAATTCCTCCGTTAAATTTTATTTATTTTCTTCTACTGCCGCAATAATCTTTTGAGCGCCTTCAGCCATTGTTGTCGCGGGAGTGATATCAAGACCTGAATCTTTCAGGATCTTTTTACCTTCGTCGACGTTTGTACCTTCAAGACGTACGACCAATGGAATTTCAAGTCCTACGTTTTCAACAGCTTCCACGACACCCTGTGCAATGATGTCACATTTCATGATACCGCCGAAGATGTTGACGAAAATACCTTTAACGCCCTCATCACCAAGGATGATTTTGAATGCTTCCGTAACCTTTTCAGCAGTCGCGCCGCCCCCTACGTCAAGGAAGTTCGCCGGTTTTCCGCCGAAGTGGTTGATTGTGTCCATCGTTGCCATTGCAAGGCCGGCACCGTTAACCATACAGCCGATGTTGCCGTCCAGTGCAACGTATGACAGATCATATTTGGAAGCCTGGATCTCTTTTGGATCTTCTTCGTCCAGGTCACGCAGTTCAACAACATCTTTCTGTCTGAACAATGCGTTTTCATCGAAGTTCACCTTCGCATCAAGAGCGAGTACTTCGCCTTCACCTGTTGTGACAAGCGGGTTGATCTCGATAATGGAAGCATCTTTTTCAACGAAGACGTTGTAAAGGGAAAGCATCAATTTTGCTGCTTTGTTGACAGACTCTTTAGGTATGTTGATATTGAATGCCAGTCGTTTTGCCTGGTAGGGCATCAAGCCGATAACTGGATCAACGACCTCTTTAAATATTTTCTCAGGATTGGTTGCCGCAACTTCCTCAATTTCAGTTCCACCCTCTTCAGAGCCCATAAGAACTATTCTGTCAGTTGCGCGGTCGATGACAAAACCGATATAATATTCACTTTGAATATCGCAGCCTTCTTCGACAAGCAGTCTTTTAACTTCTTTGCCTTCAGGTCCTGTCTGGGGAGTCACCAATACTTTTCCAAGCAGTTCTTTGGCGTACTCTTTTACTTCATCGATGGTTTTGGCAATTTTAACCCCTCCGGCTTTACCTCTGCCGCCGGCATGAATTTGAGCTTTGACAACATAGACATCCGTGTCGAGCTCTTTTGCTGCCTTCACAGCCTCTTCAGGTGTGTATGCAACGCTGCCTGTTGGAACGTTTACACCCATAGAGCGAAAAATTTCTTTCCCTTGATACTCATGAATATTCATGTTCTTCCTCCTAAGATAATTATAATCCTTACACTTCAATTATAGAAAAGGTAAATATTAAAGTAAACTGTCAAAACAATGTTTTCTGATTAATTTTACTTTTCACCGGCTCAAAAGTCTTCCGATGTATCTTTGTGACACCGAAATTCTCTATGCCGTCGAGATGTTTCCTCGTCCCGTAGCCTTTATTGTTCTCAAAATCATAGCCGGGGAACTCTTTACTATAACTATCCATCATCATATCACGAGTTGTTTTTGCAAGCACGCTTGCCGCAGCAATCGAGTTGGAATTCGCATCCCCTTTGATGATGGATGTCTGTTCTATATCCGTATCCAGTGTCATCGCATCGATTAGGAGATGATCCGGCTGCTCTGTCAGATTTTCCAGTGCACGGTTCATTGCGATTTTTGCCGCCTGATAAATATTATATTCATCAATTTCCTCTGATGTGGCGATACCGATGCCGTAATCCGCATGTGCCATGATGAATTCACGGAACTCCAGACGCTTTTTCACCGACAGCTTCTTTGAATCATCGAGACCCGGGAGTTTGAAATCATCCGGCAGAATCACTGCTGCGGCAACAACTTCACCTGCTATCGGGCCGCGTCCCGCCTCATCGATGCCAGCGACAACCTTTCCCGGATGTTCATTTTCATATCTCATCATGTATTCGTACTTTTCCAGCAGTAGCGCCTGTTTTTCAAGGCGGTTTCTGTGCTGCAGCAATGCTTTTTGGACACCTGCCCGCTCATCTTTGTGATGCGGGCATGATTCCAGTGCCTCGAGAGATTCAATCAGTTTGATTTCTTTCGTTACTTCACTGATCGTCGCCATCGAAGTCGCTCACTTTATCCAATGTATATCTGCCGATCTTGGCATTTCTGATGTCGTAGATGACTTTCTCAGTCACGGCTTCATAATTGATTTCGTTGCCACTCATCTTAAGACCGCGGCTTTTGCCGATGGCATCGTAAAGCTCGATGACACCGCTCTCTTCATCGACTGATATATTATAAAATCTGTTCAAATCCTGGAGGTGATGCTGTTGTAGGAAATCGAGCCCGAAAATAGCCACTTCATCCAGCGGCACGACCGAATCTTTGATCGCACCCGTCAAAGACAGTTTCTTGCCGACCGTGTCGTCTTCGAATTTCGGCCACAGTATCCCCGGCGTATCGAGAAGCTCCATGTTTTTCCCCGCTTTTATCCACTGCTGCGCCTTTGTCACCCCCGGTGTATTGCCGGTTTTGGCGATTTTTCTTTTTGCGATATTATTGATGACCGTCGATTTGCCGACATTCGGAATACCGATGATCATCGCTCTGATCGCTCTTTTATTTATCCCTTTTCTCTCCATCTTTTCAAAAATCTCTTTAGTCGCTTCAGCGGCCAGCGGCTCAATTTTCGAAATGATCTGGTGACTGCGGCCGTTGATCGCAACAGGATACTTGCCCTGTGACTTGAAATGGCTGATCCAGCGGTCCGTTTCACTCTCGTCTGCCATATCCATCTTGTTCAGGACAACGACACGCGGCTTATGCTGTGTGATCTCGTCCATCATCGGATTATGGCTGGCATGAGGAATTCTCGCATCCAGAATTTCTATGATGACATCTATCTTCTTTAAATTTTCTTCAACTTCTCTTCTTGCTTTGGCCATATGGCCCGGAAACCAGTTTATGCTCACAGATTTTCCCTCACTGTCATGATATTTTTATATTGATCTTCATCCAGACAATCATACCAAAATAAAAACTCGGACATCAAGTTGTGATGTCCGAGTTTTCATCGAATTATCTGATTTCTCTGATACGGGCTGCTTTACCACGCAGACTGCGCAGGTAGTAAAGTTTCGCACGACGTACACGTCCACGACGAGTAACATCTATTTTCTCAATTTTTGGCGTGTGTACAGGGAATGTACGCTCTACACCGACACCGTATGAGATTTTACGTACTGTAAACGTTTCGGAAATGCCGCCGCCGCGTCTTTTGATGACTACACCTTCAAAGACCTGGATTCTTTCACGGCTGCCCTCGATGATACGTACGTGAACTTTTACAGTATCTCCGGGTTTGAATTCCGGCAGATCTGTTTTAAGCTGCTCTTTCGTCAAATCATTAATCAATTGTTGTGACATTAATATCTTCTCCTTCTTCCAACTTTCTTGCCAATCATAGCAGCGGATAGTTGTGATTAGTGTCTGAACACTCGTATAATATTACCATATACATGGTGGACTTTCAATATCTTTTATTCATATAAAAGTTTTAGTCCAATAAATCCGGACGGCGCTCCCTGGTCCGTTTCAAACTTTCATTGTAGCGCCACTCGTCTATCTTCTTATGGTCCCCGTTCAAAAGCACTTCCGGCACTTTCATTCCGCGGTATTCCCTGGGGCGTGTGTAGTGCGGATGTTCAAGCATGCCTGTGGAAAATGAGTCCTGTTCATGACTTTCCTGATTGCTGATGACGTTCGGTATGAGCCGTACAATCGCATCCGTCATCGTCATACTTGCAAGCTCGCCGCCGGTCAGTACATAGTCACCTATGGATACTTCATCTGTCACCAGTGTGCGGATGCGCTCGTCATAACCTTCATAATGTCCGCATATGAAGACGATATTCTCTTCCTTACTCAAATCTTCAGCCATCTTCTGATCGAACGGTGCACCCTGAGGACATAACAGTATCACCCGTGGATTTTCAACTTCCAGTGCATCCATCGCGTTGAAAATCGGTTCCGGCTTCAAAACCATCCCCGCACCGCCGCCATATGGATAATCATCCACCTTGTTGTGCTTATCCTCGGAGTAATCCCGGAAATCTATCAGATTATAATCAACGATACCTTTATCTTTTGCCCGTTTTAAAATAGAGGTGTTCAACACCCCGTCGTACATTTCCGGGAACAAAGTCAAGTAATGGATATTCATTCCAACAATCCTTCCATCGGTGTAATGATTATTTTCTCATTCTCCAGATCGATCTCCGTTACGACATCCTCAATATATGGAATCATATATTCCTTATTATTGTCATCACGGACCGCCCACACATCATTCGCCCCCGTCTGGAAAATATCCGTCACATGCCCGAGCGCTTTTCCGTCATCAGTAAATACGGCAAGACCGATGATTTCACTGAAGTGAAACTCACCCTCTTCAAGCATCAGTTCCACACTCTCTGCATCCTGCAGCACATCTTCATCCTTCAAACCCTCGACATCGTTGATGTTCGTGACCCCTTCAAAAGTCAAAAGATGAAAATTTTTATGCGTGCGGTATTTCTCTATCGTAAGATCTTTATTTTTTATATGAACGATCTGCCCCGGCTGAAAACGCTCCGCCGTAAAGTCTGAATCACTGAGAACCTTCACTTCTCCGCGGACACCGTGGAAACCGACCAGCCTTCCTATAGTAATCATTTTATAACCACCTTAAAAATTAATGGATTCATGATGGGCCATGTCAGTGCCCACCCTTCATGATCCAATATCATCTATTATATACCCGTTGCAGACAGCCGGACAACCATTAAAATAAGCGGCGTTTAGACAGGGCAGATTTCGCTGATTACTGCACAGCAGAATAAAGACCGCCTGCTCACTTGACAATAAAAACCTCATCAGGTGAGCAGGCACTGAGGCACAGTCTCCGGGACATAAAAAAGAGACACGCCCCAGAAGGGTGTGTCCTCAAAATTTAATCTACATCAACAAACACTTTCTTGGAACTGTCGTGATTCGTATTGGACATGATGATACGTATTGCCTTGATTACACGGCCACGTTTACCGATTACACGTCCGACGTCATCACTGTGGACTGATATTTTGTAAGAAACATTGTACTTTGATTCTTCAAAAGTTATCTCCAGATCTTCCGGATGATCAAGCATCGGTTTAAGAATTGTTTGTAATAAATTTTCCATAGTGCTTATTTCCCAAGTTTTTCGTTGTGGAATTTTTCCATAACGCCTTTGCGGCTCAGGATGTTGCGAACCGTGTCGCTTGGTTTGGCACCGTCTCTTAACCATTGAATTGCTTTATCTTCATCTAAAGTGATGTTTTCATCTTCTTTGGAAACTGGGTTGTATGAACCGATCTGCTCGATGATGCGGCCGTCTCTTGGACTTCTTGCATCAGCAACTACAATACGGTAGTAAGGATTTCTCTTTGAACCCATACGTGTCAATCTTAATTTTACAGCCATTTGAATAACTCCTTTCTATCTTCAATTTCACTTTTACTACTATATCAGATAATAAAAAACTTGTAAAGAGCTTTCCCTTTACAAGTTTGAATTTCTTTATTTTAAAACGGCAGCTGCATATTTCCGAATGGATTTTTCTTCTTGCCTTTGCCGCCCGTCATCTGTTTCATCATCTTTTTCATATCGTTGAACTGCTTCAGGAGACGGTTCACTTCCTGAAGTGAACGGCCTGAACCTTTTGCGATCCTTTTCTTTCTGCTCGCATTAAGTTTCTCAGGCTTTTCACGCTCTTCCATCGTCATTGAACGGATGATTGCCTGGACGTGGTCGATTTCCTTGCCGCTCATCTGCATCTTATCGAGGCCCTTGATCTTATTCGCGCCGGGCATCATTTTAAGCAGTTCATCAAGCGGCCCCAAAGTTTTCACCTGGTCCATCTGCTCGAGGAAGTCATCTAAAGTGAAGCTCTGATCTTTGATCTTCTGCTCCATCTTCTTCTGTTCGTCCATATCGACATTCGACTGTGCTTTCTCGATGATGGACATCATGTCGCCCATCCCGAGAATTCTCTGTGCCATACGGTCCGGGTGGAAGGATTCAAGCCCGTCCATCTTCTCCGATACACCGATGAATTTGATCGGTTTTTCAGTGACTGAACGGATGGACAGTGCCGCACCGCCTCGTGTGTCGCCGTCGAGTTTCGTCAGTGTGACACCGGAAATATCCAGAAGGTCGTTGAACGACTCTGCGACATTGACAGCATCCTGGCCGGTCATCGAGTCGACGACAAGCATGATTTCATCAGGCTGTGAAATTTCCTTGATATCTTTCAGTTCATTCATTAAATCTTCATCGATATGGAGACGACCCGCAGTATCGATGATGACAGTGTCCAGGTGCTCTTCCTTGGCATGAGTGAGCGCTTTGGTCGCTATTTCCTGGGGTTTCACCTTATCTCCAAGGTTGAAAACAGGTACGTCGATCTGCTTACCGACCGTTTCCAGCTGGTCGATGGCTGCCGGACGGTATATATCACCTGCTACGAGCATCGGTTTTTTATTGAAGTTCTTTCTCAGATGCAGCGCGAGTTTACCGGCTGTCGTCGTTTTACCGGCACCCTGCAGGCCGACCATCATGATGACGGTCGGCGGTTTCTGGGCAAGATTGATCTTTTGATTTTCGCCGCCCATCAGTTCCGTGAGTTCTTCCTTTACAATTTTTATGACCTGCTGGCCGGGTGTCAGTGACTGCATGACATCACTGCCGAGTGCGCGCGCGCGTACCTGGTTTATAAATTGTTTGACCACTTTAAAGTTGACGTCCGCTTCAAGCAGTGCAAGACGCACTTCGCGCATCATCACTTTGACGTCCGATTCAGTGACCTTGCCTTTACTTTTCACACGGTCCATCGTGGCCTGGAGTCGTTCTCCTAAACCTTCAAAAGCCATTGCTACTCCTCCTCCAGAGTTTCAAGTTCATTTATGACATCGTTTATCTTACTGACTTTTCCATCTTGTGCATACTCTTTGATCTGCTGGTAGTACTGCTGCCTCTTCATGAAATCATGATACAGCTCCAGATTCGTTTCATAGTCTTCAAGCAGATCTTTAGTACGTTTTAAATTATCATATACAGCCTGTCTTGTCACATCCAGAGTCTCTGCGATCTCACTGAATGTATAGTCTTCCAAATAATAAAGTTCTACATAGGCACGCTGTTTTTCAGTCAGCAGTGAATGATAGAAATCGTATAAATAATTGATCCGGGTGGTCCTTTCAAGTTCTTCAGTCATTTTTATCACTGGCTTCTTCTGCTGCATCCAGCTCTTCAGACTGATGGATCATGTCCGCAAACAGGCCGTATACATAGTTTTCAGCATCAAATTCCTGAAGGTCATCCAGCTGTTCTCCGAGACCGACGAATTTAACCGGAATACCGAGCTCGTTTTTGATCGCAAGGACGATACCGCCTTTGGCCGTTCCGTCAAGCTTGGTAAGCACGATTCCTGAGACATCCGTCACTTCTTTGAACGATTTTGCCTGGATCAGTGCATTCTGCCCGGTCGTTGCATCCAGCGTCAAAAGCACTTCGTGCGGCGCCTCGGGCACAACTTTCTGAATGACTTTCTTCATCTTGCCAAGCTCATTCATGAGGTTCCCTTTATTCTGCAGACGTCCTGCTGTGTCACAGATCAGGACATCCGTCCCTCTCCGTTTCGCAGCATTGACAGCATCAAACATCACCGCTGCAGGGTCGCTGCCCTCCGCCTGCCTGATCACATCGACATCGACGCGGTCGCCCCAGATCTGAAGCTGGTTGATCGCACCTGCACGGAATGTATCTCCGGCAGCAAGCATGACGGATTTGCCTTCATTTTTATATTTATGTGCCAGTTTGCCTATGCTCGTCGTTTTGCCGACACCGTTCACACCGACGACAAGTATGACCGTCAGACCATCTTTCTGTATATTCACAGTTTCCGGCAGATCATCATTGCGTTCGTAGATTTCAACCATCTTTTCAACGATGGTCTCTTTTAAATCTTCCGTTTCAGTAATGTTTTTAACTTTTGCTTCCTGTCTGAGTTCGTCGGTCAGTTCCATCACTGTGTTGAAACCGACGTCAGCACCGATCAGCAGCTCTTCCAGCGCTTCGAAAAAGTCTTCATCCACTTTGCGGTAGACCGCCAGCAGCTGATTGATCTCCGACTGAAATTTTTCACGGCTCTTCTCAAGTCCCGCCTTGAACTTGTAGGCGAGCTGTTCTTGTTCCCATTCCTCAAATTCTTCAATGCTGATCAGGCCGTCGTCAAGCTTCTCGTTCTGGTGTTCGGCCGACGGCAGATCTTCCGTCTTTTTCTCAGGTCTGAATTTCTTTTTAAAACGATCAAAAATACCCATTTATATGCACCTCTATATTAATCAATCTTACACATTGGCTTCGTCATATTCTTTAAGATCCACACTGATCAGCTGGCTGACGCCACGTTCCTGCATCGTCACCCCGAACAGTCTGTCCGCCTCTTCCATTGTACCTTTTCTATGTGTAATCACAATGAATTGTATATCTTCGGAAAGCTTTTTCAAATACTGTGCATAGCGCACCACATTGGTCTCATCAAGCGCAGCCTCCACTTCATCGAGAATGATGAATGGGCTGACCCGCACTTTCAGCATGCTGAATAAAAGGCTGATGGCCGTCAGCGCTCTTTCCCCGCCTGATAACAGTGACAGGCTGGATAATTTCTTGCCCGGCGGCTGTGCGTATATTTCAATGCCGGAATTCAAGAAGTCGTCTTCTTCGGTCAGTCTGAGTTCGGCAAGCCCGCCGCCGAACATTTCTTTGAACACTTCGCCGAAGTGATGGTTGACTTCATGATAGGCGGTCTCAAAACGTTCCGCCACCGTATCATCCATCTCTGAAATGACTTCAAGGAGCGTCTCTCTGGCATCCATCAGATCCTCCTGCTGCTCTTTCAGGAACTGATAGCGCTCATTGACTGTTTTGAATTCTTCAATTGCACCGATATTGACCGGGCCAAGTTCTTCGATGCTCTTTTTATTCAAATTGATCTGAAGTCTCTTGTTGTCTATATCGGTGAATTCGGTATAATTTTCACTCTCATGTTCGTAGGTCGTCTTATAGTTATCCGATAAATACTGAAGTTTCTGCTCCAGCTGGGTATCGAGCTTTTCCTTTTGGCCGGTGGCCGTCCGGAGTGTATCCTGCAGTGTTTCGGATTCCCGGTATATTTCTTCTCTCTCTCTGCTCTTTTCCTGGTAGCTCACTTTAAGGCCGTGCTGTTTTTCCGATATGTCATCGGCTTCCTCATAAAGTGAGTCAAGTGCCGCCTGAAGTTCCTTCTGTTCGGTTTCAAGGGTTCTCACGTCAAGCGTTGTCAGGTCGAGTGAAACGATTTCCTGCTCGTTTTCGATATCTTCGATGTCGTCTGTCACTTCCTGCAGCTGTTCATTCAGTCTCGCATACTCACTCTTTTTGTAGTTGTGGCGTTCTGTCGTTTTAGTCATTTCATTCTGGATTGCATTATATTCATCGGATAATAGTTTCAGTTCAGTTTTCTTGTCCTTATCGGAAGTGCTGATGAGACGGATGCGTTCATCCAGGTTTTTAAGTTCCCGGTCTTTCTCTTCAATCTGTTCACTGTAGTCCGCATCAGTCCCCGGCTGCTGTCTTCGCGCCAGCTCATCTGTGATCATCTGAAGTGTTTCCTGCCTTGAGTCGAGCTGATAGCCGAGTGATGACACCTCGCGTTTCAGGTTTTCGAACCGGTCGCCCTGTTCCCTGCCTTCATCTTCGAGCCTGGCGACGGCCATATCAATGTCGGTTATGCTGCTGCTTAAACTTCCAACCTTTTTCTTCTGGGTTTCAATCAGGCCGTCATATTCCATCAGTTTTTTACTGATTTCATCAATTTCGTTTTTAGTTTCCAGTACGGAGCCTTTTGACTGCTTTGAGCCGCCGCTCATTGCGCCGCCCGGGAAAACCGTCTCCCCGTCAAGCGTGACAATCTTCACACGGTGCCCGGTTTCCCTCGCGACCGCACTTGCATCATCGATCGTATGGACGACAAGTGTCGTACCGAGCAGGTGCCGTATGATATTGTCATATGCCGGATTGATATTAACCACATCCGCCAGCACTTCCACATTGATTTCTGAATTGTCCACGACGGACTGAATCTGTGGATTCAGCTGTCGTTTCTTAATGACATCGAGCGGCAGAAACGTCGCAAAGCCGCGCTTCAGATTCTTCAAGTACAAAATTGCCTTCTTTGCATCATTTTCACTCTGCATGACGATGTTCTGGCTCGCAGCACCAAGCGCCGTGTCGAGGGCGGTGACGTATTTCGACTCTGCATCGATCAATTCACCGACCGCTCCGACGACACCTTTCAGCTGACCGTCATTTTTCAGAACGGCACGCACACCCGGAAAATACCCCCTGTACTCGTTTTGGACGGTTTTCAGCATATCCAGTTTTGATTTCTGCTGATTGTAATACTGGATGCTTTTTTCAAGCTTGGCGTTTTCTTCATGATAGGAAGTATTCAGGCTATCCCTGTCCTCCGCCTTTTCCCTATAAGTATTCCTCAGCGTATTCAACTGTTCTTCGCTGCTGTCCAGTTCATCCTGCTTGTCCTTCAGCTCGGCTTCGCAGTCGGAAACTTCTTTTTGAAGCTCCTTAAGACGCTCTTTCTGCTGGCTGTAGTGGGAATTTTGGTCATTTTTTATTTCTTCATTTCTTTTCTGTTCATTTTCAAGCGTCGTCTTTTCGACCATCAGCTCATAATAGCTGTCTTTCAGACTTTCTATTTCATCACTGTTGTCTTCGCTTAAATAAGTTCTTTTCTGTTCCGTCTGCTGCAGGCTTTCTTTCAGTGATTTTATCCTGCTGTCATATTCCTTGAGCTCCTCGTCCAATTCCCTGACCATTCCGTCCAGTTTTTCCTGTTCGGCACGGCCTGCCTCCAGGCGTTCGGACAAGTCTTCTTTCATCTGCCCTTTATTCGACTTCCGCTCTTCGAACAGCGCAATTTTGCCGTTCAGCTGTTCCAGCTTTTTAGATGTATCCACGATTTTCCTGTTGAGAGTCCTTGACGTCGTATCTTCCGCGTCACGGCTCGTGCTGATTTCGGATAACTCCCTGTCGAGATCTTCAGTCTGCTGCTGATATGTTTTCAATTGCTGCTCAGAATCGGCAACAGTCTTGTTTTCAGTCTCAAGACGCTCGAGCAGATGGTTGATGTCGTAGATGTTGACCTCTATATCCGCCTTTTTCATCTCTTCTTTCAATGCAAGATATTCTTCTGCATTGGCGCTTTCGATTTCAAGCTTCTCCACTCTCGTAGTCAGTTCCTGAATGATATCGTTGATCCGGTTCAAGTTGTCTTTCGTCTCTTCGAGCCTCTTCACCGATTCTTTTTTGCGCTTCTTATACTTCATGACACCGGCGACTTCCTCTATCAGCACTCTTCTTTCATCGGCCCGTGCTTTCAGGAGTGACTCCACTTCCCCCTGGGAAATGATGTTGTATGCATTTTTACCGAGTCCGGAATCGAGGAACAGCTCGGTAATTTCTTTCAATCGTGTCCGTTCGTCATTGATGAAATATTCACTGTCACCGTTTCTGTACAGTTTACGCATGATGTTCACATCATCCGACTCAACCGGCAGTGTGCGGCTTTGATTATCAAGCTGCAGCTTGACCTTCGCAGCGTTCATCGGTGTTCTTGAATCTGTGCCGTTGAAGATCACATCTTCCATTTTGACGCCGCGGATCGATCTTGCCGACTGTTCACCGAGCACCCAGCGAATGGCATCGGTGATGTTGCTTTTGCCGCTGCCGTTCGGTCCGACTACCGCCGTCAGCCCGCTGTCAAATTTTATATCCACTTTATTGGCGAATGACTTGAAACCATCCGCTTCTATCGATTTTAAATAAACCATATTCTTACTCCTAGTCGTGAATCATGAACAATGCATTTTCAGCTGCACGCTGTTCTGATTCCTTTTTTGAACGGCCCCGTCCGGTACCCAGCTGTCTGCCATCTATGAAGACGCCGCTCTCAAAACTTTTATTGTGGCTCGGCCCTGATTCTTTCAGCAGTTTATACTGCAGCTCTTTATTATACTTTTTATGCGTTTCTTCCTGTAATAAAGTTTTATAATCCACGACCGCATTATAGTGGGCATCTTTAATATCCACCAGCACATGATTCTGAAGGAATTTTTCGGCCGTCTTGTGTCCTTCCTGCAGATAAAGTGCACCTAAAAATGCTTCGAAAGTATCCGAGATGATCGACGGACGGTTTCGTCCCTCCGTCTTTTCCTCTCCTTTTCCGAGGATGATGAGCTCCGGCATCTTTAATTTAACTGCGAATACTACAAGTGAAGGTTCACACACAATGTTTGCTCTCAGTTTAGTCAAGTCCCCTTCCGGCAATTCCGGGAACTTTTTGTAAATGAAGTCTGACACCATCAATTCTAGTACAGCATCGCCGAGAAATTCCAGGCGCTCATTATTATAGATCTTATTCAGGTTCAAATCGTTTATGAAAGAACTGTGCATGAATGCCTGCTGGTAGATCTGGTGTTCTCCCAGATCGAGATTGATCTTTTTCTGGAATTCTTTGAACAATGTATTGAAACTGTCTAATTTATCGAGTGCATATTTATCTTTTTTCACCCGGTTTGAAATTTCTTTCATCTGTCATTCACCCCTCACTTTCTATTTTATCCAATATATTTGGATTAGAAAAGAAAATAATAAATAAAATCCACTTGAAAAAGTGGATTTTATCTCTTTTAATTAATTTTCTAATTTGTCGATATAGTCAAGAGCATCGCCGACTGTAAGAATCTTTTCAGCTTCTTCGTCAGGAATTTCCATTTCGAATTCGTCTTCAAGTTCCATTACGAGTTCTGCAATGTCCAATGAATCTGCACCAAGATCATCTTTGAAAGATGCATCTTTCGTCACTTTCTCTTCATCAATTCCAAGTTTGTCGACAATGATGTCTTTTACTTTGTCAAAGTTTGCCATTTATCTCTCACCTCCCTTTAATAATATCACAGCGATTATCCCATGTACATACCGCCGTTGACGTGAATTGTCTGGCCGGTAATATAGTCCGCTTTGCCGCTTGCAAGGAAGCTTACGGTGTTTGCAATATCCTCAACATTTCCAAAGTGGTTCAGCGGAATCTGGCTGAGCATGCCGTCTTTTATGTCGTCGGACAGCACATCCGTCATCTCACTTTCGATGAACCCAGGAGCAATCGCATTGACCGTGATGCCTTTTGGAGCAAGCTCACGGGCGACTGAACGTGTCAGTCCGTCGACTGCCGCTTTTGAAGCGACATAGTTTGCCTGTCCGGCGTTGCCGAGAGATGCGACGATGCTTGAAATGTTGATGATCTTGCCCGATTTCTGTTTCAGCATCGGACGTGTGACATTTTGAATCACATTGTAAGTCCCTTTCAGGTTCACATCAATCACACGGTCGAAATCCGCTTCTTTCATCCTCATCAGCAGTCCGTCTTTTGTGACGCCTGCATTGTTGACGACAAGATCGATTGATCCGTGCTCAGTCGTGATATGTTTGATCATCGCTTTGACATCTTCGAAAATTTCCACATGGCACTGGTAGCTCTCGGCACTGCCGCCCGCTTCCTTTATTTGTTCGACAACTGCATTCGCCTTGTCCTCGGACCCTGAGTAATTGACAATGATATGATACCCTTCCTTTCCAAGCTCAAGGGCGATACCTCTGCCGATACCTCTTGAAGATCCTGTTACTAATGCTGTTTTAGTCATCTGAATACTCCTTTACCTGATCTAGTGTATCAATATTTTTAACTTTTATTGATTTATCGATTTTCCGGACAAGTCCGTTCAACACCTTTTTAGGGCCGGCTTCGAGTCCTTCTGTCACACCATTTTCAGCTGCAGTTTCAATACATTCGACAAACCTTACCGGGTTTGTAATCTGCTCGACAAGCTGCTTCTTGATCGTTTCACCGTCCGTCTCCGGCTGTGCGCTGACATTTTGAATGACAGGAATCCGTGCATCCTTGAATTCGATACCTTCTGTGAAAGTCCTGAATTCATCCTGTGCCTCTTTCATCAGATGTGAATGGAAAGCACCGGATACGTTCAGAGGCATCACGCGTCTCGCACCGAGCGTTTTCGCCTGTTCTGAAAAACGGTCCACGGCTTCAGCGTCTCCGGAAACGACGACCTGGTCCGGTGCATTGATGTTTGCCGGGGACACTTTGACAGTGTCGTCCGACACTGATTCACACAGTGCAGTCAGATCTGCATAATCCATGCCGATGACCGCGGCCATCTTTCCGCCTTCACTCTGCGCCATCAGCTCACCGCGTTTCTGCACGATTTTTACACCATCGGAAAGCGACAGTACACCTGCATGTACCAGTGCTGGAAGCTCACCGAGACTGTGGCCGAGCACAAAATCGCCGCCGATATCTGCAGCAGCAATCACAGCGAGTGAATGTGCAAACAGCGCCGGCTGGGTGAACTCCGTCGAATTGAGACGTTCGTCCTCTTCAAACATGATCGATTTAAGATCGAAATCCAGCTCGTTGAAGATTTCGTTCAAAACTTCTTCTGCGCGCGGATTGTTGTCATAAAGATCTTTTGCCATCCCGCTGTACTGGGCGCCCTGCCCCGGGAATAGAATGATTTCACCCATTAATCCTCACCGACCTTTTCTTTGATTTTATCCAGTGCACCGCTTTCTGCCATTTTTTTAGACTGCTTTACAGCATTGTGAAATGCATGCGCGTCACTTGAGCCGTGCGCTTTCAGAACATAGCCGTCAAGGCCGAGCAGCGGTGCACCGCCGACCTTTCTGTAGTCCAGCAGGTCTTTTATACTGCCGAAGTCCTTTTTCAGAACGCCTGCAGCCAGTTTGTTCTTGGTGTTCTTCAGGAAAATATCCTTCACTTCAGTCATCATGGATTTCGCAGTACCTTCGATCGTTTTCAGTACGATGTTGCCTGTAAATCCGTCTGTCACCGCAATATCTATAGTGCCGGAAATGATGTCGCGTGTTTCGAAGTTGCCTGTGAAATTCAGGTCGCTGTCCTTAAGCAGTTCAAACGCGCCTCTTGTCACTTCATTTCCTTTGTTGTCCTCACTGCCGATATTGACCAGTCCGACTTCAGGGTTCTTCCTGTTTTCGATGCCTTCCATGTAGATGCTTGCCATCACGGCAAACTGGTACAGGTGTTTCGGCTTGTTGTCGGAATTTGCACCCATGTCAAGGAGCATGATCCCCTTTCCGGTAGTGTTCGGTATGATGGATGCGATCGCAGGGCGTTCGATGCCCTTTATCCTGCCGACTACGAACAGTCCCGCACTCATTATCGCACCTGTATTCCCAGCGGACACACAGGCCGCAGCCGCGCCGTCCTTGACCGCTTTTGCGGCACGGACCAGCGAGCTGTCCTTCTTTCTGCGGACAGCCCTTACCGGATCGTCTTCAGATTGCACTTTTTCAGTGACCTCGATGAATTCGATTCTCGGATGAGTGCCTGTATAACTTCCTTTCAGACCATAGGCCATAATCTCAATGGACGGGTCCTCTTCAACTGCCTTCATGACACCGTCGACGATCGCTTCCGGTGCATTATCGCCGCCCATCAGATCAACTGCGATCTTAACCATTATTATCACCCTCATTGGAATAGTACATTTCAAACTGTCCTTTGAATATCAGTCTGCCGTCCACTTTGGATTCGACCGTAATAGAGGCATTATTATTATCCATATCGTTTACAACCGCTTTCGATATGACTTTATCATGTAATTTCGCCTGTCTTTTAAACTCGATGTCTGCACTTTTGGTGAGAGCAAGCGGTTCATTTATGACAGCGACACATAATGAATTGGCCTGTGCAAATATGAAGTGCCCTCTCGCAATTTCATTTTTTTCAAATACATGCCCTTCTTCAATGATGAACAGGCTGAGTGCCTGTGAATTCAATTCGATATCAATGATCTCACCGGTGACTTCCTGCAGTGACAGACTTTTTATCTTGTCCACTTCTTCCGTCGCGACATTTTTGATGCGTGCACGGAGTTCCGGTATGGACAGTTCCAGCCTGTCCAGACGGATCGTCTGAATGCTGACATTGAAAATTTCTGCAAGCTTCTCATCTGTCAGGAACGGATCTTCGTTGATTCTCTCAAGCAGT
This sequence comes from Lacicoccus qingdaonensis, assembly GCF_900101075.1. Lineage (GTDB taxonomy): Bacteria > Bacillota > Bacilli > Staphylococcales > Salinicoccaceae > Lacicoccus > Lacicoccus qingdaonensis. Next base: position 140,293 of record NZ_FNFY01000001.1, on the reverse strand, counting down.
ATTTCCTGCCGCTCATTCTTTTTATATTTAGCCATATTGATACCTCATTTAGTAGTTGGTACTAAAATCAGTATATATAAGTGTATTTAGGATTTCAAATAATTTTATATGATTTTCATAAATAAAAAAGAGCACTTCCCTTTCTGAAAGTGCTCTCCATGTATATCTTTTAACTTAAAATCAGGTCTAGAAGCTCTTTTGCCTCCACTTTGCCGAAGTAATGATCGAGGTCAAGCTTTTCAAGCACCGACTCAAGCTCGCTTCTTTCGACACGTGTGCCGATAAGGGCCTCTTCGACATCTTTGATATCGCCCTGGCCGAAGAAGTCGCCGAAAATTGAGCAGCTCACGATTTTACCGGATTTTATTTCCAGGGATACTTCCACGGTGCCCGGCGTGAGGCGCGCATCACGGTTATATGAATACTGTGGTGATTTACCATAGTTCCAGTCCCAGTTTTTGTATTTATCTTCAACGAGCCTGTCGATCGCCTGCCAGTCTTCATCCTTCAGTTCATAACGTTTTGCCTCATCCATATCTTTCAGGCCGAGCAGCTCTTTGATCATCAGATCTTTGAACTCCGGCGTCGTCACATCTTTATATTCCGGTGCCAGATGTTCACGGATCGTCGTGACACGGGAGCGGATGGATTTGATTCCTTTGGATTCGATCTTTTTCAGGTTCGGATTGAGCGCCTGGACCATCGCTTCCGGATTGATATCAAGGAGCAGTGAGAAACCGCCGTATACACGGCCCTTCGTCAGTGTCATCGCCGCGCCGGAAACTTTCTTCCCGTCGATGACGAGGTCGTTTCTGCCGCTCTGCTCAACATTTTCAACACCCAGATTTTTGAGCGCCTTGATTACAGGTTCATACATTTTCTTATAATCGCCGTAAACGCCGCTGTCCTCGGAAACTAAAAAGCAGATGTTCACCGCACCGTCATCGACAAGGATCGCACCGCCGCCGGTTTCCCTTCTCATCAGCATGATGCCGTTGTCATCAAGATAGTCCTGGTTCACTTCGGCAGCGGCGTTCTGAAATCTGCCGATTTCAAGCTTCGGGTCGCAGTAGTATGGAAAAATGATGCCGTCTTCCAGAAAAATATTTTGCTGGACGTGCACCTGCAGTGCAGTCGCATATGCGCCGTCAGTAATATATTCACCGTTTCTGTATGGTTCGATCAGATACATTCAGATCATCCTTCGTATGTTAATTGTTTATATGCATTTAAAATGTTCTTTTGGATATCTCCGGCCAGGGCCACCGTCTTTGGTCTGACAGCTTTCGGCGTCCTGTACGATTTCTGGTTCATCGGCACGTACAGTGCATCCTCGTTGCTGCGGGTCATCCTCCAGAACGGGTGCTTGATGAACTGTGGGGTCGTATAGCCGACACCGATTTCCAGATAAAGCACTTTGCCGGTGCTGTTTTCTTCGAGAAATGCATTGTATTTCTCGCGGTCCCGTTCGAAGTCATCATCTTCGACCATCCCTTTATCCGCATTGCGCTTGTTCACTTCCATCGGTGCGTCACATTTCGGACAGTATGGAATGAGTTCGTACGGGATTTCCATATCCTCCTGCGCCTTTGCCATCTCACGGATCTGATCATCGTGGCGGTAAGTCTTTTGATGACAGAACTTGGAGCACTGCCATAAAATATATTCACCCTGATAATAAAACACTTTATCCATATCATAATCCGCCGCATAAAACGCGTTGTCGGCATTTGTTGTGATGACGTGATACTTCTTTCCTTCGAGCATTTTTCTGAGCGCGATATATCCTTCGCCTGCCGGCTGATCTAAATAATTCAGCTCGACAAAGCGGCTTTGGAATGCCCAGTATTCCTGCCTTGAGGGAAACTCGAACAGGCTTGCCTGCAGCATATCGAACCAGTTGTATTTTTCGATGAAATCCGGGAAGTTCTTTCTGAAACGTTCGCCGATATATGTAAATCCGTTTGCTGCGGACATACCGGCACCGATCCCGACGACTACCGCATCCGCTTCATCAATCAGTCCGGCAAGCAGTCTCGATTCATCATTTTCTGTTTCTAACGTCTTCCAATTATTCATAGAGTTACGACCTTCCTTAAATTAGATGTTTCCTGTAAATATTGAGATCCTCATCATCAAATACATTGAAGATGACCTCGAGTTCAGAATTGGCATTGTTTAAATATTCTTCGACCGTATCAACGGCGATTTTTGCCGCCGCTTCTTTCGGGAAGCCGAAGACGCCTGTCGATATGCTGCAGAATACGATATTCTTAAGCCCCTGCTGATCGGCAAGCTTCAGACAGCTCGTATAGCATTTTTTGAGCAGATCCGCCTTCATCGGTGACACTTTGCCGTCACGGACATACGGTCCGACGGTATGCAAGACATGATCTGCCGTCAGATTGTAGCCGGATGTGATCTTCGCCCTGCCGACCGCTTCTTTTCTGCCCTGTGCCTCCATTATCCTTGCACATTCCAGACGCAGTTCCACGCCTGCCTTCGTATGGATGATATTATCGATGCAGTCGTGGTTCGGTATGAGACAGCCGAGCATATCCGGATTCGCAGCATTGACGATTGCATCGGCCTTAAGAGTCGTAATATCCCCCTGCCATAAGTACAGTTGGTCTGCAGCCTCTGTAAGTAACCCTGCATCTGTGACGTCCTCAGCATTATATTCCTTTAAAAAAGCATCCTGGATTTCAATGAATTCGTCAGTGACCGCATCCGCAGGACGTTCATTTGCCAGACCGCGGAACACTTCGAATGCTGCATCAAAATTTTCAGGCACCGTTACCGTTATATCCTTTTCCTTCTGCATATATGAAATTAAATAGTCCAGTCTTTCCAGTTGGGACATGATCATCACCTGATTCCTAAAAAATAAGCTTACATTCTATGCCGTGACATATGAATGCAAGCTAAATTTTAAATTTACGGCCTCTTATACATTTTCAAGTGCATTAAAATCAGCTTCATCAACGCCTGTCAACTTCACGACCCAGCTCTCCTGCGGGTCGGCAGAGTTCAACAGTTCCGGTGAATCTTCGGCTTTTTCATTGATTGCAACAATCTCGCCGGAAAGCGGAGATGTCAGGTCCAATACCGTCTTTGAACCTTCAAGCTCAAGCAGCGAGTCATCTTTTTCGACGGTTTTATTTTCCGTGAATTCGACAAATCCGACCGTTCCAACATCGTCCTGGAGTTCCGGTGTCATTATCAGTGTATATTCCTCACCATTTTTTTCAACCCATAAATAGTTCGCCAATTTTTTCATTCTGATCCTACTTTCTGCTTTTTTATATTTTAAATTCGGAAGCGATCGCTTCAAGTGCACGGTGCCGGTTTTCTCTTCCGGGGATGAGCGGGATGAGCATCAGTTCATCTGCACCGAACGTCTCTGTGATCGACTTGAGCTGTGATGCGACACTTTCTTTATCACCGACGACCATGCGCGTACGGTTGCTCTCTATATTTTTTCTGTCTGTTTCAGTATAAGGATAATTTTCAGCAGTTTCAACTGAAGGCATCCGGCCGAATTCACTGAAATTATCTTTGCCGAGCAGCCATAGGTCGAGCGCCCGCGCAAGCTCATCCGCTTCCTCTTCGGTATCCGCCGCGACTACGAACGGTGCCACCATGACCGCCGGCTTTTTCATGACGGCCGATGGAGTGAAATTCTCCCTGTATACACGGATCGCTTCCTGTCCGATTTCCGTCTTGTCTTCAGAAGCGTACGGAAACAGCCCGAATGTGTATCCGGTGCCCTGTCGTGCGGCAGTTTCCGCTGAACGGACGCTTGTGCTCAGCATCCACATTTCCGGATTATCTGGACTCATCGGGTTTGCCGTCAAGTCGTTGTACCGGTGTTTTGGATCATCCGTATTTGTGACATATTTTATAATATCACTGATATTATCTTCATAGCGCTGCTTTCTGCGCCGTGTCTCATTCAGTGCCCGGTTGACGATTTTCGTGCCGATCGTATTGCCGACGCCGAGATCGACACGCCCGGGATATAATGTTTCAAGCATTCTGAAATTCTCAGCGGTTTTAAGCGGGCTGTAATGCGGAATCATCACGCCGCCTGAACCGAGCCTGATCGTTTCCGTTTTTCCGAGCAGATGCATCATCAGCATCTCGGGACTGCTGCTGGCAAAGGCGCTGACATCGTGATGTTCCGCCATCCAGAATCTGTGATATCCGAGACTTTCCGCCTTTTTGCACAGTTCAACAGTTTCCGAGATCGCCTCTTTCGGTGATCTGCCTTCATCCACTACCGCATAATCAAGTACATTAAGTTTTACCATTCACACAAATCCTTTGGCATTCAATGCAAATATTTAACATATTCATTATAGCTTCCGTAAAATTCACCGTCAATGTTAAGAACTTCCCATTCATTGACACAAAGCCGTTCTATTGCTAATTTTAAAGTAATGAATTTGGTCAGAAAGCTGATTAAAGGAGCCAGGAAATGAACAGTAAATATGCACCACTATTCGAACCTTTAAAGTTAAAGAACGGAATTGAACTAAAAAATCGCTTCGTCCTTTCGCCGATGATCACAAACTCTTCTACGGCTGAGGGCCACGTGACGGAGGAAGATGAGCTCTACCACGCACGGCGTGCAGACTCTGCACCGATCCAGGTCACGGGTGCCGCTTACATCGAACCGTACGGCCAGCTTTTCGAGTACGGCTTCAGTGTCAGTGACGACCGCACAATCCCGGGCCTTGCAAAACTTGCGGATGCGATGAAAAAGGACGGTTCCAGGGCGATACTGCAGCTGACGCATGCCGGCCGGTTTTCAAACCAGGCGATACTGGACCTCGGCGTTGTCTACGGACCGAGCTTCATGGAACTGAACGTGCCGGTCAAACACCAGGTGCTGCCGATGTCAAAACGTAAAATAGATGCCGTTATCCGCCAGTATGCCGATGCGACGAGGCGTGCAATCAAAGCCGGATTCGACGGCGTGGAAGTCTCTGCGGCACAGCGCCTGTTGATCCAGACGTTCTTCTCCAAGTTTTCAAATCAGCGTGAAGATGAGTACGGTCGGGATACACTTGAAAACAGATCCCGTTTCGGCCTTGAAGTGATCCAGGCGGTGAGCGACGTCATCAAAGAAGAAGCCCCGGAGGATTTCATCTTCGGTTTCAGAGGCACGCCTGAAGAAACACGCGGCAGCGAAATCGGCTATACGGTGGATGAGTTTCTGGAATTCATGGACCGTGCAGAAGAAATTGCAGATATCCACTATCTTGCAATCGCCAGCTGGGGCAGAGACATCTATCAGAACGAGGTGCGCGCCGAGGGGCCGAATAAAGGACGCCTCGTCAATGAAGTCGTCTACGAACATGTCAAAGGGAGAATCCCGATGATGGCGACCGGCGGTGTCAACAGTCCGGACAAGGCGCTTGAAGCGCTCGATCATGCGGATATGGTCGGTGCGTCCAGCCCGTTCATCACTGAACCAGACTTTGTAAACAAACTCGAAGAGGGCCGTGAAGACGAAATCGACCTCCAGTTCACCATCGATGAGCTGGATGATCTGAAAATACCGAAAGCTGCATTCAAGGACATCGTCCGAATGATGGACTACGGTGAAGGCCTGCCGAAAGAAACGAGAGATGAGCTGAGACAGCTCGCGGAAGAAAAGTAGCTGAAACGACAAGCACCCCGATTTCAAATGGAATCGGGGTGCTTTATTTTATGGAATCTATTCGATAATCTCAGCCTTGACGATCATTCTCTCTTCGAACAGCAAAGTTTCCGGGTTATAGGAATCACAAGTGATCAGTGTCAGTTCCTGCGGGCTGTCCCCGTTCTGGTCCATCACTTCGACCTGAGATGGTTCCACATTGAAGATTTCCGTGATTTCATACTCCCTGACATCTTCTCTCGTCACGAGCTCGATCGTGTCACCGATCTCAGCCCGGTCAAGGTAGTTGAAACGGATGCCGGCACCTTCCACGCGGTGGCCGGAAATCGGTATGTTCTGCATATCCAGATGGTCATCTTCGTGGACAAATGAAATGCCGTTGCGCATTTTCGACTCAGTCACAGGGCCGTAGTAAAGCGGTTCACTGATATCCGCGCTGTCGATATTCAAAATGCCGGCCATATCATCACTGATATTGATGCCCCTCGCTTCCAGGTTATCCTCTTCTTCCACTTCGGTGTTCGCTGAAGTATCGGGTTCAATTCCGGTGATGAAACTTTCGACAGAGTTGACTTCGACTTCATCATCTCCGTTTTGGAATGCTTCGATGACACGGTCGTTGACCCTATCTGTGAAATGTTCGCGTATATCCTGCCAGAAAAACAATACGACTGCCGCCGCTATCAGCAGCACGCCGGCCAATCTCATGATTATCCTCATCTAGGCGCCTCCCATTTGTTCAAATACGCTTATTGCTTCTTTTCTTGCATATTCCAGCATGCGGTAGTCTTCTGTCAGATCTGCAACTTTGAACTGCGGCAGGCCGCTTTGTCTGACACCGAAAAAATCACCCGGCCCGCGCATTTCAAGGTCTCTTTCACTCAGTTCGAAACCGTCGGATGTCGATGTCATGATTTCCATGCGCAGCTTGGCATTATCCGTCTCCGGCTGGCTGACAAGGAGGCAGTGGCTCTGTTTGTCACTCCGCCCCACACGGCCTCTCAGCTGATGCAGCGTCGACAGACCAAAGCGTTCGGCATTGAAGATGACCATCACCGTCGCGTTCGGTACATTGATGCCGACTTCGATGACAGTCGTCGAAATCAACACTTTTTTCTCCAGTGTTTCAAACAGCTCCATGCCGCGTCTCTTCTCTTCAGGTTTCATTCTGCCATGGACGAGTTCCACGGTCTCCTCACCGAAAGCACTGACAAAAGTCTGGTAGATTTCACTGACGTTTTTCAAATCCAGTGTTTCCGATTCCTCGATCAGGGGCGCAACGACATACGTGCTGTGGCCAGCATTCAGTGCGCGCCTCACCTCACTCATGACATAGTCGAGTTCATCAAATGTATGCCATGAGGTGATGACAGGTCTGCGCCCTTTCGGCATCTCGCGGATGATGGAGACATCCATATCGCCGAATGTTGTAATCGACAGCGTTCTCGGGATCGGGGTCGCGGTCATGTATAAAATATTTTTCCTGTAGGACTTCTTCTGAAGCTTTTGTCTTTGGTTGACACCGAAACGATGCTGCTCATCGATGATGATGAAGGATAATCTGTTGAATACGACATCATCTTCGATCAGTGCATGCGTCCCGATCAGTAAATCGATATTGCCGAGAGCGAGTTCTTCCAAAATACGGGACTTCTCTTTTTTCGATGTCGTCCCCGTTAGTTTCTCTACCGTCAGCTCATCTTTGAAAGTATCCTTGAATGATTCATAGTGCTGATTGGCGAGCACTTCGGTAGGCACCATGACGACACTCTGTTCGCCGATCGTTTTGACCGCATACACGCATATGCCGGCAACGATGGTTTTTCCGCTCCCGACATCGCCCTGCAGCAGTCTGTGCATCGACACGTTCTGTTTGAAGTCCCTGCATATGTCGTTGACACTCATCTTCTGGTCGCCTGTCAGTTCAAAAGGCAGCGTGAGGGTAAAGCGTTTCAGTGCATCGATGTCATAGTCGATGATGTAATGTTCATTTCTTACGCGTTCTTTCTGCCTTTTATGCATCAGCCTCAACTGGAACTGATACAGTTCATAAAACTTAACCGTGCGTCTCGCCTGGTGCAGACTGTCGGAATCCGCCGGGAAATGCAGACGGTACAGCGCCTCCCTCAAAGGGATGAGCTGATATTTTCTTTTGATCGTTTCAGGCAGATCATGGTTGAAATCATAATTTTCAAAGACTTCCCGCACGAATTTGCTGAACGTCCTGGCATGCATTATCTTGTTCAGACTGTAACGGACCGTATAGCCGGGCGACGTATCATAAATCAGCTTCTGGCCATTGATTTCAAGCTTGTTTTTGTTGAACTTGCCGTACAGACGGGCAAATTCATTGATGATCAGTTTTTCCTTCAAGTACGGCTGGTTGAAAAAGACGACTTTTGTGTGTATGCCGTCGATATCCATGAAGCATGTAAGCCGGCTCATGCCGCGTCTGAAGAACGCAAGCTTCGGTTCGGTCACCACGGTGCCTTCCACAGTTATCGACGCCTCATGTTCCGCTTCCCTCAAATCCACAACCGACTGGTTCACATAACCTGTCGGCAGATGGAATACGACATCGTTGACATCATGTATACCGAGCGCATGAAGTTTTTCTGCAGTTTTTTCACCCACTCCATTCAGCTGGCTGACACTTGTCTTTGATGTGATGACTTCATACATCGCGCTCATTTTATTCTTCTCCGAAAATTTCCTGCATCAGACGGTTGCCTGTAGGTGTAGCCGCAAGGCCCCCGCGACCGGTTTCACGGAGTGCCGAAGGCATTGTCAGACCGATCTTGTACATTGCCTCGACCACTTCATCCGCCGGAATTCTCGACTCGATGCCCGCAAGCGCCATATCCGCCGCCGTCAGTGCATTTGAAGCACCGGCCGCGTTCCTTTTGACACACGGCACCTCGACAAGACCCGCAACAGGGTCACAGACGAGTCCGAGCATATTTTTAAGAGCGATCGCAAAAGCATGGCCGGACTGTTCCGGCGTGCCGCCTGCCGCTTCAACAAGGCTCGCTGCAGCCATCGCACTCGCACTGCCGACTTCGGCCTGGCATCCGCCCGCCGCACCGGAAATGCTCGCGTTGTTCGCTACGACGAAACCGAATGCACCCGATACGAATAAAAATCTGACCATATCTTCTTTTGTCAGATCTCTCTGTTCATTCAGCGCAAATAAAACACCGGGCACCACTCCGGCAGAACCTGCCGTCGGTGTCGCACATATTTTACCCATCGCCGCATTCACTTCATTCGTGCTGACAGCATAGGCGATCGCAAGGAGATTCATATCCCCGCTCAGCCCTTTGCCGCTCTCGATGTATTCCTTCATCTTCACTGCGTCATGTCCCGTCAGGCCGGTCTTGCTCGCCACACCGCCGCTGCCTTCATCCACGGCATTCTGCATAACATCAAGGTTGCGCTCCATATCCTGATACACTTCCAGGTATGATCGTTTTGAAACTCTCATTTCCTGTTCCATCATGATCTCACTGATGGATTTATTTTCGGAATTTGCCATATCTATTAATTGTGCAATACTATTGAACATAATATTACCTCCTGAATATTAATCGTCAGCCATTTCAATTACGCGTTCAACACCGTCTATCTGCTCCACTTCCTGAATGACCGATTCACTGATCTCTTCATCCAGTTCGATGGTCATGAGGGCGATATCGCCCTTTTCCTTTCTCGACACATTCATCTGGCTCACGTTGATCTCATTATTTCCGAGCACCGTCGTCACCCGTGCAATCGTTCCGAATGTATCTTCATGGAAGACGAGCAGCGAATGATAGTTGCCTGAAATATTGATTTCATAGTCATTGATGCTTACAAGTTCAATTTTGCCGCCGCCGATGGAAATCCCCTCGAGCTTCAGACGGTCGTCACCTTTGACCAGATCGACAACAGCGGTGTTCGGGTGGCTTCTCTCTTCTTCATGCAACATAAAATTCACATGCAGATTCTGTTCGTCTGCATATTCTTTCGCTTTGATGATACGGCTGTCGTCTGTATCAAACCCGAGCAGGCCACCGATCAGTGCAACATCGGTGCCATGTCCCTGGTAAGTATCCTTAAATGAGCCGTACAGGTGTATGTCCACATGATCCGGTGTATGTCCGAACAATTTTCTGCCAAGCAGTCCGATGCGCGCCGCGCCGGCTGTATGTGAAGAAGAAGGTCCGACCATTACCGGGCCGATAATATCAAAAACACTTTTATATTTCATAATATAACCTCCATTTGCAAAAATACCACATCAGTTTTCTCACTGATGTGGCATACCTGTGTTGTAGCATCTATTCGACGGAAACCAGGTAGCTGTATACTGGCTGCTGGCCGTCATGCACTTCGAATTCTACTTCGTCGTATGTGTTTTCCAACTTCTCGATGATGGCGCCGGCTTCATCTTCCGACCCCTCATCACCGATGATGATCGTCACGATTTCACTTTCATCATCGAGCATACTGACGATCAGGCTTTCCAAAGTTTCACTCTTGGAATCACTTGCTAAATTGATTTTACCATTATTGATCCCCATGTGCTGATCTTTTTTGATTTCGACGCCGTCAATCGATGTATCGCGGACTGCATATGTGACCTGGCCGGTCTTCACATGCTCAAGTGCTGCATTCATCGATTCTTTGTTGTCGTCAAGCGCCGCATCCGGTGAAAACATCAGCATGCTGGAAAGTCCTTCCGGTATGGATACCGTCGGAATGACGACTGCCGGAATGTCGAGCATCTGCTGTGCCTGTTCCGCCGCCATGATGATATTTTTATTGTTGGGTAAAATGATGACCTGTTTGACATCGTCATCTTTGATCGTATTCAGAATATCTTCGGTGGAAGGGTTCATCGTCTGTCCGCCGTTGATGACGTGTGTCACCCCGATGCTTTCGAACAGCGTCCTGATACCGTCTCCGGAAGATACAGTGATGATTGCAGTATCATAGGACCGGTGCTCTTTATTTTCATCAGTCCCCTTACTCTGCTTTTTGGATTGGATATCCCTGAACTGCTCGCGCATGTTCTCAATCTTCATCTTGATCAGTTCACCGTAGGATGAACCGTACGTCATCGCCTCGCCGGGCGTTTCAGTGTGTACGTGCACTTTGACGATTTCGTCATCGGATATTACGAGAAGGGAGTCGCCGAATTCACTCATCTCGCTGCGGAATTCCTCTTCGTTGAAACTGCGTTTGCCGTTTTCAAAACGCACCATGAATTCAGTACAAAAACCGTACTCTATATCTTCCACAGTCATGAAATCATCGAATTCATGATTGTCATTGACGAAAGTGTCCGTATCGACGGCGTCTTTTGCCACTTCAACTTTCTCACCTTTCAAAGCGGCAAGAAAACCTTCATAAACATAGACGAGCCCCTGGCCGCCCGAGTCCACAACGCCAACTTCCTTCAACACAGGAAGCAGGTCAGGTGTACGTTCCAGGGAAGCTTTCGCTTCGGTCACCACAGCTTCCATTATTTCAATGAGTGATTCTGTGTTGCCGGCCGTCTCGACCGCTTTGGCACCGGAATCTTTCGCCACTGTCAGAATCGTTCCCTCGACAGGCTTCATCACCGCCTTATAGGCAGTTTTAACACCCTGGTCCAATGCGTTTCCGAAAACATTCGCATCCACGGATTCAACGTCTTCAATCGCCTTCGAAAATCCACGGAACAACTGTGAAAGGATGACACCGGAATTTCCTCTTGCACCCATCAGCAGTCCTTTGGAAAAATGTTTGCCCATTTCACCGATGTGCTCTATATCCTTATCTTCGACTTCCGTTGCACCTGAAGTCATTGATAAATCCATGTTCGTTCCAGTGTCACCGTCAGGCACCGGAAAAACATTCAATGAGTCAACATATTCAGCATGCTGCCTTAAATTATCAGCGCCGCTTAAAATCATATCCTTGAAAATTACACCATCTATCGTATTCATGATATCGTCTAAGGCCTCCCAGCTTACTCGTCCGTATTAATCATTCTGACACCTTGCACATGAATGTTAATCGTATTTATAGTCAATCCAAAAGTTTTTTCCAGTCTGTATTTTACGCTTGTCTGTATATTATTTGCGACTTCCGAGATTTTTACACCATATCCTACTATGATGTATAAATCAACATCCAAAAGCCCGTCATTGTTTTCTACAATCACTCCGCGGGAGTAGTTTTCTTTCCCGAGAAGTTCAGCAAAGCCGTCTCTTACCTGATGTTTCGATGCCATTCCGACCACACCGTAGCTTTCCACCACAGCACCGCCGGCGATATTTGCAATCACATCTATCGCAATATCGATGGATCCCAGTTCGTTTTTAATTTCGAGTGTCATTACTTCGCCTCCAATACATCATTTAATTATAATCAATAACATCTGTGAATTACAAGATGCAAAAGTATGTTTTTACAAATTTATTAATTAATTTTCCTTCGAATTTACATTAGAGTATATTTGCATTATAATTTATTGCACAGAAAGTTAAAAGCATTACCGGCTGATCGATGACTTATTATCCCCGGAATGAAGGTTTTTATTCAGAAACAGCCCTGTTCATGAACTTCGGCGGCCATTGTCTTATCGCGATTTCCACTGGACACAGCCTGATAATTAATGTATTATGTTATAGTATGTTGATAAAGATACAATCAAATTAAAATGAACTTTGTAAATAAAGGAGATGTACGATATGGCGAAAGAATGCTACTTCACTGGACGTAAAAGTGCAACAGGCAACAACCGTTCACACGCTTTGAACGCAAGCAAAAGACGTTTCGGTGCTAACCTGCAAAAAGTCAGAGTTATGATCGACGGCAGACCGCAAAGAGTATGGGTTTCAGCCCGTGCTTTAAAATCAGGTCTTGTTGAACGCGTTTAATATTTAAAATAAAAACCCCCTCCCCGCTGGATTACTTTTCAGCAGGCGAGGGGATTTTTTTATTTTGTATGATTGTGACAGTATTTATTGCACTGCCTGCTCACTTGCGAGCTTTTTTCAGGTCAGGTGAGCAGATTTTATTATATCAGCCGTTCAGTTATAACAGTTTCATTCCCTGACTGAAAGGAATACTGTCCGAAACGTACAGCCACACCTCTTTCATGTACTATCTGAACGTCCACTGATCCCGCCAAACAAAAAGCAGCCCCACAGGGCTGCCCACACATGTAAAAACTGTAAATTAAATGATATTGATGATATAAACCATGATCATTCCGACAAAAATCGCAGGGATCATGTTTCCGACGCGCATCTTTGTGATATTCATCATGTTCATGCCGATTGCAAGCAGAATGACGCCGCCTGTCGCGCTGACCTGAAAAATGACCTGCTGCAATATATCATCGGGCACGACGACTGCGATGCCTTGTGCTGACAGTATGATGATTGAAATGTAAATAAAAGCCGGTACACCTGAGATGATGACGCCGAGACCGTATGTTGTGGTCATGACGATTGCAATGAAGAAGTCCATCATCGATTTTGTATATAGAACGTCGTTCGAGCCGCGGAGTCCTGCATCAAGACCGCCGACGATCGCCATGGCGCCGACGATAAATACCAGTGTACCGGAGACGAAGCCCTGCGACAGGTTACCGGAGTGCTTGTCACCGAGTTTGATTTCCATCCAGTGGCCGAATCTGTTGAGGAGTGATTCCAGCTGGACGACTTCACCGATGATCGTTCCGATGATCAGGCTGAGCAGTGTGACGATGATCGCTTCAGCGCCCACCACCATCTGGATGCCCAGTGTCATAATGACCAATGCCTGAATCTTCATTATTGAATCTTTGATTGTTTCTGGTATGAATGTAAATATAAGACCGAGCAGCCCCCCGACGAAAATGGCGAGGGCGTTCACTATTGCACCGAGTAATATCATTATGGCACCTCCGACTAGTCAATAGATTGAATCATTAAAATCGGCTCTGATGTTTCAACAGAGCCTCTCTCCCCTGTAAATTCATTGCTGATGGTGAGGGTTGAGCCAAGTGAAAGCTTCGTCCCCATGAGCGGGTACTTGAACTGTTCGAGTGTAAGTACGGTTCCGTCATACATCGGCAGGAATGATACATACTTCATCTTTTTGTCCTTCGACACTTCATGACGGCCGTGAGCCAAAAGTTCCACAACATTATGGGCATCGATGATACGGATTTTGACATCTGCAAGCTTTTCATGCAACAGCATCTGCGTATTGCCGAGCAGATGATCCAGCCTGCCGCCGGTTGCCCCGTAGACATCAATGGACGTATACCCTCTTCCAGTCAGATCTAAAAGCGCAATTTCAAGATCGGTATCATCTTTTTCACTTTCAACCGGGTTGATATCGAGCTTTTCATCAATGAACCGCCGCTCCTCTTCCGTGATGGAGTCAAAGTCACCGTATGTGTACCCGGGGATGATCCCTTTTTTCAGCAGCAGATAAACACCGTGGTCGACACCTGCCCACGGTTCTTTTGAAATATTATCAATGGGTACATCCGCCTCTCTGACGAGTACGTTGATATGCATGGCTACCTTCTAAGCTCCTCTATAGTCGCTTTCTTATCTTCAGCCCTGAACAAAAATGAGCCGCTGACGAGCAGGTTTGCACCCTGGTCCTTGCACAGTTTTGCGGTGTCGTTGTTGATGCCGCCGTCCACTTCAATATCAAATGTAAGATTCTTTTCTTTTTTTACCCGGTCGAGCTCGGCAATCTTCACAAGACCTTCTTCGATGAAGCTCTGTCCGCCGAAGCCCGGATTGACAGTCATGATCAGCACGAAATCCACGTCATTCAAAAGGTGCTTCACACTGACGACCGGCGTGTGAGGGTTCAGTGCGATACCCGCCTTCATGCCCTTGCTCTTGATCAGCTGGATCACTCTGTGCGGATGGTCTGTCGCTTCAATATGGAATGACAGCATATCGACGCCGTATGCTTTGAATTCATCGACGAACTGATCCGGGTTCAAAGTCATCAGATGCACATCCAGCGGAATGCTCGATGACTTGCTGATCGCTTCTACGACCGGCAGGCCGTATGAAATATTCGGCACGAACTGGCCGTCCATAATATCCAGGTGGAAAATATCCGCACCTGCATCCTCCATGGTTTTAATGTCTTCGCCCAATTTTGAAAAATCACTTGCCAATAATGACGGGAGTACTTTATTCATGTCAATACCTCTCTTTTCTGGATTCAATTTCTTCAAATATCTGTTTATAGCTGTCATACCTTGTTTGTGCGAGGGCACCCGAGGCCACCGCGTCCTTCACGGCACACTTCGGCTCATTGATGTGCAGGCATTCCCTGAATTTGCACCGGTCACTGTACTCATTGAAATCGATGAAACAGTACATCAGATTGTACTTGTCAATCAGAGAGAAATCAATCGTGCTGAAGCCCGGAGTGTCTGCAATGAGCCCCTCTGCGATTTCAATCAGCTCGACATGCCGTGTCGTATGCTTGCCCCGGTTCAGCTTGTCGGAAATTTCATCTGTGATCAGATCGGCATCAGGCAGTATCGTATTGATGAGCGTTGATTTCCCGACACCCGACTGGCCGGCGAGGACGCTCAGTCTATTTTTAAAAATTGGCAGTAAATCCTCATTCACATTGATCTTATCCGTAAAATAAACGGGATACATCGAATAAGTTTCCTTTATATTCTGCACAAGTTCCGGGTCATCGGACAG
This sequence comes from Lacicoccus qingdaonensis, assembly GCF_900101075.1. Classification (GTDB taxonomy): domain Bacteria; phylum Bacillota; class Bacilli; order Staphylococcales; family Salinicoccaceae; genus Lacicoccus; species Lacicoccus qingdaonensis. The sequence continues at coordinate 124,915 of NZ_FNFY01000001.1, read as the reverse complement.
ATCGGTCTTCGTCACTATGATGACCGGCTCGATATCATGCATTTCTGCATAGGCGATGAAACGGTCCAGCAGATAAAAGCTGAACTTCGGTGAAAACAGACTCATTGTGATCAGCACCTGGTCGATGTTGGCGACAGACGGGCGATTGAGGAAATTATGCCTGTCATCAATCGATGTAATATAGCCCTCCGTCTCATTTTCAATCTGGAATTCGACGATATCCCCGACAAGCGGTGATTCGGAAGTATTTCTGAACAGACCGCGTGCGCGTGTCTGGTAAATTTCATCATCCGATTTTACATAGTAAAATCCACTCAATGCTTTTACAATCTGACCTTTTTTCATAACTCACCCCAAATACCATAATACATCAATTATAACAGTTCGCATGTTGTGGTAAAATATTAATATCAAAACATTATTGAAAGGTTGGGTATTATGGCAAAAACAGTACATGTACAAGACATCAACAATGTGTTGAAAAATGACAATACGGTCTTGATTGATGTCAGGGAGACGGAAGAACTGAAAGAGACCGGTTATGTGCCTGGAGCGATCCATCTGCCGCTGTCCACATTTGATATAGAAAATAAAGTTCTAAACGACCATAAGGGCGACACGGTATATGTGATGTGCAGAAGCGGAAAACGGTCCGAAAGAGTCCAGCACATGCTGATTGACGAAGGCTATGACGCCGTCAATGTCGAAGGCGGCATATTGGAGTACGAAGGTGACAGAGAAGAATTATAAAACAAAAAACCTCCCCGAATCAAAAATTCGGGGAGGTTTCATTTATCTTATAATTAAGTTCTGTCCACATTTTCCTGAACGTTTTCAATGACGAATCCGCTCTTGATATAGCCGGGCAGGCTGTTTAGATCAACAGTCAGATCCTGTTCAGGTACATCATAGTTGATGCGTGAAGCGAAGTACTTCATCGTTTCTTCCATGATGATGACAGTCATCCACTCACCCGCACAACGGTGGTTCGTATGATAGTCTCCGCCGCCCTGAGGAATCAGGTCGAACGGGCTGCCGTCCCAGTCCTTGAATCTTTCAGGATAGAACTCATTCGGATCTTCCCACACGTTCGGATCATGCATTGTACCGTATATATCCAGTGCAAGCATCGTGTCCTTTTCAATCTCGTAGCCTTTGTACTGGAAATCCACTTTCGCTTTAGCCGGAAGGTAAGGTACGAACGGGTAGAAGCGGCGCACTTCCTGTGCGAACATGTATGCATAGTCGTCGTCCTGCTTGATTTTCTCTCTTGCGACAGGATTTTCATACATTGCAAGCGCACCGAAAGCGACAAATCTGTTGATTGCGATCAACGGACGGAAAGTGTTCATCAGGTCGATACCGCAAAGTCTTGAGTCCATCGGCTCGCCTTTATAGTCTTTCCAGTGTGCGAATTCATAAAGTGCAGTGCCTTTTGGCGGATGGATCTTGCCTTTACGCGTCTGGATGATCTGATCTTCAAGCCAGTCTTCGACGCGGCGGCGCGCAGCTTTTGCCTCCCTGTACCCTTTGAACGCACTGCCGATCGCTTTGAATGAATCGATCATGATATCCATGTCTGTCGCGATATTTTCGATTTCTTTCTCAGGTGCCTGGACACCGGCCCAGCGCGTGCCTACCTTCGTCAGAACAATGATGGATTCACGGTAAACATTGACCTGGTCCATGCTTTCCATTCTCTGTGTGTTTGCAAACCACAGGTTGCGCGTCAGTTCCCTTAAGTATTTCAGGTTGCCTTCTGTCATAAGTGACATGAACAATGCTTTTCGGTCGATGTGCACTTTCCCTGTCGTCGTGTGGATCGCGCCTTTACCGAATAAAGTATTGACGACACGTTTCGGAAGTGTGCCTGAACGTTCGATTTTGTCATTGTCGTAAAAAAGCTCGGCGCCGTCTTTGCCTGACAGTACGATAATCCGTTTACCGCCTAAAGCACGTGTTTCAAATACGCCGTCAGTGACACCGAGACGCTCTCTCTGATTCGTTGTGTACAAATAACCCTGCTTCATCACCTTGACCGAGTTATCTAATCCTTTATCTCTTTTAATAGTAGCCATGAGACAACCTCCAATTAACTGTTTTCTAATCTATTATATTATAAATCAGTATGCGATTACCAACATTTATACAATGTTTTCCTGTTATTTTACTCATTGTACGGAATCTCTTCATTGACGACTTCTTCCTCATCGACTTCCACCATAAACATTCCATTCTCATCCGGTTCAATTTCAAGACGGATCGTTTCATCAGTATCTTCGGTGATTTCGAGACTCGTATGCACATCATCGATGCTGTTATTCGCATCATCGATATAAATGTTGACCGTCTTCGGCGGATTTTGTGAATCCGTTTCACCGTCATCCCCGTCTGTGCCTTCTCCTGTTTCACCTTCAGAATCCTCTTCTGAACCGGACTCTTCCTCTTCTTCGGTGTCTCCGTATGGAATGTTGACCGTTGTCGCATACTGCATATTCTGCGGTGGTTCTTCACCGAGGGAGACGATCAGGTCAATCGTCGAGCCGGGAAGGAAATGGCCGTAGTTCGGACTCTGGCTGATGACATCGCCTTCTTCCACACTTTCATTGTACAGTTCTTCAGCGATATTGACATTGAAACCTTCTTCCTCGAGTGCACTTCTGGCCGATTCGGCAGACTGGCCGGAATAATCGACGATCTCTATCGCTTCCTGTCCGCGGGACACATTCAAAGTAATGGAACCTTCATGTGGGTAGACAGCCGTGCCTGATTCGACAGACTGGCTGATCACTGCACCTTCTTCAACATCATCATGATACGAATCTTCACGGTTGATCTCGTTGAAATTGACATTGTTCAACGTTTCTTCGGCACTTTCATAATCAGTGCCTGTAAAATCCGGAACAGTGTATGTTTCGACACCGAGCTCCAGATCATGGTCTGCAGGGTGCACCTCTTCTCCCGTATCTATCGACTGGCTGGTCACCGTTCCCGGCGGAGACCCGCCGTTTTCCGGAACGAGTGTGACACTGTTGAATGCCAGATTGTTCAAAGTGTCCATGATATCATCATAGGCACTGCCCGTGAAGTCTTCCATCGAATACGGTTCGAGCCCGCTTGATACCAGGAAGTCCACTGAACTCCCCGAATCAATCTGCTCACCGCCAGCCGGCGCCGTTTCGATCACCTGGCCTTCATTGAAACTATCGCTGTATTCCTCCGACACATCTCCTGTTTCAAGATCATGTTCAAGCAGCTCAGCTTCTGCCTCTTCCAGTGTCATGCCCGAAAGGTCCGGCATATCCATCGTCACCGTTTCATTCTGCTGGATGAACAGATAGACGAGAAGGCCTGCACTGAGCAGTAAAAAGAGTATCGGAATCAGCCATAATGTTCTGCGCTTTTTCTTCGGTTCCGCTTCTTTGTCCTCGTGCTGTTCTTCATCGTCACGTTCAGCCTCGGCTGCCGAAGCAGCTGCAGCACCGGACAAGGCTGCCGGAGTCACTGCCTTGGTGACGATCGTCTGGTCTTCATGCTTTTTATTATTGTTGATGTAAGGTGTTGTATTGCCCCGGTACTTTTTCAGATCTTCAAGGACGGTCTCTACATATCTGTAGCGGTCTTCCGGATTCTTTTCCGTACATCTGAAAAGTATGTTCTTCAAACCCTGGGGTACTTCCCTGAAGCCGTCGATATCCGGCAGATCCTCAGAAATCTGCTTCAGAGCGACGGATACCGGCGTTTCACCGCTGAACGGCACCCGGCCGGTCAGCAGTTCAAACAGGACGATTCCGAACGAATAAATGTCCGTTCTCTCATCGGTGTTCTGCCCTTTTGCCTGTTCGGGCGAAATATACTGTACGGACCCCATCACCTGGTTCGTCTCCGTCATCCGTGTTTCGCTGAGTGCTTTTGCGATGCCGAAGTCGGTGATCCGCACTTTTTTTTCATTATCGAGCAGTATGTTCTGCGGTTTGATGTCACGGTGGATGATGCCCCGCTCATGCGCATGTTCAATCCCTTTTAAAATCTGGACTGACAGCTCGACTGCCTCATCGATGGAAATCTCATGATTGTCTTCGATATACTGCTTCAAAGTCGGCCCATCCACCATTTCGGTGACGAGCAGCTGATATTCATCGGTTTCATCGACATCCAGCACGTTGACGATGTTCGGATGGGAAAGCTGTATCGTACTTTCAACCTCGCGCTGAAACCGCTGACGTGACTTGTCTTTATTATGCACGTCGACCTTAATCATTTTTACAACAACATCACGGTTTAAAATGATGTCCTCGGCCAGATAGACGGAGCTCATGCCGCCGCCGAGATATTTCAGTACTTTATATCTTTCCGATAGTAATTGACCGATCACATTTTAGCACCCGCTTTCAAGTCGGCAAGGCAAATACTGATATTATCTCTGGAGGCATTTTCTTCTGCTTGTCGTATCAATGAGTCCAACCGCTCCTGTAAACTTGAATTCTTCTGATAGACCGTAGAGTGAATACTGTCTTCACGCAGTACATCCGTCAGTCCGTCAGACGCCAGCAGTATATAATCATACTGCCTGTTGCGCAGTCTGAAAATATCAGGCTGGATCAGACGCTCGCTGCCCATCGCTTTTGTGATGACATTCCTTTTTGGATGGTTGATGGCTTCCTCTTTTGTAATTTCACCCGACTCGACCAGCAGATTGACGAATGAATGATCTGTCGTCACCTGTTCGATCGAACGGCGCTTCATGGCGTAGGCTCTTGAATCCCCGATGTTCAGTATGAAAATGGCGTCATCGATGATGGAGGCGAGCACGAGCGTCGTGCCCATGCCGCTGTATTCATCATGCGCATTTTGCAGATCATACAATTTACGGTTCGTCTTAATGACGAGGTCACGTAGAAATTCCTCGGCATAATCACTTTTTATCAGATTTTCCGCCTGCCAGGCTTTCTGGATCTCATCATTGACAAATTTCGATGCAACATCCCCATGGGCATGGCCGCCCATGCCGTCTGCCACTAAAAACAAAACCTGATTTGTTTTATTGTAAAAAACGCCGGTGCTATCTTCATTCAGTTCACGAAAATCTCCGCGGATACTCTTGTCAATGATTTCCAAATTAACCCCTCGTCTCTTCTTTTGATTCTTTTGCTCTCAACTGTCCGCATGCGGCATCGATATCCGTGCCCTGTTCACGTCTGACAGTCGCGTTGACTCCCTGGTTGTTCAAAGTCTCTAAAAAGTCGAAAATATCATCGCGTTTCGTACGGACATAATTTCTCTCCGGTACATGGTTGACCGGAATCAGGTTGACATGACACTTCAGCCCTTTGATCAGTTCAGCCAGTCTCAGCGCATCTTCCCTCTGGTCATTGACGCCGCCGAACAAACCGTATTCGAATGAAATGCGGCGGTTCGTCTGCTGCTGGTAATACTCCAGTGAATGGATCAGCTTGTCGATATCGAAAGCCTTGTTGACAGGCATCAGTCTTGAACGCTGTTCATTTGTAGGAGCGTGCAGACTCACCGCAAAGTTGATCTGAATATCCTCATCGGCAAAATCATATATTCTCGGTACGATGCCACTTGTCGATACTGTGATATGGCGTGCACCGATGTTCAGTCCGTCATCGTGGTTGATGATGCGGATGAATTTCATCATCGGGTTGTAGTTTTCAAACGGCTCGCCGATGCCCATTATGACGATGCTCGATACTCTTTCGTCCGTTTCATCCAGCACTTTCTGTATCTGCACCACCTGGGAAACGATTTCGCCCGCTTCCAGATTCCGCTTCAGTCCTCCGAGAGTGGATGCACAGAATGTACATCCGAGACGGCAGCCGACCTGCGTCGTCACACAGACGGAGTTGCCGTAATCATGTCTCATCAGCACGGTTTCAATCGTATAGCCGTCTCTCAGTTTGAACAGGAACTTCATCGTGCCGTCGACACTCTCCTGCTTTACTAGCGTCTCAAGCGGTTCGATGCTGAAGTGTTCACCCAGCTTTTCACGCAGTGATTTCGGCAGGTTTTTCATCTCGTCAAAGGCATCGACACGGTGGTCATACAGCCATTCGAACACCTGGCTGCCACGGTAGTCGTCTTCTCCCCACTCCGTCATTAAATCTGTCAGGTCTTCTTTGGACAAAGAATAGATTGACGGTGTGTCGAATTCCGGCTGGAATAAATCCTTGATTGGTTTTTGTGGTGGTCTTTTAATCATTATTAAACATCCTTTTTAAACCGAGCGATAAAAAATCCGTCGGTATTCATTTCATATGGTAATATCTGGCGGTATGGGCCTGTAAAATCGAGCGCGGGAATATGAAAATCGTCGAATTTAAAATTATCATTATTCTTCATGAATGTATATGCCACATTTTCATTTTCCATCTGATGAATTGTACATGTTGCATAGATCAGTATGCCGCCCGGTTTTAAAAACTGTTTGACGTGTTCTAATATGGACAATTGTAATTCTACTAGACTATCGATGTCATTGCTATTTCTTTCATATCTTATTTCAGGTTTTCTTTTGATGACACCGAGACCAGAACACGGTGCATCGACGATTATACGGTCATACATCCGCGAATAGTCATGTGACGTCGCATCGGCCTTGAAAACATCGTAGTTTTTCAGCTTCAGCCGCTCTGCATTGTGCTTTATCGTTCTGATTTTATGATCATAAATATCACTCAGATCGACATGGCCCGTGACCAGTTTCTCAAGCGCATGGAGCCCTTTTCCGCCGGGCGCACTGCATGCATCGAGTATCACATCATCCTCGGCCGGTTCAAGCGCACTGTTTACGAACATCGAACTCACATCCTGGACGCTGAAATGCCCTTCCCTGTATGCGTCCGTATCCATGATGCTCGCACCGGTACTGACCGCGAGTGCGTCCGGATGCAGATCTGCCGGCTTCACTTCATGCCCCTCTTCCTTAAGGAGATTCATGAGGGCATACAGATCCGTCATGCTTGAATTCACCCGGATATACATCTCCGGCCGGGAGTTCAGGCTTCTCGCAATGTGAGCCGCGCCCTCCATCTTATAATGGGTTTTCCAATGTTTGATGATCCATGAGGGAATGCTCGTCTCGACGGACAGCCGCTTCACCGGATCTTTTATCGATTCAAGATCCCTCAAGTCCTCCCTCATGAAATTTCTGAGTATCGCATTGGTCACATTCGCCGCCTGCGGTCCGCCGTTGTCCTTGGCAATTTCAACCGTCTCGTTGATGACCGCATACGGGGGCACCCGGTCCAAAAAGACGATCTGATAGGCCGCCATGCTTAAAAGATGTCTGTTCCACTGCCTGACCTTCGTCTTATAGAACGGCTGCAGATAAAATTCCAAAGTCAGCCTGTTCGCGACTGTGCCGTAGACCAGTTCGGTAAATAAACCCTTGTCCTTATCAGAAAGTTCTCCCGACTCTATCACTTCATCGATGACGATATTGCTGTATGCCTTGTCATCCATGATTTCCAGATAAGCCTCGAATGCGGCTTCTCTTACTGTCATATTCATCATCCTAACAATGTGCCCGTCAAATCCTGGCGGGTCCGGCCAAAATCATCTGCAGCTGTTTTTTTCTTTCCTGCAAGCTGTACTTCTGTGATGAGGACTGCTTCATCCGCGGCCGCGACATGAATGCCTTCTTCATCCAGCGACAATATTTCACCCGCAGGCCTATCCGTTTTGCTGCCGGTCAGTTTCGCACCGTAAATTTTAAACCGTTTGCCTTCAAGCATCGTATAGGCTCCCGGAAACGGCGACAGCCCGCGTATATGGTTGAACACTTCCACTGCAGATCTGTTGAAATCGAGCAGTTCATCCGCTTTTGAAATGTTCGGGCTGTATGTCGCTTCAACATGATTCTGTGCGGTTTTATTATTCTCACCTTCAAATATGGAAGGCAACGTGTCAAGCAGCAGTTCACTGCCGAGCCTGCTCAGCTTATCATGAAGTATGCCTGTATCGTCTTCGTCTTTAATATCGATGGCGGACTGGGCAATGATATCCCCGCTGTCCAGCCCTTCCGCCATGTACATGATGGTGATGCCTGTCGTTTTCTCCCCTTTGAGAATCGCATGGTGGATCGGTGCGCCGCCCCTGAACTTCGGCAGCAGTGAAGCATGGACATTAATCGCGCCGTATTCAGGCAGTTCAAGAAGTTCTTTAGGCAGGATCTGCCCGTATGCCGCGGTGACGATGATATCCGGTTGCGCTTCTTTCATCACTTCAATTGAAGATGCATCTTTAATATTGTCCGGCTGGAACACTTCGATGCCGAGTGCTTCGGCAGCAGCCGCAACTTTCGGCGGCGTCATAACGCGCTTTCTGCCGACAGGCTTGTCCGGCTGGCTGACAACAAGGGCCACGCCGTATGTTTCATGTAAATCTTTCAAGATGGGCACCGAGAAGTCTGGTGTCCCCATAAAAATAATATTGGGCATGATTTCCTCCTACATAATATACTTCGGATCTACATCGATCTTTAATGATAGTTTATCCTTTTTATAACGTTCATTGTAGTATTCGTTTATTTTGTGCAGCACATCAATCAGATTCGGCTCGGATTTGTATTTCAGCAGTATTTGGAAGCGGTACTGCCTGTTGATCCGTTCGATCGGGCTCGGCGACGGTCCGACGATGATCGCCTTGTCCGTGACGCTGTCCACCAGTTCCTTATGGATATGAGTCGTCGCTTCAAGGCACTTTTTGACCTGTTCATGCGATACGGTAAACAGGACATGGAAGTAGTACGGCGAATAGCGTGCCAGTCTTCTGAATGCCAGCTCTTTTTCATAAAATGCCGCGTAATCGTTCGACTCTGCAAGTTCGATCGCGTAGTGCTCCGGATTGTATGTCTGGAAGATGACTTCTCCGGACAGTTCATGCCTGCCGGCTCTTCCCGCCACCTGCGTAAGCAGCTGGTACGTCTTTTCATTCGCCCTGAAGTCCGGGAGGTTCAGCATCGTATCCGCATTCAGCACCCCGACGAGGGTCACATTAGGATAGTCGAGACCTTTGGCGATCATCTGGGTGCCGAGCAGGATCGGGATCTTTTCATTTTCAAACGTGTTCAATAATTTTTCATGCATGCCTTTTCTGCTCGTCGTATCGTTGTCCATTCTTACAATGTCCACATTGAACATATCCCTTAACGTTTCTTCCACTTTTTCCGTACCCGTTCCGCGGAATGTGACATCATCGCTGTCGCAGTTGTCACATTCACGCGTCACGCCCGCTTCGTATCCGCAGTAATGGCACAGAAGCGAATGCTGCATCTTATGGTACGTCAGTGAAATATCACAGTTCGGACAGTTCGGCACATGGCCGCAGCTCTGGCATATCTGGAAGTTTGCGTAACCCCGGCGGTTGAGCAGCAGCACGGTCTGTTCACCGCGCCCGATGCGGAGATTGATCGCTTCCCTGAGTGCTTCTGAAACGATTGAAGTATTGCCCTTCCTGTGTTCCTCCGACATATCCACGGTCTTTGTCTCCGGCAGTGTTTTCGTCACGGCACGATGATTCAGCTCGAGCCGTGTGTAGACGCCTCTTTCACTTCTTGCAAAACTTTCAAGTGAAGGGGTCGCAGAGCCTAAAATCACCGGACAATTATAATATTTGCTGCGATATTTCGCAACCTCCGTCGCATGATACATCGGACGGTCCTGCTGTTTGTATGTCGTTTCGTGTTCTTCATCGATAATGATGACGCCCAGATTTTCAACCGGTGCGAACACACTGCTCCGTGCACCGACGACGACGCCCGCCTGCTGATTTTTCACTTTCAGCCACTCATCATATTTTTCACCGTGTGACAGTCCAGAGTGCAGCACCGCCACATCATCGCCGAAACGCGCTTTGAAGCGGTTGACCATCTGCGGTGTCAGTGCGATTTCAGGCACCAGCATGAGAGCGGTGCGCTCTTTATCCAGCACTTTCTGGATGACCTGAAGATAGACTTCGGTTTTTCCGCTTCCCGTCACCCCGTGAAGTAAAAAAGTTTCAGCTAGATCATGATCTACTGAATGGCTTATTTTATCGTATGCATTTTGCTGTTCAGCGTTCAGTTCCTTCGGCAGGTCCTCTTCAAATACCCTCGATTTGTAAGGGTCCCGCCCGCTCACGACATCAACCTTTTCAACGTAGCCCTTTTTGACCAGTTCATTGATCGTGCCCTGGGTATAGCCGTTATCGATCACTTCCGACTGCAGTACATGCTCATCGTACTGTTCGATGAAGTCAAGCAGCTCCAGCTGTTTGTAAGCGCGGCCGAAATCCCCTCTTGGAATGAAGGTCGGCTTCAGCGCACGTGCATACTTCTTTTTCGTATGCTGTGTAATGATTGTTTCTTCCTCCACTTCACCGCGTCTGATCAGCGGCTTCAGCTCGGCGAGCTGTCGGGCCGACAGTGTTTTGACTTCAATTTTCGGCGGCAGATTCATACCGTGCCAGATTACTTCCGTTTGCTCTGTGCTGTCTTCCGACAGCGACAGCATCTTTTTCGACTTGCTTTTCAGTGCTGCAGGCAGGATGGTCTCTATAACTGAAATATATGACGTGACATAATAGTCCGCCAGATCTTTTGCGAGCTTTATCAACTCCGCTGTCAGCACCGGTTTGACATCCAGCGCGCGGGTGATCGGTTTTATTTTCGAAGGGTCGTATCCGACTTCGTTTTTGATATCGATGACGTATCCCTGTATCTGGCGCGGGCCGAACGGCACGAGCACCCTGTGCCCGACAGCGATGAAATCCGTCAGGCCGTCGGGGATCTTATATTCGAATACTTTGTTGACGTCGCTTGCAGACACACTGACTATGATCGATGCGTACATTATGAACGCCACCCGTAATGATCCGCCAGGTTCTGGACAATCTGGCTGGCAAGCTGGACTTTCGATGCTTTTTCCAAATATGTTTCCGTCCCGTCTTTATACAATATGGCCACTTCGTTATCGTCGCTGTTCATGCCGATTTCAGGATTGGAGACATCGTTCATTATGATGCCGTCCGCATTTTTCTCCTTCAGCTTTTTCAGCGCATAGTTTTTTACGTCATCCGTTTCCGCTGCGAAGCCGATGACCGTCATGTTTTCACTGTTATGACCGACATATTTCAAAATGTCCGTCGTCTTTTTCATTTCGACGACCAGATGATCGCTGTCATCCGTCTTCTTCATCTTGCCTTCAGAATAAGTGACGGGTGTATAATCACTGACCGCGGCTGAAAATACGCCGATATCCGCATCCATATGCTCTTTGACACTCTGGAACATATCTTCTGTCGATGTGACGTCGATTGTCTGAACGCCGTTCGGCGGTGTGAGGTCCACGGGACCGCTGACGAGCACGACTTCTGCGCCGAGTCCTTTGAAACTGTTCGCGAGGCTGTAACCCATCTTGCCGCTTGAGTGGTTGGTCACGTAGCGTATCGGGTCGAGTGCCTCCCGCGTCGGCCCTGCCGTAATCAGCACCTTTTTGCGTTTAAGCGGCTTATCATCTTTACTGCTCAGGAAATCCTCGACGTAGCCCATGATATCCGGGACGTTTGCCATACGCCCTTTCGCGTTGTAGCCGCATGCCAGAAATCCTGATTCGGCATCGAGCACCTGGTAGCCTTCTTTAAGAAGCTGCCCGATATTGCGCTGGATTGCCGGCTGCTCATACATATGAACATTCATCGCAGGTGCGAGCATGACCGGTTTCGTATTTGCAGCAAGTACATTGAGCAGCATGTTGTCGTATATGCCGCATGCAAGCTTGCTGATTGTATTGGCGGATATCGGTGCAACGATGATGAGGTCCGCCCACTCCCCGATATTGATGTGCGAAATGACGGACGGGTCCTCTTCTTTGAATGTATCGGTGTATACATGATTCCTGCCGATTGCCTGGAAGGCGAGCGGTGTGATGAACTCACCCGCATTATCCGTCAGGACCACTTTCACTTCATGGCCGTTCTGAATCAATTTACTTGTCAAGTCCACTGCTTTATATGCAGCAATGCTGCCGGTCACCCCGATGACAATATTCGCCATTATATATTCACCCCAATTTTAAAAAAAGCTGACAATACTTTGTCAGCTAATTTTTTACCTTTACTTTATTTTCTGCAATTTCCTCGAATGCCATGCCTACTGTTTTAAAAGAGTTATACTTGTCCAAAATCGTACTGTCGGGATGATCCTGTAAATCCCTTGCTCTTTTCGCTGCCAGAGTCACTACAAGATATTTCGAATCCACGTTTTTCTTCAATTCATGAGCCGATGGGTATAACATTAATTATTGACCTCCAATAATAGCTTTCTTAGTTTTGATTCTACGTGTGCACGTCGCATGTGTGATGCTTCGACTATACATTGTACACGCCGTTTCGCCTGTTGTACATCATCATTGATGACGACGTAATCGTAAAGGTTCATCAGGCTGAGTTCCCTTTTCGCCTCTTCGATGCGGTGTCTGATGACTTCCATCGAATCCGTGCCCCGTCCGATAAGGCGTTCTTCCAGCTGCGCGAGGTTCGGCGGCGCCAGAAAGATGAACAGCGCTTCAGGAAACCTTTCCCTGACCTGCTTGGCACCTTCCACTTCTATCTCCAAAAATACATCGTGCCCCTGCTCCATCGTCTCCACAACATAATCAACCGGTGTACCGTAATAGTTGCCTACATACTGTGCATGCTCTATAAATTTATCCTGCTCTATAAGAGATTCGAATTCTTCTCTTGTCTTAAAAAAGTAATCAACACCATCCACTTCGCCTTCGCGCATTTTGCGGGTCGTCATTGAGATTGAATACTTGAATCCTGTATCAGGATCGTCGAAAATAGCTTTTCTCACCGTACCTTTACCGACGCCTGAAGGGCCTGACAGTACGATTAGAAGTCCTTTATCTGAAGTCATAGCGAGTTACCTTTCTTTTTTGTGATTATCTCTTAATGTATCATAAATGAAGGTATAATTCATCTTAAAAAGTATTGAATAGTAATAGTTCATGTTAAAATATTCTGGTAGCATATATAGGAGGGACAAAAATGGCATTCGACGGTAATTTTGTTCATGCACTGTGCGATGAACTCGAAACGATACAGTCAGGCAAGATAAATAAAATACAGCAGATGGATGATACATCATTGATTTTAAAAATCCGCAGCAAGGGCAGGAACCACCAGCTGCTGATCAGTGCACATCCGATGTATGCGCGTTTTCACCTGACAGGACACAAATATGAATTTCCATTCGACCCGCCGATGTTTTCACGCGTACTCAGAAAACATATCGAAGGCGGCATCATAGATTCGATACGCCAAGTCGGCAATGACCGGCAGGTCCATATTAAAATAAATTCAAAAAATGAAATCGGTGACGACATCACACGCATTCTGATTTTGGAGATCATGGGCAAACATTCCAACATCATCATTACGGATACAGACTATAAGATCATTGAAGGGATCAAGCATTTGACCCCGAACAATAACGTCCGTACGATCATGCCGGGCTTTTTGTATGAACAGCCCCCGACCGAAAAAAAACTGAATCCGAGGACGGATGAGCTGGATGAACTGCCGAAACACCTCGATTTCAACAGCGGTAAGATCAACCGCCAGATTTTGAAGGCGGTCGAAGGCTTCAGCCCTTTATTCATAAAAGAGGTGGCGCATCACGCCGGCCATCTGACGATGCAGAATATCGTCGGCAGCATCCGGGAAACTCTGGAAAAATCACGGGAAGTCACACCAGTGCTGTATAAAGGGGATAAGGACGTCTTCTATTTTACAAAGCTCGGCCATATGGATACTGCACCGGTTGTCTTTGATTCACTCAGCGCACTGCTCGATGACTACTATCATAACCGTTTCCAAAATAATCTGATCAGGCAGAAGGCACAGGATTACGTCCATGTCATCGACCGGGAGTACGAACGTGTCGAAAGGAAGATCGACAAGCTGAAAGAGGACTTGAAGGAAGCGGAGGTCAAGGACAAGTACCAGAAGTACGGGGAGCTCATCACTGCGTACATGCATGAAATCAGGAAATACGATAAAGAAGCGGTCGTCCTCGACTACTACACGAATGAGGAGATCACGATTCCGCTCGATCCCGAAATCGCACCGAACGACAATGCCCAGCGGTATTACCGCAGATACAACAAGCTGAAAAACCGTGAGACGACTGCACGTGACCAGCTTGAAAAAGCCTATTCGGACCGGGAGTACTTCCTGAACCTGCTTCACCAGATGGATGCGATCACGACGTCGGATGAAGTCGAAGAGATCAGGGAAGAACTCGTCGAGGAAGGCATCCTTAAATTCAGGAGTTCCAATAAGAAGAAAAAGAAGCATAAATTCCAGCTCCATGAGTTCAGGACGACAAACGGCCTGACGGTGCTCGTCGGAAAGAACAATAAGCAGAATGATTATTTGACATCAAAGAAAGCGCAGAACAATCATCTGTGGTTCCACACGAAAGATATTCCCGGGTCACACGTGGTGATTACACATTCACCGGCTGAAATAGAAGAACAGGATATTTTGGAGGCGGCGATGATTGCGGCATTCCATTCGAAAGCTGGAAGTTCGGAATCGGTTCCCGTGGACTACACTGATATTAAGCACGTCCACAAAATATCAGGGGCAAAACCCGGTTTTGTCACATACACAGACCAGAAAACAGTTTTTGTTACCCCGGTTGAGGCGGATATTGATAAGATGAAAGTGACCAGGTAGATGAGGTGATAGAATTGTCAAGAAAGATTTGGGAAGAATATACTGATAACAGTCTGATAACAAAAGAAATGTACAGAGCTGAAAATGATGCGGATCATGAAGATGCCTTTATTTCAAACCTTAAATTCGGGACAGCCGGCATCCGTGGGAAAATCGGCCTCGGCCCGAACCGTCTGAACAGATACACGGTCGAACGCTTTGCGCTCGGACTCGCACAATCGATGAATGAACACGGTCAGGATGTCGTCGTCATCGGTTACGACATCAGACACCTGTCGAGGGAGTTCTCGGAAACGATCGCTGCCGTGCTCGTTAAAAATGGTGTGAAAGTCTACTTGTCTGAAGGTTACATTACAACGCCCGAGCTGTCATTTTTCACAAGAAGTCATGAAGCGGATTTCGGCATCATGATCACTGCGAGCCACAATCCGCCTGAATATAACGGCATAAAAGTATACGGCTCGGACGGCGCACAGATTACAGACGTGCCTGCGGATGAACTCAGCAGAAAAATAAACGCCATCGATGATTTCTTCACCATCGGTTCCGTTGATTTTGATGACGCACTTGCCGAAGGCAGAGTCGAACATATCGATTACGGACATTATGAAAATTATCAGCAGAAAGTTAAAGATCTGCACGGACAGATTCCGGAGTCAGATCTCAAGGTCGTGTTTTCAAGCCTGCACGGGACGGCCCTGCCGCTCACTCAGTATTTGCTTGAAGCACTCGGTTTCAACAATCTGACGCTCGTTGATAAAGAATGTGAAGCGGACAGTGACTTCACCCATGTTACAAGTGCCAATCCGGAAGATACCGATGCATTCACCGGTGCCAGAGCAATCGGTGAGGATAAGAATGCCGACCTGCTCATAGCGACAGATCCGGATGCGGACAGAATCGGCATCGAAGTGCTGCATGACGGCGAATACGTCCATCTGAACGGCAACCAGCTCGGTGCGATACTTTTATACAACCGTCTGAAAAATACGGAATTTGAGAAAACGCCGGTCGTTGTAAAATCTGTCGTCACCAGTGACCTGAGCAAAAAGATCGCAGAAAAATTCGGTGCGGAAATCATCGAAGTGCTGACAGGTTTCAAATACATCGGCCAGGTCGCCCTTGAGCTGGAAGAAGATGCAGAAAGAAAGTTCGCTTTCGGCTACGAGGAAAGCTACGGCTACCTCTTCAGCGACTTCGTCCGTGATAAGGATGCCATCCAGATTGTACCCGCCATCGTCAAACTGGCAAGCAGCCTTAAAAATGACGATGTGACACTCGTCGATTATCTGAACGGTATTTATGATGAATTCGGCCGCCGCATGGAAAAGATGATCAGCCATAAATTTGAAGGCATCCAGGGTCGGGAAAAGATTTCTGAAATCATGGACCAGTTCAGAAGAAACACACCGACAGAAATTGAAGGTCGGAAAGTCATCTGTGTGGAAGACTTTCATTACGGTGACAGACGACTCGCTTCAGGAGAAATGGAAGCCATCGACCTGCCGAAAGCGGATGTCATCAAAATCCATTTTGAAGACGGCTGGATTGCACTCAGACCGTCAGGCACAGAGCCGAAAATCAAACTGTACGTATCTTTGGATACCAATCACATCAATGAAGAAGCGAAAATCATCAATGATATGGTGTTCGGTGTCTGATTAATTAGTGCGAGGCTCCCGACGACGGTGTGTTAACTCTCCATCAATTGTTTAATATCACAAAAAATATCATATATTTTACCCAATCCCATCATCCGGATGGGTTTTTTTATTCGCAAGAAGTGGTATGGATAATTAAAATCGGTGATAATATATGAAAATCTATACAATTGGTCATTCGGACCACACAAAAGATGAATTTCTGGAAATGCTCCATCATGCGGAAATAAAATCCATTGCAGATGTGCGTGCTTTTCCTTACAGCAGGAAGCACCCGCAATTTAACGGTGACGAATTGGAAGAGTGGCTGACAGAAGAAGATATCGCATATGAACATATCCCCGAGCTCGGCGGCAGGCGAGGCACTTCATCCATAGTCGGACCGACGCTGAACGGCGGCTGGGACAACCAGTCGTTTCATAATTATGCGGATTATACTTTATCCGATGATTTTAATGAGGGCATCAAAGCTCTAACAAAAAAAGCACAAAATCAGAATGTTGCCTATATGTGTTCTGAAGGCCATCCTGCCAGATGCCACCGGCTGATCATCAGCAATTGGCTCGCCGCACACGGCCATGATGTCTGCCACATCATCCACCGTTCAAAAGATGTCGAACTGGATGCACATGAACTTGGCAGGTGGGGTGCGA
Source organism: Lacicoccus qingdaonensis (assembly GCF_900101075.1). Taxonomy (GTDB): domain Bacteria; phylum Bacillota; class Bacilli; order Staphylococcales; family Salinicoccaceae; genus Lacicoccus; species Lacicoccus qingdaonensis. The sequence goes on along the minus strand of NZ_FNFY01000001.1, from coordinate 107,856 downwards.
TGCCGATTATCGAAGAAGATAAGACGGTTGTCTATCCTGAACTGAAGAGGTGATTTTTATTTCCAATGAAAGTAAGAAGACATGGATCAGCTTGATTGTACCAATCGCATTTTTAATATTTTTTGTTTCTTTTCCATATCCTGAAACGTGGAACTTTGTCACAAGATTCATAGTCACCATCATCCCATTTCTGATCATCCAATATTTTTTAAGCAGATTTTTGAATAGAAAGTATCCCACTTACAGGGATGGACGGGATGATTTGAATCACCGATAAAAAAACGTGGATACCGACTCCCGGTATCCACGTTTTTTCACTTTAAAGACTGTCTCTGAACTGCACGACTTCACTGCGCTCTTCCTTTGTCAGAAGGTTTTCCTTAATACTGACGTCAAGCAGGGCATCAAGGTCGGACAGTGTTTCATATTTAAATCCGGATGATTCAAAATTATCATGTGCTTTCTCGAGCTGGTAGCTGAAGATGGCGAGTACGATTTCCACTTCTGCGCCTTCTTCCCTTAATATCTCAGCAGCTTCTATGCTTGAACCGCCTGTTGAAATCAGATCCTCGATCAGCACAACTTTTTTGCCTTTAACAGAAGCACCTTCTATCAGTCTGCCGGTGCCGTGTTTCTTTTTACTGCCGCGGACGTAGCTCATCGGCAGTTCCATCGCATCACTGATGAAAGATGCATGTGGGATGCCTGCAGTGGAAGTCCCTGCGACCACTTCTGCGTCCGGCGAAATTTTCTCTATCTTTTCAACAAAATATTTTACGATTTCTTTTCTTGCTTCTACATTGCCGATTATCTGCCTGTTATCACAGTAAATCGGTGAAATGATGCCGCTCGCCCACGTAAACGGGTCATCCGGCTGGATTTTAACGGCTCCGATATCAAGCAATGCTTTGGCGACATTCTCACTACTACTCACCTGCAGTTCCCTCCCACAGTGCTTTGATTCTTTTGTATTTGTCTCTCGGATTATCATCCTGGGTAATTGAACGTCCGACGACGATATAATCAGACTTCATATCTTTTGCATCCACCGGCGTCACCACTCTGACCTGGTCGTCTTTCGAGTCTTCCGGAAGTCGGATACCCGGTGTTACAGTCAAAAATTCAGGTCCCAGTTTTTCATGAATAATTTCAGATTCCAGCGGTGAAGATACCACTCCGTCGAGTCCCGCCTCTTTGGCAAGTGTTGCATAATGGACAACACTGTCAGTCAGGGAGAGTACAGTCTGATGTTCTTTTTGTACCATTTCTTCACTCATTGATGTGAGCTGGGTGACAGCGATCAGTCTGCCGTCCGGATTGTTATCCTTGAATGACTCTGCCGCACGTTTCATCATCGCAGTACCGCCCTGGGCATGAACATTTGTCATTTGTATATCCAGTCTGCCGAGGCTTTCCATCGATTTCCCGACAGTGTTCGGAATATCATAAAGTTTCAGATCCAAAAAGATGTCGTGCCCCATTTGACGAATTTCTTCGACCACTTTAGGCCCATTTGATAAATAAAGTTCCATTCCCACTTTGACGAATAGTTTCTCATCAAATTTGCCTAAAAAATCTTTTACAGTGTCAAACTCCCGAAAATCAAGTGCAATAATTGGTACGTTCATAATAAGTTTCCCCCTATTTTCTTATGAATATGCTCTGCCTTTCAAATCATGAATATGATTCAGGCCGAGACTTTCCACCCGCTTTTCCAGACCGTCAATCAGTGTCGGACATATATACGGGTCGGTGAAATTTAACGTACCCACCGCGACCGCATCCGCGCCTACTGACAAGTAATCAAAAATATCATCCACTGTTGCAATGCCGCCCATTCCGATTATCGGGATATCCGGCAGATGCTGTCTGATCTGATAGATCATGTTCAGAGATACAGGCTTGATGGCCGGTCCGCTCAGGCCGCCGGTGATGTTCGCCAAAATCGGTTTCCCCGATTTATCCAAACGCATTCCCACAAGCGTATTGATCATAGTCAGACCATCTGATATATCTCCGACACTGTTGGCCATATCCACAATATTGGTGACATTTGGTGATAGTTTAACATAAACTGGTACTTCAGATACATTTTTCACTTCATAAGTGAGTCTTCTCGCCGTTTCAGGGTCCGTACCGAACTGAATGCCGCCTTCTTTTATGTTCGGACATGAAATATTCAGTTCCAGTGCCTTGACGTTCGGCGACGCGGAAATCTTTTTCGCCACACTTACATAGTCTTCAATTTTAGTACCGGCAACATTCGCAATGATCGGCACATCATACTGCTCAAGATATTTCAGTTCATGTCCGATGATGTGATCGACACCAGGATTCTGCAGACCGATTGCATTCAGCATGCCGCTCGAAGTTTCAGCAACCCTTGGTGTTTTATTCCCCCTGCGCTCTTCTTCAGTCGCAGCCTTGATCATTATTGCACCGAGCTCCGACAGATCATACAGCTTCGAAAATTCCTCACCGAAGCTGAAGCAGCCGGATGCAGGCATGACCGGGTTTTTCAAATCCAGTCCGGGAAGTTGTATGTTCAGTTTTGAATTTGTCATAGTATAACTTCCCCTTTTCTGAATACCGGGCCGTCTGTGCAGACTTTCGACTGCGTTCCGTCCGCACGGTCACAGACGCATGCATAACACACGCCGAAACCGCAGCCCATTCTTTCTTCCAATGAAATGTAGCCGTCTATATCCAGCTCATCACTCACAGCTTTCAGCATCACTTTCGGACCGCATGCATAAAAACGGTCAAATTCACCAGTCAGATCCCTCGTCACATCTGTGACGAAACCTTCCGTCCCGTAACTCCCATCCGCTGTCGCAATAAAAGTCTCCCCCAGAGCTTTGAACTTCTCTTCATAGAATATGTCTTTACCCGAGTTGAACCCGAGGACATGCGTCGTTTTCACACCGATTTCATTCAGCTGTTTGGAAAGCTCATAGAGCGGCGGGACACCTATGCCGCCGCCGATGATGAGTACATTGCCGTTTGCTTCAACAGGATAGCCGTTGCCGAGCGGTGATAAAATATCGATAGTGTCGCCTGCTTTGAACTTTGTCAGCTTCTTCGTGCCGTCGCCGTCCGCTCTGTAAGTGATCGTGAACTGCGACTTTTCAACATTGATATCGGAAATCGATATCGGTCTGCGCAGAACATTCGATGTGTCACTGCTCACTCTGATGTGCACAAATTGGCCCGGTGTCGTCATTCTTTCAGTAATATCCCCTTCAAGTACCATTTCATAAATTTTATCAGCAATATTTTCCTGAGAAACGACCGTCATTAAATTTTTCATATGCCCACCTACATTTCATTCATATTAAATGTCATGCTTTCAATGACTTCGATCAGCGTTCTCGCTGTATCCAGCGATGTCAGACACGGCACGCCGTTCTCTACGGATTCACGGCGGATTCTGAAGCCGTCACGTTCAACTTCCTTCCCTTTTGTCATCGTGTTAACCACAATCTGGACATTGCCATTCTGGATGGAACGGAGCAGAGTGTTGTCCCCTTCGTCGATTTTATCCACTATGACGACCGGAATGCCTTCCTTTTTAAGTGCTGCCGCTGTACCGCTTGTTGATAGAATGCGGTAGCCGCACTGTGAAAATCTTTTTGCAAGTTCAACCGCTTCTTCCTTATCCTTATCAGCAATCGTAAACAGCGCAGTGCCGTGGTCTTTGACATCCAGGCCGCTTGCAACAAGACTTTTATACAGCGCTTTGTTCAGAGTATCGTCTTTACCCATGACTTCCCCGGTCGATTTCATCTCGGGCCCGAGTGTGATATCGACATTTTTCAGTTTGGAGAAACTGAATACCGGCGCTTTTACATAGTAGCCTTCCTTATCAGGCTGCAGTCCGAGTGGGAATTCACTGTCCGCAAGTTTCCTGCCGAGAATGGCATGCATGGCGAGCCTTGCCATCGGCACTTCGGTTATCTTGCTTAAAAACGGTACAGTACGGCTCGATCTCGGGTTTACTTCGAGGACGAATATCCCCTTTTTCGATAAGACGAACTGGATATTGATAATACCGACGATATTCAAACCTTTTGCAAGTCGCTCCGTATAATCAACAAGTGTATTGATTTCTTCCTGGGAAAGAGTCACCGGCGGATACACAGCCATGGAGTCTCCGGAGTGTACACCGGCTCTTTCAATATGTTCCATGATTCCCGGGATGATGACATTCTCTCCGTCACAGATTGCGTCCACTTCGATTTCCTTACCTGTCAAATAGCTATCAATCAGAACAGGATGCTCAGGTGACGCTTTAACGGCATTTCTCATATAGTTTTTCAGTTCCGACTCGTCATAGACGATTTCCATCGCACGGCCGCCGAGAACATAACTCGGGCGGACAAGTACAGGAAAGCCGACATGACGCGCATTTGCGAGTGCCTCTTCTTCATTCGTCGCTGTTTTGCCGTGCGGTTGTGGGACTTTTATGTCCTGAAGCAGTGCTTCAAAACGTTTTCTGTCCTCCGCTCGGTCGATATCATCCAGGCTCGTACCTAAAATCTTCACACCATGTTCAGATAATCTGTCTGCCAGGTTGATTGCTGTCTGGCCGCCGAACTGGACGACCACACCTTTCGGATTTTCATTATGGACGATGTTCATAACATCTTCATGAGTGAGCGGTTCAAAGTACAGCTTGTCTGAAATCGAGAAATCGGTCGACACGGTTTCCGGATTATTGTTGACGATAATCGCCTCGTAACCCGCTTCCTGGATCGCCCATACCGCATGCACTGTCGCATAATCGAACTCGATGCCCTGCCCGATGCGGATTGGTCCGCTTCCGAGAACAAGTATCTTTTCTTTGTCACTCTGCAGTGATTCATTTTCCGTTTCATACGTTCCGTAAAAATAAGGCGTATTCGATTCAAATTCAGCAGCACACGTGTCCACCATCTTGTAGACGGGCATGATACCCTGCTTTTTTCTTATGTTGAATACTTCATCTTCGGACATTTCCCAGCGGTGTCCGATGACACGGTCGCTGAAGCCGAATTTCTTCGCCCATTTCAAATGTTCGATGCTGCCGGCATTTTCTTTCAGTTCTCTTTCAATATCGATGATATGTTTGAACTTATTCAGGAAGTAAAAGTCAATTTTCGTCCAGGCATGAATTTCTTCCAGTGTCACTTCACGACGGATCGCTTCCCCGATAAAGAACAGCCTCTCATCGCTCTGGGCTTTTATTGAATGGACGATATAATCCAGAGTAAAATCATCACCGTTTGGAAGACCAAGATGATGTACCCCGTACTCCAGTGAACGGATCGCTTTCAACAATGATTCCTCGTAGGTGCGTCCGATTGCCATCACTTCGCCCGTCGCTTTCATCTGGGTACCGAGTGTACGCTCACCCTTGTCGAATTTATCAAACGGAAAGCGGGGAATTTTAGAAACAACGTAATCAAGTGCCGGTTCAAATGCTGCATAGCTTGAATTCGTCACAGGATTGATCATTTCGTCCAGAGTCATGCCGACTGCGATTTTCGCAGCAAGTTTGGCGATCGGGTAGCCCGTCGCTTTTGAAGCCAGCGCACTTGAGCGCGATACTCTCGGATTCACTTCTATGATGTAGTAGTCGAACGAGTCCGGATCCAGAGCAAGCTGGACGTTACAGCCGCCTTCAATTTCAAGCTCTTTAATAATGTTCAAAGATACATTTCTCAACATCTGATGCTCTTTATCTGTCAGTGTCTGGCTCGGGGCAACAACGATTGAATCTCCTGTATGTATGCCGACAGGATCGATGTTTTCCATGTTGCACACAACGATTGCATTGTCATTAGCATCTCTCATCACTTCATATTCGATCTCTTTGAATCCGGCAATCGATTTTTCCAATAAACACTGGCTGACCGGTGAATATTTCAGGCCGTTCGCAACAATTTCCTTCAGGTCATCTTCGTTATAGCAAATGCCTCCTCCAGTACCGCCCATTGTAAATGCCGGACGGACGATAAAAGGATAGCCTGTCTTTTCGACAAAATCATACGCTTCGTCAATCGTGTTGATGATGTCGGACTCCGGTACCGGAACTTCCATATCATTCATAAGATTTCGGAACATATCCCTGTCTTCCGCCTGTTTGATAGAATCCAGTTTTGTGCCGAGCAGTTCCACTTCATTTTCACGAAGCACGCCTAAACGGTCCAGTTCCACAGCCATATTCAAACCGACCTGCCCACCGAGTGTCGGCAGCAGCGCATCCGGCTGTTCCTTACGTATGATGCGGCTTATGAAATCCGGTGTCAACGGTTCGATATAAACTACATCCGCAACCTCCTGATCGGTCATGATCGTTGCCGGATTCGAGTTGACCAGAATCACTCTGTATCCTTCCTCTTTCAATGCCAGGCATGCCTGTGTGCCCGCATAATCAAACTCTGCTGCCTGTCCGATGATGATCGGACCACTTCCTATGACAAGTATTGTGTTGATATCTTTACGTTTAGGCATTCGATTGTCCTCCTCCTGCCTTCATCATTTCGATAAACTGATCAAATAAGTAAGATGCATCATGCGGGCCTGCCGCAGCTTCAGGGTGATACTGCACACTGAAAACCGGTTCACTTCTATGCCTGATACCTTCAACAGAATTATCATTGATAGCGATGTGAGTGATTTCAAAATCCGTATCTTTCAAACTGTCCTCATCAATTGCATATCCGTGATTTTGAGTCGTAATTTCCACTTTGTTTGTTGATAAATTTTTCACTGGCTGATTTGCACCGCGATGGCCGAATTTCATTTTATAGGAACTGGCACCGCCTGCGAGTGCGATGAGCTGGTGACCGAGACAAATACCGAAAATTGGTATTTGTCCGATCAGATTCCTAATCGTTTCAACCGCTTCTGTCACATCCGCGGGGTCTCCCGGACCGTTTGACAGCATGACACCGTCAGGCTTCAACTGCAGTATGCGTTCACTCGTTGAATCATGAGGCAGTACTGTGACGTCGCAGCCGCGCTGGTTTAATGAACGGACAATATTTTCTTTCTTGCCGAAGTCGAGCAGTGCAACCCTAGGGCCGGTACCCGTTGAAATATAAGGCGTATTTGTAGAAACGCGTTTCACCTGATCACGCGCGAATTCCATTGCCCTGATTGCTTCAACCGTTTTTGCATGGTCGGATGAATCAGTGATTTCAGCTTTCATCACGCCTGAATTACGAATTTTCTTTGTAATGCTTCTTGTATCCACACCGCTGATGCCGACGATGTCATTGCTTTTTAAAAATCCATCTAAATTTTCAGTTGATCTGAAGTTTGAAGGGTGCTCAATCGCTTCTCTGACAACAACACCGCGTGCTGTCGGCAGTAATGATTCACTGTCTTCTGTATTGAATCCCGCGCTGCCTATAAGCGGGTAACTGAAAGTGATGATCTGATCCGTATATGAATTATCTGTAATGATTTCCTGAACGCCTGTCATAGAAGTATTAAAAACGATTTCCCCGGCAGATTCCCCGTCTGCGCCGAGCTTATATCCTTCGTACACGGTACCGTCTTCCAACACTAAATATCTTTTGTCATTTAACATTACTGTCCCTCCGCCTGATATATGATTTCACCGTTCACAACCGTCATATGGATATCCGATGTCAGGTGTTCACCGTCAAATGGTGTATTCTTCGATTTTGATAAAAACGCTTCTTTATCGAGCGTATATTCTTTGTCAAGGTCGATGACCGTAATATCCGCATCCCTTCCCGGCAAAAGAACGCCGCCGTCCATATTGAACACTTCCGCCGGTTTGACCGTCATCCAGTCCACCAGCTGCTGCAGGGTGAACACCCCCGTCTTCACGAGTTTCGTGTAGCACAGCTGGAACGTGTTCTCGATGCCGACGATGCCGAACGGCGCCGTCTCGATGCCGACTGCTTTTTCAGAATCCTGGTGCGGCGCGTGGTCCGTCGCAATGAAATCAAGCGTCCCGTCAAGCAGTCCTTCGATCAGCGCTTCGCGGTCGTCCGAGCCCCTGAGCGGCGGATTCATCTTGAAGTTCGGGTCTTTATCGGTAATATCATTTTCATCCAGTACCAGATGGTGCGGCGTCACTTCTGCCGTCACCCGGATGCCCGCACGTTTAGCATCACGGATGACACGCACACTTTCCTTCGTCGACACGTGGCACACATGGTAGTGGCAGTCCGCCGCTTCTGCCAGCAGTATGTCCCTTGCGATCTGAACCGATTCAGTCACTGCCGGAATGCCGGGAATGCCCAGTTTTTCGCTCGTCCTGCCATCATGGATCGCACCGCCGCGGATCAGTGTGTTTTCTTCCGTATGCGCAACAATCGCCATATCAAGCTTCGCCGCATTGTCCATCGCACGGAGCATCATATCCGCGCTCTGCACACCGACACCGTCATCTGTAAATGCGAATGCGCCGGATTTTTTCAAACCGTCAAAATCTGCGAGGGCCTCACCTTTCAGACCTTCCGTTATTGAAGCATACGGTCTTACTTTTATATGCGCATCCCGTTCAATAATGTCATTCAAGTTTTCGAGCCGTTCTGCCGTATCTATGATCGGGTTCGTGTTCGGCATCGGCGAAATGGATGTGAAGCCGCCCCTTGCCGCCGCTTTCGTACCCGTCCCGACCGTTTCCTTATGTTCGAATCCGGGCTCCCTTAAGTGTACATGGACGTCGATCAGTCCCGGAGTGACGAGTCTGCCCTGCAGATTCACCACTTCTTTTGAACCTGCATCGAGGTTTGTGCCGATTGCTTTTATTTTCCCTGATTCGATCAGGACATCCTGTTCAACAAACTCATTATTGTTCAGTACAACTCCATTTTTTAATAACATTATTGTCTCTCCTTTAAAATATTTTCCAAAATACTCATACGCATATATACACCGTTTTCCATCTGGTTGAAAATTCTGCTCTTACCCGCCTCGACCAGTTCGGACGAAATTTCCACATCCCGGTTCATCGGCGCCGGATGCATGATGATCGCATCCTCCTTCATCTTTTCATAACGCGCCATATTCAGCCCGTATTCCTCATTGTACCCTTCTTTTGAAAATGTCATCTGGACGAAGTGCCGCTCATGCTGCACCCGGAGAAGCATGATGACATCACACGTCTCAACCGCCTCATCGAAATCCATATATGCATCTTCATATCCCGGATCCTGCCAGTCTTTCGGCCCTGAAAAATAAACTTCTGCCCCCAGGCGGGAGAGCGCCTGAAAATTGCTGTGGGCAACTCTCGAGTGGAAAATATCTCCGGAGATCGCCACTTTCAGCCCTTCGAACCTTCCGAAGTTTTCATATATCGTCATCAGGTCGAGGAGGCACTGCGTCGGATGCGAGCCGCTGCCGTCACCGCCGTTGACGATGGGTACACTGATATTTTCCAGTGTATCGAAATAGCGGTTGTCCCCGTGCCGTATGACCAGCACATCGGCGCCGATCGCTTCAAGCGTCCTGCACGTATCATAGAGGCTTTCACCTTTTTGTACGGAACTTGTATCCGCATCGAAAGGAATTGCATGTATTCCCAGCCTGAACTCCGCCATTTCAAAACTCAGCCGTGTCCGTGTCGAGTTTTCAAAAAACAAGTTGACGACGGTCTTGTCCCGGAACTTTTCCGGCATTTCCCCCTGCTTAAAAGTCAGTGCACGTTTAATCAGTGTCATGATTTCAGAGTCGGTGAGCGACTCCACTGTCAATAGATCATCCATTAACCGCTTCCTCCTTCGGTAATACTGCGTTTAGTACGATACCTGCAAGTGCTGCGAGCGCCATGCCTTCCAGATTGAACGGAATGTCCCCGATCATGAAGTCCAGGTGTGCCTTGCCGATTCCTATAACAAGAATGACCGATGCGATAACGAGATTTCTTTTATTATCCAGGTCAGTCTGTGCATCAATCAGTATTCTGAGGCCGCTTGCTGCGATGATGCCAAAAAGCAGTATCGATACACCGCCCATTACAGGCGAAGGAATCGACTGGACCAGTGCTGTGAACTTCCCGACAAATCCGAGTATGACTGCAAATACGGCAGCGCCGCCGATGACCCATATGCTGAACACCCTCGTAATCGCCAGCACGCCAATGTTCTCACCGTAAGTCGTTGTCGGCGGACCGCCGATCAGGCTGGCGAACATCGTCGCAGCACCGTCACCGATCAACGACCTGTGCAGTCCGGGTTTCTTGAAAAAGTCCCGGCCGACAATCTTATTGATGACGACCTGATGGCCGATATGCTCGGACACCGTCACGAAAACGATCGGCAGCATGACGATGAACAGTCCGATATTGATGGCCGGTTCATAGGAGAGGACCGGCAGATGAACATCCGGCATGACGAACCATCCCGTCTCCCTGACCTGCGTGAAGTCCACCACTCCGAAAATCATTGCCGTAATATAACCGCCGACAATCCCTATCAGGATCGGAATGAGTGACAGTACACCTTTTAAAAATACCGAAGCGCCGATTGTGATCAACAGTGTGATGACTGCGATTGCTATGAAGGTCAGGCTGTAGCCTTCCTGGTTGCCCGAGTCCGTGTACATCGCCATGTCCACAGCGACCGGGGCGAGCCCAAGTCCGATGACCATGATGACCGGTCCGACGACGATCGGGGGCAGCAGGCTGATGAGCCAGTTGGTGCCGAAAACTTTGATGATGAGGCCGATCACTACGTATAAAATGCCGCTGAAGAACAGCGCGGTCAGGACCTCACCCAATGTGTTCGCTCCGAGCGCGATTGTGATCGGCAGGATGAATGCAAAACTCGAGCCGAGATACGCCGGAATCTGCCCTTTCGTGATCCATATGTATAACAGCGTTCCGATACCGCTCGCAATCAGTGCCGCACTGACCGGCAGCCCGGTCAGGAAAGGTACAAGCACCGTCGCACCGAACATTGCGAACAGGTGCTGCGAACTGAGCAGCGCCCACTGTGACCATTTCGGCTTTTCATGTACATCAAGTTTCGGTTCGAAGCTTCTTTTGTAAAGACTGTCTGTAGGTTGTTTCTCTCTCATGATTTTTCCCCTATTCCGTCAGAGTCACTGCGTTTTCGTTATCCACTTCCATAAGTGCCACGTTGATGCTTTCCTCTTTCGCCGTCGGAATGTTTTTGCCGACGTAGTCTGCGCGTATCGGCAGTTCCCGGTGACCGCGGTCAATCAGCACCGCGAGCGAAATTTTGGACGGCCGCACCGAGTTCAGTATGGCATCCATCGCCGCCCGGATGGTGCGGCCGGTAAAGAGGACGTCGTCAACCAGCACCACATGCTTGTCATTCAGATCTGAATCGATGATGATATCTTCGTCATTCACCGTCCGGCCCGCTTTGTCATCCCTGTAGTTACTGATATCAATCGTCCCCGTCGGCACTTTGACCGATTCGATCTGACTGATCTTATCCTGCAGCCGGTCCGCTAAAAATTCGCCGCGGGTCTTTATTCCCAAAAGAATGATATTTTCAGTACCTTTGTTCCGCTCCAGCACTTCGTGCGCCATCCGCGTCAGCGAGCGGCTGATCTGCGCCTCATCCAGAATCGTGCGTTGTTTCATTGCCCTGACCTCCGATTTAATTTCATAAAAAAATACTCATGCCAGCCGGCATGAGTATATACGTATCCCTTGAAACAGACTGGCTGTTAAAACCGTGACTCACAGGTACACTTGTAGCGTTAACAGACAGACTTGTCCTCGTTTATATCATGCCTTCCCGGCCTCACAGGACCGGTTTTAAAAACATTAATGATGATATTTGGTTGTCATTTGTATTGTTTATAAGCATAGCCCTGTTGAAATACATTGTCAAGGATTAATGGAGAGAGGTTTTACACTTTAGGGGATGGTGGGTGTGGGAGGCTGCTCACTTAGGGGCGGAAAATGAGGCTGAGTGAGCAGCTCGGGAAGAAACCTGCTCACCTGAGCCGGAAAGCGGAGCTAAGTGAGCAGCTCGGGAAGAAACCTGCACCTGAGCTTTGAAATCGGCGTGAGTGAGCAGCCTTGGTGACCAAAACGCTTAGATATCATCAAAATCTCCGTCACCTTCACACCTCCCGCCCCCAAGCACCTCACAACATCAAAAAAAAAAACGCAAAACCCCGTCAGGGATTTTGCGTCACTCCGTCAATCTCATATATCTATTTCTCTCTCATTCGCAAGTCTTCCAGGATCTCTTCAAAGTAATCCGGCAGTCCTGTCTTGAACTCGAGGCGTTCACCGTTCCCGGGATGTGTGAATCCGACGGTGCCTGCATGCAGCATCTGGCCGCCGGTGTCCATCGTTTTCCTCTGGCCGTATTTCGGATCGCCGACGAGGGGGTATCCGATGTACTTCATATGGACACGGATCTGGTGGGTTCTGCCGGTTTCCAGAATACACTCGACGAGTGTATAGTCCTTGAACCGTTCCAGAACGTTGAAGTGTGTCACGGCATCTTTGCCGTCATCCACGACCGCCATTTCCTGACGTTCTTTCGGATTGCGTCCGATCGGAGCGTCGACAGTGCCTTTGTCATGTGGAATGACACCGTGGACGAATGCAGTGTACTTCCTTGTCACACTTTTATCCACGAGCTGTTCCACAAGGTGCCGGTGGGCGACGTCGTGCTTTGCGACCATCAGCAGTCCGCTCGTATCCTTATCGATACGGTGGACGATGCCGGGACGCAGCTCGCCGTTGATGCCGGACAGTTCATCCAGCTGATACATCAGGCCGTTCACCAGCGTGCCGCCGTAATGGCCGGCAGACGGGTGGACGACCATCCCTTTCGGTTTGTAGACGACCGCGACATCAGAGTCCTCATAGACGATGTCCAGGTTCAGGTTTTCCGCTTCGATGTCGGCTTCGATGAGCTCGCGTTCCCGGATGACAATCTCATCATCGGCCTTTATTTTATAATTCGGCTTCACCTGTCCGCCGTTCACCGTGACGATGCCGTCTTTGATGCGGCCCTGTATATCACTTCTCGAAGAGTCCGGTACGACCGTGCTCAAAAACCGGTCGAGCCGTTCACCTTCATTACTTTTGCCTACTGTTATTTCGTTCATTATCATCACTCCGTCCTGTGAAGAAAAACTCGATCAGCATCAGTACGACACCAATCGTCAGTGCACTGTCCGCCACGTTGAAAATCGGGAAATCATAGCCGAAAATCAGGACATCCACAAAATCCACGACCTGCTGGAAAAGGATTCTGTCAATAAAGTTCCCGATCGCACCGGCGAGCAGCATCGTAATCGACAGCTGCATCAGAAAATTATCATTCGCCTCTTTTTTATAAATGTACAGAAGCAGTGCGACGACGACGACCGTTACGATGTAGAAGAAAAACATCTGACCCTGGAACATGCCCCAGGCAGCGCCTGAATTGCGGTGGGAAGTCAGCTGCAGAAATTCACCGAGCAGCGGGATGGACTGGCCGATTTCCATATTCTCCACAACAAGAAATTTGGTGATCTGATCGATGATTAGAATGACTGCACCGATGATGACCATCGGTGCAATTCTATATTTTTTCATGATGACACCTACGCTAACGAATCAACGACAGTGCGGCATCTTGGGCAGATATCATCTTCACCGCTCGTCAGACTCTCTGCAGTGGAGAAGTTCCAGCAGCGCTCACAGCGTTCGCCTTCTGCATGTTCAACTTTGACCGTCACAGTATCATATTCAGTGCCGTCCTCGAGACTGTCCACGACTTCCACCTGTGAAACGATGAATAACTGTTCCAGATTGCCGTGCAGGTCTTCGAATTTCATTTCTTCCGGCTCTGTCACATATACTTTCGCTTCCAGCGATTTGCCGATCACTTTTTCATTACGCGCCACTTCAAGTGCACGGTATACATCATCACGCACTTTCAGGAAGTACTGCCATTTCCCTACGAGTTCAGTATCCACTTCTGCAACTTCAGGCAGATACTCCAGATGCACGCTCTCTTTTTCTGTATGCGGAGTATGCTGATAGATCTCCTCGGTCGTATGCACAAGAATCGGCGCCAACAGTTTATTCAGATCGGTCAGTATTTTGTAAAGCACCGTCTGCATGCTGCGGCGGATTGAAGCATCCTCTTTTTCGATATAAAGGATGTCTTTGCCGTAGTCCAGATAGAAGTTGGACAAGTCGACGTTGATGAAGTTCTGAAGTGACTGATACACCGTCACATAGTCATATCGCTCGTAGCAGTCACGCACCATGTTGATGACTTCATTGAATCTCTGGTACATGAATTGGTCGATTTCATACAGATCTTCGTAGGCGACCGCATCTTCCGCCGGATTGAAGTCCGCCACGTTACCCAGCATGAAACGGAACGTGTTACGGATCTTACGGTACACTTCCGACACCTGTTTAAGAATATCGTCGGAAATTCTCACGTCCTCTTCAAAGTCCGAAGACATGACCCACAGGCGGATGATATCCGCACCCATCTGCTTCATTACTTTTTCAGGCAGAATGACGTTGCCGAGTGACTTCGACATCTTCTTGCCTTTTCCGTCCATGACGAATCCGTGGCTTAAAAGCTCTTTATACGGCGAGTGGCCTTTTGTCGCAACACTTGTGATGATCGACGAGTTGAACCAGCCTCTGTACTGGTCCGACCCTTCAAAGTAAAGATCCGCCGGATATGTCAGATAATCACGGTAATCGAGCACACCGCGGTGCGTCGAACCGGAGTCGAACCATACGTCCATGATGTCCGTCTCTTTAGTGAACTTGCCGTCCGGTGAACCCGGGTGCGTATAGCCTTCAGGAAGTAGATCTTCTGTTTCCCATTCAAACCAAATATTAGTTCCATGCTTCTCGACTAATTGAGCTACATGCTCAATTACATCGACATCTACAATTGCATCTCCATTTTCTGCGAAAAAGAAAGGCAGAGGCACCCCCCATACACGCTGGCGTGAAATGACCCAGTCACCGCGGTTTTTGATCATGTTATACATGCGCTTCTTATTCCACTCGACCTGGAATTTTGTATCCATGATAGCTGATAACACATCTTCTTTAATATTGTCTACTGATGCAAACCATTGAGGGGTCGCACGGAAAATTACAGGTGTCTTGGAACGCCAGTCATGAGGGAATGAGTGCGTATAGAAATTAAGTTTTAATAGCGCACCCGCTTCATTAAGATCTTCAGTAATGACTTTGTTGGCATCATCATAGAATAATCCTTCATATTTACCGGCTTCGTGAGTAAACATACCTTTATCATCAACTGGACTCAAAATATCCAATTTATACTCTCTTCCTATTAAATAGTCATCATCACCGTGACCAGGTGCTGTATGCACTAGACCTGTACCAGATTCAGTCGTCACATGGTCACCTAAGACGACTAGACTTTCTCTGTCGAATAGAGGATGAGATGCAGTGACATATTCTAAGTTTGCACCTTTTATCTCTTTAGTTCTCACTACTTTCTCTTTATCAAAACCTACCTCTTCACAAAAAGTGTCAAGTAAGTCTTCAACAATAACATACTCTTCATTTTCATAATTGAACTGCACATAATTCAGGTTCGGATGTACAGCAATTGCTAAGTTTGCTGGTATTGTCCAAGGCGTTGTAGTCCAAATAACTAGATTAACATTCGCATCGAACACTTCTTTACCATCTTTTACTTTAAAAGATACATAAATAGAAGGTGATCTTTTGTCTTTATATTCAAGTTCTGCCTCCGCCAATGAAGATTCACTGACAGGAGACCAATGTATAGGTTTTTTACCACGATAAATCAACCCTTTATCTACCATGTCTTTAAGCACTCTGATCTGAGCTGCTTCATAGCTTGGTTTAGAAGTGAGATAGGGATCATCCCACATACCATCAATACCCATTCGTTTAAATTCTTCTCGTTGCAAGTCTATTTGTGAATAAGCAAACTCAAGACATTTTTTTCTAAACTCTAAATCGGACATTGATCTGCGGTCGACACCTTTGTTCGTCAGTGCCTGCTCGATCGGCAGACCGTGTGTATCCCAGCCCGGCACGTAAGGTGCATAGTAGCCCTGCATCTGCTTGTTGCGGATGATGATATCTTTGATGATCTTGTTCAGCGCGTGACCCATATGAAGCGCGCCGTTCGCATACGGCGGACCGTCATGCAGAACATACGGCGTATTGCCTTCGTTCTGCTTCAGCTTCTTTTCATATAAATCCATTTCACGCCATTCTTCCTGCATTTTAGGCTCTTTGTTGATCAGGCCGCCACGCATCTTGAATTTTGTTTTCGGCATCAGTAACGTATCTTTATAATCCATTCTCTACTCTCCCGTTTCAATAGTTTATTTTAAAATAAAAAAACTCTAACTGAATCAACAGGGGCGAAAAATTCCGCGGTACCACCCTTATTGACTCCCAGTCAGAGCCATCTCGTCTTAATAGTATCCATCATCAATCATTAGTGATATCAAAATGCTGTGATTCCGGAACTCTCACCATCTTCCGGTCGCTTTAAAATATCTCACATTCTGCGTGTCTAACAATATATATATTATGCTAAAATAATCATGTTTAGTCAATATTTACTCTTCATTATTTCCATACTCGTTTTCAATGTCACGGACTTTGTCCTCATTATCCATGTCATAATCGAGCAGATAATCCCAGTCATCCGACTGCAGAAGGTCAAGCTGCGCCTGTACAAGCATTTTGAAACGTGCCCTGAAAACTTTCGACTGACGTTTCATATCTTCAGTCTGGCTGCCGATATGACGTGCCTGGTTCAACGCTTTATCAATGATGATATCCCGTTCCGCTTCGGCACTTCTGATAATCTCATCCGCACGTTCCTGAGCGGCCTTCTTAGTATCATCGCCTGCTCTCTGTGCGGTCAGTATCGCTTCATTGATGCTGGTTTCGACAGTTCTGAAACTGTTCAGATTTTCGTCACGCTCGTTCAGCATCTCTTCCAGCTGGGCAATCTTTCTGTCACGTTCTTCAATTTCCTCTTCGATCTTTCTCAGATGGTTTCTCACTTCTTTTTCATCGAGACCGCGGTAGACCGTTGCGAACTTTTTGTCCGTCCTTTCACTCGCTTCCATATTTTTCACCTCTTATTTGACCTTTTATTTACTTTTATAAACTTTCGCTTTGACTCTGTATTTCCCTTTTTTCGTTTCATGTAACATCTCATCGATTTTATACCGTCCGAAATGACGGACCGATACGACGTCGTCTTCCTCGAGAATGAAAGCCGGATTCACGACGGCCGTGTGATTGACCTTCACTTTGCCTTTCTCGATTCTGTTTTTCGATTTTGACCTGCCCTCTTTTAAAAGCTCGCCAGTCACGGTGTCCAGCCTGAAACTTGAAATCAGAATCGTCTGTGGCACACCATCATCGACATTATCGATAAATTCTGCATGCGGCACTTCATTCAAAATGACCGGAGCATTTTTTATCGTCGTAAGCTCCATTTCAAAAATATGAAAATAAGGCTTTGCGATCGCAAATTGTATCGTTTCACCGATGACGATATCGCCGATCAGATTTCTGTCCAGGCCGACACTCATGATTGCCCCCAGTATATTCCGGTGGTCCAGATTTACAAATTTCCGGGGATAATCCAGTTCGAGCACCATCACTTCGAAATCGTCCTTTGAAACTTCCAGCATTTCAGGTATGAGCATGGCGCGCATCCGCTCACGCGATTCACCGCCGCCGTAAAATTCTATTTTCAGCTCCGGATAATAGCCGGACAGGCTCCGTACAATACTCTGCTCCCTCGGGTCAAGGAAATCGAGGAGCACAGGGTAATAATCCCTTTCCGCAATTTCAAAGCGGCTGTTCAGTTTGATGATCGTCTCTTTTTCTTCTGGTCTGAAGTGTTGAAAAATTTCCTTCACGTCAAATGCTCCTTAACTTGAAAATCACGGCGATAAATGAATATCACCGTGACCCTGCATTAAAATTGTACTATGAATGTGACGATTGCGTTGAACACTGCCACAAGGCCACTTTGGAACAGCCATAAAACGATAAATAATATGATCGGGGACAAGTCCAGCATGCCTCCGAGCGGCGGGATGAGCTTTCTGAACGGTTCCAGGATCGGCTCAAAAATCTTACCCAGGAATTCGCCGAATTTCGACTCCCTGAGCGCCGGCAGCCATGAACTTAAAATGTAGATAATAAGTCCCCATCTTAATAATTGTAATGCTATGAACGATATGTCCGCTATTATTGATACTATATTGAGCAGTAGTGATTTATCCAAAATTATTCTCCTTACATTTCTTCTGAGTTATCTTTATCTGAAGAGATTTCACCTTCAACCACAACACTTTTCGGTGTACAAAGGAAAATATCATTCCCGACCTTTTGGATATCTCCATCCAATGCATAGACAGTACCGCTTAAAAAGTCCACTATCCTCTTTTTAGGACCTGAATCTACTTTAGATAAATTGACCAGAGTTGCACGTTCGTTTTTCAGTTCATCTGCAATATCCTGTGTTTCAGAAAAGACTCTCGGTTCAAATAAATGAACTTTCGCATTCATGTTATCGGCATTCATCAAAGTGGTCTCCTTATAACTGTGTTGTGAATTGTTTTGTCGTCCTGTCGTATTGTCCTGTGCAGGTTTTTGCCGCTCTTTTTTAAAGAAAGACCTTTGTGACCTGTTTTTATCGTGGGATGCTGAAGCATTGTCACGCGCTTTCTTGTTTTCAGATGAACTTTTTTCATTTCTGGATAAATCAAGCTGTGTCACTTTGCTTTTGCTGTCATTCACTTCAGGGCCCGCTTTTTTCTTCGGTCTGTTTACCGGCTTGTTTTCTTTTTGTCCGGTTTCATCAGAAGTTTCCTCTTCGACTTCGACGAAAAAAATATCTTTAAAAAAGTTTTTCATAGCGATAAAAATCACCTGCTTCCCATAATTTTCGAACCTATACGGATATATGTAGCACCGTGGTCAAGAGCGATTTCATAATCATTGCTCATTCCCATGCTGAGTTCGGTGATCTCCGGATAAGATTCCTGTAATTCATCTCTCAATTCTTTCAGACGGCCGAATGTATCATTCAGCACCTCTTCGTCTTCAGTCAGCGGTGCCATCGTCATCAGGCCGATGACCCTGACTTTCCCGTACGATGATAATTTCTCCAGGAAAGGCTGCACTTCATCGGCTGACAGTCCATGTTTTGATGACTCTTTGGAAACATTCACCTGTACAAAACATTTTACCTCATGTTCTGCATATTGTTCAATTTTTTTGGCAACACTTTCTCGGTCGAGTGAGTGGAGATGAGTCATGGATCCTGCGATATCCTTAACTTTCCTTGACTGCAGCGTTCCGATGAAATGGACATTTGCATCTTCCGGCAAAGCTTCTCTTTTTTCCAAAAATCCTTCAATACGATTTTCACCAAAGTCTCTGACGCCGGCTTCATATGCTTCCAGCGTTTCCTCAACAGTGTGATATTTGGTCACGACTATTATATTGACGTCATCTGACAATTTTTCTTTTATCGCATTAAAATTTTCTTTGATCATTTCATACTCTCCCTATAAATGCTAATGCACGGCCTGTCTTCCCCTCTTCGAGACGATAGGAGAAAAAACGGCCGGTATCTTCCGTACCAAGCGGTGTGACGTGAATATCATCTTCGTCCACACCAAAATCAAGCGCCTGGTTTTTATTGACCGTCTTAAGGTCCAGCTGATAACCGCTGTCCGTTTCAACGACCGCATCTTTTAAATAAAGGTCATCCAAAGCATCGATCACCTTGTCATCCACTTCGTAATAAGAAGCGTTGATGCTGATGCCGATGAGAACGGTCAGGTCCTTTGGATGCCCGTCATATTCATTCAGCGTACGCTTTAATATTTCTTTTGATGTACCCTTCCACCCTGCATGGACAAGGGCTGTGAAACTGTTGATCCTGCTGTAGATGTATACCGGCACACAGTCGGCATAGTTCATCGTCAGCAGAACATTTTCATCATAAGTATATATCGCATCGATATCATTCAACCCGCCTGTAAGTTCACGCACATTTGTACCGCGGTCGTCTGAAGTGACTTCCTTTACCCTGCCGCCGTGCGTCTGGATCGGAAGCACCCAGTCGCCGGGGCGGATATCAATTTCACTTGCCAGCATATCCTGATGCCTGTTCACGTTATCCGTATCATCACCGATATATAAAGCCATGTTGAAACTGTCTTCTGGATAATCACTGAAACCGTCCGTCCTTTTCGTGTAGCCAAAGAGGCAGTCGCCGTCTTTATTACCGTAAAAGTGATGATGCGGCTGAAAAGTAAACTGACTCATATCCTCACCTCAAAAATAAAGTCAGAAAGGCGCGCCTTTCTGACTTTGATCTAAATAATTATTAGCGTCTGCGACGATTACGATTTCTTAAGAAAGTCGGCACTTCATAATCATCGTCCTGTGAGCTGTTCACGCCTGGTTCTTCTTCTCTCTGGAAGCTGCGTGTCCTTTTCGGCTCCTCTTCACTGTCTGAAAAGCCGAATGATTCCCTCTTCTCTTCAGCTGCAGGTCTTTCCGGAGTACGGTTCACACCTTTTTCATTGAAGCCTGTGGCGATGACAGTGACGATGAGCTCATCTTCAAGCTCAGGGTTGATGACGGTACCGAAAATCATGTTTACATCTTCATCTGCCGCATCCTGTACGATGTCTGCCGCTTCCTGTGCTTCAAACAGCGATAATGATTCGCCGCCTGTGATGTTCATCAGCACACCTTGTGCACCGACGATTGAAGTTTCAAGCAACGGGCTCGAAATCGCCTTTTTAGCCGCTTCGACCGCGCGGTTTTCACCGGCTGAAATACCGATGCCCATGAGCGCCGATCCCTGGTTCTGCATGATGGTCTTAACGTCTGCAAAGTCAAGGTTCACTTCACCGCTTACGGCGATCAGGTCTGAAATACCCTGAACACCCTGACGGAGTACATTATCCGCTTCTTTGAACGCTTCCATCATAGGTGTTGATTTATCAACAATATCCAATAAACGATCATTAGGAATTACAATCAGTGTATCTACTGCCGCTTTCATCGCGTCCACGCCGGCTGCCGCCTGTGTCTGGCGCTTTCTGCCTTCGAATGAGAATGGTCTTGTCGTTACACCCACTGTGAGGATGCCCATTTCCTTCGCAATTTTAGCTACGATCGGAGCAGCACCTGTACCGGTTCCGCCGCCCATGCCTGCTGTGACGAACACCATGTCCGCGCCCTGCAGTGCATCTTCGATCTGTTCACGGGATTCCTCAGCCGCTTTTTTACCGATATCCGGGTTTGCACCGGCGCCGAGACCCCTCGTCAATTTTTCTCCAATCTGGATTTTGGATTCTGCTTTTGACAGATTTAAAGCTTGTCCATCTGTATTAATTGCTATAAATTCAACATTTTGCATGCCGTCATCAATCATGCGGTTGACTGCGTTGTTACCGCCGCCACCTACACCAACAACTTTCAAAGTTGCCAAATGGTTAAAACCTTGCTCAAATTCCAACATCTTGTTTTTCCTCCCAATGATTCATCTTATTCAAATAGATTCTTAAATAATTTTTTCATGTAACCGCCCAGATCTTTCGATTCTTTCGGCCGGTTCTGTTCCGCTTTCGCATCGTTGACTTTTTCGTCGCCATCGTATGAGTACTCCGTATATTCTTCATAGTCAGGAGTGCCGGCAACTTCCTCATCCGATGCTTCATGTTGTACTTGTTTACTTTCAGACGATTGATTTACTGCTTCATTCTTATCTTTTCTGTTTTTGAATAAGCCGCTGAAGAAGTTTGAATCGGCATCTTCCGGAGTTTCTGAAGTGATGGTTTCTGTTGCTGTGTCATAATTATCAATTGTAACATATTCCAGTAACTCATCAAATGAAATTCCACTGCTGACTGTAGAAATTACACTGGAGAACTCAGGCTTTCTGGCCCCCATCTGATTCGGTACGTGGATACGCACCTTTTCAGATACCATATCCTGCATCAGTTCTTTGATGCCGAGCAGGTTTGCAGTACCGCCTGTAACGACGAAACCGCCACTGACTTTGGTGATGGACTGACGCTGAAGATCTTCAAACACATCGAGCAGCAGCTCTTCGACTCTTAGTTCAATGATATCCGCCAGGTCTTTCGGTGTCACTTCAATCGCATTTTCAGAATTGATCTGGTTCAGACGGATGACATCTTCATCATTTGCCATATCGAAAAATGCATGGCCGTATTGGTTTTTGACTTTCTCAGCATGATCGAACGGCATGTTGAATGCCTCGGTCAGATCATTCGTAATCAGATTGCCGCCCACCGGAATGGAAGAGGCATATTTCAGTGCGCCGCGTTCAAAGTATGCATACTGAGTCAGATCCGCGCCGATGTCTATTACAACGCCGCCGAGTTCGATTTCAGCATCTGTCAGCACGTGTCCATAGTTGACCGCATCCGAATATACATCGAGTATCGTCAGACCGGACTCTTCCACACATTTCACCGCATTGATAAGCAGTGTGCGGTTGGTCAGGATAACGCCGGCTCTGACTGCCAGCGACTGAGTCGCGACCATTTCTTTCGGGTCATCCACTTCATGAAGGTCATCAACGATGAAATGAACCGGGAAAACGGTGACGACTTCTTTGTCACCTGCCATCTCTTTTTCCCTTAATGATTCCAATAGGGACTCTATATGTTCACCATTGATTTCTGTTGACTCCCCGCCGAATCTGATTGATTCCTCACTGAATTTGATCTCCGAATCAGTGATCGGCATTTTCAAAAATACTTCATCAATTTCTACGCCTGATGAAATACTTGCTTTTTTGACTGTATCTTTAATTGCACTTTTGGCAAGTTCAAAATCTGTAATCATCCCTTTAGATATCCCGTCAGTGAAAGTTTGACCGATTCCGATGATGTTTACGCCATCATGAAACTTCTCACCGACGACTGTCTTAACACTGGATGAGCCTATATCAAGTGCTACATAGTAATGTTCCTTCAAGTCATCTGCCTCCTAGCGAGCTATCAATTTACTATTATCAGTTTACATTATCACAAGTTAATTGTGAACTATTTACAAGAATTATACAAAAATTTAAACTGGATGGATCATTCCTCTTCAAATTCCTCGAATTGATTCAATGTATCTTTGACACTGTTCAATGATGTGTTCAACTCATTGACATAACCGGCAGCTTCCGGCGAGTTGTATATACCACTTTTGATCTGACGGGCTTCATTTGAATCGTACGGCAGAAAACTGCTGCCGATTTCGATATCGATGATGCCTTCGGTATCATCCCCGATCTCTTCTTTCATACCGATATAATGGTTCATCTTTTCCCCGAAATCCCGGTAGTCGGCGACGATTTCCTGGCCGTCATTCATCAGTAGATGGATTCTGCCGAGAGAGTTGTCCGTCGGCCTGAAATAAATTTCGGAAATCCCCGCCCTTATTTCAGGTTCGATATCATTGAGGTTGTCAACGAGACCGTCCATTTCCTCTCCTTCAAAAAAGTAGATCAATGGTCCGTTTACAGGACTGACCTGATAGCCTCTCAACACTCTCCGGTTTTCCAGCACCGGATTATAGCCGCCTTCATTCTCTATATAGCCGACCACCTGATGCTCACTGATGCTGACAGTCACACCATTCCACCAGTCACGCTCCACATTGACATCGACGATGATGGGGAGGAGCGAAATATTCTCCTCTGCGGTGCCGGGGTCTATACTGAACATCTTATCACCTGCAGAAAAATCCAGCCGGCTTTCTATTTCGTCATCGGTAATTATTTCGTTTCCGCTGATGTTGATTTCTTTCAGATCACTTGCATCTGTCGAAACATACCAGATGAGCACCGCGAATAAAAGGAGTAGAACGACGGCAGGCACAAGTATGTATTTTGGAATGAGCAGGATGTTTTCTTTCAGTGCCGTGAGCTTTGTGTATTTTTTCGGTTTTTTCGGACGCTTTGGACGCTTCTGCCTGTATTTCTTCGTGAACAGTTTCTGTTTCCGTGTCTTTTCAGGTGTTTCTTCAGCTTCGGGCGGTCTATTTTCAACCGGCTGTCCAGCGTCTGCTGCCCGATCTGGGTATTCTTCATTCTTATTTTCCTGGCCATCCTCCCGATTGTCAGTCCACTTGTTTCTCTCTATC
Organism: Lacicoccus qingdaonensis; assembly: GCF_900101075.1. GTDB lineage: Bacteria > Bacillota > Bacilli > Staphylococcales > Salinicoccaceae > Lacicoccus > Lacicoccus qingdaonensis. The sequence continues at coordinate 83,702 of NZ_FNFY01000001.1, read as the reverse complement.
AGTGATTCGCTCAAATATTCTTCTTCGGGAAGCTCACTTTCATTCCGCCCTGCCTCCGGGTCTTTTGCGGGAGTACCATCATCATTACTGACGCTCCGTCCGGCGGTATTTTCTGCAGGCTTTTCCTCTCCTTGGCCGTCATCTTCCGGTGAGCCATAAAGACGGGACTCTATGGCAGTCTGTGAGTACGTCTTACGATTTTGCCTCAGTTTATCTCTTAACTTTGAAATTTCCTCTTTATCACTCATCTTTATGGCTCACCGCCTTTTTAATAGATTTTATGAAAGCCTTCTTTATAATGGTCTCCGCGTGCTTCGTAATCCTTATACTGATCCCAGCTCGCACATGCGGGAGAGAACAACACAATTTCGCCGTCTTTCGCGATTTCTTTCGCATCGAGCACTGCATGGTACGGGTTTTCGGCGGTACTCACGGCAATATTTTCAGCTTTGGCAAAATCGTTCAAAGCAGCCGCCGTTTCGCCGTATGCAATCAGATGTTTGACGTGTCCGGCATGCTTTTTCAATTCATCGAACGACTGGCCCCTGTCGAGCCCGCCGGCAATCCATACGGTCGGCACTTCGAAACTGTCGAGTGCGAATGATGTCGCCAGATTGTTCGTCGCCTTTGAATCATTGTAGTATTTGACACCGTCTATGATGCCGAGATACTCCATACGGTGCGGAATGCCGCCGAATGTCCTGAGCGTTTTGACGATGGCGTCGTCGGACACACCGAAGTGTTTGACCGCAATGATCGCAGCCAGTATATTTTCATAGTTATGGTCGCCTCTCAAAAGCACATCGTCAATATCGATCAGCTTCCTGTCTTCAAAGTGGATGGCACGCTCTTTAATATATGCATCCGCATCTCCCTCACCGGTGAAATATCTGATGTTGGCCGGGCCGGAGTAATGATCCAGAAATGACTTCTGCTGACGGTTAAAAACGATCATATCCGACTCAGTCAGGTTGTCCAATAAAGACAGTTTGGCATTCACGTATTCCTCTTTCGAGGAATGATAGTCCATATGTGCTTCATAAATATTGGTCAGTACTGCGACATCCGGCTTGAAAGTATCCACACCCATCATCTGGAAAGACGACAGCTCCATTACGAGCACACTGTCGTCGTCAGCCTCAAACGCCGCTTCACTTGCCGGATACCCGATATTGCCGCAGAGAACCGGTTTTTTATTGTCATTATCCATCATTTCACCGATCAGGTGCGTGACGGTCGTTTTTCCGTTCGTTCCGGTGATTCCGATGATTCCTACATCTGTGATATCTTTCGTCAGCTCGACTTCCGTGATGATCGGGATGCCGCGCTCCATCGCTTCCTGGATGAATTCAATCCTATAAGGTATTCCCGGATTTTTGATGATCAGATCAGCGTCGTTCAGAAGGCTCACCGGGTGATGGCCGTCGACGATTTCAACGCCCTGCCCTTTCAGCAGCTGCCTGATACTTTCATCTGCAAATATTTCGTTTGTTGTCAACACAACGTTTGCGCCGAAACGGATCATCGTGTTGACGGCACTCCTGCCGCTTCTGCCGTATCCGAGCACGATGACTTTCTTGTCTTTGTATTTATTATGGCCCATTTAAAGTCCTCCCAGCAGAATCCCGATCACACCGGCGACTGCACCTGCCGTCCAGAATACAGCGACAATTTTCCATTCATTCCACCCGAGCAGCTCGAAATGGTGGTGGATCGGTGTCATTTTGAAAATCCTTTTTCCAGTGAGTTTGAATGATGCCACCTGCAGCATGACGGAAGCCGTTTCGACAACGAATACTGCACCGATGAAAAGCAGCAGCAGACTGTTGTTGATCATGATGGAGACGATACCGATCACACCGCCGAGGGCAAGTGAACCTGTATCTCCCATAAACAGCTTTGCAGGGTATTTATTATAGATCAGGAAACCGAGCAGTGCGCCGATGATGATGCACAGGAACAATGCGATTTCATATTCGTGATACATGTATGCGATTGTCAGGAACGCACCAAATGCGATGATTGACGTACCGGTCGCAAGGCCGTCCAGTCCGTCCGTCAGGTTGACGGCGTTACTGAAACCGACAAGCCAGAATATGATCCACAGCACAAACAGGAAGCCGAGCGGAATCGACCACTCCGTCCCCGGTATATGAATGCTGTTTGTAATGTCCGGAATCCAGTTGGCCATTATGATGTAAACGATGATCGACACCGCAATCTGCGCGATGAATTTCTGCTTTGATGTCAGTCCGGTATTGTCCTTTTTGACGACGATGATATAGTCATCGATGAAACCGATCAGACCGAAGCCGATCGTCACGATGATCAGAACAAGCATCTTGTATATGTCATCGACAAAAAACAGTGCCGCTGATGCAAGCAGTATCGTCGGAATCAGATACGTCAGCCCGCCCATTGTCGGCGTGCCGGTTTTTGCCTGATGGGACTCGGGCCCTTCCTCCCTGATGGACTGGCCGAACTTCATACGCTTCAACAGCGGAATCGTGACCGGCACTAAAATTGCAGTAAATGCAAATGAGAGTATTAAAAATATATGATTCATCATGTCCTCCTAGTCATTTGGATCATTTGACGATAATGTGATGTTGATTTCGCCGCCTTCTTCAATCGGAGCACCAGCCTCGACCGACTGCTCACTGACGTATCCTTCACCTTCGACTGTGATATCCACACCTGCAAAATCTCCAAAAATTATTGCTTCACGTTTTGACAGCCCTTCAAGATCAGGCATCGTCGCCTGCCCTTCTGTTTTGACGAAGAAAGTATCATACGGCAGCAGCGCGCTGTTTTTCGGGTAATGGTCTTCGATGACTTCGCCTTCACCGATGACGAGCTGATGGATGGTTTCATCTTCGGGCAGCGCCGCTTCTCCCATATTTTCACCGGTATAATCTTCGACAGGGACGAGTTCAGCAGTCGACTCCTCATCCTGTGAACCGACTTCCAAATATTTAAGCGTGCGTTCCATCAGCGGGTTGAAGCCGTGCATTACGCCGTAATCCCAGGTGTCTTCCTTATTTTTTGAAGCGAGCTTGATGCCGTAGTAGATGATCACTTCCGGATCATCTTCCGGCGCATAGCCGATGAACGAAGTCAGAAATTCATAATCCCCGGTCATATAGCCACCGTTTTCAGGATCGATGATCTGTGCAGTTCCGGACTTGCCGGCCACTTCATAATCATCCAGCTGGTACTGCGGGTTCCGTTCCATGGAACCGTCTACGAATGTATTGATCTCTTCCTGCGTCTTCTCTGCCGCTTCTGGGCTGATGACCTGTCTCACGACAGACTCTTTACCATCATACAGCACTTCATCCGTATCCGGGTCTGTGATCGAGTCGATGACATAAGGTTTTTTCATTTGTCCTTCATTCAGTATGGCAGTCATCCCCTGGATCATCTGGATCGGTGTCACCGTCGAAGTCTGGCCGAACGAAGTCGTCTTGCGCTGCAGTTCCTCGTCCCAGGCAATGACACCGGGCACTTCACGCGGGAATTCCGAGTCCGTCGTCTGGCCGAAACCGAAGTCCTGATAATATTCGAGCATCTTGTCTTCTCCCACTTTATCCTGAAGAATCATCATCAGGGCGTTTGAAGAATATTGCATACCTTCATTATAAGTGATATTTCCCCAGCCTTCAGGTTCCCAATCATAAATTGTGTGTCCGCCGACATCAAATTCACCGGATTCAAACGTCATATCCGGCTCATATTCACCGGCATCGATTGCGGCGGCAAGACTGAACACTTTGAAAGTGGATCCAGGCTCGAAGGAATACTGGTAGAGCATGTTCAGCCAGCTGTTGCCGAACCCTTCACGCGTTCTCGGATTGAAGGACGGTCTCTGTCCGGAGCCCAGAATCTCACCGGTTTCAGCATCCGCAACGACTGCAAACAGCTCTTCCGGTTCGAAATGTTCCTCCATGGTATCGAGTGAATCCTCCAGATACAGCTGGATGTTAGAATCGATCGTCAGCTGCATATCCGCACCATCTTCAGGCGCTTTCACCTGATTCTGGGTATTCGGCACTATGTACCCCCAGACATCCTGAGTATAGCCTGTCGATCCCGGCTCACCGGAAAGCACGTCGTTATACGCCCGTTCCAGCCCCATCTGGCCGAACAGTCCGCCGGTCTCTTCATCCTGCTCCGCATAGCCGACAAGATGGGAAGCAAAGTTGCCGTTCGGATAGAAACGCTTAGTTTCCGATACAAAATAAAAACCGCTGACACCCGAATCACCATCCGCCTGGATTTCTTCCAGCGCCTGTTTTTCGTTATAGGAAATGTCCATGCCCGCTCTGCCGAGCTCGACCTGGAAACGTCCATCCTCTATCCCCTGGTCAATTTTCTCAATCACTTCATCTTCATCCATATCCAGTACTTCATTAAGTACAGATGCCACTTTTTCCTTATCTTCAACGTGATTCGGATAGTCCTCATCAATAATTAATGCAACACGGTAAGCTTCCATATCACTCGCGAGAATATTGTTATCGCGGTCGGTGATATCGCCTCTTTCTGCATGATTGACTGCAGTTCTTGAAAATTTCTCATGGCCGTGTGCGACCAGATCTTCATCTTCCAGTGATTTTCCGATCATCAAATATGAAAATTGCCAGAATATCAAAAGAAAAAGCACTCCTATACCTAGATATATTAGGAGCGCACCGACTGAAAATGATGTCGTTCTATTCATGAACTTTACTTTAATTTTTGCCATGTCTTTCAACAACCTTTACATTGCTGTTGTCTAAATCTAGACCCAGCTCACCAGCTTTCTCGTAAATTCTATCATAGGATGCCAAATGTGTCACTTCCGTATTCAGCTCATCGATCTCACCATTTTTTGTTGCGATTTCGCTTTCTACATTCGTGATTTCACTCTGCAGCTCATAAGCATCCATCTTTGAGGAAAGTACAAAGACCGCCGCAACGGTAATCATTATCATCAATGTGAGATAGATGATCGCTTCGCCCCGTTTGATGCCGACGACTTTACTTTTCGTACGCGTTCGGGCATTTGATTTCGACTGGTTCTGATCATTCGATTTTGTATTGGGTAATGCTTGACGATACCTTTCTACTGCCATAGCTAACACATCCTATTTCTGTTTCTCTGCAATTCTTAATTTCGCACTGCGTGCTCTCGGATTGTTTTCCAGTTCTTCACCATCGGCCAGAATCGGTTTACGGTTGATCCTTTTCAGGTCCGGCTGATATTCCGGTGGAATGACAGGCAGTCCTTTTGGCAGTTCCGGTCCTTTTTCATACTCTACGAACATCTGCTTGCAGATTCTGTCTTCCAGTGAATGGAACGTAATGACTGATACTCTGCCGTCTTTGTTTAAAATTTCAATCGCCGCTTCAAGCGAACGTTCAAATACACCCAGTTCATCATTCACTGCGATTCTGAGCGCCTGAAACACCCTTTTCGCCGGGTGGCCACCTGTACGGCGGTACTTGTGGGGTATTTGGGACTTTATTATTTCTGTCAGTCCGGTCGTCGTTTCTATGTTATGTTCTTTTCTTCTTCTTTCGATTTCTCTTGCAATCCGCTTTGAGAACTTCTCCTCACCATATCTGAAGAAAATACTGACAAGCGCCTCGTAGGAATAAGTATTTACAATTTCATACGCATCCAGAGACTGGGACTGGTCCATCCTCATATCGAGCCTCGCTTCTCTTGTATGGGAAAAACCACGATCGGTAATATCGAGCTGCGGACTTGAAACACCCAGGTCATACATGATTCCGTCAACCTTTTCTATATCCAAAGCTTTCAATTCTTCTTTCAGATTTTCAAAATTACTGTGTACAAGAATCAATCTTTCATTATCTTTGAATTTTTCCTGTGCATGTTCGATCGCATATATATCCTGGTCGAATGCGATTACTCTGCCCGTTGTGACTTTACTGAGCAGATATTCAGTATGACCGCCGCCTCCTAAAGTGGCATCCACATAAATTCCGTCTTCCTTAACGTTGAGACCGTCCACTGTTTCTTTTAATAATACTGTGTCATGACTGAACACATTGTCACATCCTATAAATCAAAGTCTATTAAGTCTTCTGCTATATCTTCAAAGTTTTCCTCAGAATCCGAATAGAAATCGGACCACTCTTCTGAATCCCAGATTTCAATACGGCTGGAAACACCAATTATTGTGCAATCTTTTGAAAGCCCTGCATAAGTGCGTAAATTTTGGGGGATATTGATCCGGCCCTGCTTATCCACCTCGACGACAGTCGCGCCTGAGAAGAATAAACGCATGAATTTTCGGGCATCACGTTTTGTCAGCGGCAGGCTTTTCATCTTTTCTTCAATGCGGGACCATTCTTCATGTGTGTAGCCAAAGAGACATTTATCAAGACCTCGTGTAATTACAAACTGCTCCGATAAATCATCACGAAATTTGCTTGGGACGATCATTCTGCCTTTTGTATCGAGTTTATTGTTAAATTCTCCCATGAACATGGTATCCACCTGCCTCTATTTATAAATTACCACATTCCACCACTTTTCACCACAAATTATACAAAATAAGCAGCGGTAATTTTAATAAAATAAAAAAACGGCTTTCTAAAAATTAGAAAGCCGTCGGCTGAACAGTGGCGCTATGGTGTTTTGAGGATTACCAGGTCTGTCGTATAGGAAAGTGGTGGAAAATCCCTTAAATCGGTCATATATTGCCAAGGGTGGTACATCCGTTCATGGAGTCCGCCGTCCGGCAATAATTTTTCCTGCAGTTCGGTCAGATCACCCAGTTCTTTTCTCTTGTGCCGCTTCACTTCGATTCTGTATCTGCGCTCCAGATAATCGAGCTGTTTCAGATGGTGCTTGAAGTTCGCTTCGACAATATGCGTCATGAAGTCCTGCCTGTTGATATCGTGCAGTTCCTGATAACTCTTCTCTGCACTTTTCGTAATGTCAGCAATTTTATTGATAAACTCTGAGCTGATGTCATTTTCCACCATTGAATGTTTAAGTTCATTGATTGTGTCAAACAACTTAGGATTGAAATCCAGTTCATGTTTTTCCATCAATTTTTCAAGCCTCGGGGATAAATATTCAAATTCGATGCGTTTTAAAATGATCGGCATGTCCACATCCATCACTTCAAACACTTTGTGCAGTTCGCCCCAGTACTTCACTTCTGCGCTGCCGCCGAGAAATATGAGCGTGTTGAACAGCATCTCCTGCATCAAAGGACGCGTCACCACATTATTGCTGAATACTTCCGGTGACTCCTCAAGCAGTCCGAGCAGTTCATCTTTTGTATACTTCTCATCACCGGCCTTGAAATGTTCGCCGTCCTTTTCAAGAAGCGTCCGGACCGTTGTCGCATTGACAAACAGGTGCACGTTATTTTCCGTATGGATCACCGGGGAGGTATCCAGTTCATCCGCCAGCTGTTTCTGGCCGCTGACGAATGCGTCATCGATTTTTTCATGGGACTCTATCATCGATCTGAATATCGATTTTTCAAACTGGCGCACTTCAGGTGTGTGGCTGTTGAAGACAAGGATGCCTTCATCTTTGAACAGGTCATGCACCAGTGCGTGGAAAAGTTCCGTCCAGTAAGTATGTTCATCTATGAATGCCGTCACTTTGTCCTTCAAAGTTTTCAGGTCTGAGCGGTCTCCGCACATTTCCAGAATCTTATTCAGAGTATCTTTCATTGCCTGTTTGTCGTATTCATAGAAACCGACGCTCATATTCACTTTGAGGTTCGGCTTATAGCTGATCTTCCTCTTTTTTCTGTGCATGTCGTCATAGACGAATGTATGATTGATCTCTTCGTAATCATGATCCTCTCCCGCCACCCAGAAGACCGGTACGGCATCATAATCATATTTTTCTTTCATATCCTTTGTCACGGTGATGATGGATATTATCTTATGGATGATATAGGCCGGGCTCATGAAAAGTCCGGCCTGCTGCCCGCCGATTACTGCCCGGTGACCGTCTGTCAGAAGTTCAAGGTTCTTCTCCTGTGCATCTGACAGCCCGTATTTTTCCATATCATCCTTCATTATTTCAGCAAGTGCCTTTGTATGGTCATGGACAGGTCTCGTGAGCACCTGGTCGACACTTTTTTTATTTAATGAGAGATTTTGATAAAATTTAAGTATATTCTCTTCCTGTCGGTTAAATTTATCAATAAAATTATCGTTAGAGAATTTCATACATTCAATTTCCATTGTCTTTCTCCTTTGTTACGGTGATTAATTAAAATTATAGATTTTTTCATTTTATAAAACAATTGAACTGTTTATCAATTATAATATAATGGATGAAAGGAGCGATTATTATGTCTGAAATCAAACATTTGGCAATCAACTATAAGACTGCCGAAGATTTTAAAAAGTTCGGGGAGTACGGAACGCAGGAATTGCAGATGATGGAAGAGCTCGAAGGGAATGTGATCGATGCCGATACCGATTCGCCGTTCTACGGAATATATGTCGGTGAAAACCTGGCAGCGCGCATGTGCCTGTACAGAAAGCAGGATGACAACCATCCCATCTTCGACCCGCCGCACGACTATCTCGTCATATGGAAGCTTGAAGTGCTGGAAAAATACCGGGGCAGAGGTTTCGGTTCAGAACTGATCAATTATGTAAAAGAGCAGAATATGCCCATCAAGGCGGTCAGCCGTCAAAATGCACGGTCATTTTTTGAAGACCATGGCTTTGAAACTTTAAAATATGATATTGAGAGAGACCTTGCCGACAATGCACTGATCTGGTATCCGGAAGGATATTCTCTGAAGCAATAAAAAAAGATGAGCCTTGAGCTCATCTTTTTTAGTTATTCACTACTTCTTCACCTTTATAGCTTCCGCATGATTTACAAACACGGTGTGAAAGTTTCATTTCACCACAGTTTGAACATTCAACCATTCCCGGTGCTGAAAGTTTAATATGCGTACGGCGTTTATTTTTACGTGTTTTGGATGTTCTTCTTTTAGGTACTGCCATGATTAATCCTCCTTTTCTTCATCACTATCAAGTAGTGCTTTCAATTTTTCAAGTCTGGGATCTGTTTTTTCCTCACTCTCGTGAGCAAACTCATCTTCATCGATGACTTCCCAATCTTTTCCGCTCCCAAGTGGTTCATCGCTTGTTGTATAAGCGGTTGGAAGGTTCACAATGATGAGTTCCCTGATAACAGGTTCTAAATCCAATGTATGAATGACGGGATGGACATTTTCATCCAGATCATCATCTTCATGGACAGTTTCATCAAAGATTTCCAATGATTCGATTTGAAGCGGGACTTGAATATCTTCAGATGTTCGACTGTCGAGCATGTTGATAATCGTATCGATATATATCTGTACATTGAATTGTCTGCTGCGCACAAATATTTCACCTTTGACATTGAGCCTTTCGACAGATAAGATATCCTTCCTGTCCGTCAGGTTCTCAATTTTCAGGTCATCATCAAATTTGATCACTTCATCATGGAATTTTCTTAGTTGAGCCAATGTCCATTTCATACTCTTCACCTCTTATGAGCACAAAAAATATTGTACATTTTATAGGGACTTATGTCAAGTTATTTTCTTAACGGATTATTTGATACAATACAGTTTAAAGGAGGTCTTTTTCAATGAATGTCACATCCCTGATTACTGAATATAACCCTTTCCATAATGGCCACATATACCATATCAATGAAAGCCGTAAAATTGCAGATGCCGATATCGTCATCGCCGTTATGAGCGGCAACTTCACACAGCGCGGCGAAGCGGCAATAACGAATAAATTCATCCGGGCAGAACACGCCGTCAGGCACGTCGACCTCGTCGTCGAGCTGCCGCTGAAAAACAGCATCAGTTTTGCCGACGATTTCGCACTCGGCGGTGTGAGGATCGCAGAACTCCTCGGGAGCACCCACCTGGTCTTTGGAAGCGAGTCCGGTGACATATCAACATTGAAACAGCTGTACACGCGCAGCCGGGACAACGTAGACAAGGACGAGCTGACGAGCCTCATCAAACAGGGCTACAGCCACCCCCGCGCCCTTGCAGAACTGCTTGAGAATGTCGACATAAGCGGTTCGAACAACATACTCGGCCTGAGTTACATACGCGCTGTCGAAACGCTCAGAAGCAGCATTACGCCGCTCACCATCAAAAGAGTGAGCAACTTGTACAATGAGCCCGACCTGTCAAAAGGCGCATTTTCAAGCGCGACAAGCATCCGGAATAATATCATGGCCGGCAGCATCCAGGCTGTGAAGCCTTTCATGCCGCCCGAGCTCGCAGACGACATTTTGGAAAATAAACCCATCGGCAACGCGGATTTCTTCCAGACACTGAAAACAATCATCACACATAAGAGCCCCCGGGAGCTGCGGGAAATCTATATGATGACCGAAGGACTTGAACACCGTCTGAAATCCAATGTCAGGGGGACCGCCGGCTACGATGAATTCATGCACAGAATAAAAACGAAGCGCTACACTTGGACACGCCTGAACCGCCTGATGACATGCATACTGTTAAACATCACCAAAAGTAAGATGGCGGCCCACGACGTACGCGACATCAATGCCGTACGGGTGCTTGCAATGAACAGTGCAGGTCAGGAATACCTGAAAGCGCTGAAAGATACGGACGTTCAGATCATTACAAACGTCAATAAAGAAAACAGCCGCCATATCAAAGATGAGATCATGGCGACAGACGTCTATAACATTGCATCGAATTCTGACCGGAATGACTTCAATACTCCGGTCATCATCAATCGCTGAATTTTTCCTGCAGCAGGTTCGCAACGTGCGGCGGTACGACATCTTCGATCTTGCCGCCGTACTTTGCCACTTCCTTGACGATGGATGATGATATGAATGAATAATTGTTGTTCGTCATCATATAGATGGTCTCTATATCGCTGTCGAGCTTCCTGTTCATGCTCGTCAGCTGCATTTCATATTCGAAGTCACTGACTGCACGGAGACCCCTGACGATGGCTTTCGCGCCCACTTCATTACAGAAGTCCACCAGCAGGCCGTAAAACTGTTTCACTTCCACATTATCCAGATGGCTCGTCACCTCTTCGATCATCTCCACTCTTTCCTCTGGAGTGAACAACCCTTTCTTGGAAGAGTTTTTGAGTACTGAAATGTACACTTTATCAAACACTTTACTCGTTCTTTCAATTATATCCAGATGTCCGTATGTAATCGGATCGAAACTCCCCGGACAAACCGCTATTCTTGTCATGATGATTTCCCCTCATTATCTTTCAAAATATTTACTTTAACTGTACCATAAACGACCTCCCGTACATTGTCAAAACCGGGGTTTTTAAAAGTTTCATCCTTCCCCGCCTCTATGACAATCCGGCCGTCCTCATTCAATATGCCGAGTCTCTTTATTTCCGACAGGGCAAAAGAGACGATGTTCTTTTTGTACGGCGGGTCTAAAAATATCAGGTCGAAAGTCTTGTCCCTTTTGGACAGTGCCTTCAGCGCCCGCCTGTAGTCATTGCGGTATATTTCAACCGGTTCGTCGATTCCTTTGGTATTATTCTTCAATACACCGATGGCATCTTTCGCCCCGTCGATGAAAATACAGCTCCCGGCACCCCTGCTGAGCGCCTCGATGCCGAGTGCACCCGTCCCTGCAAATAAATCCAGTACATCTCCCTCGAGCGGTCCCATAATATTGAAGATGTTCTCCCTGACTTTATCCGTCGTCGGACGCGTGTCCCTGTGCGGTAAAGAAGTGATTTTCCTGCCCTTGTAACTGCCGCTGATAATTCTCATAAAAATCCTCTTTCCATTTTCTGTTGATTTGAGATAAGATGAATAACAGGAGTTGATCATACATGCAAAAATTTATCCGTCTCGGTGATGGCTACGGCGATATTTTCGAGCTCGAAGCCCTCATCGAATATAACCGTCAGCGTATAAAATCAGGCATCTACCTGCACGTTGAAAACGAACCTTCGACTTTCGTCCTCGTCATGGCACCCGTGCGCGGAAACTTCCAGGCACTCTATACGATTTACCGCGGAATCCCAATGGCGAGTAAACATCGACAGAAATATAACATCATCAATGACTGCCTCGAAAAATATAATATTCAAAAAGTCGAAATGACCACGCGGACGCCGGACGATTTTCATGATCCGGAGCAGTATTTTCAGTACATGATCGGTGTGCTGAGACTGAACCACCTGCTGCCGCCGATGACCTAGATCACCCTGTAATCTTTCGCCTCATGCTTCTCACGTTCATACTCCCTTTTAATATTGGGATATTGTGAGATAATGACATCAGAGACGTATTTCAGCTTATTCAGCTCTTTCATTGTTTGAGAGACATCTGATTCGTTAATATATAATAATAAGTACTTTTTATCTTTATTTACATAAATCAGATGGCCATAACGTTTTAATTGTCTAATGAATTTATTTTGTTTAAAATAAACATAAATGCCAATTCGTTTCTTTAACATGTTTGTCCCACCCATCTAATTTGTATAAGGATATCATACCATTTTAGAAACAAATTTTTAACAGCATCATACTGAATCATACTGGAGGATATTTTAAATGAGAAAATGTATCAAAGGAATTTTAACAACAATCGGCGTTGCGGGAGGCATTGTCGGAGGATTGTGGATCGGTACGAAACTCACGTCCGAAACAAAGGTTCAGCACATCAAACCCTACTTTAAAAGACGCTCGCCCTACATCTTGGCACACCGCGGCGGCATGGCACTGGCTCCGGAACATACTAAACTGGCATTTGATAAATCCAGCGAATTCAACGTGGAAGGTTTTGAAATCGACATCCGTCTGACGAAAGACGAAGAGATCGTCGTCATGCATGACGCATACGTCGACCGTACATCAAACGGCGCAGGCCGCGTCAGCAGCATGACACTTGCGGAACTCAAGGAACTCGATTTCGGTCATCACTTCAGGGACGTCGAAGGAAACACACCGTTCAGAGGCCACGATGACGCTAAAATCCTTACCTTGAAAGAACTGCTTGAAAACTATCCGGACAAGCTGGTGAATATCGATATCAAAGATAAACCTGAAACTTACGAAGGCAGTCTGATGCCGACCGTGCTCTACCGTCTCATCAAGGAACTCGGTGCGGAAGACCGTGTGCTTGTTACAAGCTTCCACGACTCACAGATCAACAGATTCAGACTGTACTCCGGAGACGAGATTGCACTCGGTGCCGGTGAAGAGCAGGTGACCAAAGCCTACTTCAGTTTCAAGACAGGGTTTAAACACCTTTACCAGCCGAATGCAGACACATTCCAGATTCCGGTGAATATCAAGGGCTATCCACTTGATAATGAGAAATTCATCGCATTCCTGCAGAATATGAACGTTGCCGTCGGCTACTGGGTCATCAACGACATGGACAAGATGGACGAACTCATTCAAAAAGGCGCCCACACAATCGTTACGGACTTTCCTGACATCAGCCACCACCTGATGAAACAGAGATACTAGATTAGATGGGATTTACGCTGCCCGGCTCAGTCGAGCCGGGTATTTTTGTGTGCCGGTATAACCATGCTATCTGCACACCAGACACCTAAACCACATCCTCATCCAAACCTCAAAAACACAAAACACCCTCAACCATCATGGGAGGATGATCAAGGGCGTCCGGTTTTTATTATAAAACTTCTTATACTGCGCAGGAACAGCTTCCGCCTGTGGCGCAGCCGCCGCCTGAATCTTTGGCGAAGAATGGATTGTCACTGACGATGTTGACGTGTTCGCTGACGTCTTCACTCATATGGAAAAGCACTTCGTCGAGGAGTGCCTGGAGCTGGTATTCAGCGCGTCTGAATTCCATGACAATCGGATGTAAATCTAATTTTTTCTTATATTGGTTGATTTCTCTTCTCTTGGTTGTGAAGTCGGGATGGTATTTGCCGAAACGGCTGACTTCTTCAAAGTCTTCCTTCATCCTTTTGAATGTTGAAATGATTTCGAGAACTTCCGGATCATTATTTATAAGATGATTATATTTACAGTAATGCTCAAATTCTTCGGTCTGTTTAATCATATGATTCAGCCGGTCCAGCTGGTCCAGCAGTGTTAATTCTTGTAATGTTGTCATAAAAACACCTCTCAATTTATAGTAACAAACTTCAGAATTCTTTGCGAGAGTGAAATTCTATTTGCAACTAACAACTTTATAGATTAAAATTGAATTAATGTTATTAATGCTAGGGAGGAAATTTCATGATTTTCGAAAACTCTGGTCTTGAGAAAGTTGTTGTGCCTCAAGATGTCTTACAAAATGTTATGAATAAAAATGGATGGGTACTTGGCGGCTCCTGGGATTACGAGCGTATGACTTTTGATTTCAAGTATGAAATCCCTGAAGGTATCTATTATCTGCGCCTGCCGGGCTATGCTGTAGACGGCGATGTGGGTGCAAACAACGCAACAATCCAGCTGATGGACCCTTACATGGGTAAACACTATTTCCCAACAGGTATTGAATACGGCAGTGACGAACACTTCCCTGAAAGAATTGTCGAGCATGCTGTCAACAATATCCGTAAAGTGACTAAAGATTTAAAAGTGTTGATTTAAAAGTGTTGATTTAAAAGCTTAATACTTATATTAATAAAAACCGGCCGTAAACCTTAAATCGAGGTTCTCGCAGCCGGTTTTTTATTTACCATGAAAATAAAACAGCACCAAAGCCCTGAATACGGCTCTGGTGCAGTATTAATATCTATATCCTTTAAGTTCTATCTTAATGGAAGATGGCATCAAACAGACCTGCTGTAGAGCCGCCTGGATAGATGATGTAAAGCAATGCATATACCATGATGCCTGTGATTGCTGTCAGGAACCAGATGGTTGCTGCGACAGGACCGACTTTACGGTGTATGCCGAGTTTCCTTTTTGTCCCCGTAAACAGCTGGTATGCACCAAGCACGCCACCCGTTGTGGACAGGATGATATGGCTGATTAAAAACGTTACATAGAAAGGTACCAGGTTATCCGGTCCGCCAAATTGCGTGCTTCCTATAAATACTGTTTTTGATACATAGCCTATAAAGAATATCAGTGCAGCAAGCGCTGCGAGCTTCATCCATTTTTCATGCAATTCAATCTGCTTGGCACGTATATGTTTTAAACCGATGGCCATGAATATTGCACTCAGGATGATAAAAAATGTATTGATTGTCGGCAGTAAAAATTCCATATCGTTATGTCTACTCCTTATTATCTGAACTGTTTCTGAAACTCTTTTCTAATACGAGCTTCTTCTAGCGAACGGCGTGTCACTTCTTCTTCGTCACGTCTCTCATCTTTATACCAACGGAAGAATATGAACCCGAGCATGAATCCGAAGAATATTTCCTGCATGACTTTCATGATGATTCCGGCTGCCTGCTGATCGTGGATCGGATCTGAATCTGTAAAGTATTCCGGTCCTGAAATCATACCTTGTCCGACAAGACTGTCCAGTGTGCCGGCAGGCACACACAGTTCCATCGCAGACAACCATGCATCGCCGTCAGTGTATGTGCTGTACATCGGCTCTGAAGCAAATATGATCAAAGCACATGCCGGTGTCAAAAGAACACCGATACCGAATATATAGAGCATCTTGAACAGTCCGCCCATGTGATTCTCCCTCGGTTCGACTTTGTTGAAAATCGGGTAGAACATCACGAGTGACAGTACAAATAAAAGTATGATGACAGCATTATGCGCAACTGCACTCATTTTCAGACTGTCCATCACAACCGGCAGGTGGTATACGGAAAATATACCATTGAAAAGAATCAGTGCAAGAAGCGGTTTTTTCGCAATCGCAAAGATCTGTTTCAATACCGGAAGACCGACAAGATATTTCTGTAAATATTCAGGCAATGCAGCATAAAAAAGCGGTGCTGCGAGCAGAAATCCAAATGCCATCTGCAGCATATGGAAACTGAAAAGTATGTGGCTCAGCAAATCTACTGGTGAACCGTATAAAATATAAATTAAAACCATATTTGTAATGAATATAGCCGATTCTTTATTCGTAATCGGACGTCCGCCTTCAAATTCCCTGTACCATTTTTTCGTCACAAGAAAGTAAACGACAGTGACCATGACAGTGAATACGAAAAAGAAAGGGCTCCAATTGGCCATAAATCCAAATATAGATATGGACGATAAATTTTCCATTAAAAATCACCCTTTTTTATCACATATCATCATTATATGTTTTTTTGTCCTTTTAAACAATATATCCATGACCCATTACATGACAATATAATGACAAAAGACCAACACATCTTGTGTTGGTCTTAAATGAATATTATTCGATTGGTGCACCGATCCATACGATATAGATCATGCAGACAACGAATGCGATTGCGAAATACATTCCAGTCATTATAAGCAGTTTGGCAAAATCGTGTCCATTATCTTTCATATGCATGAAATAGAAGAACTGCAGGATGACCTGGATGAATGCAAAACCGAGCACAATCGGAATCGTAAACTGTGCAGGTACATCTGATGCCGCCAGAATGAATGCCATGAATGTCAGGAATATCATCAGCCCGAATGATACGAGCTGATGGCGCATTTCTTTAGTACGCTGGTTTCTCAAATACTCAAGCTGCGATTTTGTCATAACTTCTTGATTCATTTCTGCCATCTTATAACACTCCTAACAGGTAAACGATAGTAAAGATGAATACCCATACAACGTCAATAAAGTGCCAGTACAATGTAAAGGTATTTACTTTTGCTGCTGTGTAGACAGACATACCGCGATTAGCGTTACGTAAAATAAGCAATGTCACCCAGATCAGTCCCACAATTACGTGGAAACCGTGCGTCCCGATCAGGAAGTAGAATGCACTTCCGAAGGCGCTTGAACGGAATGTATGTCCAAGACCGACATACACCACAAACTCATAAATCTCGAGTGCAAGGAACCCTGCACCAAGAAGTGCTGTAATACCGAGCCACAACTGCATCTTCTGGAAGTTATTGTTTCTCATGTGGTATATCGCGTACACACTTGTCAGGGACGATGTTAAAAGTAACATCGTCATGACAAATGCAAGCGGCAGATGGAACAGTTCTGAAGCCAGTAAGTGATCATCACTTGGTACTGAATCTTTCAGAGCCAGATAAGTCGCAAAAAGTGATGCGAATAAAACAGTCTCACCAGCAAGGAATATCCAAAAACCTACAAACTTATTCTTACCTTCTGCCGTAGCAGTTTCGGGATGGACCGGCCATCTTTCGCTAGGCACATTGTATTCCATGTTAGCCATTATTTCGCACCCCTTTCTAATTCTTCAAGATCTTTCTTTATTTCTTCTTTAGTTACATAATAACCAAGGTCGTCTTTCCATGAACGTACACCCATTGAAACGAATGTGATACCCAGCCCGATTACCAGGACAGGCAACGCCCAAGGTTTTGCATCCAGTGCAGATACTGCATCGATTGCCCAATCTTTACCGTCGGCAAAGTACAGTGCACCGAACGATGCTATGAACAGGCCGAGTGACATGATCAGCGGAATGATCGAGTTGTTCGGCATATGGAAGTCTTCGATTGATTCCGCCGGCATCATCTTGCCGTCGCCCTCATTCTTCTCAATCCAATATGCATCCAGTCCGCGAACCAATGGTACTTGTGCAAAGTTGTAATAAGGTACCGGCAGTGGCAGTGACCACTCAAGCGTACGGCCGTCTCCCCAAGGATCTGTTCCGACTCTTTCGTTCTTCACAAGCGTCATTACAATGTTGATCAGTAATATGATGACTCCTGCGGCCATGAAGAAGGCCCCGACGGTGGAGATCATGTTCGCTGCGTTGTAACCCTGTCCATCAAGGAACGTGAACACACGTCTCGGCATGCCCCACAGTCCAAGGAAGTGCTGGATTAAGAATGTCAGGTGGAAACCGAACACGAACAGCACGAATGTAATCTTACCAAGAACTTCATTCAGCATCGTATTGAACATTATCGGCCAGTAGTAGTGGAGTCCTGCAAGGAGACCGAATACTACACCACCAACGATAACGTAGTGGAAGTGTGCAACGATAAAGTATGAGTCATGATACTGATAGTCGGCCGGTGCAGCTGCCTGCATGATACCCGTTACCCCGCCCATTACGAATGAAGGGATAAATGCGACTGCGTAAAGCATCGGCGTTGTGAATTCTATACTACCGCCCCAAATGGTGGCGATCCAGTTAAATATTTTAATACCTGTCGGTACCGCGATTGCCATTGTCGCTACTGCGAAAATAGCATTTGCCGTCGGTCCAAGACCAACTGTGAACATGTGGTGCGCCCAAACCATGAATCCGAAGAAACCGATAAGGAGTGTCGCGAATACCATTGCTGAGTAACCGAATAATCTCTTACGGGCAAATACTGAGAATATCTCAGAGAATATACCGAACGCCGGAAGTATCAGTATGTACACTTCAGGGTGTCCGAAAATCCAGAATAAATGCTCCCAGATGATGGTGTTACCGCCTGCCTCTACTATGAAGAAGTTTGAACCGAACATACGGTCAAATATAAGCAGGAAGACACCGATTGTAAGCGGTGGGAATGCGAATACGATAAGGATGGCTGCAACAAGAGTCGTCCATGTGAATAATGGCATTCTCATGTATGTCATACCAGGTGCTCTCATCGTAATAATCGTTGTTGCAAAGTTGATACCTGTCATCAATGTACCTGCACCTGTGATCTGAAGACCGAGGGCGTAGAAGTTAACGCCGTGTCCAGGCGAGTCGATTGACAGTGATGCGTAGCTTGTCCAGCCCGCATCCGGTGCTCCACCCATGAACCATGAAAGGTTAAGGAAGATACCACCGAGAATGAACAACCAAACTCCCATTGAGTTCAGAAATGGAAACGCTAAATCACGCGCCCCAATCTGCAATGGAACCACTGCGTTCATAAATGCGAATAGTAATGGCATGGCTGCCAGGAAAATCATCGTCGTACCATGCATGGTGATCATTTCGTTATATAATCCTGCTGATAGGAAGTCGTTGTTTGGAACCGCCAGTTGTAAACGGATCAACATCGCTTCTATACCACCAAGTGCGAAGAAAAATCCACCAGCGATCAAATACAAGATGCCAATCTTTTTATGGTCGACTGTCGTCAGATATTCCCAGATTACAGAACCAACACCTTTTTTCTGAGTACTTGTTTGTGCCATGTGTTAGTTCCCCTCCTCTTCATCATTTGCAGAAGACTCTTCTTCGCCTTCTGAACCTTCAGATTCTGTAGTGTTCGACTGTCTGACTTCTTCAAGAGCCTCAACATCTCCAGAACCTTCTTCAACAGACAACTCCATCAGGTAAGCTGAAACTGCTTCGATCTCTTCGTCATTCAACTCATAAGCACCTGTCATTTTATTTCCAGGCTTAAGTGACTCAGGATCTCTGATCCACTCTTCTAAGTTTTCTTCATTGTGCTCAAGATAACCGGCGATCAGTTCACGGTCTGCGAAGTTCGTCAGGTTAGGGCCCATTGCGCCTGAACCTGTCGGAGTCGTTGCGTGACAAGCCATACATGAGTCAGCAAAGATTTCTTGACCGGCCTGCGCATCTTCAGAAGACGCCTGAGCCGGCTCTTCAACAGCTTTCATGTCTGCCAGCCACTGATCGTACTCTTCAGCCGGCAATGCATGGACTTTAAAGTCCATCAGAGCGTGTGAAGGTCCGCAAAGTTCAGCACATTTACCGTAGAATAACTGGTCACTTTCCTGTGCACTTTCTTCATCAAATACGAGATAGAAACTGTTGATACCATCAATGTTTGTATCAAGCTTACCGCCTGCTGCCGGCACCCAGAATGAGTGCTTTACGTCTACACCCATAAGGTTGAAGTAAACTCTTTCATCAGTCGGTACTACCATTTCCTGTGAAGTGACGACTTGTTCTGTTGGATATTCAAACTCCCACCAGTACTGGTAAGCGCGGACGTTGATGACATTTTCCTCAGGATTCACTTCACCTTCGTCAGTCACACTTGCACTAGTATCCGCCTGTTTAAATACAAGATACACTGTAGGGACTGTTAAAATGATAAGTAAAATGATTGGGATTGTAGTCCAGATGATTTCCAAAGTGTGGTTTGTTGCCACGTCCTTCGGTTCGAAATCTTCACCTTTCTTACTGCGACGGTTTTTAGCCACTGCAATTGTAAATAATACTGTAACCACTACTACTACCAAAAGCATAATAATAATTGAGAGTATCATTAAGTTAAACTGCTCTTGACCCACTTCACCAGCCGGTCTCAAAGCACTCAAATGATTCTTCCCACAACCAGATAAAAAGACCATTAGGACAGTGATCAATCCTATCCATTTAGCTTTCATCCAATGATTCTTCATGTTTTAACCCCTCTTTCATCCAATAACTTTATATATTCACGAGTAAGCCGGCAATTACAATCATTACAAAGAATATAACGATGTAATTTAGTGAGAAGACAAATACCCGACCGGCATAGCGGTTATAGTCTTCAATTGGTTTAAATCGGTTCAATGATATGTACAGCCAGGCCAAATTTAACGCGGTGGCAAGCAGCACAAACCATAAGCCAAGTTCTACCATTAAAACAGGTGTGAACAAAAGAAGTGTTACCCAAAACACAATCGAGCGTCTTGTTCTTTCATTACCCTTTACAGATGGCAGCATTGGAATGGCAGCAAGCTTATATTCTTCGCTTCTTCTAATTGCTAATCCGTAAAAGTGCGGCATTTGCCAAATGAACATCACAATGAACATCGCCCATGCAATCATATGAAGACCCGGGTCAATGACAGCCCAGCCGATCAACGGCGGCATCGCTCCAGGTACAGCCCCAATGATTGTATTGGAAACAAAATGTCGTTTCCCAAACATCGAATAAACGACGGTGTAGCCAAATGCTGCGACCAGACCGAGCGTTCCTGCAGTTGGATTAACGGAGAATAACATGATCAGCCCAACGCCCAGACAACCGAAACCGATCATTAAAATCTGCTTTCCTGTAAACGTTCCGTCAATACTTGGACGATCCTTTTTTGATTCCATGATCCTGTCTATGTCTCTGTCATAAAAATTATTCAGCGCACAAACTCCACCTATGACAAGTGCTGTCGCTACTGTCATGAGTAATAACAATGGTAAGTTCTGAAAAAATGACAAGCTGTAATACATCACAGCTACAAATCCGGCAGCAAATGCTGGAATAAGATTGGACTTTATTATCCCATCTTTTAATAACGTTTTAACTGCTTTGAATGTTATATCATTTGGATTCTGCTTTACAATTTCACTGTAAGCATCACCTTGCATCTCTACGCCTCCTTTCATAACAGAAACATTTAACTCTAATAATAAATCAGTCGGGACACAAATACTATACAATTCCACAATAAAATTGTTACATTTTATATGTTTTACGAATTGTTCATT
The DNA here is from genome assembly GCF_900101075.1 of Lacicoccus qingdaonensis. GTDB lineage: Bacteria > Bacillota > Bacilli > Staphylococcales > Salinicoccaceae > Lacicoccus > Lacicoccus qingdaonensis. The sequence goes on along the minus strand of NZ_FNFY01000001.1, from coordinate 62,211 downwards.
AAATCTTCATGAACAGTATGTGTCATAAATGATAAACTGACTTATACTAATCTAGAGTGTTTCACATATTGATTTTACCATATATTTAAGAATTGTTAAGAGTAATTCCAAATAATTAATATTGCAATGACAACTTCTTTCATATATATTATGGATTCATGAGGTTAATTTCTTAAGTCTTGATTGAGGTGTGACAATTGTACAAAAACTTAAAAATTGTGGCACTCATAACCACTATAGCCATGGTCTTCGTCCAGGTGGGCGGAGCGCTGGTAACCAAAACAGGTTCCGCAGATGGGTGCGGCGATTCATGGCCGTTATGTCACGGTAAATTGATACCGAGTGACTGGCCGATCGAAACGATTATCGAAATCGCTCATAGAGGTGTTTCCGGTATTGCAATCATCCTCCTTGCCATATTATGTATCATGGCATTGAGACAGATTCCCGAGAAGCGCGAAACCAAGTTCCTTGTTGCTGTATCATTTGGTTTTATCATCATTCAGTCATTGATTGGTGCTGCAGCTGTAGTTGGAATATGGGAAGGCGATTTTGTACTCGCAGCACATTTTGGCATATCACTGATATGTTTCGCTGCCGTATTCCTATTGACATTACTGGTATTCGAAGTCGACTTGAAGTTCGATGCAACAAAATTACAAGTCGGATCATTTTTAAGATACAATACGATATTTCTAACAATCTACATATATTTCGTTGTTTATTCCGGAGCTTTGGTCAGACACACTGACTCATCACTCGCTTGTCTCAGCTGGCCGCACTGTAAACCCGGCCACATTATGCCGACAAACTTCTACGAAGCCGTCCAGATGGGACACAGAGCACTCGCAGGACTCGCAATTATATGGGTATTTCTTATCATGATCCACGCAATCAGACATTACAGTCAGTACCGCGTATTGCATTACGGATGGATCATTGCATTCATTCTTATCATATTACAGATGATTACAGGCCTGCTCAGCGTATTTACAATGGTGAACATCTTCATTGCACTGCTGCACGCACTGTTCATCACATTACTGTTCGGATTGCTGTGCTACTTCATCATGTTACTGTCAAGGACAAAATCATAGGGAAAATTTTGAATTCAGCCGAGGCGCGCGATACGCTGCCCGGCTGAATTTTTTGTTGAGCGCGGTTGTCGCTGATTAAAAATAAAACCCCGGATGCTCACTCATCTTCATTTCACGTGCCAAGTGAGCAGGCAGATTCAATATCTGCTCACTCAGCTCAAAATATCAGCCCAGGTAAGCAGGCAGACTCAATATCTGCTCACCCAGCTCAAAATACCAGCCCAGGTGAGCAGGCAGATTCAATATCTGCTCACTTAACTCAAAATATTAGCCCAAGTGAGCAGACAGACTCTATATCTGCTCACCCAGCTCAAAATATCAGCCCAGGTGAGCAGGCACCCCCGTCCCGGGGCTTCTTCAAACTCAAAAAAAGACAGCTGAACCTTCAAGGGGTTCAGCTGCTGCACTATAAAATCTCTAACGATCACTTCTGCTTTTCTTTAACCCAGTTGATGATGCCGCCTGCAAGGAGTATTTCCTTATGGCGGTCATTCAGGTCGTGTCTGACTTCAACAGTCTGTCCGGTGCCTTTTATTTCAACTTCGAATGTTTCGTCACTCCGTATATTGTCGTGTGTATTTCTGAACTCGAGCACAGCGCCCTGTTCAATCAATTTATATTCGTCATCATTGACGAATGTGAGCGGCAGTATGCCGAAGTTGATCAGGTTTTGGCGGTGGATTCTTGCATAGTCTTTAACGAGTACGACTCTCAGTCCCAGGTATCTCGGGGCGAGTGCGGCGTGTTCCCTGCTGGAACCCTGCGCATAGTTGTAGCCGCCGACGACAATATGGCCGCCTTTTTCCTTCAATTCTTTCGCGTCGTCGGTATATGTTTCGTCGACTCTTTCAAATGTGAATTCACTGATCTCATGGATGTTGCTGCGGAACGGCAGCACTCTCGAACCGCCGGCAAGTATTTCATCCGTGGACAGATTGTCACCGACTTTCAGCAGTACCGGCAGGTCGAAGCTGTCCTGGATTGCATCGAATTCGGGTATCGCTGTAATATTCGGTCCTTTATCGAGTTCAATCCCGCTGTTGTCTTCCGGTGGTGCTTCCATCAGGAAGTGGTCGATCTTCGGTGCCGGGTCCGGAATTTCAGGATAATCCATATCCAGTGTTCTCGGATCTGTGATCTCGCCCGCGAGTGCAGATGCCGCTGCAGTCTCCGGACTGCACAGGAACACTGAATCTTCCACTGTTCCGGAACGTCCGGGGAAGTTTCTCGGTGTCGTCCTCAAACTGTTGTGGCCCGTGGCCGGCGCCTGTCCCATTCCAATACAGCCGTTACAGCCTGCCTGGTGCAGGCGCGCGCCGGCCGACAGGAAATTGGCGATATGTCCGTTTTCCACGAGATGCTGCAGCATCTGCCTCGAAGTCGGATTGATATCGAATGATGTCCCCGGTGCAATGACACTGCCTTTGACAATTTCACTGGCAATCGCAAAATCATGGTAGCCCGGATTGGCCGATGAACCGATGTAAGACTGGTAGATCTCATCGCCCGCCACTTCGCTTACCGGCACGACATTGTCCGGGCTCGTCGGTTTCGCTATGAGCGGTTCCAGCTCCGACAGATTGATCTGGTCGTATTCATCATACTCTGCGCCCTCGTCCGCCTTCAGTTCATACCATTCATCTTCACGGTCCTGGGATTTCAGGAATTTCTTCACAGCTTCATCCGAAGGAAAGACCGATGCCGTAGCACCGAGCTCTGCACCCATATTCGCGATGACGTGGCGGTCCATTGCAGACAAATCATCCAGTCCGTCGCCGTAATATTCAATGATTCTGCCGACCCCGCCTTTTACACTGTGGCGGCGCAGCATTTCCAAAATCACATCTTTCGCACTGACCCATTCAGGCAGCCTGCCGGTAAGTTCGACACCCATAACTTTCGGCATATCGACATAATACGGTTCTCCCGTCATGGCGAGCGTCACGTCAATGCCGCCGGCGCCCATGGCAAGCATGCCCATTGCGCCGTTTGCACATGTATGACTGTCCGAGCCGAGCAGTGTCTTTCCGGGCTTTGCAAACTCCTGCATATGAACCGGATGACTCACCCCGTTCCCCGGCTGGCTGTAATGGATGCCGAATTTATTCGAAGCGCTCCGCAGAAAGTTATGATCATCCGGATTACGGTAGTCACCCTGAATTAGATTGTGGTCCACGTACTGCGCGGAAACTTCCGTACTCACCTTGTCAATCTCCATCGCTTCAAGCTCAAGCATCACCAAAGTCCCTGTCGCGTCCTGTGTCAACGTCTGATCAATATTCAGTCCGATCGTTTCACCGGTCTTCATTTCACCGGAAACCAGATGGTCCTGAATCAGTTTCTCGGCAACATTAAGCTGCATCTTTACCCCTCCTCTGGTTATTTCTTCCTTATTAGTAATATTCACTTAACAGAGAAAGTTAAACTTACAAACTGCAATCATTCTTTATTCAATAAAAAACACCAGCCACTTTTGTGACTGGTGCCTCCATTTATATCAGTCCTTCTTGTCAACAAGGACCATCAGGTCATTCGATTCAACACTGTCGCCCTCTTCAACGTATACTTCCGTAACCGTTCCGGCAAAAGGTGCCTTGACCGAGTTTTCCATCTTCATCGCTTCTGTGATGATGATGATGTCCCCTTTTTCGAAGGAATCGCCGGCCTTGAATTTTATCGAGCTGACCGTACCCGGCATCTGTGCACCGATATGGCCGATATTTTTAGGATCTGCTTTTTGAAGTCTGGCCACTTTCGATTCCACGCTGTCGTCTTTGATCTTGACTTTGCGCGGGAAACCGTTCAGTTCAAAGTACATCCAGCGGTAGCCGTCCTCATGGACGTGACCGATCGACAGCAGATTGACGATCAGCGTCTTACCTTTATCGATGACGATTTCCAGCTCTTCATTTTTACGCATGCCGAACAGGAATGTCGGTGTATCGAGTCTGTCCACGTTACCGAAGCTCTCATTCGTCGTAACGAAGTTTTTGTAAACTTTCGGATACAGTGCGTAGCTCAGTATATCCTGATCCGTCACTTCAGTTTCCTGGAATTCTGCAATCTCTTCACGGAGCGCATCAAAATCAATCGGCTCCATCATTTCACCCGCACGCTCTTTAAGCGGCTCAGTGCCTTTCAGCACAAGTTTCTGCAGATCTTCATTGAAGCCTGTCACCGGAATACCGATTTCACCTTTGAAAAAGCTCACGACGGAATCCGGGAAGTCCAGATGTGCACCGCGCTTGAACAGTGAATCCTCATCCAGTTCGTTCTGTACCATGAACAGCGCCATATCGCCGACAACTTTCGATGACGGTGTGACTTTGACGATATCACCGAACAACATATTCACTTTCTGGTACATCTTCTTCACTTCGCCGTATCTTTCGCCGAGACCCATTGACCTTGCCTGGGACAGAAGGTTTGAATACTGTCCGCCCGGCATTTCGTGCTGGTAGATTTCAGTGTGCGGGCTCTTGATGTCACTTTCGAAGTCCACATAGTATTTACGCACATCTTCCCAGTACTGGCTGAGTCTTTCCAGACCATCGATATCTGCACGGATATTTCTGTCTGTACCGTCCAGCGCATAGGACAGGCTGTTCGCACTCGGCTGTGAAGTCAGTCCGCTCAGCGCACCGAGGGCAGTGTCGACGACATCGACGCCCGCTTCGATCGCTTTTGCATATGTGAATACGCCGTTGCCGCTCGTATCATGCGTATGCAGGTGGATCGGGATATCCACAGTCTGTTTCAATTCACCGATCAGCTCGTAGGCTGCTTTCGGCTTCAGCAGACCGGCCATGTCTTTTATTGCCAGAATGTGAACACCCTGTGCTTCAAGTTCTTTCGCCATATTCTTATAGTAATCCAGAGTGTAGACGTTTGAGCGTTCAGGATTCAGGATGTCACCAGTGTAACAGATCGCGCCTTCAGCGACTTTATCTGTTTTAAGCACCGCTTCAATCGCAGGTTTCATCGCTTCAAGCCAGTTCAGCGAATCGAAGATTCTGAAGACGTCTATGCCGCTCTCTGCACTCTCCGCGACAAACTTCTCGACAAGGTTATCCGGATAATTTTTATAGCCGACAGCGTTGGATGCACGCAGCAGCATCTGGAACAGTACGTTCGGAATGTCTTTTCTGAGCGTCGCGAGCCTTGCCCACGGATCTTCCTTCAGGAAGTTGTATGCCACGTCGAACGTTGCACCGCCCCACATCTCAAGACTGAATGCATCTTTCAGATCATGTGCAGTGTAAGGTGCAATCTTTTTCATATCAAACGTACGGATACGTGTCGTGAGTAACGACTGGTGTGCATCACGCATCGTCGTATCCGTGATCAGTGTCTGGTCCTGCTCTTTCAGCCATTTGGCGAGCCCTTCTGGTCCGCTCTCATCAAGTATCTGTTTTGTACCGTCGACAATTTCCGGCGTGTAATCCGGTATTCTCGGCGGATCAAAATGAGGTTTTTCTCTCTTTTCCACACCCGGGAATCCATTCACCGTAATCGTCGAAATGTATTCAAGCGTCTTCGTACCTCTGTCCTTCGGTTTTTCGAATTCGAATAATGAAGGCGTCGTATCGATGAACTTCGTCGAGTAGTCCCCTTTCAGGAAATCTTCGTTTTCGACAACATTCAAAAGGAACTGAAGGTTTGTCTTGATGCCGCGGATACGCATCTCTTTCAGGCTGCGTCCCATCTTTTCATTCGCATCTTTATAAGTCAGACCGTGTGTGGACAGCTTTACGAGCAGCGAGTCATAGTACGGTGAAATTTCAGCACCCTGGAAACCGTCGCCGGCATCCAGTCTGACACCGAAACCGCCGCTTGAACGGTAGGCCATGATTTCACCCGTATCCGGCATGAAATCATTCAGCGGATCTTCAGTAGTGATACGGCACTGTACCGCAAAGCCCATCAGCGGGATATCTTTCTGATGGGGCATGCCGATATCCTCCCCGAACAGATCCTTGCCGTCTGCAACCTGGATCTGCGTCTTGACGATGTCCACACCCGTCACCATTTCAGTGATCGTGTGCTCAACCTGAACACGAGGGTTGACCTCTATGAAATAAAATTCGCCGTCCGCAACGAGGAATTCAACCGTACCTGCGTTGACATAGCCGATCTGTTCAGCCATATCTCTTGCCGCTTCACAGATGTCTTCACGGAGCTCATGCGTCAGTCCGACGGAAGGCGCGACTTCTACAAGCTTCTGATGACGTCTCTGCACCGAACAGTCTCTTTCATATAGATGAACGATGTTGCCTTGTGTATCACCGATGACCTGCACTTCGATATGCTTCGCCTGATCGATGAATTTTTCAAGGTATATTTCCGCGTTGCCGAATGATTTCAATGCCTCACTCTTGGCACGGTCGTAGCTGTCTCTCAAATTATCATCTTCCTTGACGACGCGCATACCTTTACCGCCGCCGCCGGAAATTGCCTTGATGATGATCGGATAACCATGATTTTCAATGAATTCTTCTACTTCGCTGAAATCTTTGACCGCATCCTTACTGCCCGGAATGATCGGCAGACCTGTCGAGATTGCCGTTTCACGTGCACGGACCTTATCGCCGAACATTTCAAGATGACGCACTTCAGGTCCGATGAAAATGATACCTTCTTCAGCACAGCGGGTTGCGAATTCTTTATTTTCACTTAAAAAACCGTAGCCCGGATGAATTGCATCCACGCCTGCGTTCTTTGCCACTTTGATGATTGCTTCTATATTAAGGTAACTTTCGGTCGGGGACAGATCCGGATCCACCAGATAAGCTTCGTCCGCCTTATAACGGTGCAGTGCACCTTTATCTTCATTACTGTAAATTGCGACTGTCGTAATATTAAGCTCTGTTGCAGCCCTGAAAATACGAGTCGCAATTTCACCCCTGTTCGCAACAAGTAATTTATGTATCTTGTTCATAAGAAATTCCTCCCAAAAGCATAATGAGCTTATTATATAATAAAATTTATAAAATTCACACTATTAATTGAAAATAAAAACCGATAAATTTTAATTACCGGCTATTGAAACCCTTCTTTTTCTTTCTTTACATGCTTTGCCGCGATGATCAGAAGTCCTACCGCCATTGAAACGGAAAGGAATGCAGATCCTCCGTAGCTGAGAAGCGGGAGCGGTACGCCCGTCAAAGGAATGATTTTTGAAATCCCTCCGATATTGACGAACAGCTGCAAAGTAATATACAATGCCACACCCACACAGATCAGGCTGTAGAACTTATCTTTCGAAACAGCAGCATATTTCAGCGCTTTGAATATTAAAATCACAAACAGTATCATGGTGAAAAATACGCCGATAAGGCCAAGTTCTTCCGCGAGCACGGCAAATATGAAGTCGGTGTGCGGCTCCGGCAGATAACCGAGTTTCATCACCCCGTTACCAAGGCCGGTGCCCGTAATGCCGCCATGTGAAATGGCTATCAGGGAATTCGTCAGCTGATACCCGGCACCCATCGGATCGGTGAACGGGTTGATGAATGTCTCTATCCTGGCAATCTGATAATCCGACAAAATCTGGCCCTGGAACAGGTAGGAAATCAGTGTCAGCACACCGCCCGCCACAGTGATGACAAGACCTGTTTTCAAAATGAATTTAAGCGGCACACCCGAATAGATGAAAATTCCGATGATGATGGCTGCAACGACCATCCATGTACCAAAATCGGTAAGCAGTACAAGACCGGAACACGCGCCGATGAATGTCAGCGGGTAAATGTAATCCTGAGTCTGCATTTTGGAAAGTGATATCTTCTTGTCATATATATATGCCATATAGATGATGACAAGCACTTTGAAAAATTCCTGTGCCTGCAGGCTGAGCGGACCGAACTGGATTCTGTTTCGCTGACCGTTGACCACATCGCCGAAAAACAACGTGTAAAAAAGCAGCAGCATGATGATGACGATCGCTGTCAGCTGGAATTTTTTCTCTTTGAAAATTTCACCGGACATGAAGTAGCTCATGAAGAACACGATGGAAAATCCAAGAAAGATGAAAATCGCCTGCCTTATGTAAAAATATTCAGGCGATGAAATATTATCATTATTTGCCGCCATGACCATGCTTGAACTGTAGACCATGACGAGTCCGATCAGGCTGAGAAGTACATATATGATGATAATTGTGAAGTCTACGTATTTGGAATAAGCTTTGACGTAATTGAAAAAATCTTTAACGTATTGCACATTGTTCCCCTCATTTAAAAAAAGTCTAAAGATTAAATTTCTTTAGACTCAAGTTTTTCCTCTTGCATATATAAATCATGGACTTTTGAGACTTCTTTCTCCAGGCTCTCCAACAGCTCTCGTCCATCTTCTGCATCAACCAGCCCAAGACGTACGGCGAAATTCACTTCTTTTGAAAGTCCGAACATTTGGGTATCTAAAACTTCTTCGTAGACCGGGCATTGGGGCATCGTCAAATTGTCCATCTGAACTTTAATCAGCTGTACAATACGGTCAGCATCTGCTTCAAGCTGTTCATATGCCTGATGACGCAATTCTTCTTTCATGGACACACTTACCCCCTCTTTTAGCTATAATAAAAATTTTATATCACCGACGTCAAAATTGCAAGGAATCAAAAGACTAGAAATTCATTATTGACGTATAATATCAAACTATCTTTTGATATAATGAACAGTATAAGGAGCGATTATATATGGTTATACAGATTCTCGGAGATATCAAGTTTCAAATTACATTAGATCCTTCAACATGGATTTTTGATGATCGTAAAATCACTTTGGAAGACGCGCTTAAAGCCGAACAGGATGACGACAGTATTACATTTTCCGATAACACGGAATGGAACCGTCAGATCATTGAAGGCAGCAGCAAGCCCCCGACTTTGAAATCCGAAAAGAAATATAAGAATTCACAGCTGCTGGAAGAGACATTCATCATCAGACTGGATACATTTCTCGAATACACCGAGCCGGAACGCGGCGAAGACGCGATGATTACATATACACATGACGAAGGCACGACGATTCTGCCATACAGTGAACGCGGCAGACATTACGCCCAGTTCAGCCAGGACGGCAAGAGAATGTATGATGACAACATGATCGACCTGGTCGTCATTTCAGATAATGATATTGAAACCAGACTTCAGCATGTGACTGGCATCTCCATAAACTAAAAAAATCACGCCGGAAAAATATCCGGCGTGATTTTTTAATCAGTTTTGTTTCTGCTTTGGCGGTATATTGCCAGCCCTGCGTTCCCTGTGCAGCCTGAACCTGTAGAGTCCAAGCACTATCGCAGCTACAATCAGACTTTCTGCAACCGGCAGGAATGCACCGAAGAAAGTCAATATCAGGGCGCCGAAGAACATTGCAATATAGACGACAACATTTTGCCAGAGTTTGATCTTACGGGCAAACCCGAGCACATAAACAAGTATGCATAAGGCGAATATTGTGATAAACAGCAGCCACATTCCAGTCTCCGGATTTGTATCCAGGCCGTAAAGTCTGCCGAAAAAGGTCAAGCGCTCATTGACATTAACTGAAGCACTCGATAATACAGCTGGGAGAAACACTTATACTCACTCCGATTCAAGTCTTATCTTTTCTTTCTTTTGTGCACGTTCTCTTGCACCTTTATCCAGAATACTCTTTCTCAGTCTTACAGTTTCCGGCGTCACTTCCACAAGTTCATCGTCGTTGATAAACTCCAGTGCCTCTTCAAGGGTGAGGGTGCGAGGTTTCTTCATCGTTGCAGTCTGCTCTTTCGTTGCCGAACGGATATTGTTCGCCGCCTTCACTTTCGTAATATTGACCGTCAGATCGTTATCACGTGAGTTTTCCCCGACAATCATACCTTCGTACACATCTGTACCCGGCTCCATGAAGTTCGTACCGCGGCCTTCCAGCTGCAGAATCGCATAAGTCGATGCCACGCCTTTATCCATCGATACAAGCACACCGTTGCGTCTGCCGGCGATCTGCCCTTTGATGATCGGACGGTATTCTTCGAATGTATGGTTCATTATGCCATAACCGCTCGTCATGGACATGAATTCAGTCCTGTAGCCGATGAGACCCCTCGCCGGCACTAAAAACGTAATACGCGTCTGACCGTTGCCCGTATTAACCATATCCAGCATCTCGCCTTTACGTGAACCGAGTGTTTCGATGACGCCGCCGGTATTCGTTTCCGGCACATCGATCTGGACACGTTCAAACGGTTCACATTTGACGCCGTCAATTTCTTTGACGATGACGATCGGTTTTGATACCTGCAGTTCGAACCCTTCACGGCGCATATTCTCAATCAATATAGATAAATGAAGTTCACCGCGTCCTGAAACCACCCATGCATCCGGCTGATCGGTCGGCTCCACTTTAAGTGAAACATCCGTCTCCAGCTGCTGATCCAGACGCTCCTGGATCTGGCGTGCTGTGACGTATTTACCCTCACGCCCTGCAAATGGTGAATTGTTTACAGAAAACGTCATCTGAAGTGTCGGCTCATCAATTCTTAGTACCGGCATCGCTTCCTGATGGTCCCTCGGTGTCACCGTCTCGCCGACGTTGATATCTTCAAGACCCGATAGAGCGATCAGATCGCCCGCCTGTGCGTGCTCGATTTCCAGACGTTTCAAACCGAAGAAACCGAACATCTTGGTCACTCTGAAGTCTTTCACCGTGCCGTCATTTTTAATCAGTGAAACCTGCTGGCCGACTTTTATTTCTCCTCGGAACACACGGCCGACACCGATACGTCCGACATAGTCGTTGTAGTCAAGCAGTGCCACCTGGAACTGCAGCGGTTCAGAGCTGTTATCAACAGGTGCAGGTACATATTCCAAAATCATGTCATAGATGGACTGCATGTTTTCTTCCTGCTTCTCAGGTTCAGGCTCAAGACTCGCCGTACCGTTGATTGCTGAAGCATAGGCAACAGGGAATTCAAGCTGCTCATCGTTCGCATCCAGCTCGATGAACAGTTCAAGCACTTCATCGATGACCGCTTCAGGACGCGCTGCATCCTTATCGATCTTATTCACTACGACAAGCGGCTTGAGATCCTGTTCAAGCGCCTTTTTCAGAACGAAGCGTGTCTGGGGCATCGTCCCCTCATATGCATCCACAACGAGGATAACACCGTCCACCATTTTCATGATACGTTCCACTTCACCGCCGAAATCCGCGTGCCCCGGCGTATCCAGGATGTTTATTCTGTGGTCTTTATAGTCAATCGCGGTGTTTTTCGCTAAAATAGTAATACCGCGTTCTCTTTCAATATCATTAGAGTCCATCGCACGCTCTTCAACATGTTCGTTTTCACGGAATATGCCGGACTGTTTTAATAATTGGTCTACCAATGTCGTTTTTCCATGGTCAACGTGTGCGATAATTGCAATATTACGGATATCTTCTCTTAAATTCATCAAGACTTTCCCTTCGTGTTTAGAATCTTTTCTTTCCTTAACTGTACCATTATATCACAATATACACCCGAATCATACAGCAGTAATTCTATTAAAAAGTGCGCATTTATGCTATACTCGTAAGAACTATGATTTTCAAAGGAGTACATGGCAATGGAGAAACCTAAGTCAAAACTGATTTTCCTGTTACTTGCTGTTCTTGCCGTTTCCATGATGGTCGCCTTCTCCGTCTTTGCCGCTGAGGCGATGTGGATATTTGCAGCCATCACCGTGCTGATCTTTATCGGCATATTCGGCTTCGGTTTTACACTCAAGAAAAAGTACCGTGAAAACGGCTGGTTATAAAAACTACAAATTTCGTATTTCTGCACGTTTTACACTGCAGAAACCGCATTTTTGCAGAACAGAAAATTGATTTCTGTTCTTTTTTCATGCCCAAAATCAAATTGTTGCGTTTTGACGACAATTTGACTGTCATGCACAATTGAAACATTACAGCAAAGGGGGATAAATGAAATGCGCAAAAAGAATGAAAAACTGAAAATTTATGAGTTTTTGTACAACCGCCTGCCGTTCAGCGATGATGAAACAAAGGAGTACCAGGCTTTATGCCGCTCCGAAGCCCTGGAGGAAGAGTTCGAACAATATTTACAGGACATCAGCATGACCAATATCGATGTATACTGGCACTCGGAAGTATTCGTGGACGGCGAGCGCGAATTTGTCCATGTCCTTCTCATTACGGACTACTGCTACTACATATTCATCCTTCATGATCTGGAAGGCGGCCATTACGTCAATCCGTTCAATATATTGTGCACTGACAGCCATGAAGCCGTCATGGACCTGAACCGGAGCGATAAGCTGTATCAGATGTTCAGGGCCCAGCTCATCGACGAAGGGGAATTCCAGCGTCCGATCATCATCAAGTACGTCATGATGAATGACCGCTTCACCATGAAGACGCGGAAGAGCGACCTGTTTCTGTCCAAAGAAAACCTGCCCTACTATTTGAAAGCCATCGAACATTCAGCCGTCATCAAAAATAAAAACACGCCCATGCCCGGCTGAATTGTTTCAGCCGAATACGTACAGCTTCAACATGAACCTGTTCACACCCGGCTTAAGGTGTGCCGCCTGCATGTCCCATGACCTGCTGCTTTACAACAGCAACATCATACAATGCGGTGCATGCAGCACCATCGACAGCCTGTATCAGCTGACCGGCGACTATTTCTTCTGCCTGGACAGGCTCGAGCGGTGCCGGGAATATCGCCGGAGTGACATCCATGTGCATATCGGTTTTCATTTAAATAATTATGCCTACAGGAAAATCACGGAGCATTTCTTTGAAAAGGTGTCTGCCAGGAAATACAGGTTCAGAGGCGGTGGAATGCCTTATGGTTCTTGATGAACGGCTCATCTTTCCTGAAATGTTCTATGATTTCGCCATGAATCGTCCTATTGGCGGCGATGATGCTGTTTGTATCGAGCAGTCTGAGTTCGTCGCCGAGCAGCGTCGTCGTCAATCCGCCGACTTCTTTCAGGATGATGGCGCCGCCCGCAAAATCCCATGGGTGGAGCCTGAAGAACAGTGCCGCACTGCTCGTGCCGCGTGCCACGTTCACAAATTCAAGGGCAGCCGAGCCGAGTGAGCGGGTGCTGCGTGCATCTCTGACCACCTGGATGAAAGGTACATTGATGCCGTCGCGTATCACCCAGTTCGTATTGGTCGAAATGAGCGATGATGCAAGGTGTGATTCTTCAATGTCCGGCAGCAGCTGGTCGTTTTTATAGGCACCGTGCTCGAAAGCCGCGTGATAAAGATCGCCTTTCATGACATCCAGTATGAGGCCGGCGTATGGATTGCCGTCAATATAGATGCCGACGGAAATCGCGAAATTCTCCATCTGATGGACGAAGTTCAAAGTGCCGTCGATCGGGTCGACGATCCAGAGGACGCCTTCGGTATCAGTGATGTCTCGGCCGTGGCCCTCCTCGCCGACAATTCTGTGCTCCGGATAACGTTTTTGGATTGTATCATTTAAGAAGCTTTCTGTTTCTTTATCTACATCCGTGACGAGGTCATTAGGATTTTTTTTACTGTTGATGTTGAATTCTTCTGTCATGCGTCGGCGGATGAACCTGCCGGCTTCCAAAATTGTTTCCTGTGCGAATTTATAGATTTCCATAAAATACACCTCAAAAGTTTGATTGGTTTCCTTTATTATTTTATCATAGTTCACAAGCATATTTTTAGAAAGGAATAATTATATGACTAAATACCGCTTTACTGATAAAGATTTCGACACTTTTAAAATTGACGGTCTCGATGCACGCATGGAGGGCATCAAAGAAGGTCCCCGCGTCAAGCTGTATAACCTAGGCGACCACTTCGCAGGATTCCTTACTGACCTGACGGGGGACGAGCAGTTTTCACATGTTGCCATGCATGCACGCCGTAAAGTGAACCCGCCGGATGACACCTGGGTGGCGTTCTCAACGAACAAACGCGGCTATAAGATGATGCCCCACTTCCAGATCGGCCTGTGGGGAGACCACGCCTTCTGCATGTATGGTGTAATCTATGAGTCACCGGATAAACAGAACATGGCGAAGAAATGGCTCGATGAGTTCGACCTGTTCAGAGAGATTCCTCAGGAATACTCCATTTCTTTGGACCATATGAAACCGTCCAAACCGGAACTGTCGGGCCTGTCCGATGAAGAGCTGGAGGCAGGACTCGTCCGTCTGCGCGATGTGAAAAAAGGAGAATTCCTTGTCGGGAAAGTCTACCGTCCGGGTGATCCTGAACTGAAGTCTGATGAGGCATTCATCGAAGACCTTGAAAAGGTGATGACCGAACTCATGAAATTTTACTGATGAGAGCGAAAAATGTTAAGCTGCTGCAGCTTGAGATTTTGAACCGCCGGACACTTCTCACCGAAGAAGACAGTAAAGATTTGAATAAATACCGGCTGGGCCACGCGGGCGAGCTGCAGTTTGATGCCATGATCGCTGCATTCTCAGCTTCCGTCGTCCACATGAAAGACTATAGATTTCAACTGGAAAGTGCTTCCGTCACCGGTAAAAAGTCGGCAACGGCCCGGCTGAAGTCCAAATCGACAATATCATCATTTCTGAAGATCAGCTGTACACATTCGAAATCAAAAATTATCAATATGATATTGAATATTACACTGACCGTCCCTGGCGTTTTGCCGGCGGTAAGGAAATCGTCAATCCCATGAACCAGATTGACAGCCACCGGAACGTTCTGTCGTCTATGATGAAGGAATATGACATGCGGATGAGCCTCACCTGCAATCTGGTTTTTATTCACCCCGAACAGACGATTTACAATCTGCCGAACCATCCGAACATCTACACCCCGCACCAATCGGAATAAACGTCTCAGATACCTGATGAAGCCGAACCGCTATGATTACAGCCGCTTTGTCGAAATGCTCGACTCGAGGCGCATATTCAAATCCGCCTACGACAGCGACGCCAACGTCACCTTCGACGAGCTCGCCGGCGGCGTATTCTGCGCCGATTGTGATAACAGCCCGCTCTGCCGCGAGCACCGGGATAAATTTGTTTTTGATGAATGCCGGGTTGGAATGACGCAGGTGGATGTTCTTCAGCAACTGGTAAAAGAACTCCAGATGCTCAACTCGACGTGGCAGTTATCATCCAGTAAGATTGCAAAATATAGCGGCTATACTTTTAGCAGTGCCACTGTACGGCGATATAGGAATAAAAATCTAATTGAATACTGAAATGAAATCATTGCCTGCTCATTCGTTGAGAATTATTCATACGAGTGAGCAGGTTTCTTCCTGTGCTGCTCACTTGGCTCCGTTTTCCTGCTCAGGTGAGCAGGTTTCTTCCTGTGCTGCTCACTTCGCTCCGTTTTCCCACTCAGGTGAGCAGGTTTCTTCCTAAAAGTCTCCTGAGCTCCCCGCCTCAAACCAAAAAACGCGCCCGGTCTCACCGGGTGCGTCTCTTCAAAATTCTATGATTTTCATCTCAGTGCTGCTGATTTCTCTCTCAATCTTGAACCTGAGCGTGCATCGTAGGTTCTTTCAGCCAAACCCGCTTCTTTGCGGAGCTCTGACGCAAGACTCTGGATGTCGGGCATTCTTGAGATGTCGATGTTGCCGCCGCTGACAACCACTCCGGTTTTCTCGGAGTCAATAGTGTCATGATGGCTGAGCAGGCATGCGAGTGCTGCTGCACCTGCGCCTTCAACCAATGTTTTGCTTCTTTCTAATAGGTAGATCATCGCATCAGCGATTTCCGGTTCCGATACGCAAATTACATCGTCTACATACTTATTGATTATAGGCAATGTCAACTGACCTGGTTCTTTGACTGCAATTCCCTCTGCGATCGTCGATACATTTTTCAATCGTTCCACCAGTCCTTGATGATAAGCGTTGAACATCGATGGTGCTCTGTCAGTCTGCACACCAATCACGCGGATGTCTGGATTTATGCTTTTCGCAGCGACGGCAATTCCGCTGATCAAGCCTCCGCCGCCAATAGGAACAATCAATGTATCAAGATCTGGTTGCTGTGACAGCATTTCAACTGCAATCGTTCCCTGACCTGCCATAATATCGTAGTCATCAAACGGGTGTATATAAGTCGCACCTGTTTCCTGCTGGTATTCAAGAGATGCTTCATATGCTTCCTGAAAACTCTCCCCCACCAGAATCACTTCTGCACCGTAGCCGCGTGTGGCTTCAACCTTATTTGTCGGTGTTGCCTCAGACATGAAGATCGTCGCCTGTGCACCGAGCTGTGCCGCAGCAAGTGCCACGCCCTGGGCGTGATTGCCGGCAGATGCGGTCAACACTCCTTTTGATAACTCCTCAGCAGATAATTTCATCAACTTGTAGCTTGCGCCTCTGAATTTGAACGCGCCCGTCTTCTGTTGATTCTCCATCTTCAAATAAACTTCTCTGTTTGTACGTAAGTTCGTAGTATTCGATGTGACTAAAGGCGTATTGTGGATTTTCTGTCCGAGTACCTCCCAGGCATTCTGGACTAATCCACTGGTTAAGAAATCCCCATGCGACCACTCTCCTCATATTGATTGATTTTATCTTCCAACTGCAGTGTCAATGATATGTCATCCCAGCCGTTAATAAGTTTTTCCTTATGATACGACGGGATGTCAAATTTATATACTTCACCGTCAGCAGTCACTGTTTGTTCCACCAGATCAACTGACAGCTGGAAGTCTCCACTTTGTGCTTTGTCCTGCCATTCATCCACTTTATCCTTATCCGCTTCAATGACAATGATGCCGTTTTTGAGTGCATTACTGTAGAAAATATCCGCAAAACTCGGTGCGATGATCACTTTGAAGCCGAAGTCGAGCAACGACCACGGTGCGTGTTCCCTGGATGAGCCGCAGCCGAAGTTTTCGCCTGCCACCATCACTGATGCACCTTCGTATTTCTCATTGTCCAGGTCAAAGTCGTGTCTCAGGCTGCCATCATCGTCGAAGCGCCAGTTATAAAATAAAAACTGTCCGAAGCCTGTTCTTTCGATACGCTTTAAAAATTGTTTTGGAATGATTTGGTCGGTATCCACATTATCTCTGTTCAGAGGATATACCTTACCTGTATGTTTCTCAACTGCTTCCATGTAATATCCTCCTCTTAAGAAATTTTCTCTTCCGTCGTGTAACTGCGGACGTCTACGAAACGGCCTTCGATTGCAGCAGCTGCAGCCATTTCAGGACTGACCAGGTGCGTTCTTGCGCCGTTGCCCTGGCGGCCTTCAAAATTACGGTTTGACGTTGATGCACAGCGGCCGCCGGCCGGGATGATGTCATCGTTCATGCCGAGGCACGCACTGCATCCGGCATCGCGCCATTCGAAGCCCGCTTCTTTGAAGATTTTATCGAGACCCAGCTCTTCTGCTTCCGACTTCACTAAAAATGAACCGGGAACGACAATCGCCTTGATGCCGTCTTTCACTTTCTTGCCTTTAATGATTTCAGCGGCATTCTTAAGATCCGGAACTCTCGAGTTCGTACAGGAACCGATGAACACATGGTCTATTTCAATCGATGTGATCGGCTGGTTCTCCGTCAGATCCATATAACTGAGTGCCCGAGTGATTTCATCTTTGTTGTCCACAGCATCAACGGATGGTGTCGCACCACTGATTGGTACGACCATTCCCGGATTCGTACCCCATGAAACCTGAGGTTCGATTTCTGTCGCATCAATTTCAATGGTCTTATCATAAGCTGCACCTTCATCCGTTGCATATGACAGCCATTTTTCACTGATTGCCCTGAACGCTTCTTCTTCCTTCGGAACGTAGCGCCGTCCTGTCAGGAAATCCACAGTTTTCTCATCCGGAGAAATAAGCCCCGCTCTCGCGCCGCCTTCAATGGACATATTACATACCGTCATACGGCCTTCCATCGACAGGCTCTGGACCGCTTCACCGGTATACTCGACAACGTAGCCTGTACCGAACTTGACGCCGAACTTTGCGATGATCGCAAGGATCAGGTCTTTTGCGGTAACACCGGCGCCTAAAGGCCCGTTCACTTTGACATTCATCGTTTTCGGACGGTCGCCGTATAAAGTCTGAGTCGCAAGGACGTGCTCGACTTCACTTGTACCGATACCGAACGCCAGTGCTCCGAATGCACCGTGCGTTGATGTATGACTGTCGCCGCAGACGATCGTCTTGCCCGGCTGAGTCAGTCCAAGCTGCGGCCCGATGATGTGCACGATCCCCTGGTCGGGGTGGAACATATCTGCAAGCTTGACACCGAAGTCTGCACAGTTTTTCTTCAGTGCATCCATCTGTTTCGCTGAAATTTCATCTTTTACATTTTCCCGGTCCTTCGTCGGGACGTTGTGGTCCATTGTTGCGAAAGTTAAGTCCGGCCGGCGGACTTTCCGTCCAGCAAGCCGCAACCCTTCAAATGCCTGAGGAGAAGTGACTTCGTGAACTAAATGTTGATCAATGTATATTAAATCCGGCTGTCCCTCATCTCTATGAACAACATGGTCTTCCCAGATTTTTTCAATAATAGTCTTTTTCTCAGCCATTCCTCATATCAACTCACTTATCCATTTTATTTAATATTATTTATGACAACTTCAACCATCTCTTCTGTCGAGACGGTTTTTCCGCCTTCGATATCCAGATCTGCCGTATGAAAGCCCGATTTCAATGCGGCATCCACACTCTGTTCGATCGCTTCCGATTCATCGGTCAGATGGAATGTATATTTCAGCATCATCGCAGCCGACAGAATCATCGCGAGCGGATTCACTTTATTTTCACCGGCAATGTCCGGTGCGGACCCGTGAACGGGTTCATATAAACCAAAACCTGAGCTGTTCAGGCTTGCCGACGGCAGCAGTCCGATCGATCCTGTGATTACCGACGCCTCGTCACTCAAAATATCTCCGAAAAGATTCTCGGTGACGACCACATCGAAGTGGCCCGGGTCCGTAATCAGTTTCATCGCCGTCGAATCGACGAGCGCATGCTCGACTTCAACGTCAGGATAGTCGACGCTTTTCGCATCCACAATTTCACGCCACATGCGGCTGGATTCCAAAACGTTCGCCTTATCCACCGAAGTCAGCTTGTTGCCGCGCAGTGTCGCCGCCTCGAAACCGTACTCGACGATACGCTCGATTTCTTCCCTCGTGTACTGGAGTGTGTCGACGACCGAATTGCCGCCGTCCTTCCGTTCACTCGGCTTCCCGAAATAAAGACCGCCCGTCAGTTCACGCACGAATAAAATATCCGTACCGCCGACGATCGCTTCCTTTAACGGAGAAGCAGGTATCAGCTTGTCGAAGACCTTTATCGGACGGAGATTGGAAAACAGTCCAAGTTCCTTGCGGATCTTGAGCAGCCCCTGCTCGGGCCTTAAAGTTTTATCCACATTGTCCCATGCCGGCCCGCCGACCGCACCGAGCAGGATGGCATCCGAATTTTTAGCCCGGTCAAGCGTCTTATCGTCAAGGGGCGTGCCATGCACATCATACGCGGCACCGCCGATCAGACCTTCTTCAAAAGTGAACTCATGATTATATTTTTTTGCGATCTTTTTTAGTACTTCTATGGCGCCGGCCATGACTTCTGGGCCGACACCGTCGCCCGGAAGTGTAAATATATGTTTTTTCATGTCTATGGGCTCCTTTTCGTCAGCTGCTGATTGAAATCGATTTTTCCTGTGTATTTTTGATCAGATAACGGTTCACTGCATTGATATATGCATTCGCCGATGCCTCGATGACATCCTGTGCCGTACCGCGGCCGTTCATGACCTGGCCGTCCACTTTCAGCTGGACGTGCGCTTCTGCAAGTGCATCTTTACCTCGGCCGACAGAGTTCAGCTGGTAGTCAATCAGGTTCAGTTCCATATCGATCAGACTCTTAATCGTACCGTAAAGTGCATCGACGCTGCCGTTTCCGACTGTCGTGTTCGAAATGGTCTCGCCTGCAGGTGTTTTGAGTGACACTTCACTTTCAGTTCCGTTTTCCGGACCGTAGTTCACCTCGAAGTTCTCCATCCTGTACATAGGAATATCTGCGTCTTCGGTTTTTATTTCCATTAATATCGTATATATATCATCTTCTGTGACTTCTTTCTTCTGGTCGGTAAGAAGTTTGAATTTCTTGAATGCTGTAGTGATTTCGTCTTCTGAAAGTTCAAGTTTGAACTCAGCCACTTTGTCTTTGAATGCATGACGTCCGGAATGTTTGCCGAGGAATAAAGTGTTCTCGGACACGCCGACAAGTTCAGGTGTGATGATTTCATAAGTCTCGGCGTTTTTAAGCACGCCGTCCTGGTGGATACCCGACTCATGTGCGTATGCGTTCCGTCCGATGACTGCCTTGTTCGCCTGGATGTACATGCCTGACAGTTTGCTGACAAGGTCGCTTGTCCGCTTGATTTCCTTCAGGACCAGTGACGTTTCATAAGGGTAGAAATCCTTGCGGATTTCAAGTGCGACAGCAATTTCTTCAAGTGCCGCATTCCCTGCCCGTTCACCGATGCCGTTGACGGCGCACTCGACTTGAGTCGCGCCGTTCTCAACAGCGGCGATGGAGTTTGCAACTGCCATTCCGAGATCGTCGTGACAGTGGCAGGAAAGATTGACTTTATCGATGTTCGGAACGTTTTGTGAAATCGTTTTGAACATCCGGCCGTATTCTTCAGGTGTTGTAAATCCTACAGTGTCCGGTAAGTTGATGACTGTCGCCCCCGCATCGATGACCTTTTCGATGAGTTTCATCAGGAAATCGATATCGGAACGCGTCGCATCTTCAGCTGAAAATTCAACTTCAGGGAACATCGTTTTCGCATATGTCACCATCTCGATGGATTTTTCCAGCACTTCCTCTTCAGACATCTTCAATTTATATTTCATATGAATCGGAGATGTTGCGAGGAAGATATGGATCCTCGGTTTCGCTGTGTTTTTCAATGCTTCATATGCACGGTCGATATCTTTTTTGTGTGTCCGTGCAAGTGCAGTCACTGAAGAATTTTCAACAGTATCCGCAATGAGCTTCACCGCTTCGAAATCCCCATCGGATGCTGCAGGGAACCCTGCCTCTATAATATCTACACCTAAGCGTTCAAGCTGCTTAGCTATTTCCAGTTTCTCACTTTTATTTAGATTGACTCCCGGCGACTGTTCACCGTCTCTAAGTGTAGTATCAAAAAATTGAATATCAGCCATTGCCAATCATCCTTTCATTATTTATTAACAGCTTCTCCGACAAACGGCATTAACTCGCGCAGGTCTTTACCAACCTGAGTGATCGGATGGTTGTATTCCTGGTTATTCATGGCATTGTATCTTGGACGGCCAGCCTGGTTTTCAAGCACCCAGTCTTTTGCAAAAGTGCCATCCTGGATTTCTGACAGAATATCTTTCATACGGGCCTTGGTGTCATCGTTGACAACTCTCGGTCCGCTGACGAAGTCTCCCCACTGGGCTGTATCGGAAATTGAGTAGCGCATGTTTTCAAGTCCGCCTTCGTACATTAAGTCAACGATCAGTTTCAATTCATGCAGACACTCGAAGTATGCAACTTCCGGCTGGTATCCTGCATCCGTCAATGTTTCGAATCCGGCTTTGACAAGTGATGTCATACCGCCGCATAATACTGCCTGCTCACCGAACAGATCCGTTTCAGTCTCTTCCTGGAACGTTGTTTCAAGAATTCCTGCACGGCCTGCACCGATGCCGCCTGCATATGCCATTGCGATCTTCGTCGCCTGGCCTGTAACATCCTGGAATACTCCGTATAATGCCGGAACGCCCGCCTCTTCTTCAAAAGTACGGCGCACCAGGTGACCGGGCCCTTTCGGTGCAACCAGGAATACGTCAACATCTTCTCTCGGTACGATCTGAGTGAAATGAACGTTGAATCCGTGTGCGAAACCCAGTGCACTGTTCGTCTTCAAGTTATCTTTGATGCTTTCGTTGTATACTTTTGGCTGGTGTTCATCCGGAAGTAAAACCATTGTGACATCCGCATCTTTAACCGCTTCACTTACAGCTTTGACTTCAAAGCCGTCCTCTTTTGCCTTATCAAAAGATTTTCCTTCTCTTAAGCCGATAACGACTTCGTTGCCTGAATCTCTTAAGTTCTGTGCGTGAGCGTGGCCCTGCGAACCATAACCAATGATGGCAATTTTTTTCCCGCTTAATATTGCTTGGTCAAGATCTTTGTCATAAAATACTTTAGTCATAATAATTTTCTCCCTTTCATTCCTCAAGAATTTATACTATTAATGTTTGATAGTCTGAAACTTGTTTTTGCTGCTTGCCTCTTGTGAAGGCTGTAATGCCTGTGCGCGAAAGCTCTTTGATGCCGTATGGTGTCAATAAATCTATAATTGCTTCAATCTTATCCGGTTTACCGGTAACTTCAACAATTAACGAATCTTTCGAAATATCAAGTATGCGTGCCCTGAACGGTTCCACGATGCCGTTGATTTCCGAACGGCTCTGCGGTGTGGCAACCACTTTGATCAGACACAGTTCACGCGCCACTTTGTTCGTGTCCGTAATGTCATTCACTTTCAGGACATCAATCTGTTTGTGGAGCTGTTTTGTCAGCTGTTCAATCTTCTGTGTCTCTTCAACATCCACAACAAATGTGATTTTCGAAATCCCTTCAATCTCCGTCTCGCCGACAGTGATACTTTCAATGTTGAACCCGCGGCGTGACAGGAGGCCTGTCACACGGTTTAAAACCCCGCTGGAGTTCTGAACAGTTGCTGTAATTATTCTTCGCATGGTTTCACCCCTATCATTTCGTGATTTCCTTTACCTGGTGCAACCATCGGGAATACAAGGTCCAACTTGACGATTCTTGCATCGATCAGCGCAGGACCGTCATGTTCAAATGCACTTTTCAATGTTTCCCGGACTTTATTTTCATCTTTCACCTGGAAGGCTTCAGCGCCGAACGCTTCTGCAAGTTTTACGAAGTCCGGATTCTGATCCAGAAGTGATTCTGAATAACGCTCTTCATAAAACTCTTCCTGCCACTGTCTGACCATGCCGAGGGCCTCATTGTTCACTATGACCACTTTTACCGGCAGGTTGTAATGCTTCAGCGTCTGCATTTCCTGCATTGTCATCTGGAAGCCGCCGTCGCCGACAATCGCCACGACAGTGGCATCCCTGTCACCCAGCTGGGCGCCGAGTGCCGCCGGCAGGCCGAAGCCCATTGTGCCGAGGCCGCCGCTCGTCACGAAACGGTTCGGCTGGTCCATCTTGTAGAACTGTGCCGTCCACATCTGATGCTGTCCAACGTCCGTTGTAACGATGGCTTCACCGTTGGTTTCTTCATATATCTGTTCGATCAGCCACTGTGGTGATATCAGATCGTCACTGCGCTCATACCAGAATGGTGAATCTGCTTTGTTGTCCATGACTTTCTGGTACCATTCGCTGTGATCGTCACATTCTACCGGTGAATTGAGCATACGCTTCAATGCTTCTTTTGCATCGCCGACCACCGGGATGTGCGTTTCAATGTTCTTGCCGATTTCAGCCGGGTCGATATCGATATGGGCAACTTTTGCGTCAGGTGCAAAGTGTTTGATCGCCCCTGTCAGCCTGTCGTCGAAGCGTGCGCCGATATTGATCAGTAAATCTGATTCGGATATTGCCATGTTCGCTGCATATGAACCGTGCATGCCTGCCATGCCGAGTGACTGTTCATGGGTGCCTGGGAAAGTCCCAAGACCAAGAAGTGTCGTCGTTACCGGAACCTTATGCTTTTCAGCGAACTCTTTCAATTCTTCACTGCCCCCTGCGAACTGTACACCCGCTCCGGCCAGTATTACTGGTTTTTTAGCTGTTTTCAATGCATTCATTACGCGTTTTATCTGCAGAGGATTCGGATTGACTGTCGGCTGATAGCCCGGAAGATGGAATTCTGTATCGAATGTTTCCGTTACAACTTCCTGTGAAATGTTCTTCGGTATATCAACGACTACCGGACCCGGTCTGCCTGTCGTTGCGATGTGGAATGCTTCTCTTACTATTCTCGGTAAATCTTTGATATCTGAAACCTGGTAGTTATATTTCGTAATAGGAGTCGTCAGCCCTATTACATCCGCCTCCTGGAATGCGTCTGTACCGATGACTGCCGATGACACCTGGCCGGTGAAACATACGACCGGCAGCGAGTCCATCATTGCATCCGTAATACCGGTGATCAGGTTTGTCGCACCTGGACCGCTTGTAGCAATTACCACGCCGGCTTTGCCGGTTGTCCTTGCATATCCTTCAGCTGCGTGTATCAAACCTTGCTCGTGTCTGCATAAAATATGATTGAATGATGCATCGCTCTTATGGAGTGCATCATAAATCGGTAACACAGCACCTCCAGGATAGCCAAAAACTGTATCAACTTTTTGATTAACTAATGCTTCAATTAAGACATCCGCACCCGTTATAAAATCTTCTTCAATTCTACTGTTCAACTGCGCCTCTTTAATTGCAAGTTCTGTCTTCATTGAAAAACCTCCTCATTCAATCACATAATATTTTAATAAAAAAACTCTTTTCTCACACTGCTACAAAGTAACAATGGGGAGAAAAGAGTTCATTTGCTCACGGTACCACCCAAATTTGCGACTGCCTCGCGGCAGCAGCCTTATGGACTGCATGTTGTAAGAAGAGGTAAATGTTAATAAGGAGTTAATTTATGGCGGTCATTCCATTTAATTTATGACTTACCCCATGCAGTCCGTTTACTTAACGAGTGCGGCCACCCGGTTGTGCCTAGTAAGTGATCCACCTTTCAGCACAACGCTCAGGGATGAGCATAAAGTTAATATCGATCTGGGTTTTCAGCCGTGCCCCATTCTCTTTAAATCAATAGTTGTAACTTTAAATTCCCTTCAAAGCTTTTAAAGAATATTCAGTTCTGAACTAGTCTGATATTTCTGTAATATGATGTTGAGAGTTATATTACAGCCTTTCGCCAAAGAAATCAACCGTTTTTATCAGATATTTTTTAAATTGTCTAAATTTTAGTAATTGAAAACGATTACAATGATTTCATAATGCATAGTTCGGTTTTTTTAAAATTTTAAAAGTTTTTTTGTGCTTTACTGTATCGTCTTGTCCGGATTACGGTATATAAGCATAAAAAACCCGGACGATCACAATCATCGTCCGGATTTTATTATTCATTACTTCTGATAAAGATCGTCTCTGTTAAGGAAATCGGTCACGGCTCCAAGCGAAGAGTTGGATACGATATGCGCATACTTTCCAAGAACGCCTTTTTTATACAGCGGCGGCAGCTCGAGCTTATCTGCGCGTGCTTTCATTTCTTCATTGGACACGTGCATGGTGATTTCTTTAGTGTCCTGGTCGATCGTTACCGTGTCACCCGTCTGAACGAGTGCCACCGGTCCGCCTTCCTGCGCTTCAGGCGCAATATGGCCGACGACCAGCCCGCGTGTACCGCCGGAGAATCTGCCGTCAGTAAGGAGCGCGACATCTTCACCGAGTCCTTTACCTGAAATCAGGCTGGACAGTGACAGCATCTCAGGCATGCCCGGTCCGCCTTTCGGTCCGACATAGCGGACGATGACGACGTCGCCTTTGACGATGTCGTTCGCCATGACCGCGTCGATCGCTTCCTGCTCGGTATCGAACACTTTGGCAGTCCCTTCGTGACGGCGTACTTTCACGCCGGACACTTTAGCGACTGCACCAAGCGGTGCAAGGTTCCCTTTGAGTACGATGAGCGGACCGTCGGCACGTTTAGGGTTATCAAGCGGCATGACGACATCCTGACCTTCTTTGAGGTGCTCGACCGCTTCAAGGTTTTCCGCGATCGTCTTGCCCGTAACCGTCAGGCAGTCACCGTGGATCAGGCCGTTCTCATATAGATACTTCATGACACCCTGTACACCGCCGACATTGTACAGGTCCTGGAAGACGTACTTTCCGCTCGGCTTGAGGTCAGCCAGATGCGGTACTTTTTCCTGCATCACGTTGAAGTCGTCGATTGACAGTTCCACTTCTGCTGCATGTGCAATCGCCAGCAGGTGAAGTATAGCGTTCGTAGAACCGCCGAGGGCGTATACGACAGTAATCGCATTTTCAAATGCTTCTTTAGTCAGGATGTCTTTAGGATAGATGTCCTTTTCCAGCAGGTTCAGTACCGCCTGGCCCGCTTCGTATACATCCTGTTCCTTGTCTTTTGATACTGCCGGGTTTGACGCCGACCCCGGAAGGCTCATGCCCATCGCTTCAAGCGCTGCAGCCATGGAATTCGCCGTATACATGCCGCCGCAGCCGCCGGGACCCGGACAGCCGTTACATTCGATGCCTTTTAATTCCTCATCATCGATTTCGCCGTTATTCCATTTGCCGACACCTTCGAACACGCTGACCAGGTCGACATCCTCGCCTTTATGTCTGCCCGGTGAAATCGTTCCGCCGTAGACGAATACTGCAGGGACGTTCAAGTTCGCCATTGCGATCGCACAGCCCGGCATGTTCTTGTCACAGCCGCCGATAGCGACCAGTGCGTCCAGACTCTGTCCGCCGACCATCGTCTCGATGGAGTCGGCGATGATATCTCTTGAAGGCAGTGAAAAACGCATGCCCTGGGTCCCCATCGCAATACCGTCTGCAACCGTGATCGTATTGAACTGGATCGGCACACCGCCCGACGCGCTCACACCTTCTTTTGCAAACTGCGCAAGATCATTCAGGTGAATGTTGCATGGCGTCGTCTCCGCCCAGTTGCTCGCGACACCGATCTGCGGCATCTGAAACTTTTCATCAGTGAAGCCGACCGCACGGAGCATCGCACGGTTTGGTGCCTTGACGTTACTTTCCGTATATACTTTACTGTTGATTCTAAGATCTTTTTTCTCTGCCATAAATTCTCCCGCCTTTTAATTAATTATTTCTTCCGTCTTACCCGTCTCTTCCAATTCTGAGTTATCATCGTCGTCATTTTCCATTTTACTCATCCAGTTCGCAACAAGCGAGCCTGAAATATTGTGCCATACCGAGAATATTGCCCCCGGAACAGCTGCAATCGGTGAGAAATGAGCGGCCGCAAGCGTTGCCGCAAGCCCAGAGTTCTGCATACCCACTTCGATGGAGATCGCCTTCTGGTCCTGCACTTTGAAATGGAGCAATCTGCCGATCACAAATCCGACACCATATCCCAGCAGGTTATGAAGAATGACCACAGCGAAAATCAACAATCCTGTCTCGATGATGTTCTGCACATTCGTCGAAACGACAGCTGCGATTACAGCAATTATACCAACAACTGACACCAATGGTAAAACACCGACCACTTTTTCGACTCTTTCACCGCCGAGCAGGTAATTGACAACAACACCCGCAACAACCGGTATCAATACAATCTGTACGATTGAAATGAACATATCCATGAATGATACAGGCAGCAGTGCACTGGCCAGCAATAAAGTCAGCATCGGTGTAACAACCGGCGCAAGCAGCGTGGAAATCGAAGTCGCAGCGATCGAAACCGCCACGTTGCCTTTTGCAAGGAACGTCATGACGTTCGATGAAGTACCGCCCGGTGTACATCCGACAAGAATGACACCGATCGCGATTTCTGCCGGCAGCTGGAACACCCATACAAGCAGTACCGAGATGAGCGGCATGACAATATACTGAGCAGCCACTGTAAACAGTACCGCCTTTGGAGCCTTAACAACCTCCTTGAAATCACCGAGTTTCAAAGTAAGCCCCATTCCAAACATGATGATTCCGAGCAGGATTGAAATATAAGGCGCAATCCAGCTGAATCCGGATGGAAATACAAATGCCAGAACAGCAAATACCAATGCCCAGACAGCAAATGTATTGCCGACAAACTGACTGAAACGAATTAAAGCATTCATAAACAAGACCCCATTCTATGTAAATTTATTTAATAGCACTTATAATATCAGATTTCCGCGCCGGTCAATAGCTTTATTTTTAAATTTTTAGAATCTTGTAACGTTTCACTTAATTGTATATCAGTCCTCCGAATTGATTTCATCACATTGGTAACGATTACATATGCATTTCAAAAAAATGGTGACTTTTTGCACTGAAGAAGGGTTTGCCGGGGTGTAGTTGTGGTTTATCAAATGTTCGTGGGTCGGACGAACGTGTATTAAACTCGTATCACATGCTCGCGGGTCCCTGCATACTCCCCATAACATCTGTAATAAAAAAAGCCCACATGAATGTGGGCTTCAAATTATATTATTACAAGTCATCATTGTTTCTGCGGTCTACATTTTGACGGCGTTCTGTTGACGCATCGTTGTCGTAGCCGTAGTTTCTGCCTTCACGGTCGACGTCTTCGCGTGCATCGAAGTTGGCCGCGTTGTCTTTCTCGCGTCTTCTGCCTCCGCGCTCGCGTGCCGAGCCTGAACGGCGTTCATTTTCAACTTCCATGCCATGTGTGCGGTTGTATTCTTCATCCGTAACAGGTTCAACTGCATCAGATGAATCAATGTTGCCGTCCACATAGTTGTTGCGGCTTGAATCTCTGCTGTCGTTGTCATCAATTTTGTTGAATTTGCGTGTCGCCTCGATATCATCGTCACGATGAGCATCACGGCGGCCGTCATCTCTGTAATCACGGTCGGTACGGACATCGTCATCGTACGCGGCAGCACCGCGGTCTCTTTCAAATTCACGGTCGCGCTCGAGCTGCTGTCTGCGTTCGAAGTCTCGGTCACGATCTAAGTCGCGTTCGCGGCCGACAGGTCCAACATTCGGATCATCCTCGCGGTCTCTTACTCCGCCACGGTCCATCGGGTCAACCGGATCCATGATCACTTCATCTTTTCTGACAAATAGCAGTATTGCCGAGATGATGAAGAATAAAGGAATCAGACCTGTAATGACACCGATTACCAATGGTGCTGACAGTATACCTGCAAGCAGCATCAGGAAACCTGATAGGATGCGTCTTCTCATTGTCAATAAGCCGAAAAGACCTAAAATTAAGGGTAAAATTAAATATAATGCTACCATCCAGAAACTGTTCAGTGTGTTAAGTGCACCCTGTGTCAGTTCTTGAGGTGTGAAGCCTTCAATATTCTGAGCTTCAAAAGATTGTTCCATTTGTGTTGTAAACTCATCGACAAATGCCTGGTCATTCACCGTTACCAGTGAGAAAAATAAAAGACCACCGGCAACTATAAGTAATCCAAGCCATGCCAGCCAGCCAAATATTTTTTCTGCGATCCGGCGGACCGGCCGTATAGTTTGAGTGTATTCTCGTCTAGCCATAGGGACCTCCTGTAATTATGTCTTTTTTGTATGTTCTCTTTTGAATATTACCCTGATTCATATAATATTAATCACAATAATCATTATTTTATATCTTAATTTAAAAATGCAGGAGCTGAATCCCGCAAGTCATCATGGTTTTAAGATGTCTCCATCTCCCGAGTCTTTCAATTGTCTAGTCAAAGTGAAAGGTTCAAAACTGCTTCTTTCCTTAAACTCTTTAAACAATGTTTTCTCTTCACTTTTCGTCGGTACGACCTGCTTAAAGTTTTTGTAGTGTCCTTTAAGCGCTCCGGCCGGGATGCCTTCCTCATAACCGGTTTCAACCGCTTCAAAAAATTCGACGACCGCGACTATCTCTTCAGTCGACCAGTCTTCATCCAGTGGATAGCTGAATCCCTCGTTCACTTTTATTCACCTCACACATATATAATTCAAAAATAAAAGGCGTCATAAAGACGCCTTAAATATTTATTACATAGAGTGGATTGGACGGCCGAGTGCAACTTCTGCCGCTTCCATCGGGATTTCACCTAAAGTAGGGTGTGCATGGATCGTCAGGGCAATATCTTCTAAAGTAATGCCTGTCTCAACTGCAAGACCGAGTTCGGCAATGATGTCCGAAGCACCGTCACCTGCGATTTGAGCACCAAGTACAAGCCCGTCGTCCTTGCGTGCGACAACTTTGACGAAGCCGTCAGACTTGTTCAGGCCGAGTGCACGTCCGTTTGCACCGAACGGGAACTGTCCTGTAACAACTTCATAGCCTTCTTCTTTTGCATCTGCTTCGTTGAATCCGACAGTTGCAAGTTCAGGCTCTGTGAAACATACTGCAGGCATACCGATATAATCAACTTCTGATTTTTCACCGGCGATTGCTTCTGCAGCAATTTTACCTTCATAACTTGCTTTGTGCGCAAGCGGTAGTCCGTGGACGATATCGCCGATTGCGAAAATGTTGTCGATTGAAGTTCTGGACTGCTTGTCCACTTCGATCAGGCCGCGGTCATCTTTTTTGATGCCAAGCTCTTCCAGACCTATTTCTTCAGTGTTCGGTTTACGGCCGACTGTAACAAGTACGTAGTCCGCTTCAACTTCGTGCGTTTCACCTTTGGCTTCATAAGTGACTTTCACGCCGTTTTCTGTTTCTTCAGCAGATTTGGCCATAGCTTTTGTAACGATTGTCGCACCCTTTTTCTTAAGGTTGCGTTTTACAAGAGAAGTCATACGCTTTTCGAATCCGCCGAGAATATCACTCTGGCCTTCAAGAATCGTCACTTCAGTACCGAAGTTCGCATATGCAGTACCAAGCTCTGTACCGATATAGCCGCCGCCGATGACGATCAGTTTCTCAGGCTTCTCTTCAAGTGCGAGTGCACCTGTTGAATCGATGATGCGCTCGCCGAATTTGAATCCTGGGATTTCGATCGGGCGTGAACCTGTTGCGATGATCGCATTTTTGAATTTGTAAGTCTGTGACTGCTTTTCATCCATCACTTTCATCGTGTTGTTATCGACGAAGTAAGCTTCACCTTTGACCATGTCTACTTTGTTTCCTTTAAGAAGGCCTTCGACACCGCCGACCAATTTATCAACGACGCTCTCTTTGAATGACTGTACTTTAGAGAAATCAAGGCTGACACCTTCAGTTTTAACACCCATTTCCTCAGAGTTGAGTGCTTCCTGGTAACGGTGTGATGATGAGATGACTGCTTTCGACGGAATACATCCGACGTTAAGGCATACGCCACCCCATGCTTCTTTTTCTACGATTGTCACTTTCTGACCTGTCTGAGCTGCACGGATTGCCGCAACATACCCACCAGGACCTGCACCAACTACAATTGTATCTGTTTCAATAGGAAAATCTCCAACTACCATTCTACTTATCCCTCCATCAGTAATAATTCCGGATTATTTAATAATCTCTTCATATGATTTAATGCAGTTTGAGCTTTCATGCCATCAACCTGTCTGTGATCATAGCTCAATGATAACGCAAGAACACGTGCCGGGACAACTTGTCCATCTCTTACAATTGCTTTTTCTTCAATGCGGCCGATACCGAGTATTGCAACTTCAGGCTGGTTGATTACCGGTGTGAAATGGGATCCGCCGGCAGAACCGAGGTTCGAAATGGACATGGATCCACCTTTCATTTCGTCACCTGACAGCTTGCCGTCACGCGCTTTTTCAGCAAGCGCGTTAATTTCATTTGAAATTTCGAACATTGATTTAGTGTCGGCATCTTTGATGACTGGTACAACCAGACCACGCTCAGTGTCTGCAGCAATACCTACATTATAGTAATGTTTCTGAATTATTTCCATCGTTTCATTGTCGATTGATGCATTCAGTTCAGGGAATTTCTTCAATGTTGACACAATTGCCTTGACTACGTATGGAAGGAACGTCAATTTAACGCCCTGCTCCGCAGCGATTTCCTTGAACTTCTTGCGGTGATTCCAAAGTTCGTCGACAACGACTTCGTCCATGTGCGTCACGTGAGGTGATGTCTGCTTGGAGTTTACCATCGCTTTTGCGATCGCTTTTCTCATGCCGGACATTTTCTCTCTTGTTTCGCGTGAACCTTGTGAAGCACTTGCAGCAACCTGGCTCTCTTCCTGAGTTTCTTCCTCGGAAGCCGCTTCTTCAGATTCTGATGCTGCCGGCGCATCGCCGCTCTTGAATGCTTCAATATCTTCTTTTGTAACACGGCCGTTTTTGCCTGACCCTGTCACTTCATTGATATCGACATCTTCTTCACGTGCAAATTTGCGCACGGACGGCATAGCAATTACACGGCCGCCGGAAGATTTTTTCTCTTTCTTGTCTTCAGACTCGGGCGCTTCTTTGTCTTCTTTGGAATCGTCTTTCTCTTCATCTTTGGAGTCATCTTCTTTAGAATCATCTTTTGATTCATCTTCGGACTTTTCTTCTTTTTTCTCTTCGTCTTTGGATTCCTCTTCAGATTCGCCGTTCTCTTCAGAACCGTCATCGATTGTTACGATCACTGTACCGACAGTTGTCACTTCCCCTTCAGGGACGTGAATTTTTGTCACTGTACCGTCGACCTGGGACGGGATTTCCACCATTGCTTTATCATTCTGGATTTCAACCAGAACGTCATCTTCTTTGATTTCATCGCCTTCTTCGACCATCCATTTAGCGATTTCACCTTCGTGGATACCTTCACCGATATCCGGCAGTTTAAATTCAAAAGCCACTGTAATTCCTCCTTTTATATGATCTTTATTTTAGAAATTATATACTTCTTTTGCTTTTTCAATAATATCATCTTTGTTCGGCAGCCATACTTCTTCTGCCTGAGTGAACGGATATACAGTGTCCGGAGCCGTCACACGCTTGATCGGCGCTTCCAGGCTTAAAATGACACGCTCTGACAGTTCAGCCGCAACGTTTGCTGCGATACCTGCCTGGCGCTGTGCTTCCTGGACAACGACCGCGCGGTTTGTCTTTTCGACAGATTCAATCAGTGTATCGTAATCCACCGGAGATACAGTTCTAAGGTCGACCACTTCTGCAGAGATGCCGTCTTCTTCAAGCGCTTCTGCAGCCTTGATCGATTCCTGGACCATCGCACCGTATGCGATCAGTGTCACGTCCGTACCTTCTCTTTTGACATTCGCCTTACCGATTTCAACCGTGTAGTCCTCTTCAGGCACTTCTTCACGGAATGAGCGGTAAAGTTTCATATGCTCAAGGAATATGACCGGATCGTTTGAACGGATCGCTTCAATCAGAAGACCTTTTGCATCCGCCGGATTTGAAGGGATGACCACTTTCAGACCGGGCGTCTGGGCCATCAGTCCCTCAAGTGAGTCTGCGTGCATTTCAGGTGTATGCACACCGCCGCCGAATGGCGCCCGGATAACGACCGGCATCGGCTTTGAAGCACCGGAACGGAACCGGTGTCTGGCTATCTGACCCGCTACCCCGTCCATTGCTTCGAATAAAAACCCGAAGAACTGGATTTCCATTACAGGACGGTAGCCTTCAAGTGTCAGGCCGAGTCCAAGTGATACAAGGCCGCTTTCTGCAAGCGGCGTATCGAATACGCGCTCTTCGCCGAATTCTTTCTGTAAACCTTCAGTCGCACGGAAGACACCACCGTTGACGCCGATGTCCTCGCCGAAGACCAGGACATTTTCATCATTTTTGAGTTCAGTGGCCATCGCTTCTGTGATCGCCTGAATCATTGTCTTTTCAGCCATTGTTTATTTCGACTCCTTTTCTTTGTAGACTTCATACTGTTCTTTTAGGTTTGACGGCATGTCGTCATACATGATTCCCATCAGATCTGTCACAGTCTGCTTGTCAGTGCCGTCTGCTTCTTTGATCGCTTTTTTAACATCTTCTTTGGCCTGTTCCATAATTTCATTCTCTTTATCTTCGCTCCAGAGATCTTTGTCTTCAAGGAACTTGCGGAAACGCACCAGCGGGTCTTTCTTCTCCCAGTCGGAATCTTCATCCGAAGTACGGTAGCGCGTCGGGTCGTCCCCGGCCATCGTATGAGGTCCGTAACGGTAGCACAGTGTCTCGATCAGTGTCGGACCATCGCCTGCCACTGCACGGTCACGTGCATCTTTTGTCACTTTGTATACGGCAAGCGGATCCATGCCGTCGACGTATACACCCGGAATGCCGGCTGCGACTGCCTTTTGTGCCAGCGTCTTCGCATTCGTCTGCAGTTCACGCGGTGTTGAGATCGCGTAGTGGTTGTTCTGGGTGACGAAAATTGCAGGTGCAAGATACGCACTCGCAAAGTTAATCCCTTCATAGAAGTCCCCCTGGGAAGTACCGCCGTCACCAGTGTAGGTGATCGCCACCGACTTCTTGCCACGTTTCTTTATGCCGAGCGCGACACCCGCGGTCTGCACGTATGAAGCCCCGATGATGATCTGCGGGCTTAAAGCGTTTACACCTTCCGGGAACTGATTCCCTTTGAAGTGTCCGCGTGAGAACAGGAATGCCTGAGTAAGCGGCAGTCCGTGCCAGATCAGCTGCGGCACATCGCGGTAGCCCGGCAGTATATAATCCTCTTTTTCAAGTGCGTACTGGCTCGCAAGCTGTGACGCTTCCTGTCCCGCAGTCGGTGCATAGAAACCAAGACGTCCCTGTCTGTTAAGTGAGATTGAACGCTGATCAAGTACACGTGTCCAGACCATGCGTGTCATCAATTCAACAAGTTCGTCGTCTGACAGGTCAGGCATATCGTCCTTGTTCACCACTTCCCCTTTTTCGTTCAGAATCTGGTACATTTCAAATTTGTTTTCGATTTCTTCCAGTGTTACGACTGGATCGAATCCTTTTTTAGGTGCCATTGAATGTTCACCGAACCTTTCACATTTTTTAATGTATATTTTTTAGCTCTTATCAATAATTTTATCACAGTCTGTTACAACAGTAAATTTTGCCGTTGTGAAACAGATTGATATAAACATTGATATTATAAGTTTATTTTTATGGAACAGAAAAATCTGTTATAGTACACTTTAAGATTCATCTAGAATTGCATACACTTCATTCTTCACTTCATTCAGACGTTCCGTCGCTGTCGTATATTCCTCCTGCAGCGTGGTCAGCCCGTCGTATTCCTCATTCAGTGTGTTAATATGGTCATCGATATCATCCTGGCTCAGATTTTCATCCTGCTGCAGGTATTCGAACAGCTCTTCCTCGCTGCCCAGGACATTTCTGAACGATTCCATCAGTTCATCATGCTTTTCATATCTGTCATTCGCCGCAGCAATGAGTGCTTCCGCCTGCTGACGGTATTCCTCGTTGCTGATGTCCCCGGTCAGTTCCCCGGCTTCATTTGCAACCTCTTTAGATTCTTCCATCACACGGGCCTCCTCGTCGATCAGTTCACGTCGCTCTGCAGTATTTTCAGCAAGCGACTCGCTCATATCACTCAGTTCGTCGCGCTCTGCAGAAGACAGATCTTCCTGGATCTCGCCGCGCCTGTTTTCAAGCCTGTTGAACTCGTCGCTGATATCACTGATCTCCGACTCCACATCCAGTGTTTCCTGGAACTTCACATAGAACGTTTCCAATTCATCAATCTCGTTGTTACAGGCCGATAAAATAAAAACCAGCCCCATCATCAAAGCCACAATTCTCTTCATTGATAAAAATCCTCCACAACATCAAAATTTAAATAAACCTGATACTGATATACACCACTCTTTTATAGTATACTATAAATATTCTTACACAAAAACAGGAGGGTTTATGTTGTTAACAATGAAAGATATCGTCCGTGATCCGGCACCTATATTAAGGAAGAAGGCAGCGGAAGTCAGTGAGATTGACGAAGAAACGATCTCACAGCTGAAGAGTATGAGAGAGTACCTTAAAAACTCACAAAATGAGGAAATTGCAGAGAAATATAAATTGAGGTCAGGCGTCGGCCTTGCCGCTCCGCAGATCGGTCTCGACAAACGCATGCTCGCCGTCTATATTGAAAATACCGAAGGCGAAGTCGAATATGACTACATGCTGATCAATCCGAAAGTGAAAAGCCATTCGGTCGCTGAAACATACATGCCGTCAGGTGAAGGGTGCCTTAGTGTCGATGAAAACATCGAAGGCCTCGTCCACCGCTACAAACGTATCCGCATCACAGCGACGACCATCGACGGCAAGCAGCTCGAACTGAAGGCGAAAGGCATGCTCGCTGTCGTACTGCAGCATGAAATCGACCACCTGGACGGCATCATGTTCTATGACCGCATCGACAAAGACTTCCCGAACGACCCGAAAATCGGCGCCGAGCCTCTGGAATAATAAAAACCCGTGGATTCACGGGTTTTACATAAAATCATCACGACGTTCTTTAAAAGGAACGTTTTTTTCATAAAGCAGCGGTTTTAATTCTTCAAAAGTATCGAGATGCAGCACTTCCGGATCTTTGTCGTAGCGCGGCCTGTGGACATCCACAGCAGTCACGTCGTCGTCATATTTATAATTCATGACCACCCCTTTGTCACGCACATTGAACTCCAAACCGGTAAAATTACGGTCTTCCCGTTCTTTTTCAAGCAATATCTGAGATAATAGACTTTGTGCTTTCACAAACTTCCCTCCAATCACTTCTATTATAAAGTCTTTGCATGCCGGCCGTCTATATTGTAAAATAAAAATAAGTATATATGGGATGTGGTCAATATGCTCAGACGGTTACGTCAAAGATGGAAGCAGAGACTCAGACGCATTCTCGGAAGAAAAGGTTTATTGGGCAATGAATTCTCGAGCAAAGATTAATCCGAAATTGTGCTTGAACGTCTTTAAGCACAATTTTTTTAATTATATGGATATAAAAAACTGACAAAACAAATGATTATATTATAAAAGGAGATAGTAACATGGCAGTATTCAAAGTATTTTATCAGGAAAATTTAACAGATCGTATCATTCGTGAAGATACGGCGACAAAGTATTTCGAGGCGGAATCGGAAACGGAAATCCGTCAGGGGCTGAAAAATTCGGGATATAACATTGAACTGGTTGAAAAGCTGAGCGATGCGCATCTGGATTATGAAAAAGAAAACAATGTCGATTTTAAGGTGGAGAATCTATAATGTCACTTGAAAAACAGGAAGTCGGCGTATTCGCGCTGGGCGGTCTTGGCGAAATCGGCAAGAACATGTACTGCGTCGAATATAAAGACGAAATCATCATCATCGATGCGGGCATCAAATTCCCGGACGATGAGCAGCTCGGTATCGACTACGTCATACCGGACTACAGCTATTTGATTGAAAACCAGTCGAAAATTAAAGCCGTTGTCGTCACACACGGACACGAAGACCACATCGGCGGCATTCCGTATTTACTGAAAGAGATCAACGTACCGATATATTCCGGTCCGCTCGCACTCGGACTCATCCGCAACAAACTGGAAGAGCACCGTCTCCTGCGTACTACGGAATTGAACGAAATCCATGAAGACAGCGTGCTGAAATTCGGCAATATGAGTGTCGATTTCTTCCTCGTTACTCACTCGATTCCGGAAGCGTACGGTGTCGTCGTCAGAACACCGGAAGGCAACATTGTCCATACGGGCGACTTCAAGTTCGACTTTACACCCGTCGGCGAACCGGCAAATCTTGCCAAGATGGCACAGCTCGGTGAAGAAGGCGTACTCTGCCTGTTGTCTGATTCGACGAACGCGACGATCCCGAACTTCACAATCAGTGAAAAGTCGGTCGGCCAGAACGTCGAGGACATTTTCAGAAAATGTACAGGCAGAATCATCTTTGCGACATTCGCATCGAATATCTACCGTGTACAGCAGGCAATTGAAGCTGCGGTGAAATTCGACCGTAAAATCTGCATATTCGGACGCAGCATGGAAAACAACATCAAGATCGGCACGGAGCTCGGCTACATCAAAGCGCCGCCCGAGACGTTTATTGAACCGAAAATGATCAACAAGATTGAAAAGCATAAAGTGATGATCCTCTGTACAGGTTCCCAGGGTGAGCCGATGGCGGCACTGTCAAGAATCGCAAACGGCACGCACCGTCAGATCAGCATCATCCCTGATGACACTGTCATCTTCAGTTCATCACCGATTCCGGGGAACACTTTAAGCGTCAACCGCACGATCAACTCACTGTTCAAAGCAGGTGCCGACGTGATCCACGGCCGTCTGTCCAACATTCACACATCCGGACACGGCTCGCAGGAAGAGCAGAAACTGATGCTCCGTCTGATCAGGCCGAAATACTTCATGCCGATTCACGGTGAATACCGCATGCTGAATCTGCATAAGCAGATGGCCATTTCAACAGGCGTCGAAGAAGACAACGTCTTCCTGATGGAAATCGGTGACGTCCTCGCCCTGAAGAGCGATTCAGCACGCATGAGCCACCGCGTCCAGGCGGGCACGGTATTCGTCGACGGCATCGGTATCGGAGACATCGGCAACATCGTCCTCCGCGACCGTAAAGACCTGTCCGAAGAAGGACTTGCGATCGTCGTCGTGTCCATCGACTTCAAGACCAAGCAGCTTTTGAGCGGTCCCGACATCATTTCACGCGGCTTCGTCTACATGCGTGAATCTTACGGACTCATCAGAAGCGCCGAGAAGAAAATCAAGGACGACGTGAACAAACTGCTGAACTCAAAAGACAAAGTCGAATGGTTCAACGTCAAGCAGCTGATCATCGAGGAACTCAGCCAGCATCTTTACAGAAAAACAAAACGCAGCCCGATGATCCTTCCAATGATCATGAGAATCAACGACGAAAAACTGCAGAAGAAAAAATAAAATTCTTGATGAATATCAAACCGCCCCATGCCGGGGCGGTTTTTTGAGGTGTTTATAAAATGGGGGCCTTCCCGTGTGCCGGGACGGACCGTTGGAGGCTGTACGGCTCATCCCACATGCCGGGACGGTCCTTTGGAGGCTGTACGGCTCATCCCACATGCCGGGACGGACCGTTGGAGGCTGTACGGCTCATCCCACATGTCCGGACGGTCCGTTGGAGACTGTACGGCTCATCCCACATGTTCGGACGGACCGTTGGAGACTGTATGGCTCATCCCACATGCCGGGACGAACCGTTGGAGGCTGTATGGCTCATCCCACATGCCGGGAAGGTCTGTTGGAGGCTGTATGGCTCATCCCATAACCTTTTTCTCGAAGTAATTCAGATCATCATCATTGCCGATCGAAATCAGCACATCGCCAGCGATGATTTTCACCGCCGGATCCGGGGAAACGATGATATCATCATCGCGTTTGATCGCCATGATGCTGATGCCGTATTCCGCCCGGATATCAAGGTCCAGTATCGAACGCCCGATCATTTTGTCATTCGCCAGATACTCGACGACCGAGTACTCTCCGCCGAGCTCCAAATAATCCAGTACAGAATTTGACACGAGCTTGTGCGCGATCCTCCGTCCCATATCGCGCTCCGGATGCACAACAAAATCGGCACCGATTTTTTCAAGCACGCGCGCATGGTATGAACTCTGCGCCTTCACCGTCACTCTCTTCACATCCAGATCCTTAAGCAGCAGTGTCGTCAATATGCTCGACTGGATATTATCACCGATCGCGACGACCACATGGTCGAAATTTCTGAGGCCTAGGTCCTTCAGCACCTGCTCCTCTGTCGTATCGGCGATCACCGATTCAGTCGCAATATCCTGAAAATCCTTCACACGCTCCGCGTTGACATCGATCGCGAGCACATCCACATCAAGCTCCCTCAGCTCCTCGACGATGCTTCCGCCGAACCGCCCGAGCCCGATTACCGCAAATTCCTTTTTCACATGTCTCAACTCCACTTCAAATTTAATTTGTCACTCCATATAATAAACTTCTTCAGTCAAAATAAAAAGCCGGGAACCATATAATAGTCCCGACTCC
Source organism: Lacicoccus qingdaonensis (assembly GCF_900101075.1). Classification (GTDB taxonomy): domain Bacteria; phylum Bacillota; class Bacilli; order Staphylococcales; family Salinicoccaceae; genus Lacicoccus; species Lacicoccus qingdaonensis. Next base: position 22,437 of record NZ_FNFY01000001.1, on the reverse strand, counting down.
CTTTATTATCAGTATCCTTCTTCTTCTCTTCCTTCGACATAATCCTTATCGAAGATGAACAGTCTGAGCAGCAGGTACAGGCTCGGAATGAGAAGAACCAGTCCGAGTATGAAGACGATCGTCAGCGCAAACGCCATCGACTCGTTGACGACACTCGTGTTGATATCTATGAACGGATACAGAATGTACGGCAGTTTGCTGATGCCGTAGCCGTAGAACGCGAATGCGATCTGCAGCATGATCAAGATGAATGCCAGCCCGAGATTGCGGCGCTTCCAGAAAAGGAATATTGCGATCAGCATCGTAAGCAGGCTCAGGCCGAATAAATACCAGTAATCCTGCGCGGACTGGAAGTGTTCAAAGTTATGTTCCCGGAGGCTCAGAAATGTGAACTGGCTGATGACGATCATCGGCAGCGACCAGATCAAAAACCACTTTCTGAACGTCTCCATCGCACTTTTATTCTTCGCTTTTGATGCGTAGTAAGTGAGAAAGCCGCTGGACACATACAGTACCAGAATGATGGCCAGGAAGACGACCGTCCATGCATATGAACTGAACAGCAGTTCCTCAATGTCCAGCTGCACACCGCCCGCATCTTCATATATATAGCCGCCTTCTGAAATTACGAGGACGATCGACAGTGATGCCGGGATCAGAAGTCCCGTCACACCGTACAGAAATGCCCATGATTTACGCGGCTTCGTGGCACTCGAGTTGAATGCGTAATAGCTGCCCCGGATCGACAACAGTATGAGCGCGATGCTCCCCGGAATGAGCAGGCTTGTTCCGAGATAATATGCCGTATCGGGATAGAACCCGACGATACCGACGAAGAAGAACACGAAGAACACGTTCGTCGTTTCCCATACCGGGCTCAAGTAACGCTGGATGATATGACTGACTTTCTGGTGCTGACCCGTCTCCATCGCATAATAGTTGAAGAATCCGGCACCGAAGTCGATCGATGCCACAATTACGTAACCGTACAAAAATGTCCAGAGCACTGTAATCCCAATCATTTCAAAGTTCAGTTCCATCATTTTGCATCCACCCCTTCACCGTAATATTCCTCGCGTGAAGATTCAGCAGAACTGTTGTTGAACATTTTGACCAGTACGTATGAACATGTGAATCCGAGCACCGCGTACAGCACGATGAATGATACCAGCACGATGCCGAGTCCGTCCGCGTTGGTCACGGCTTCAGACACCCTCATGTATCCTCTGATGATCCACGGCTGGCGCCCCATCTCCGCTAAGAACCAGCCCGCTTCGATTGCCATCATGGACAATGGACCAGCCAGGAAATAGAGGTATAACAGCGCCGGATGGTGTTCATTGAACCTGGTGAACTTCTTGATGATAAAGTACAGCAGTGCCACCCCGAAGGCGTACATGCCGAAGACGACCATCAGATCAAAGAAGTAGTGTATCACCAGAGGCGGATGTTCATCCTCCGGTATGTCGTTCAGGCCCGTCACTTCCGTGTCGAATGAGTTGCCCGACAGGAAACTGAGCGCCCACGGAATTCTGAGGGCGTAGTTGACTTCCTGGTTTTCCTCATCCAGTACGCCGAATAAAACCAGGTCTGCATGCGTCTCGGTCTCATAATGCCATTCCATTGCTGCCAGTTTTTCAGGCTGTTCGTTGTGCAGGAATTTGGCCGAGAAGTCACCTGCAAGAATTGTCAGAAGTGCTGTGACGATACCGATAGACATCGTCACCTTCAATGCTTTCTTGTGATATTCGGCATCTTTCTGGAATTTATTTTTAATGAGTTTGAATGCCGCGATTGAACCGAGTATGAATGCCGCCGTCATATAGGCCGTCGCTACGACGTGGAACACACGTACATATACGGACGGGTTCAGCATCGCCGCGATCGGATCGATGTTGACGAACATTTCTTCAGACAGTTCGAAACCTGACGGCGTATTCATGAATGAGTTCACCGAAGTGATGAATACCGCCGACAATGTTGAACCGACAACGATTGGGATGTTCAAAAGCCAGTGGTGCCAAGGATTTTTGAAACGATCCCATGTATATAGAAAAATTCCTAAAAATATAGCTTCAAAGAAAAACGCGAAAACTTCCATAAACAGAGGCAGCGCGATGATCTGTCCGCCGAGCCTCATAAAATCAGGCCATATCAATGATAACTGAAGCCCGATGATGGTCCCTGTCACTACCCCGACTGCGATAGTCACCGTAAACCCTTTGGCAATCCTTCTTGCCATCGTAAGATATTGGGTGTCTTTCTTTCTGATGCCCAAAAACTCCATGACCATAATAACAATCGGTATACCGACACCAATAGTCGCAAAGATTATGTGGAAACCCAGTGTACTTGCCGTTATTATACGTCCTAAAAGAACCTCATCCACTTAAATCACTCCTTATATGCGTACCCTTAATTATATATTCAAATGTGTCGATTTCAATTGATAGCCAATGACAATATTGTGAAAAATTATGCAAATAAACTACTCAACCCTCATTGCATCGTCTTCTGACGCTTCTTTGACAAATGTATGGAATATAATCCCGATGATCACCATGACGAGCAGGCTCGTAATCGCGATCCGTGAAGCGAGCGGGCCGTACTGGCTGAGTGCGAGCGTTATCGTCCCGTATATGAACGGCCCGATGATGGCACTCATCTTCGCACTGAATGCAAACAGTCCGAAAAACTGCCCTTCACGGCCGGGCGGCGCGAGTTCGATGATCATCGTCCTTGAGACCACCCACACAGATCCCATGGCGATGCCGAACATCGATGCGGCAATCCAGAACGTCCACATCGGCAGCGGCACGGCGGCGACCGTGATTGCGGCTCCGAGTAAAATGGAAATGATCAGGAACGTCTTCTTGGAACCGAGGGCTTTATTGACAAAACCGAACACAAGCGCGCCGACGATGCTGAAGCCGGTGGCCACCATGAAGACGACCAGGAAATCGGACGGACTGAAGCCGACGACCGTCGTCGCGTACGGCTGCATCATGGCGATGGCGGTTGCCAGCGCGTCATTGACGAAAAAGTACGCAATCATAAAGAAGAAGATTGACGGGTAGCTCTTGGCCTCCTTGAATGTATGGTAAATATCTTTGTAACCTGTCAGGAAGGACTTGGATGATGACGTCGACTTTTTGACGTGTTTGTCCTTGTTGATGAAAAAGAGTGGCAGTGCAAATATGAGGAATAAAACCCCTGACATCCAGAATGTGTTGTGGACGCCCGCATCACCGACCAGGTACATGACGGTGATGATGCCGAACAATGTCCCTAGGTAGCCGAGCGCGACACCGAAGCCCGATATCAGCGGGATTTCCTCTTTCTTGCCGAGCGATGACAGCATGCCGTCATAAAACACGTTTCCGGAACTGAAGCCGAATTTCGCGATGACAAAAATGATGATCGTGATGACGAGGCCGTTCGGCAGCCCTAACAAGAGCCCCGTGTTCATATCGCCGAAGATGCCCATCAGTATGGCACCCGTCACCGTAATCAGCGTAAAGATCATGACGAAACGCTTCCGCCTGCCCGTCCGGTCCATGACCACACCGTAAAGCGGTGAAAATAATATGAGCAGCACCGCAGAAGCCGCATTCGCATAGGCGATGATCGTCGACGCAATCTGCTCAAGCTGCGGATTGTCCCCCACCACAGCTGTTATATACTGCGGGAAGAACAATGTGACGATATTCGCTGAGAAAATAGTATTTGCAAAATCGAAAAATGCCCATGCCAGCACCGGCAGAGATAAAAGCAGAGCCAGCGGTTTACGTGTCTTTTCCATATGGACCTCCAAAGTTATCATGTTCACTGCAGTTTATTGATTTAACGTTTATTACGTGCTCGCGCGGGTCGCGAGCATGTGTTAACAGGTACTCGCTACACCCACGAGTTCCTGCAGAAAGTTTAACAGGCACTCGCCACACCCACGAGTTCCCGCATACACATCCGCACTCACTCCAACCACTCAAAAAAGACACATGAACATCACACTGTTTTCAAGTGAAATTCATGTGTCCTTCGATTAAGAACGTTCAGTATATTCTTTGACCAGGGCAGTGACTGTGTCCGATTTTGGGGAACGCATTGCTGTATCTGCCAACTGCTCCATGTCAGTTTTCTTAAGGTCAGCGATCTGCTGTCTCGCTTTCAGCACGCTGCCTGCGCTCATTGAGAACTCGTCCAGCCCCAGACCGACGAGCAACGGAATCGCAGTTTTATCGCCGGCCATCTCACCGCACATGCCGACCCACTTGTCTTGGTCATGCGCCGCTTTGATCACATTATGGATCAGGCGCAGAAGCGCCGGATGGTACGGCTGGTACAGATAGGATACATTTTCATTCATGCGGTCGGCTGCGAATGTGTACTGGATCAGGTCGTTCGTACCGATGCTGAAGAAGTCCACAACTTTCGCGAACTCATCTGCAAGTACGGCAGTGGACGGGATTTCCACCATGATGCCGACTTCGATATCGTCGCTGACGTCGACACCGTCGGCCTTCAGTTCATCGCGGCATTCGATGAGAAGTGCTTTCGCCTCCTCGAATTCCTCTACCGTCGCGATCATCGGGAACATCACTTTCAAATGACCGTGGACGCTCGCACGGAGCAGCGCACGCAGCTGGGTTCTGAAGAGATTTTTATTATCCAGTGCCATACGGATTGCACGGTAGCCCAAAAATGGGTTCAGTTCTTTCGGCATATCCAGGTAGGACAGCTCTTTATCGCCGCCGATGTCGATCGTACGGACGACGACCGGCTTATCCTCCATGCGCTCAAGCACGGCTTTGTATGACTCATACTGCTCGTCTTCCGTCGGCAGCTCGTTTCTGCCCATGTAAAGGAATTCAGTACGGAATAAACCGATGCCTTCCGCACCGTTTTCGAGCACTATTTCAACATCTTCGGGTGTCCCGATGTTCGCACCGAGCTCCACTTTGATACCGTCGGATGTTGTAGTCTCATCATCTTTCAGTTTAAGTAATTCCTGTCTCTCTCTATCAAGTTCCTCAGCCTTGATTTCATAGGCTTTGATCTCTTTCTCGGTCGCGCCGACGATGACGTCGCCTTTCTCACCGTCGACGATGATCATATCACCTTCGGTGATTTCGTCCGTCACGCCTTTTGTTCCGACGACCGCCGGAATTTCAAGGGTGCGCGCCATGATCGCAGAGTGGGATGTGCGTCCGCCGATATTCGTGACGAAACCTTTGACAAACTGCTTGTCCAACTGTGCAGTATCGGACGGTGTCAGGTCATCTGCGACGATGACAACTTCCTCGTCGATGCTTGCCGGATTCGGCAGCGGACGGTCGAGAAGGTTTGCGAGTATCCGCTTGCCCACATCTTTGATGTCGGCCGCACGTTCACGCATATATTCATTGTCCATCGATTCGAACATCGTGACAAACTCATCACGCGTCTCAGCGAGCGCCTGAGGTGCACTGTAAGACTGATCCGTGATCTTCTCTTCGATCGGAGTGATCAGTTCAGGGTCTTCCAGCACCAGAAGATGCGCGTCAAAGATGGCAGCGTGTTCTGGACCCACAGCTTCCTCCGCGTGATTGCGTATTTTTGTTATTTCCACTTTTGTTTTATGAATACTGTCTTTAAACTTTTGAACTTCTTCTGCAGATGCACTGCTGTCAATTGAAGTTTCAGTAAAATTTAAATCGGGTTCGACAAGTGAGTACACTTTGGAAATCGCAATGCCGTCACTCGCCCCAATCCCTTTTAGTATTTTAGACATTAGCCAGTCAGCCCTTCATTACTCAGAGTTTCCGTAATCGCTTCAAGCGCCTCTTGTTCGTCGTTGCCTTCAGCGTATACAGTCACCTCGGAATCTTTGCCGACACCGAGTGACATGACACCCATGATTGATTTCAAGTTCACTTTTTTACTGTTGAATTCAAGCTGAAGTTCGGAATCGAACTTCGATGCCGTCTGTACAAGTATAGTTGCCGGTCTCGCATGTATTCCTGTTTCATCTGTTATAAAATATGATTTTTGCTCCATTGCTGATTGTCTCCTTCGTTTCATAGAATAAGGTTATTATTTAAAGTATGTTTACTTTATTTGATTTTATCATTATTAACAGATAAAAAGCCAACGAGATGTCAGCTTTTCATCATTTAAACAGTTTCTTCTTTTAAATAAGCCATGCAATGTTCGATATGATCATTACCGAGTTTCTTCATCAGGAAGTAGCTGACCGCCGCACCGAGTGCTCTGCCGACGATGCTGACCAGTCCGAATCGGCTGAATTTGTTCTTTTTGCTGATCCTCCTGAATAAAAACGGTGTCAGCCTTGAACGCACGATATCACTGCCGATACTCGTCGCCATGACCCATCCGCGGGTCATCAGATCATCATTCGTCGAAGCGACATCCTTATGCTCGATTTCAAAGATATTCTCGATATCATCATGAATATCGTTCATCAGTTTCATATCCGTTCCTATATCTAATAAAGGAATCGGCAGCACTGAAGCCACACTTGAAATCATCGCCTTTTTCTTGACGAGTGCCTGTGCTTCACGTTCTTTATCCTTCAGATTCTCTGCAGTTAGTGGATAATGGACCATTAAAAAACCTACTTTCTTCTGGAATTCTATCTAATGGTTCTAATACCCGTAATCACGAATTTTAATCGTTGCCGAGCTGAATCGTCACGACTTTCAAATACTTGCCGGCCTTATATCCTTTCACCGTTTTGAAGTCTTTCGGCAGCCCTTTGACGTCTTTCAAAGTGTATGCGATGCCCATACTCTCCAGTGTCTGGTCGATCTGCTTTTTAAACTGGTTCAAAGAAAATGTCTCCAGATTCTGGCTCAGAATCAGCTGTCCGTCCGGGCTTAAAATTTTCAACGATTCTTTGATCAGTTTTGGGTAATCACGCTCAACTTTGAACACTTTCTTCTTATTTCTGCTGAAGCTCGGCGGGTCGATCAAAATCGTATCGAACTGATGATTTTTCCGTTCCGCAAACTTCAAGTAATCGAAAGTGTCCATGATATGGATCGTATGATTGTCCGTCTTCAGATTGTTGACATTGAAATTTTCCGTAATGAGTTCCGTCGTACGGCCGGCAAGATCGACACTCGTCGTCGACATGCCGGACAGGGCCGCCGCAACAGAAAATGAACCGCTGTATGCAAACAGGTTCAAAAACGTTTCATTGTGCGAGTGTTTATTTTTCAGAAGGGACTTCCGCGTCTCCCTCTGATCGAGAAACAGTCCCGTCATCGGGCCGTCATTCAGATTGACGTTGAAGCGCATGCCGCTCTCCTGCACCTGAATCGTCTCCGCCTTGTTGCCGGTCACATGATTATTCTGGATCTGCATCCTGCCGTCGATTGAAAAGCGCGTCTGCTCCGTAATCGACTCGGGCGTCAGTTCCTCGATCAGCACATGCACGACCAGGTTGCGGATTTTATAGATTCCCGCCGAGTAATACGTGATGAACAGATGGCCGTTGAAGTAGTCGATCGACAGCCCGCCGATGCCGTCCCCGATTTCGTTGAACAGTCTGAAGACGTTCGTGTCGTCCTGATTGTAGAGCGGCGTCCGTTCGCTGATCGCCGCAACAATCTGCCCGCGAATAAAGTCCTCTCCGATTTCAATGTTTTCATCGGTGCTTAAAATCCAGCCGTAGGCTTTCTGTTCAAAGCTCATCATCGCGTAACCGATGAATCTGCCCAGGTAATCGGTCAGTCTGACCATTTCGCCGTCCTTTAAAAAGACGGAATCGCTCAGGTCGTCCCGGCCGATATCGAGCCTGCCCTGATGAAAGGGCCTTTCAGACCCTTTTTTCAATTGTATAGTATTCATTTATAAGCATCCTTTGTAATTAAAAACTTGTGGATAATGCTGGCGGCAAGTGCGCTTGTACGGCCACCCTCGTCGAGTGCCGGTGCGACTTCGCTGACATCGAAGCTGATCAGGTTTTCGAGCTTCGCCAGACGCCCGATCAGCCCGTGTATCTCCACCGGCGTAAAGCCATTCGGTGTTGCCATGCTGACGCCCGGTGCCGCATATTCTGCGATCGAGTCCATGCACAATGTCGCGAAGACGTAGTCATAGTTGTCAAGCGCCTTGAACATGTAGTCTGAAACCTTGTTCGAATCGCGGATATCATCCATCAGCGCATAGTTCACGCCGAGCGCATCCGCGGTGTCGAACAGCACGCCGGTATTGCCGCTGTGCTGGATACCCATGACGAAATAATCGACATCTTCATCCTTCGTCAGGATCTGATAGAACATCGTACCGGACGTTGCCTGCTGTTCAATCCTCATATCAAAATGCGCATCAAAGTTCAGCACCGCAATCTTTGCATCCGGGTGCACCTCCCTGACTCCCAGATAGTGGCCGTACAATGTTTCGTGACCGCCGCCGATAATGAGCGGAAAGTCCTTTTTATTTAAAATATCCGCAACCGCACTGCCGAGGTCCTCCTGTGAGTTTTCAAGGTCTTCCGTGCCCATCACGGTGCCGTAATCATACAGCGTGTCCGTGTACGGCATGCCCGCCAGTTTGTCGCGCACGCTGAACGGCCCTTCAGCCGCGCCCACGTGACCTTTATTCCGCCTGACACCTTCATCCGAACTGAATCCGAGGAAAACCGTCCCAGGTTCAGCCGATTCCTTCTGATCGTAATCTTCAATGACCTGGTGGATGCGGTCCTTCACATCCGGGTTATCGATCCGTGCTTCCATCTTGTGCTTTCTTATCTCTGTCAATTGTTGTCCCTCCATTGAATTCTTTAAAAATACTGAACAATAACAGCGGCGTCGTGAGAATCACGAGGACGATATTGAAAGGTAAAATGAATAATGACAGTTCAACATCTTTGAAAATTGTGATGTACAGACTGACCGTAAGCTTGAGCCACAGGGCCGCGATGACGATCATCTGCCGGTTGTAGTGGATATTTCTCCACGTGTTCATCACCGTGAAGACCATGTACAGCACCGCCAGCGTCAGCGTCAGGAACAGGTTGATCCACTCATAGATGTAATTCATCTGCGAAATCCTGAAATACCCTTCCGTAAAGACCCCCTGCCTGTTGTTGAACTCGACAAGGATGAATACTAGTACGAGGAACCCGAGCAGGAGCTCAAGATAGTTGACCTTCAGCCAGGATGGAATGTCTATTTCAATAAAGTCCTTCGCTTTCTTGAGCAGACGATTCCTGAACTGGTACATCTCTTCAGAGAACCCGAGATACTGGTTCGGGTTCAGCTTGTTGATGCCGCGTTTTGATGAGCGTGACATCTCTTCGGCCGACCTCGCCTTCGGCTTTTTGAGCAGATTTTTGGATTTCGACAGAAACACACCCACCCACAGCGAGAGCAGAGCCAGCAGCCAGATCAGTCCGAAGAACATGTTGATACTGAGCACATCCGTCGGATTCAGCGACTCGTCGATATTCGAGTACACCGCGTTCTGAGTAAAGAAATAAGCGATACCGTAAAAGAACATGATGATCATATAATGTTCCTTACGGTGTTTCGGATTCAAATATTCATTATATATGTTGTAGAGCAGGTGGACCATAAATGCGATGAAAAATAAAATCGCCCACCAGCCGTAAACCTGCATCATCAGAACAGTCGTCACCACAAAAAGCAGCAGTGATAATCCAAGAAAGAAAAATGACAGGAAGCCGTCATATTTGGTCGTATCCCTTACAGTCTGTCCGACTTTGAACATAAAGACACCAAACAGAATAAGAAGAATGCCGGCAATGATCGGGAAACCACCAATGATGATGGACAGCATATTCGTCACTTCAAGGAAAAATGCGTTGATCAGGTCGAGCACCGTCTCGATACTCTCCTCATCCACCGGGCTCGTATCAGATGTGCCGCGGATCCTGCCCGTATTGAACAGAATAAAAATCCCTAAAACTACAAAAAATAAGCCAAGCAATAAACTGATATGTACTTCACTCTGGCTTCTCAATTTTTTAAACATAGTGTTCACCTCAGTCCCTCACCATTATAGTTTAAATTGACGGATATTGCATTATTGAAGCCGTTCAAATTTCATATTCCTGCCCGACGGATTTTATTTCCAATATTTATGTTTTGAATGTTTATATGGAAAATCACTGGGTATATATTGAGTACAGATGATAATATAATATATTGATATTCTCTCAGGAGAGTGATTCACGATGACACGAGATAAAGAGAAGAAAGACGTATTCGAAGAAGAAAAACGTGAACGTGAAAGAGATAAAGAACGCGACTCGAACGATGAGTCCAAAGATTCAGATGACAAAAAGGAACGCGGTGTCGAAAAGACGAAAGAAGAGCTTAACGACGCCTTTGAATAGCATTAGTTTCAAGATTTGGCTTCACAGATTCAGGATTCGGCTTTATGCAATAAGGCACCCTTATGCGGAGGGTGCCTTATTTTTGTGCGGATTTCGGGGTGCTAATATTTTATTGGGATTCAGCGGAGCTTCGATTCCATTTCGAAGCTCCGCTGCAAGTCTATCAAAGCTTCGATTCCGATTTGAAGCTCCGCTGCAAGTCTATCAACGCTTCGTTTCCGATTCGAAGCTCCGTTAACTTTTTAACAGGTACTCGCAACACTCACGAGTTCTCACAGAAAGTTCAACAGCCACTACAAAAGAGACACCCGCAGTTCATGCGGGTGCCCTTCAATCATCTATTTCATCGCTCTAGATCCGATGTCTTTTCTGTAAAATAATGTATCTGTCTCGTATTCGATGCGGTCGACGCAGTCGTATGCGGATTTCACCGCATCATCGATTGTCCTGCCGTATCCGGAGACGAGTAAAACGCGGCCGCCGGATGTGACGATGGACTCGGCCTCCCCGACGCTCAGTCCGCTGATGAAACACTGGGCAGCCAGATCTTCCGGAATGCGGACTGAGCTGCCTTTCGTGTACTCACCCGGATATCCTTTGCTCGCGAGCATCACACCAGCCACGAAGCCGGGCCGCCACTCGAGGGCGAACGGTTTTTTATTATACATATTCTCCAGCACTTCGCCGAGGTCTGATTCAAGTAGGCTCATCAGCACCTGGGCCTCCGGGTCTCCGAACCGCGCGTTGAACTCGATGACTTTGACGCCGTCAGCTGTGACGATGGCGCCGAGATACATCACGCCGAAGTAGCTGAGGCCCTCTTCCACCATTGCCCGGGCCGTCGGCTCGACGATTTCACGGACCGCCTCCATACGCACTTCTTCTGAGATATGCGTGACCGGCGCGTAGGCACCCATGCCGCCTGTGTTCGGGCCGGCGTCGTTGTCGAATGCGCGCTTATGATCCTGCGCCATGACTTCGAACGGATGGACGAACTCTTCGTTCACAAGCACCATCAGGCTGAACTCTTCGCCTTCCAGAAACTCTTCGACGACGACCTGCCCACTGCTCAACACAAGCATTTCATGGAGTGCGGAAAGCGCCGTGTCCATATCCATTGCGACGACGACGCCCTTGCCAGCGGCAAGGCCGTCCTTTTTAATGACGATCGGCGCGCCTTCCTGCTTGACGTATGCAGACGCCGCCCCGTAGTCTTCAAACGTTTCATATTTAGCCGTCGGAATATCGTACTTCGCCATCAGGTCCTTGGAAAATGCCTTCGACGATTCGAGCTGTGCCTCGAGCTTCCGGGGGCCGAACACTTTAATGTCGTGCTCGTCTTCCAAATAGTCGGCAAGTCCTTCGGATAACGGCGCCTCCGGTCCGACGATGACCCAGTCGATGTTTTCATCGATGCAGATGCCTGCGATTTCCTCGAAATCCGTTACGCCGACTCTGCTGATGACAGTTGCGATCTCTCTCATGGCATAGTTGCCGGGGATGGCCACGATGCCTTTGACAGACGGCGATTCATGCACCTTTCTGACGATTGCGTGTTCACGGCCGCCGCTGCCGATTACTGCTACTCTCATTTTTTTAGCCTCCATCACAAAATGATATATCCGTGAATTTCTAGTGTTTAAAATGACGCATGCCGGTAAATACCATCGCCATGCCGTGTTCGTTGCAGAAATCGATCGACTCCTGGTCGCGTTTCGAGCCGCCCGGCTGGATGATCGCCTTGATGCCGTGTTCATGAGCGAGCGCTACCGAGTCAGGCATCGGGAAAAATCCGTCACTCGCAAGCACGACGCTGTCATCCAGGTGGATTGCACGTTCCGCCGCGATTTTCAATGCACCGACACGGTTCATCTGCCCTGCACCGATACCGACTGTCTGCTTATCATTCGCGAGCACAATCGCATTCGATTTCACATGTTTGGAAACTTCCCATGCAAGCGCCAGAGCCTTCATCTGAGCTTCAGTCGGTTCCGCTTCAGTCACCACATTGATTTCGGAAGGATTCAACTTACCCGTATCGCGGTCCTGCAAGAGATACCCGCCGGACACGCTGACAAATTCATCACCGTCCAGATCTTCGGTGAAATCCACCGCAAGGAGACGAAGGTTTTCTTTATTATCAAACACTTCAAGCGCACCGTTCGTATACGATGGTGCGATGATCACTTCAAGAAAGATCTTGCTCATCGCTTCCGCCGCTTCCCTGTCCACCGGACGGTTGCACGCGATGATGCCGCCGAATATCGACTGGTCATCCGCTTCATACGCATTGTTGAACGCCTCGACCATCGTCTCGCCCGTTCCGACGCCGCACGGGTTCATATGCTTCACCGCAACCGCGACCGGAATATCGAACTTCTTGGCAAGGCCGAAGGCGCTGTCGCCGTCACGCAGGTTGTTGTAGCTGAGCTGTTTGCCCTGCAGTACTTCCGCGTTCAAAATCGTATTCCGGTCATCTGTCGTCTTGACAAGTTTCGCATCCTGATGCGGGTTTTCACCGTAGCGCAAAGTACGTTCGCTGCCTTTAAAATAACTCACAATCGCACTGTCATATTCAGCCGTATGCTTGAACACTTTGACGCTCAATTGACGGCGGTACTCAAGATCCAGCGTCCCCGCCGCAATCTTGTCAAGCACTTCCTCGTAATCCTGCGGATTGACGACAGTCGTCACATGCTTGAAGTTCTTCGCCGCCGCACGGAGCATCGTCGGTCCGCCGATATCGATGTTTTCCACCGCTTCGGCTTCCGTCACACCGTCCTTCGCGACCGTTTCCTTGAATGGGTACAAGTTGACGACAACCAGATCGATCGCCTCGATATCATTCGCCTGCATATCTTCGACGTGCGACGCGTTATCACGGTCCGCCAATATGCCGCCGTGCACTTTCGGGTGCAGTGTTTTCACACGCCCGTCCATAATTTCCTCAAACTGCGTCAGATCGCTCACACCGCGCACTTCATAGCCGAAACTTTTAATCTTATCGTAAGTCCCGCCCGTGGAATAAATTTCATAGCCTGCGTCGATCAGACCTTTAACAAAATGCTCCAGACCTGCCTTATTGGAAACACTGATCAATGCTTTCACTGTTTGTCCTCCTCTGCTTTAGCTAAAACCATTTTCACTGCCTGTGGGTAAAGCTGATGTTCTATACTGTGAATCTTATATTCCAGATCTGCCAAAGTATCATCCGGTGCAATTTCAACCGGCACCTGCGCGATGATTTCACCCGTATCGATGCCCGCATCGACGAAGTGCACCGTGACACCCGTCTCTGTGACACCTGCGTTGAACGCATCCTCGATGCCGTTCGCCCCTTTGAAATCCGGCAGCATCGACGGGTGGATATTGATGATCCGCCGCGGATACTCGCTGATAAAATCCGCCGACAGGATGCGCATATACCCCGCAAGCAAAATATACTCGACCTGATACATCTTCAAAACACTCAACATATCCTTCTCAAAATCCGCTCTCGAATCATACTTTTCACGCTCGACAACGATGTAGTCGATCCCTCTATTGATCGCACGCTGAATCGCATACGCAGGATTATAATCCGAAATGAGCACAACAATTTCAATGCCCGCCTCTTCCTGCTGGTTCACCAGATTTTCAAAATTTGTGCCGCCGCCTGAGGCGAACACGGCCACACGCGTCTTAGTCATGTATAGTGATTCCTTTATTATCCGTCACTTCACCGATCAGCACCGCTTCTTCACCGGCTGAACGTAGGTGGTCAAGCGCCTGATCTGCGTCTTCAGCATTGACTACAAGAATAAAACCGATGCCCATATTGAAGACATTGTATGCTTCTTCGGCCTCTATGCTGCCGAGCGCAAGCAGCCAGTCGATGATTTTCGGAAGCCTGATGTTTTCAACCGACACTTCAGCACCGAGTGTTTCCGGAAGGGCACGCGGAATGTTTTCAATGAAGCCGCCGCCCGTAATATGGCTCATCGCCTTGACATCGACCTTCTCCATCAGACTCTGCACCTGGCGCACGTAGATACGCGTCGGTTCAAGCAGAAGATCGATCAGCTTATCACCGTCCAGCGTTTCTTTTTCAATGTCGATATTGTTGTCGGCAATCAGCTTGCGTACGAGGCTGTAGCCGTTCGAATGCACGCCGCTCGAAGGCAGGCCGATGATCTTATCACCCGGTTTCGCAGTCGAACCGTCGATGTACAGATCCTTTTCGACCGCGCCGACCGCAAATCCCGCGATATCATATTCACCTTCGCCGTACATGCTGCCCATCTCCGCCGTTTCGCCGCCGATCAAAGCACAGCCGGCATCAACGCAGCCGTCCGACACGCCTTTTACGATATCTGCAACGCGTTCCGGCACCACTTTGTCGACCGCTATGTAGTCCAGGAAGTAGAGTGGTTCCGCACCCGTCGTCAAAATATCGTTGACGCACATCGCAACGGCATCGATACCGATGGTATCGTGTTTGTCATAATCAATTGCCAGTTTCAGTTTCGTGCCGACACCGTCGGTGCCGGACACGAGCACGGGCTGTTTCAAACCAAGTTGTGACAGATCGAATCCCGCGCCGAAACCGCCGAGACCGCCCAGCACTTCAGGACGCACCGTCTTCTTGACGTGGCTTTTCATCTGCT
Organism: Lacicoccus qingdaonensis; assembly: GCF_900101075.1. Lineage (GTDB taxonomy): Bacteria > Bacillota > Bacilli > Staphylococcales > Salinicoccaceae > Lacicoccus > Lacicoccus qingdaonensis. Next base: position 7,428 of record NZ_FNFY01000001.1, on the reverse strand, counting down.
CGACTGCCGCATAGCCCGCTTCAATATCCACACCGGCCTTTTTATATTGCTCGCTCATCACTACACTCCTTTTTGTTTCAGATCTTTTTCCTGAGGCAGTATCGCCTCTTCGATATCAATCGGATAATTACCTGTAAAGCATGCATCACACTGGCCTTTGGAGCCGAACTGATGATAGACGTCATGCATTTTATCAACAGACAGATATGTCAGTGAGTCCGCACCGATTTCATCCCGGATCTCATCCGGAGATTTTCTGCTGGCAATGATTTCCGCATGTGTCGATACATCAATACCGTAATAGCACGGGTTTTTAAGCGGCGGCGATGAAACACCCATATGCACTTCTTTTGCGCCCGCTTTTTTCAAAGCTTTGACAATGAAACGACTCGTGGTGCCGCGCACAATCGAATCATCGATGACAATCACCCGTTTGCCTTCAACGATATCCCGCACCGGCGAAAGTTTCATGCGCACCGCGCGTTCCCGGGCTTCCTGGCCGGGTGAGATGAACGTTCTGCCGACGTAACGGTTTTTTAAGAGTCCCTGCTCCTGAGGAATGCCGACTCTTTCACTGAAACCTTTCGCCGCAGCAAGTGAGGAATCCGGCACACCGATGACGATGTCCGCTTCAACATCCATCTCATCGGCGAGCGCCCGTCCGAGCTCCTTGCGGATCCGGTAAGTCGACGTATTTCTAAACTCGGAATCCGCTCGTGCGAAATAGATATACTCCATCGAGCACAAGTTTGGATAAGTCTGATCCGTATAGTAGTCATAATCGATGCCGTCATCAGTAATCGTTATCAGCTCACCCGCTTCAATATCACGGATATACTCCGCACCAATGGCTGTGAACGCACACGTTTCACTCGCAACGCAATATGAACCGTCTTTTTTACCGAGCATCAGAGGACGCACACCGTGGTCATCGAGTGCCACCGTTAAACTGTCTTCATGCATGATGACAAACGCAAATGCACCTTTCAACTGCTTCAGGACTTTTTTTATTCTACTTTTACGATCCGTTCCATTTTCACGTCGCATCAGGTGCGCAAACACTTCGGAGTCGGAAGTCGTCTGGAAAATTGAACCGTCGTCTTCCAGTGCCCGCCGCACATTTATCGCGTTGACCAGATTACCGTTATGAGCCAGACCAAGGTCACCTGTATGACTTTTAAATAGAAACGGCTGGACGTTTGACAGTTCACTGCCGCCTGTTGTTGCATATCGTACGTGACCGATCGCATGAGGAAACGGCTTCAGGGATTCGAGCTGTTCTTTTGACAAAGCTTCTGTCAAAAGTCCCATACCGCGGGCGCCAAACAGATAGTCCCCGCTGGAAGTCACGATTCCTGCGCCTTCCTGCCCGCGGTGCTGCAGACTGTGCAGTGCCATATATGTCAGTTCACTCGCTTCCGGATGTCCCCAGATGCCGAAGATTCCACATTCTTCATTTAGTCCACTGAACTCATGCATTCCGGAATTGCCCCCTTTAAAGCTGCATTTATTTCTTCTAAATCGTAATCGACATTGAAGTTTTGTGCGCTGACTTTGAATGCATTTCCTGAGATTTTACCGATTTCTGCCGCACCTTCGATATTCAAACCGCCCGGTGCAACCACAACATAGTTCGATGCACTTTCAGAAAACAAAAGGTCTCCCCGTACATCGATATCAATGTCCATTCCCAGATTGTAATGGTTTGCCAGCTGTGCCAGTTTAACGATCAGGCCGCCCCGCCCAAGCGGTGCAATTTTATGGATGTCTCCGCTGACGAACATATCTTTCAATAGTATTCCGCGCTTGTACTCAAGCTCAAGGTCGATTTCACGTACAGTTTTTCGAATTTCACCATCGATCAGCTTTTCAATCTGGGAGCCCTGGAACTGCTTTTTCAAATCACCGACCAGATATACTGAATCTCCTTCTGACAATTTATCACTTTTCAAAAATTCAATGTCTTCAATCAATCCGACCATGCCGATTACCGGTGTAGGGAGTATACTTGCTGTTTTCGTCTCATTGTAAAGGCTCACGTTACCGGATACGACCGGTGTCTGAAGTGCACGGCACGCTTCTGCCATGCCTTTTGTCGATTCATCCAGCTGATTGTAAATTTCAGGTTTTTCAGGTGAACCGTAGTTTAGGCAGTCCGTCATCCCAAGCGGTGTTGCCCCTGTTGCGATAATGTTACGGAAAGCCTGCGCCACCACTTCTTTACCTCCGTTGTAAGGATCCGCATAAACATAACGGCTTTTACCGTCAATCGTCATCGAGATTGCTTTATTCGTTCCTTCAACACGGACAATGCCGGGACCAAATCCTGATTTTTGAATTGTATTCGCGCCCACCTGGTTATCATATTGTTCAAAAATGAAGTCTTTGGACGCCATTGTCGGATGAGAAATCAATGATTTGAATACCGCATCCAGATCTTCATTTGAATAATCCCCGCGTTCTGCGTCCTCTTTAGGTTCTTGTCCTTCCAATATATAAACCGGGGCTTCTTCAGATAGTGGCTGAACCGGAATATCTGCATATAAATCTTCTTCATAATATAAGAGCAGACGGTCATTATCCGTTACTTCACCAATGACAGCACTGTCAAGTTCCATATCATCGAATAAGTCAAGGAACTTATTTTCAGAACCATCTTCCACTACAAGCAGCATGCGCTCCTGTGTCTCGGATAACATCATTTCATATGGGGAAATGCCATCCTCACGCGTCGGTACTTTATCCAGGTACAGAGTAATGCCTGAATCACCTTTCGCCGCCATTTCTGAACTGGATGAAGTCAATCCCGCAGCCCCCATATCCTGTATGCCGACCAACTCGGGCATATCGATGGCCTTAAGTGTTGCTTCCATCAATTTTCTGCCGGTGAACGGGTCACCTATCTGCACGGACGGACGTTTTGCTTCGGAGTCTTCCGACAGTTCTTCCGATGCGAAAGATGCACCGTGGATGCCGTCGCGGCCAGTCTTCAGACCAACGTAAACGACTTTGTTGCCGACGCCTTTAGCCGTCCCTTTTTGAATTTTATCATGATCAATCAAGCCGACACACATCGCATTGACGAGCGGGTTAGTATCATAAAATGGATCAAACTCAACTTCACCGGACACTGTCGGGATACCGATACTGTTGCCGTATCCGCCAATGCCGCTCACGACACCACGCAGTAACCTGCGGTTGTTTCTATTTGTCAATTCACCAAAACGCAAAGAGTTAAGTAAACCGATCGGCTGTGCACCCATGGACACGATGTCACGCACAATCCCGCCGACACCTGTTGCAGCACCCTGATACGGTTCAACCGCTGACGGATGGTTATGGGACTCCACTTTGAAGACAACCGCCTGATTATCACCGATATCCACAACGCCTGCACCTTCACCCGGTCCCATTAATACTTGCTCGCCTGATGTCGGAAACTGGCCTAAAAATGGTTTTGAATGTTTATATGAACAATGTTCACTCCACATTACAGAAAAAATACCGATTTCCGTATAGTTCGGCTGTCTGCCTAAAATAGACACAACCTTGTCATACTCAGCGTCTGTTAAGCCCATCTCTTTATATAGTTCCTGCTCTTTGATATCTGTTTCAGTTGGTTCAACGAACTGTGTCATGATTTTCCTCCCAGGATTTAATATTTTCGAATAATCTTAAGCCATCATCACTGCCGAGAACCGCTTCAAGTGCACGTTCAGGATGCGGCATCATACCGAGTACATTTCCACGTTTGTTGATGATTCCGGCAATATCTCCTATGGAGCCGTTTGGATTTTCATTATATGTCAAAATGATCTGGTTGTTGTCTTTGAGTTCTTCGTAAGTTTCATCTGTACAGTAATAGCACCCTTCACCATGGGCGATCGGATAAACCACATCTTCGTTTTCCGCATGGTTCTTCGTGAATCCTGTATTGTTATTAACAATTTTCAGCGACTCATTGCGGGATATGAACGTATGCCCTGTATTATGAATGAGTGCACCCGGAAGCAGACCGATCTCTGTTAAAATCTGAAATCCGTTACAGATGCCGAGAACCGGTTTGTCCTCGTCCGCCGCCTTTTTAATTGATTTTGTAATCGGTGCTACACCTGCCATCGCACCGGTTCTTAAGTAATCCCCGAACGAGAATCCGCCCGGAATCAGAACGCCGTCAAAATCGTCGAGTGACGTCTCGCGGTAGTCTACATATTCCGCTTTCGCGCCGACTTTTACCGCTGCGTTGTATAAATCACGGTCACAGTTGGATCCTGGAAAACGCACTACTGCAAATTTCATTATACTGTCTCCTCATCTAAAATTTTATAATTATAAGTTTCAATGACAGTGTTTGCAAACAAACGCTCTGACATCGATTTGACGATTTCGTCAATCTTGTCCGTATCCGTCTCATCAATATCAAAATAAAGGACTTTACCCACACGTATATTTGAAATTTCATCATGCCCGATATCTTTGACCGCACGGTCCAATGCCTCACCCTGGGTATCTAAAACCTGCGTCTGTAAAGTTATTATCAATTCAATCTTTTTCATTATTTTGTAGCCTCCATTTTTTCATAAAATTTCTGATAAGTATCTATGATGGAACCCGTATCTTCCCGGTATACATCCTTGTCGAAATTCTCACCCGTTTTAGCGTCCCATATGCGGCATGTGTCCGGTGAAATTTCATCTGCCAGTAAAATGTTGCCTCTCGTATCACGGCCGAATTCAATTTTGAAATCAACCAGCTGCAGCCCCATCTGTTCCATAATATCAATCAGCGCCACATTGATCTGATTCGCCCGCTTTTTGAGCTCATCAATTTCATCGTTATCGGCAATACCCATCTGGATTACATGCGCACGGTTGATCAGCGGATCACCGAGGGCGTCATCTTTCAAATAAAATTCGATGAGCGGCGGCGCGAACTCCGCACCTTTTCTAAAACCCAGTCTCTTGGTGATGTTGCCGGCGGCGAGGTTACGTACAACCACTTCCAGCGGAATGATTTCGACCCGTCGCACCATCTGCGTCGTGTCGTTTATGCATTCGATAAAGTGCGATGGGATGCCTGCATTTTCCAACCGTTCGAACATTTCTGATGTAATCAGATTGTTCAGCCGCCCTTTGCCCGGTGCGAAATCGTGCTTTTGGCCGTTGCCTGCAGTCACTTCATCTTTGTACTCGACTTTTAATATAAAAGGATCATCAGTTTCAAACATGCGTTTTGCTTTACCTTCATACAGCAGTGTCATATCGTCTGCTCCTTTTCAAAATCCGTCTTTAATTGATTTAAAGCTGCTTCTATATCGTCTGTCAGCAATGTGACATGCCCCATTTTACGTTCGGGCTTTCTTCCTGTCTTGCCGTAAAGATGCACGTGCCATTCCGGATGGTTGAACAAGTCATTATCCAGACGGTCAAGATCCTGGCCGAGAAGGTTCATCATGATTGCCGGTTTATGCTGCACAATTTCAGGCAGCGGCTGGTTCGTCACCGCAAGGATGTGCGCGTCAAACTGTGAAATGCTGCATGACTCGATTGTATGGTGCGCTGAGTTATGCGGCCGCGGTGCGATTTCGTTGACGTACAGTACGCCTGCCTTATCGATGAAAAATTCGACTGTGAACACGCCGGTGAAATGCAGTTTATTCATAATCCTGGAAACTTCCTCTTCCGCCGCTTTCTGGTAGTCGACCCGTGACGGTGCGATCGTGCGGTACAGAATCTGGTTTCTGTGCAGATTTTCCTGCAGCGGAAAGATGATTTCCTCGCCTGACACGTTTTTAGCAACCGTCAGTGACACTTCACGCTCAAGGTCCAAATACTTCTCGGCAATAAACTCTGTGTCGCCGTATGGAATGTTCTCTTCTTCGAGATCCGCTTCCGACTCGATGAGGTACTGGCCCTTGCCGTCATAGCCGCCGGTGGCCGTTTTCACGATGACCGGGTAGTTTTCGTGTACTGCGAACGCTCTCACATCTTCGTCGTTTGTGACTTTCACGAACGGGACGACTTTTGCGCCCGAGTTTCTGATGGCGTCTTTTTCGTCCTCACGGTTTTGCAGCGTGAGCAATGTGTCCGCTCCCTGCGGCACGTAATACTTGTCGACCATTTCTTTCAGCAGCGGGCCGTCGATATTTTCAAATTCGTAAGTGATGACGTCGGATGCGTCCCCGAGTGCTTTCAGCGCCTCTTCGTCATCGAATGCTGCATTGATGAACAGATGGCTCGTCGCACTTGCCGGTGCGTCCGCGGACGGGTCGAGCACCGCCACTTTGTAGCCCATGCGGAGCGCCGACTGTGCCAGCATTTTACCAAGCTGGCCGCCGCCGATGATGCCGATCGTCTGATCCGGATAAATTCTGTCAGTTAAGGTCATTCTGCATAGCCTCCACTTTGTCCTCTAATGATTTCGTATATTCTGTCAGTTTCAGATTGACATCTTCATTTGAAATTGCAAGCATTTTAGCTGCGAGAATGCCGGCATTTTTCGCGCCGGCGTCCCCGATCGAAACCGTCGCGACCGGGATACCGCCCGGCATCTGTACGATGGATAATAAAGAATCCATCCCTTTCAGCGATTTCGATTCGATCGGAACCCCGATGACCGGGACGTTCGTCATACTCGCGACCATGCCCGGCAGGTGCGCGGCACCCCCTGCGCCGGCGATGATGACCTTTATTCCGTTCTGTTGTGCGTTTTCTGCGTACTCCATCATGTCTTTCGGTGTGCGGTGTGCGCTGACAACTTTCGCTTCATACTCAATACCAAATTCCTCAAGCATATCTGCTGCAAGTTTCATAGTCGGCCAGTCCGAAGAACTGCCCATAATAATGCCAACGACCATCATTCATCCTCCTGTATACTGTTAAGTTGTTAAAGTCGAATGTTCTCTTTCATTTTATCAATTAAAGAACTCAAATTCAACATAAATCACGAACGTTTTAATTACTTTTATTTTTAATGTTTGTATATACGAACGATGACGGGTGTTTATCAGGGTGAAAGTTCGTGAATTTGATTTGATTGAATTTTTCCTCACAATCGTACATAATATAAATGAAGAGAATGTATATCTTAGACCAGCTATAAAAAGTCAAGGTTATATTGGGAGTGATTGAGTAAATAATGAGTAGCTAAATTAAGCACGTCAAATAAACCCGATTAAATACAAATTTTAATCAGGCGGCCCCTGTGGTTGGTGATTATCCATCCAGTGGTTAGTGGGGCTTGTAAGGTTTCTTATCCCGCATTATCGCGAAGATGATGTGTGTGAGCTTCCGTGCGACGGCACCGACAGCTGTCCCATGTACTTTGCCTCTGTTGCGTAATTTTTGGTAATACGCAGTTAACGCAGGGTCCTGGTTGCTGGCTACAAATGCAGCTTGCCAGATGGCCCGTCTTAAATAAGGGGAGCCT
>NZ_FNFY01000058.1 GCF_900101075.1 Lacicoccus qingdaonensis | reverse complement strand
GCTTTGTTTGAAGAGAAAAGTGTTGAGTCTTAATTGCGGTTAACTGTTGAGTCTTATTTGTGATAAAGTGTTGAATCCTACTTGACGGTTACAACAGCTGATGGAAGACCGGCAACGCCTGCATTATGAGAAGAATGTCATCATTGAGGGGAGTTGAATTGAGAAAATCATACTATTTTGCAGAAGGGAGTTTTTATTGTTTCTATGAGTGAAAGGAGTGTATTAATATAGAAGTAAGTATAACTAAATGTAATTTTATAAGGAGTTTTTTTATGAAGGACAGTACCTTAAAAAAAATTAAGGAAGATATGTTAAGGGAATTAGGTTTACAGTCTGAGGAAGAAATATCTTTCACAGTACAGTTTTCAAGAAATGCGAATGGCACTGTAGATTTATCGACAGTAAGGGAAGAGATTAAAAAAAGAATACCCGAGGATCAAAATGTTCGTGAAATCAAAGGAATTTACAAAATTTACGTCAACAAAAAGGGCCAGCAAGAAAAAGATTTATTCTATATAGGTATGAGTAAAGCATCAGCATACAAACGATTAAGAAGGCATTTTCAAAAATCCGATAAATCGAATAATAATGTGGATGCACCTGAGCGTTATCAACTCTTTAAACAACTCACGGATGAAGATAATGAAATAACTATAAAAATTATTAAAGTAGATGATAAAGAAAAATTAAAATATCTACTATTGCTTGAGGAAGTGCTTACTCTGGTTGAGAAGCCGAAGTATAAGGACGATTTAAATAATAAAATTAAAGCCAACCCTGATCAACAGTGACTTAAATGTTTTATACAATGAATCAACTTCATAATGATTCATTCCAAGTGGTGGGATTTAAACTAATTATTTTTATCATGACAATATCCACCGGCTCTTTTGACATTCACTGCCATTAATAAGAAGATGTATATTGTAATGATCAAATAATGGTTGGAGGATAACGTGATGAACTTTAGTTTGAGAATTTTATTTACAATACCGATACTTTTCGTACTCGCTGCATGCAGCAATGATGAAGGCGGAGAGGATTCGCTTTTGAATGATGCGGAGATTGAAGAAGGCTATTACATCAACTATAACGGCGGGAAGTCCGATAACGAAGAGATGCGGACTTCTGATTTCATGGAGTATGATGCAGGGACGGACTATTCATTGACGCGTCCTGCCTATGTTTCCTACTACAATGAAGAGGAATTCATCCAGACGAATCTGTATGTCGACAACATGCCGGTGCTGATCGAAGAAGTGCCGGAAGCGACACACGTGAAATTGAGCTTCAACCAGAATAATGAAGATGCGATTGTATTCACCGACGAGGTGCTGGATGGTGCCGAATCCGAACGGGAAAGCGTACCTGAAGATGAAGCGGAGGCAGAGGCTGCCGGACAGGACGGGTCGGACTCCGGATCGGATGACGGCGAAGAAGCAGATGAAGACACTTCTTCCGAAGCATCCGTCTTCGATTCGGTTGAAGGAGAAATTGTACTCGATACATCAGAATTTACAGATAAGGACTTGTTCATGTATCAGGGCGTCAACGAGGAAGGTGCGTTCACCGCAATGGACAACCTCGCAACTACACGGGGCATCCCATATGACAGTGATTTGGAATATGCAGTCAACCAGACTGTGGATATCGCGTATTACAACGACAGTGAATTCCTTGAAATCCATCCGGCGGGTGAAGAAGATTATATCGAAAATGTACCGGATGCGAATTACATCAATATCACGTATAATCTGGATGACATGAACGATCTGTTGTTGAAAGAAGAAAATTAGATCGACTATTTTAGCGGAAGATAATTAAAGAACACAGAATTATTAGACTGACATAGTGAAATGAGACAGAGATAAAACACCTTCATTAGGCTATCTTCACTCCAAAATCAATTGGAGAGAGGTAGCCTAATTTTTCTT
>NZ_FNFY01000036.1 GCF_900101075.1 Lacicoccus qingdaonensis | reverse complement strand
ACAGACGTCTACTTTGCCCGGCCGTTCGCTTCATATGAACGCGGGACCAGCGAGAACCAGCATAAGCTCATTCGCCGGTTCATCCCGAAAGGCCAGTCGATTTCATCAATCAGTGACCGACAGATACAGCGCATTCAACGATGGATGAATGACTATCCCCGTAAAATCCTGGGATACCGGACACCGCATGAGCGTTTTGTCCAGGCAATGCAACATACACAACCGGCACATAGCGCCTAGTGTAAATTTTTCTCCTCCCCCTCGGGGGAGGAAGAGCCCAGCCATAAGACATCAGAGGGCTTTCACAAACTCTGGATTAGGGTCATACCCTAGTGGCTAACTTAAGCTTGAAATTCGCGCCTTTTCTTTAATTATAAAAAGTCAGTGATATTTTACAAATTAGCACTGACTTATAACTTCACTTATTAAAAAGGAAATTCATTCAGGTCGATGCCGTACACAATCGGCATCAGTAAATACGTAATTACTACAATCAATAACAGGGCAATGAGGTTCAACCCGAAACCGGCTTTCGCCATCTCCTGGATGGATACCTTACCCGTACCGAAGACAATGGCGTTCGGCGGTGTGCCGACAGGCAGCATGAACGCACAATTCGCTGCCATTGCGGCCGGAAGCATGAGCGCGAGCGGGTGCACTTCCACTGCCATCGCAAGACCAGCCAGTACCGGCAGGATCATTGTCGCTGTCGCCGTATTTGATGTAAACTCCGTCAGGAAGAGGATCATCAGTGAAACGATTCCGATCATCACAATGATATGCGTGCCTTCGATGTTCGCAAGCAGTTCACCGAGCCACTGGTCGACACCGGTCTCAACAATCGCCGCAGCGAGTGCCAGACCTCCGCCAAAGAGCAGCAGTACACCCCACGGCAAGTCTCTCGCCACAGACCAGTCAAGAATGCGACCCTGCTGTCTTTTCGTCGGAATGAGAAAAAGCAGCACGGCTGCAAGCATCGCAATCGAACCGTCCGTCATCAGCTCCAAAAATGCGACATGTTCAAAGACGAACCCGCGCAGGATCCACATCGATGCTGCAAAGAGGAATATGGCAAGCACCCATTTTTCCTCTTTCGTCGTCTTGCCGAGTGCCTCAAATTCCTGATTGATGATTTTGCTGCCGCCCGGCAGTTCTTTCAGATTGTGCTTGAATGCCACAAACGTCATGAAGTACCACGCAATGCCCAGCATGATGATGACTGTCGGTACACCGATCAGCATATACTGTGCAAAACTCATATCATAGCCGAAAATTTCATTCATCTGGCCAGCAAGGATGATGAGCGGCGGCGTACCGATCAGAGTACCGAGACCGCCGATCGTCCCCGCGTAACCGATTCCAAGAACTAGCTGTTTTTCAAACTTCGTGACGTCACCGCCCATATCCTCTGTCGACAGTGAATGGGCCTCTTTGATGATCGCGAGACCAATCGGTATCATGATCATCACCGCTGCCGTATTCGAAACGAACATCGATAGCAACGCCGTTGCAATCATGAAACCGAGCATAATCGTCGCCGAAGTGGTACCGATTGCACGGATGATCGTCAAAGCGACACGCGTATGCAGATTCCACTTTTCCATCGCCACCGCCAGCAGGAAACCGCCGAGGAACAAAAAGATAATATCTGCGCCATAGCTGCTGGATACCTGGTCACTGTCCATGACACCGCCCATCGGAAACAGAAACAACGGCATGAGCGACGTTGCAGGAATCGGAATGGCTTCGGTCATCCACCATGTAGCGATCCACAAGGCTGATGCCACTACGAAAATACCATTGGCATCCAGACCGTCTGTCTCTAAAAATAACAAAGTCAAGATGAATAATAACGGACCTAAAATCAGACCGGTCATCTGCAATCTATTGTACGGCGGATAACCCGAGCTATCGTCATCCTCTTTGTTCTCCACCGCTTTTTTCATATCCTTTGAACTGAAAAACTTGAGCAGTGACTTTGTACGTCTCGATTCCTTCCATACATTGTCATAACTCTTTTTGACGAATGATGTTTCCTCTTTGTTGTGTTTTGATTTGTAGCTGCTCACATTCATACCCTCCATCACTGTTAAAAATATGTAACGAAATGAATTTAACACAATCTGAATATTTATGCTACATATTATTTCGGTCCCAGCAGGGACTGGAATAACCGTGATCACTTATGGGTATAGAGATATCGGAGATTTCAGATTGTTCATCATTATGCAGTCAGTATGATATTTTTATCTTCAACACGTTTTTCTGATAAAATGATGGTGACTGACGATATCATCATATAATAACCAGGAGGCTCGATTCATATGGAGAAATTATTCAAGGCACTTGAACAGGAATTCGACAATATGGTCGATTTCAGACGCGATATGCACATGTATCCTGAGTTATCCCACCACGAGGAAAAGACACCTGAAAAAATTGCACAGTTCTATAAGGACCTCGGCGTAGAAGACGTCAGAACGAAAGTCGGCGGACGCGGTGTTATTGCCACCCTCGAAGGCGGCAAACCCGGCAGAACCGTCGCACTCCGTGCGGATTTTGACGCACTGCCGATCCATGATGCGAAAGATGTCGAGTACAAGTCGAAGATCGACGGCGTGATGCATGCGTGCGGTCACGATATCCACACTTCGACGCTCCTCCACGTTGCCAAGGTTTTATTTGCCAATAAGGACGAGGTACCAGGCAAAATTGTCTTCCTGCATCAGTTCGCAGAGGAAGTCATTCCGGGCGGTGCGAAGTTCATGATCGAGGACGGTGCGCTTGACGGCGTCGACGGCGTATTCGGTGCCCATGTCATCTCGACGATGCCGTTCGGCAAAGTGGGTGCACTGCCGGGTGCATTCATGGCGAGCGGTGACACTTTTGAAATTACGGTACAGGGTAAAGGCGGACACGCCGGCATGCCGCAGCACAACAAGGACCCGCTGACGGTCGCAACAAATCTCGTCCAGAGCTTCCAGACGATCGTCAGCCGGGATACCGACCCGCTCAGGTCAGGAGTTGTATCTGTCACGACATTCAATACGGGCGAACCGAACTTCAATGTCATTCCGGATAAGGTCGAGATCAAAGGAACTGTCAGGACACTGGATGATGACACACGTGATAATGCGGAAGAGAAGATCAAGACGATGACGGAGCACATTGCGAAAGCCTACGATATGACTGCCGAAGTGGACTATACGAGAGGCTACCCGGTCGTCGTCAACGATAAAGACGAGACTGCCCGTATTACAAGGCTGCAAAAAGAAGTCATGGGTGAGAAGAACGTCATCGACATTACGCCGCAGACCAGCATGGAAGACTTCGGCTATTATCTGCTTGAACGTCCCGGCTGCTTCTTCATCGTCGGTGGTACGATGGAAAACAAAGAAGACGTCTATCCGCACCACCACCCGAACTTCAATGTCGATGATCAATATCGGGAAAATGTTCATCGCGACCGTGTTTAATTATAACGGAGATGAGGGGTAAGGCTATAGATAAAAAAGATGAGGCTGTTGCCGACTTTAAAGAGAAGCTGATGGTTGCTGAAGCACAGCGGCTGAATGGTGAGAAGACGATATCGCGTGAAGAGGCCATCAGGAAGATTGAAAAGAAGATTGCTCAGGCATAATTTAAGCGCCCGCCTTTTGGCGGGCGCTTGTTTTTTCATTCCATCGCTTCTTTCAACAGTTCGAAGGATTTTAACTTGTCTTCTATTGAATAGGTGTTCGTGGAAATCATGATTTCTTCTATACTATACGCTTCTGCAAGTTGTTTTAACCTGCCGGCAACTTCTTCGCCCGTGCCGACGAACATTGATTTTAATCTCCTGTCCACATTTTCCTGCTCTTCTTCCGTCAGTTCGAAGTTTTTTGCATCTTTAATGCTCGGTATGCCGTCATCCGTATCACTCTGGCCGAATGACCGTTCTTTTTCGATGCCCCAGATGAGAGTGCTCATCGCCACATCTTTTGCCTTTTCTTTTGTTTCTGCGACAAAAGCCGTTACGGTGATCATCACCTGGGGTGTCTGACCTTCAACTGCCGGCTTGAAACTGTTCCTGTAAGTATCGATGACTTCCTTCATATCACCCGCATTCGACATGAAATAGCCGAAACAGTAGTTCATGCCGAGTTCACCTGCAAGCTTTGCACTTTTCACACTCGTTCCGAGCATCCATACTTCAGGCGGTGGATCCGCAAGCGGGCTCATCTTGATCTTTTCCGCATGGTTGTCATGATGGATGTAGCCCATCAGTTCGCTCACACGTTCCTGATTCGCATATACATTTTTAAGATATTCCTTATTCAGAGCTTCGGTCGCTTCCGCCGGGCCTCCCGGTGCGCGGCCGACTCCGAGATCCACCCTCTCCGGGAACAATGTCGCAAGCGTATGGTAATTTTCCGCCACTTTATACGGACTGTAATATGGAATCAATGTTGCTCCGGAACCGATTCTGATTTTTGACGTTTCACTGCCGATGGCTGCGAGTGTAATTTCCGGTGTACTGGAGGCGAAAGCCAGCATCGAATGGTGCTCGGCGAGCCAGAACCGCTCGTAACCGAATTTTTCCCCTGCCTGCGCAAGCTTCACCGCATCGGCAAGCGCCCCGCGGGCGTTCGAACCTTTTGACACCGGTGCCTGGTCCAATATGCTCAGTTTCATAACATTCCCTCTATCTGCCAATATTTTTCAAAGTCACTGTATACTCATCCGCCGTCATATTATCTTCTGCTTCGTACAGATTGATGATGCCGCTGTAGAAGTTGATGATCTCCCCTTTGAATGCGAGGTTCTTCTCAGGTACTTCCACATCCAGCACGCCTTCATATAAGATGCCGGCCGTTTCGCTGTAGACATCCTTCGTCACATCAAACTTCACCGTGATTTCTTCGACATCCTCTGCACCTGATTTCTCGCCCTCGGCGTAGATCGGTTTCTCCTGGTAGTCGTTCAGTTCAATTTCCTTGTTGTTGAGTACAATCTTATTTACCACTTGAATCACTCTCACTTAATTTTGTCTGTTCTCGATTTCCTGAATGGATATCGACGTAATCAGATTCGGGTTGAGCAGCAATGTTCTGCCGTGTTCCAGAGGGACGTGTATGAAGTTCGCTTCATCGATCGGCTTGCTGAAGATTCCGATCAGATGCTCCACTGCTTCCGGCTGGACGATTTCCGTCGAATCGCCGCCGACGTTATATATCGTAATCATTTTCTGGGTCATCATTTCAACCTCCTCGAAATTTCTTCCTACCATCAATTATACCCGTTATCCTTCCAGACAAAAACCACTTCAGCTTGAGAAGATATTCCCAATATTAATATCGGGTAAATTCCGTGTCAGATCGGTTTTATTTCTCAAGGAACTTCGCAGTTGTATATACTGATTTTTGTAATATTTCGTGTAAAAAGAAGGGCTTTTTTTACATATATTTTAGTTACATTACAATTATGTTACAAATGAAACTTTCAGCATATTTTCTGTTAGTATAGGAGCTGTTGAAGAAAGTTGTAAATAATTCAGACAATTGGTCAAAATAATTAATATTAAATCATTGGGAGGATTTTATTATTATGAAAAAGGTCATTACGGCACTCACAGCAACTGCAGCAATTTCTACATACGGCTTAACAGATAATGCGTCCGCAGACACTGGTGAAGGTACATATTCGGTCATAGGCGGAGATTCACTTTGGAAAATCGCCCAGGAAAATAACCTGACTGTCAATCAGCTTAAAAATTATAATAATTTGAACTCAGACACGATAACAGTCGGTCAAAAGATCAATACTGCGTCCCCATCTACATATACGGTCAAAGCTGGAGATACGCTTTGGGGCATCGGCAACCGTAATAACGTTTCCGTTGAACAGTTGAAAGAATGGAACAACTTATCGAGCGATCTGATCCTTGTCAATCAGACATTGAACATAAAAGGTGCAGTTGAAGAAGAAGTCGTTGAAGAGACTGAACCGGTTGAAGTCGAGGAAGAAACTGAAGTTGTTGAAGAGGAAGTTGAAGTCGTTCAGACGGACGCAGATACATATACAGTACAACCGGGAGACACACTTTACAGCATCGCCGGTGAACATGGAACTTCATACCGTGCGCTGATGGCGGCAAACGGACTGTCAGATTTCCTGATCTTCCCTGGACAGGTACTTCAGCTTAACGGCGAAGCAGAAGCTGTTGAAGAAGTTGAAGTTGTCGAGGAAGAGGAAGTCGTCGAAGAAGCGCCTGAACCAGAAGTGGAAGAAGTGGTTGAGGTTGAAGAGGAAGTCGTAGAAGAAGAGCCGGTTGAAGAACCGGTAGAAGCTGAAACCGAAGAGCTTGAAGTTGAAGCTGAAACTGTTGAAGAAGAGGTTGTAGAAGAAGAAGCAGTTGAAGAAGAAGTCGTTGTAGAAGCGCCGGCTGAAGAAGAAACTGTAGAAGAAGAAACAGTTGAAGAGGAAGTCGTTGAGGAAGCGCCGGCTGAGGAAGAGACTGTAGAAGAAGAAACAGTTGAAGAGGAAGTCGTTGAGGAAGCGCCGGCTGAGGAAGAGACTGTAGAAGAAGAAGTTGAAGAAGAAGTCGTCGAAGAAGCACCGGCTGAGGAAGAAACTGTAGAGGAAGAAACAGCTGAAGAGGAAGTTGTCGAAGAAGCACCGGCTGAGGAAGAGACTGTAGAAGAAGAAGCAGTTGAAGAGGAAGTCGTTGAAGAAGCACCGGCTGAGGAAGAGACTGTAGAAGAAGAAACAGTTGAAGAGGAAGTTGTTGAGGAAGAACCTGAACCGGAAAACATCTCCGGCGACACTTACACAGTTCAAAGCGGCGACACGCTTGCGAGCATTGCCAACAGAGCTGGTGTCAGCTACAACAACATCATGGAATACAACGAAATGGATTCGGTTTTAATTTACCCTGGTAAAGTACTTGATCTTGTAGACAACCGTCCGGCTGAAGTTGAAGAGCCTGAGGTTGTAGAGGAAGAAGTCGTTGAGGAAGTTTCTGAGCCGGTACAGGAGGAAACTGTCGAGGAAGAGGCTGTAGTTGAAGAAGTTGAATCTGAGCCTGCTCCAGAGCCGGAACCGACACCTGAACCGGTTGTAGAGGAAGTTGTAGAAGAAGAGCCTGTTGTCGAGGAAGAACCTGAAGCACAGGCACCTGCGGCACCGGCATCATACGGTACGAACTGGTACCCTTACGGTGAATGTACTTGGTACGCGTTCGAACGCCGTCAGCAGCTAGGCAAACCTGTCAGCGGAAGCTGGGGCAACGCCTCAAGCTGGGCCGGCAATGCAAGAGCACAAGGTTTATCTGTAAACAACACACCTTCACAAGGCGCAATCATCCAATCCAACGCATGGTCAAACGGCGCTTGGGGCATGGGACACGTTGGTGTTGTTGAGCAGGTTAACGGTGACGGATCCATCATGATCTCAGAAATGAACTGGAGCAACGGACTGGGTGGCAAATCATTCAGAACACTGTCCGCTTCAGAAGCAGCAAACCATAACTTCATTCACTAATATCTCCAACCCTATATATAGATAAAACTGACCCCACCTACTTCTGTAGATGGGGTCAGTTTTTTTATTATAATGATCAGATATATTTTTAATGGCTCGTCCCGAGGACTAGGATGAGTCACGAAACGTTTAATGGGTCATCTCGACACGTGGGATGCATCGCAAGACGTTTAATGCGTCATCCCGACACGTGGGATGCGTCACAAGACGTTTAATGCATCATCCCGACACGTGGGATGCATCACAAGACGTCTAATGCGTCATCCCGACACGTGGGATGCGTCATAAGGATTTTAACGGGGCTTTCCGGCACATCAATGCCGGCAAGCATTTTATTTTCCGTGGCATTTCTTATATTTCTTTCCACTGCCGCATGGGCATGGTTCATTGCGTCCGAGTTTTTCGGATACAACCGGCTTTTTCGGCGTTGGCATTATTGATTCCATATGGGAAAGTATATCTGATGGATCTCCGGCATCCTCAATTCTTGTGAGTGTTTTTTCTCTCCAGTTTTCAAGTTCTGGATGGTCATAACCCATGACTTTGAAATAGCCGTAGGCAAGTTCCTCCATATCAAAGATTCCATCGTAGTTATCATAAGTCATAAAATCTTCGATTTCAGGACGTCCTTCTGCTGACAGCTGTTCAGCCAACCCTTTTACAATCACTGATTTAAGATCCAGACCATCCACTGTCTGATACAGTCGTTTCAATGCTGCGACGGCAGATTGTGTATGTGTACCTGCGATAACATCGATTTGGAATATGGGAAAAGATCCGGTGACGAGCGGCTCAACCACATCCACAACCCGGTCCGACTGGAATGCAGCAAGTGTATTTTTCAGCTCTTCCAGTAGAAGATCATCTTCACTCATCAACATCGGCGCAATGTCTTCAATCAGACTTTCTTCTTTGATCAGGCCAATTTTATAGATAGCAATGATACCTTCAAAATTGATATATGGTTGTTTATTCTGTTCTTCGATAATGTTTCTTAATTCTTCAGTATCAACCCAGTCCTCCTCTGCCTGCATGGAAGCAATCGTTTTGGCCCGGTCAAACAATTGTTGATCGAACTATTCACTCAACTCCAGTCTCAATTGATGATTTACAAGCCATAGTTCGAGTTTTTCCTCTTTTGCTTCATCCAATTCGGTTAAGAATGACCATTCCTCCATGGAGAAGACATTTTGAAGTGCTTCACGGTTCTCTATCTTTACTTCAAGCGGCAACCTGGCAGCCAGACGCTTAAGCAGAAGTTTATTCAAATCATCCCCTTCTTCTATCCCTTCAACTAATAAAGGGATGATTTCACTGGTAAGAGTCATATTCATTAAAGCGGACGAATAGTTGATCGTTTCTTCCGGGTGTTCCAGGACTTTATTCATCAGACGCACCGGCCATTCCCGTTTTGTGGAAGGATATGTGCTGACGGCCTCCAGTGCAAACTGGCGGACGACAGTGTCTTCAGAAGTCAGGTGAGGTTCGATCTTATCGGTCAGGTTCATATAACAGAACTCCTTCGGGCATTTTAGTAAACAGCTCAAAATCATATTGTGTAATTTTCACTTATCAATTATCATAGAGGTGAATTAATATCGGGTGATTAGCAAATGGCACAATTCATTTCTGGGAGTGAGGTTAATGAAATTGATCGAGGAACTGGCGGACGCATTTCTTTTTAACAGTATGGAAACGAGGAACGTTTTGAATATTAAAACCGGAGAGATTCTACTGGATGCACCGGAAGCTTTGACAGGTGAACCGGAAATAGACTGGGAAAGCGATGAAGCAGAGAATTTTATTATAATCCCTGAAATTACAAGCTCGGAAGCATATGATATACGAGTGCTTTTCTCTGAAGAACAAAACGCTGAGTCAGGAGCGATTCTGCTGGAGGCTCTCAACATAAGAAAGCCATTCCGTAATTTCAAATTCCAGTTGGCACAATTGGATTTAGAGGAAGAATGGTACGGTTATGAGTATCAGTATGCCTTGAACCGTATGGCAGAATGGCTGGATAAGTGGAAAGATTATTGAAATGTTCGTCATAATTGATAAAATATAGATTTTGTGCTACAATCGTCTTACAAAGTATTGGAGGTGCTACAATGAGTATTACAATACGATTGGAAAAGGGCGAAGAAGAAATTTTACGTGGTATTGTCGAAGCAAAAAACACAAACATGTCCGTTTATATCAGAGATATAATCTCAGAAAAGATTGATGATGAAATCGACCGGGAAATGTATAAAAAAGCTGTTAAAGTCATGGAAGACGATGATACTGAGTTTGTATCATGGGAAGAAGCGAAGGCTGAATTAGGTATATCAGATGAAGTATAAATTGAAGATTGAGAAAAAAGCACTAAAAAAATTAAAGAAGATGGACAGAAATATAAGTGCTTTACTCATATCATGGATAAATAAAAACTTAGCTGAAACCGATGACCCAAGACAACAGGGAAAAGCCTTATCAGGCAACTACAAAGGATTATGGCGTTATAGAGTTGGGGATTATAGAATCATCGCAATGATTAAAGATGAAGAAATATTAATATCAATCATAGATTTGGGGCATAGAAAAGATGCCTATAAGTGAGTTGCGCACACTTTTGCAATCTAAAAATTGAGATGAAAAGATAAAATATTCTTTAAAAAGGACAGAACCTATCAACAGGTTCTGTCCTTAGTTTTTTTTACTATATTAATTTCTTCTTCGATCGTCTGTTCATAAACCAGCGGATGGCGAGGCCGAGCCCGATCAGGAGCCCAAGTATGCCGAACGCCGGGTAGACGATGCCGACGAGTTCGACGAATCCGACGAAGCTCAGGAAGTAGCCGATGACTGCGGCGACGATCAGTATCGTGTAATACTTTTTCGTGTACGGTTCGCTGTACCGTTTCAGGAACGGATACATGACACCGACGCCAGTGTTGTATATGACGAGCAGCATGACGATTGCGAGGGCCAGCTGAAGCGCCGGATGGATATTCTGTGCAAGAACGAGTGTCGGCAGTGCGAGTTCGTTCACGATATCCATATTGGATATTAACCCTGCGTTGATCATCAGCATGAGCACCGTAATAATGACCCCGCCGAGCAGTCCGCCTCGGGCGGCCGTGTTATGGTCGGATGCATTCGCGCCCATGATGGACAGGAAACTGAATGCCGTTGCCAGTGTGAAGCCGGCATACATCGCCCCGTCCACGAACCACAGTCCGCTCGGTGTACAGTCCGGCTGTGCAAATTCATTGACCGTGTCGATCGGAACCTGCGGATTGAATATGTTGACGACCGCAATGATGATGACAACCGCTATCAGAAACGGCGTCACCACACCGAGTGCCGAGACGATCTTATCGAAGTCGAGCATCAGTGTCACGACGATTAAAATCACCATGATCAATGTGCCGAGCCAGAACGGTACGCCGAAACTTTCATTGAATGCAGACCCTGCACCGGCAAACATGTTGACCGCGATACCATATAGAAAAAAGACGAATAAGTAATCGATGACTGTGCCCGACACTCTGCCGAACATCGTAAATATTGGTGCTTTATGTGATTCCGCCTGAATGCGGTAACCGAACTTCGTTGCCTGTCTTCCGATGAATAACACCATCAGTCCTCATATCAATATGCCCAGATAACTGTACAGCCCGTGGTTTGTAAAGAACTGGAGTATTTCCTGTCCCGTGGAGAACCCTGCCCCCACCACGACGCCGGTATAGGCAAACGCAATTTTCCAAGCTTCTCTGTTCAAAATTTTAGCTCCTTCTTTTACAGGATAAGGTTTCATTATACTGAGTTTTCTGATTAATGTAAAATCGGAGCAATAGAAAAGACAGACCATACAGTCTGCCTTTTATGAGTAACTATAATTTTATTTCAGAACTACAGCAAAAATGATCAGATCTTCTGACCCGTCGTTTACTATGCCGTGTGATTCTCCTTTTTGTATCAGGCAAAAATCACCGGCATACACTTTAAAATGACCATCTTTCTCTTGAAATGTCCCTTTTCCATTTAAAATATAATAACCTTCATAGTCATCATTATGTTGATGATAACCAATACTTCCACCAACCGGCACTTTAACTTTAACAACCGCTTTGAGTACGTCATGAGAAGCTGTTTCACATTTTTCTATACCAATGATACCTTCACCGCAGTGTAAATTTTTCACATCCATTTTTTCATCTGTTCTATAGATCATAAATTCTATCCTACTCTCCTAGTAAATTTGGGAGGAACGTCGATATTGCCGGGAAGAATATAATCAGCAATACCATGAGACCTATGATTGCAAATACATGGAGGATATAAGGCAAGGTGTCTTCTATCCCCATTTTTCTATCTGTAATACTGCACCCGGCGATTAATGACAGACCAACCGGCGGTGTGATATTGGCAAGAGCAAAGTTCATGATCATCACCATACCGAAGTGTATAGGGTCGATTCCAAATTGTTGAGAAATCGGCATAAAGATTGGACTTAAAAGAACAATCAATGATGTCACCTCTGTTAAAGTACCCAGAATTAGAAGTATCAGAGATACAATCAGTAAAAACATCAGTGGTGAGTTAGCATATTCAAGGAAGAAGTTTGATATTTCCACTGGAATTCTGTTCGCTGTTAAAATATAAGTGAACCCGCTGGCCAATGATATTATTATGAGTATTGTGGCAGATGTCACCGCTGAGGTCTGCATGATTAAAGCAAACTTTTTAATCGTCAATTCCCTGTAGAACATGGCAAGGACAAATCCATAGGCGACTGCTATTACAGCAGCTTCAGTGGCTGTTGCAAATCCTGTAAATATACTGCCAAGGATGAAAATAGGTGCCAGTAAAGGTAATATTGCCTGTCTGGCAGTTGTGAACAATTCTTTGCCACTTATATGCTCTTGATTGACCTCACCAAAACCTTCTCTTTTTGCGATGAAAGCGACATAGAAACATAGAACCGTTGTTAAAATGATTCCCGGGATAATACCTGCAAAAAACAAATCTCCGATTGAAATATCGGCAGTAATCCCCAATATAACCATTGTTATACTCGGAGGAATAATCAATCCTAATACCCCTGCCGGACCGATGACACTCGCTATGAATGAATTACTGTATTTTTCCTCTTTAAGCTTAGGTACAAGGACAGAACCGACTGCGTATGTAGTCGCTACAGTAGACCCTGACACTGCACCAAATAATGCAGTAGTCACAACGGTAGTGACAGCAGTACCACCCGGTAATTTGCCCAGTAATGCTTTAGCAAACCTCATCAGTCTGGTGGTAAGTCCGCCTTCCCCCATGATATTACCGGCCAAGATGAATAATGGGATGGCCAGATAGGAAAAATTGTCCACACCTGAAAACATTCTTTGTACAAGTATTTCATTTGAAACACCGGTAGAGAATAAGGCTACTACTGTAACTATTCCCAGAATGTAGGCAATGGGCACACCCATGAACAACAGTAAGAAGAAGGATATCAATATCAGTATGATCATAAGTTTGCACCCTCCTCATTTTCTACCGGATTTTCAAAGATATTCGTTAATATAAAGTAAATCGCAAACAAACCGCTTACTGGTATTGATAAATAGAATGCAGCCATAGGAATCTGCAATGTTGATGAAGTGGATCCCATAGCAGTGTATGATAATGCGAAACCGAAATATATAACTATGATATAAAATGCTATTATTAGTATGTTGACTGCCGCCTGCAGATATTTCCTTTTTTCTTCTTTGAACCTTCTTACAAAGAAAGTAACAGCCAAATGCATCTTTTCATGAAAAGCCAGACTACTTCCCAAAAAAGTGAGCCAGACGATCATCAGACGCGAAAATTCTTCAGTCCCGGGCATTGAATAACCTACCGCTCTTGTAATAACCTGTAACAACACGGTTGAAGTCAATAATGTCATTATAATAACAACTGCAACTGTAACGATTGCTACGATGACTTTTTTCACCTTCATATAACCTACCCCCTGAAAAAAGAAAAGGAAGAAATTAATCTTCCCATCCTGATGCTTCACGATATATATTCATCAATTCTTCGCCGAATACATCTTCTTCCCATTCATCATAAACTGGTAACATTGCCTCTCTGAACGCTTCAGTATCTACATCGTCATTAATTTCCATGCCATTTTCTTCTAATTCAGCAAGATATTCTGTTTCCATCTCATCATTGGCTGATTGGACTTCTTCAGAAGCTGCTTCAAATTCATCTATGACCACTTGCTGGTCTTCTTCAGATATACTGTCCCAAGTGTCTGTATCAACCACAACCATAACTGTATTATAAAAATGACCTGTCAGTGACAAGTAGTCCTGCACTTCATAAAACCTCGGTGCAACAATATTTGCAAGCGGATTTTCCTGAGCATCCAATGCTCCCTGCTGCAGTGCACCATATACTTCACTGAAGGCCATTACAGTCGGTAGAGCGCCCACTTGTTCAAATGCATCAACACGTAATGCAGTTTCTGCAACACGTATGTTCATTCCTTCAAGATCTTCAGGCTGAACTATCGGCCCTTCATTGTTCGTCACATGTCTGAAGCCCCACTCCAAATAACCGATCTGGGTCATCCCCTGCTCTTCCATAATGGAAGCTAACTCTTCACCAAATTCTCCACTGTATGCTGCTCTTGCATCTTCAATGTCGTTCCACATATAAGGCAAATCTTCGATCGCCATCTTCATATCCAATGTCTGCATGCTTCCTACCATTATAGCGCCTGATTGCATCGATCCGACTTGAATCTGTTCAAGCATTTCTGTCTCAGATCCTAATTGACTGTCCGGATAAACATCGAATTCCACACGACCATCTGTTTGTTCTGAAACACTCTCTGCAACTGCGTCAATTTGGTCTGCAGCAGGTGTACCGGGTGACAACGCATGACCCAATTGTAAAGTGATGCTTTCACCTGAACCGCTGTCCGACTCTTCTGTTTCACTATCCGCGCCGTTTCCACATGCTGAGAGCACAACGATGAAGATGAGAAAAATACCAACTTTAATATGTTTCATATGTACTTCCCCCTTTTTGAAATCGTTTACAAGTATACTGTATACTAAAAGATACAGTATGGAGAATTTATAGTCAATATATATTTACAATTTTCTTATAATTATAACTATTACCTTATAAATCTTATTAATCTTACATATAATTGGACAAAATAAGCACTATTTGAATAGAATTATTAAAATAAAAGTGCTATCATAAAATCAAAGTATACTGTATACCGTTTTATTAGTTCTAACGATCATTCAATTTCAAACATCAATTCTGTTTTAATGGAGGTGTAAAAATGAAAAAGGTTAGTAAAACCATCAGATTGTCCGATCAAGCCTACGATATTATCAAAGAATCTATTCTCACCGGCAAATTGTCTGCAGGAGACACACTGCCGGAAGAGAGATATGCCAAACAATTGGGCATCAGCCGGACCCCTTTCAGGGATACTTTATCCAGACTTGCTGCTGAAGGTCTCATTTATCAACGCAGTGGTGCACCTGCGGTTGTTGCCGAATTTACAAAAGATAAATCCGAAGAGTACATGGAAATCCGGTCGGTTCTGGAAGTATACAATCTGGAAAAAGTGCTGCCTAAAATAAACGAAAGTAAATTGAAACAATTAAAGGAAAACCTTATCAATCAGCAAGATGCCATCATGCAAAACAATTACTCAGAGTTTATGAAATTTGATAAAGAATTTCATTCAATATTTATAGATTTAAATGACAATCAGGAACTGCAAAATGTTGTG
This sequence comes from Lacicoccus qingdaonensis, assembly GCF_900101075.1. Lineage (GTDB taxonomy): Bacteria > Bacillota > Bacilli > Staphylococcales > Salinicoccaceae > Lacicoccus > Lacicoccus qingdaonensis. The sequence continues at coordinate 5,072 of NZ_FNFY01000036.1, read as the reverse complement.
AACAAATATAACAATGATTTAAGCAGAGCTTTTTTACTTCTTTCAAGTACTGTGCCTTCAAGTGCGGAAAAAGCATTGCAAGAACATCATGAAATACTGGACGCGATTGAAAAGAGAAACTTTATTGCGGCAAAGAATAAAATGATTATACACTTGAATAATGTTGAAAGCAGATTTTTAAAATACTACAAAAGTCAGAAATAAGGGGCGATTTACATGCATTGGCAAACTGAATCTCAACTGGAGGATTTAATAAAACTGCTGGTAAGTTGGGACAGTCGATCAGGTACACAGGGGGAAATCGACTTTCCATATAAACTTAAAAATGAAATTGAGTCAAAGATAACGGGTGAAAACACGTATGTGGACCTGATAGACAGTGGTTTATCCAGAAACGCTCTTGCTGCTTCTTATATCAATGAAACGAATAAAAATACTGTAGTTTTGATCAGTCATTTTGACACAGTACACACAGAGGAATTTGGAAAAAATGAATCTATCGCTTTTGATGTCGATAAATTGACAACCTTCTATAAAAACAACAATCAAAATTTCAATACGGGCATACAGGAAGACATTAAGTCCGAAGCATTTTTATTCGGCCGGGGTATAATGGATATGAAAATGGGGTTGGCACTCCATTTACATATACTTGAGGTCGCCGCCCATGAAAAATGGCCGGTAAACATACTCGTTTTGACAGTTCCTGACGAAGAAGTGGACTCAGCAGGCATGAGACATTCGATTGGTTATCTCAATGATGTTCGGGAAAGACATCAATTAAATTACAGTCTGATTATGAATAGCGAACCGAGCTTCAGTCTTCATCCCGATGACGATAAATATTATATATACACCGGATCCATCGGGAAAATTATGCCTGCAACACTATTTTACGGCGTAGAAACACATGCAGGTGAGCCGTTAAAAGGTTTGAACGCTTTATATATGAGTTCTTATTTAACTAAGAACATGGAATTTACCGACCTCTTTGAAGAAACGGATATGGGAGAAACAACACCGCTGCCGATTACATTGAAAACTATGGATTTGAAAAATGATTATTCCACCCAAACGACCAATCATGTTGCAAATCTTTCAAATGTATTCACTTTAAAACAGCAGGCTGATGATATATTCACAAAATATACTCAACTGGTTAATGAGTCCATGAATGAACTTCAGTCTGACTATGAGAAAATAACTCAGGCGAATAATCTAAAGAAACCTTATAAAATCAATACCATGTCTTATACTGAACTCCTCAGTTACTCTGTTGAAAAACTGGGTGAAGCTAGAGTACGTGAGATCAAAGATTTGTATATGAGCAATGAATTTCTCGATGACAGAGTAATCAGTACTTTGATTATTGACGATTTAATGGAAGAATGCAGAGAGCTTGCTCCAATCGCTATAAATTATTTTGCTCCACCGTATTATCCTCCGGTCAATAACACAGAAGATGAATTGATACAGGAAATCACCGCTTATGCCAAGAACGAACTTAATGGAAATAATATTGATGTTGATGTTATAAATTATTTTAATGGCATTTCTGATTTAAGCTATGTTGCTTATCAGGGAGATAATGAAAGCTGGAAAACTTACGAATCAAACACACCAGTATGGGGAGAAACTTACACCATTCCATTCAAAGATATGGAAGCACTCAACACTCCTTTTGTAAATATAGGTCCTTTCGGTAAAGATCCGCATAAATTGACTGAAAGACTGAATAAGGAAAGTGCATTTAAAACCACTCCTAGGTTACTTCAAAAATTAATACTCCATTTCTTTGGATAATAAACAAAAGACTTATCGGTTCTATTTATATACAAAACTGATAAGTCTTTTTGGTTGTTTTTGAAACTCCTCTTCAATGAAGTGAATCCTAGAAATTCACCTTTAAGATTGTCGTATTATATGTAAAAAAGCGGACTGGCAGCCAGTCCGCTCATTATCAGTCTGAAACAATGGATATTTTCATTGATTCTGTGTAAAGTTCCAGAAATCGGTCATGGCTGTCCATTTTGCGTATATTTTGAAAATGGATTTTCCGATTGTAAATTTTTTATTAAGACTCAGAAAACCCATCTGAAATATAGTATTGAATTTCAGATGGGTTTTATTTAACTCCGATTGTCATTCATCCAGGAGACGCTGCACAGTGCCGAGCATGACTTCTGCGCCGGCTTCGATATCTTCTTCCGAAGAGAACTCTGCCGGATTGTGGCTCACGCCATCCTTACTCAGGATGAAGATCATGCCGGCGTTCATGCGTCGGGACAGCGGGTTTGCGTCATGGTTCGCGCCGCTCGTCATGACCTCATAAGAAAAGTCTGATGCATCACATGAAGCTTTGATGTGGTCCATGATTTTGTCAGACATATGCGCCGGTTCCTTATCCGGACTTTCGATAATATCGGCTGTATGATTGTCACTGACATATTTTCTGAACTCTTCCCTGATGGCATGCTGGTCATCCATATCGTCTCCTCTTAAATCAATGGTAAACCTGACCTCGCCAGGAATGACATTGGATGATGCCGGGGACACTTCCAGCTGGCCGACCGTTCCGACATTCGGGGGACCATATGATTTCACGATCCGTTCGAATTCCGTCAGTATTTTCGCCGTATGCATGAGTGCGTCATTCCGCTCTTCCATGCCGATCGTTCCCGCGTGACCCGCTTCTCCGTGCACAGTGACAACCATGCGGTTCAGGCTGGCGATGGAGCTGACGACACCGATGTCGATGTTCTTCGTTTCCAGATTCTTGCCCTGCTCGATGTGCAGTTCGACATAATCCGTATAATCCTCGTAGCCGATGGAATCATCGACGGCGTCGATTGTCCTGCCCATCTCTTTCAGCCGGTCTTCGAACCCGTCGCTTCTGTCGATCAGACCCGTGAACACGCTGCTTCCGACCAGACCGATTTCTTCTGCCCTGAAGGCGACGACGGTGACCGGTTTTGACAGAGCCGCGTTTTCATCCAGCAGCGTCAATGCGACTTCAAGCGCCGTCACGACACCGAGCGCCCCGTCATACCTGCCGCCGTTATTGACCGTATCCAGATGGGAGCCGATAAGAATCCCCTTCTTATCCTCCGGTCCGATGGTCGCGAAACTGTTGCCGAACGCATCCTGGTGTGTTCTCAGATTCAATTCCTTACATTTTTCGATGAACCATTCGTGTGCCTCGTCTTCGAAGCCGGAAAACGCCGGCCGCGTCATTCCCTCGCCATCAGCGGTGATCATATTGACCTCGTCGAGGTGGTTCAAAAGCCGTTTAGAATTTATTTTCATTAAAAATTCTCCTTCCCTTGCCGCTACTAAATTGTAAACGTTTTAATTTTGTCAGAATTCACAAGCAACTTTGACAAAACGCGTACAAGTATGTTTACAATGTTACTTGTGTTTCATTTTTCACATTTGAACGTGTTTGGATGAAAATTAGTTCGGTCCGTTTTATAAGGATATTATAACAAAAATACATACGGAGGTTATTTTTTGAGTTCTGATAACAAGAGCGCAATCAAAATTGGATTTGCCTACGTCGGCGTCGTACTTGGTGCGGGGTTCTCGACCGGGCAGGAAATTTTACAGTTTTTTACGAACTTTGGAGCGATGAGCTATGCTGCAGTCATACTTTCTGCAGTCGTCATCATGTTCATCGGCAGGCAGGCTGCAAAGCTCGGCAACAGACTGGATGCAGATTCGCATCTTGAGCCGACGAAACTTTTATTCGGTGAAAAACTCGGTGCAGCAGTCGACTACGTTTAGACTAACCTAACTATTTGAGACAGTATAAAACACCTTCGAGATGGTACAATAAATCAAGTACTCAATCGGAGGTGTTTTTGCATGGGCAAAAACGTATATTCAAGTGATGTGAAATGGGCGGTAGTGAAAGCAAAAATAGCGGGTGAATTAACGACTCAAGAGATTATGGAGAAATACGGCATCAAGAACAAGTCCCAGATTTCCACTTGGGTCAGGTGGTATCGACAGGGGGAACTCTATCGATTGGACCAGCCAATCGGCAAACAATACACCTACGGACATGGACCGGAAGACCGTTCAGAAGATGAGCGGAAAAATCGTCAGCTAGAACATCTGAAAATGGAGAATGACATTTTAAAAAAGTATATGGCGATCAAAAAGGAGTTGAAAAAGAAGTAGTCCTGAAACTTGTTGAACGTATGAAATCGAAGTACACCATCACAGTGATTCTGAATGCATTGGAAATCCCGCGTGCCAACTATTATCGATGGCAGTCAGAAGGGGCTGAACCCTCACTGACAGATGTTGAGCAGGCGATTATTGAGATCTGTCAGTCGACGCAGTACCGCTATGGCCATCGTAAAGTGAAAGCGTTATTGGAGCGGACATACCAGATTAAACGGCATCGCAACACGGTTCAGACCATCATGCAGAAACATCATCTACAATGCCGGGTGAAACCGAAAAAGAAATGGAAAGCGCAAGGTGAAACGGTCATTATTGCGCCGGACCGGCTCAAGCGTAATTTTCAGTCTGCCGAACCCAATCAGAAATGGGTCACAGACATCACTTACATCCAATATGGACGGACTGTGAAATATCTATCGACGATCATGGACCTTTACAACAACGAAATCGTCGCCGCCAAATTGTATGATCATCAGCAGACTCCATTGGTGCTGGATACCTTGAAAGAGGCACTGAAGCGTCGTGCATACCCTGAAGGTGTCATCATTCATTCTGATCAGGGCAGTGTCTACACCTCGTATGCCTACCAGGCATATGTCACGGAAAATAATCTGGTCAGCAGTATGTCCAGGAGAGGTAATTGTTGGGACAATGCGGTCATTGAATCGTTCCATTCCAATCTGAAATCTGAAGAATTCATATACACAAGATACAACTCACTCAGTAATGGGGAGACGATTTCGCGTGTCAATCAATATTTGAAGTATTATAACGAGGAAAGAATACAAGAAAAATTAGGCTACCTCTCTCCAATTGATTTTGGAGTGAAGATAGCCTAATGAAGGTGTTTTATCTCTGTCTCATTTCACTATGTCAGTCTA
>NZ_FNFY01000057.1 GCF_900101075.1 Lacicoccus qingdaonensis | reverse complement strand
CCTTTAAATATACTCTCATTCAGTATATCTAAAGCAGGCTTTTGATTCTTACCTGTTGAATCTTATTTGTAGAGAACTGTTGGATCTTAATTGTGAAAAACTGTTGAATCTAGTTTAGCAGTTACAACTGCTGAGGGAAAGTATGAAAGAATTCGTGTATACGCAATAAAAAAAGAAGTCATAAACAGCCTAGGATATGACTTCGAAATATACTCAAAATAATATAAATAATTTTTGGTTCCCATTGTTCCCACTTATTATAAGCCTTATATTATAATTAATCAATATCAATACAAAAGGTTGATGCTAAAGGCTTTTTGAGAGGATAAATTAATTGTTTCAATATGTTAAAAAATCAATGGGAACAATGGGAACCAGATATTTTTATCAATAATGATTTGATATTTCAGAATGTATATTTAACGACCGTTAAACGAAAAAAATCCACTTCTATTAAAAGTACATTTTTAAGCTGTAAAAATTGTTAACTTTGCTGTTATGTAATCTGTGTAAATTAATAAAAAAAGTATATGAGTTAATGTACAAAAGAAGAGTGATTTAGAAGCTGATTAGTATAGTTGGTGAGTGTGCTATCTATTAAAAATCTATGAAAAGAGCGATAGAATTGGCGAAAATAGGTTATGCAAGAGTTAGTACAAAAGATCAAAATCTGGATAGTCAAACAGATATGTTGAAAAACCATGGTTGTGAACGAATTTTTTCAGAGAAAGTCAGTGGTCGTAAGTATAAACGAACAGAACTCGATAAATGTTTAGATTATATGCGCGAAGGTGACACATTAGTTTTAACGAAATTAGATCGTCTCGGAAGGACAACTAAACAATTAATAGAGCTTTCTCAATATCTCGAAGACCACGATATTGATCTGGAGATTATAGATATGAACATCAACACAAAAGATGCGATGGGTAAGATGTTCTTTACTATGATGAGTGCTTTTGCAGAACTTGAAGCGAATTTACTTTCTGAACGAACCAAAAAAGGTTTGGCATCTGCAAGAGCCAGAGGTAGAAAGGGAGGCAGACCTGCGTTAAGTAATGAGAAAAAGGAAATGATTAAATCCCTTTATGAAAGTAGAAACTATACTGGTGAAGATATCAAGAAAATGACTGGGGTATCAAGAACGACGATATATAAAGTTATAAATGAAATTGAAAGCTAAATCCACCACCGAAAACAGTTACTGATATTTAAGCGATAACAGAACAAATTAGAGGGTGACTAGAGATGGCTAAAAATTACAATTTGTTTAATTCTATTATAGAAAATTCAATATCGAACATTTGGGAATATGCGGTTTTAGAGTGGGATATTGTTGGATTTGAAGAAGATCGTCGAAGACAATCCAAGTGTATATGCGGTAAGGAAAAGATAAAATATCTGTATGACATTAAAAATGTGCACAATTATAAGTTACTCACGCCAATCGGTAGTAGCTGTATTAAAGAATTCGAAGTTAAAGAACTGAAGGATAAAATAAATGTTTATGAGAAGTTGTTCAAGCTATTAAATCATTACGAAGACAATAAGTACATCCATTTCAAAGATGATAAAAAATTATTCAGTAGAAATCTAATTAATTATTTAGCAGAACAAGAAGTACTGAAAACTGAAGAGTATAATGGTAAGTTAATAAACTATCATAAAGCCTTATTAACATTTTATAATGCACGAACTTTAACACATAAGCAAAGTAGCTTTGCGACTGCTATTATTATTAATAAAGTGATACCTTATCTTGAGCAAGAGTTGAAAATACGAAATATTGATTAGAAATCATAGTAATATAAAGAATAAAAGGCTAGTTAACAAGAAAGGAGTAACTCGTTAACTAGCTTAATTTTATTTCACCTAATAATAAATACTTTTCTCATACAAGTTGTCACTTTAATCGTTAATTTGCGCCTGTTTAAAGTGCTATTTTGCATGATAAGAAAATATAAAAAATCCCAAACTACCAACATTATATTGAGAG
>NZ_FNFY01000009.1 GCF_900101075.1 Lacicoccus qingdaonensis | reverse complement strand
ATTTGTAATAAGCTTTTTTATGCTTTTTCTTCCAAATTTGATATAAAATTGGGGCATATTCTTGAACCCAACGGTAGACCGTTGAATGATGAACGTTTACACCACGTTCCCTTAATATTTCAGATATATCACGATAACTCAATGCATATCTTAGATAGTAGCCAACGGCTACAGTGATAACATCCTTGTTAAATTGTTTATATCTGAAATAGTTCATACAGAAGACTCCTTTTTGTTAAAATTATACTATAAATTCAACTTTGCAACAGAACCGTTTTTATACTGTAGATAAGAAACTGCGAGAAATATCTCCTAAATTTTACGCTGTAAAATTACCTCTCCTTAAGGAGTTACAATTTTATCATTATATTGCGTGATTTTACTTATGATAATTCTCATGCCTCAATATCTTATTCACCCTGAATATCTGCTCCATCAACATCACTTTCATCATCTGGTGGGGATAGGTGAGGGCACCGAAGCTGATTTCCTGGTCACTTCGTTTTTTAACCGCTTCTCCCAACCCGTTGCTGCCACCGATGACAAATACAACGTCGCTTTTTCCGGTGTTCATCCATCTTTGATATTCCTTGGCAAATTTCTCGCTGTTAAATGTCTTACCGTGTATCTCCAAGGTCACTACATGCTGGTTGTCTTTTATTTTAGTCAGAATCTTTTCTGCTTCTTTGTTTTTAATCAGCTCGATATCCTTCTCGCCGGCATTGTTCGGTTCTTTTTCATCATTGACTTCAATCAGCTCGATCTTCGCATACTTGCTGATCCGCTTCTTATATTCATCCACTGCCTGGACCCAGTATTTTTCTTTCAGCTTTCCCACTGTGATCATAGTGATTTTCATTGCTCATCGTCCTTCCGTTCATCGACTGCCATCTATCCAGTCATGTTATATCATTTTTTATTTTACCATGCTTTTTCCAAAATAAATTGAACGCTCTCCGGATTTATCTCATCGACCCGGGGAGCGTCCTTGTGCATTTAATATATTCTTTTTTTAATGATTAATCATACTTTGGTTTTCTTTTACCGAAGTAGAGCAGTCCGGCAAGTAAACCGATCAGCAGCATGACAGATGAGAAGATAAGGAATGGCCATGGTCCCCACATGAATACGAGCGGGGCGGATAATGCTGTGACGAGACCGCCGCCAAGGAACGGTTCAAAAACAAGTTGCTTATAACCGAAACCTTCGACTGCAGGTGATTTCATCTCAGGGTCGGCCACACGTATCAGCATCAGACCGGTTGCGGTTACACCTGTGGATTGCCCGAAATCACCGACCGCTCTTTCCAGCCAATAATCCGGCAGCATCCACGGGCCGAATACGAAGAACCCGATCACATTCCACATGATTCCGCCGGCAGCCAGTATCAGAAATGGTACTAGATATTCGCCGATGACTTGTAGCGAAACAGTCGCGATTGCACTCACAATCAGGAAATCAAGAGAAAAGCCCTGGATTCTGATAACGGTCTCCCTGTCAATCAGTTTCAATTTATCGAACCTGCTGACGAAGACTTGTACAATGAGACCGCCAATCATCGCCAGCGGGAACAATGGTACATACGTCATAAAATCAGAGCCGAATAAAGTCATCTCGAGCCAGGTGATGCTCTGCAGTATGATATAGCCTACAAGAATGGACACACCGACTATAGTGAAGTGGAAACTCAATGTATCAATCGATTCGGGTCTGACTGTCAATTTTCCGGCATCTCCACGGCTGTCAGGCTCAACAACACCTGATTTTTGAATGGCTGACATACCTTCTACATCCTTGATGACCTTTGCATGTTTCTTTCGTACACCCCAGTTGACGAATGCAATACCCACAATGACACCCGTTAAAATACCGACTGTCGCAAGGCCGATAGCAAGGTCGTATGCTTCAGGGAACCCGAGTTCCTCAAAAGTGCCCTGCAGGCCGGCAGCAGTGCCGTGTCCGCCTTCAAAACCGATTTCAATAAGCGTTCCGACCCAAACCGGCATATCATAGAAAGGCACCAGTATAAGCATCGCCAGCAGCAGACCGATGACATACTGTCCCCAGCCGAGCGTCCAGCCGAAAGCGAGCTGCGGTCCACCAACATCCCAGACCCTCTGCAAGTTTGGCAGGACCGTACCGATGAACAGGGTGGCAAACACGACGTTGATTAAAAGACCCGGCAGTTCTGACCATACTTCCATAATTTCTTCTGTCACAAAGCCGTTCGCCCAAAATGAGTCGTCTCCGGTAAAATTCCTAAGAAGCAGACCCAGTGCCTCCGGTCCAAGAATCAATGCCAGAAACCCGCCGATGACCGAAGCGGGAAGGAACAAGTTCTGCATCCATTCAGAGTGCATCCTGATCCATTTACCTATCTAAAGAAAAATCCCTAAGTATATCAATGCAAACCCTATCTGTTCAGGACTCATTCTTTTCACATCTCCTTTTGGGTTCTCATTTTTCTATCCTTTTCCCTGTTATATGATAAATTAACCAACTTTTCATAAAGTAGTATATCCTATATCAATTGACTTTCCTCGCTCTGGCATCCGCATAGTTCTTATTTTTATGAATGAACATCTTCGCCAGCTGATCTGCAAACAGCAGTCCAACTGCAACACCGCCTGCAATGAGTATGACTTCAAGCATCGTATTCAGCGAAGCGGTATATTAAAACATAAAAATGAGTGAAAACCCTATTATTCAGGTTCTCACTCATTTTTTATCTACTGATTATTCATAGTTATCCACAGTTATCAACAAGTTATGCACAGTTTTATGTGGATAAAAATTTATTTTTCAATTTTACCGTCTTTCATTTCAACAGTCCGGTCTGCATACACCAGCATATCTTCATCATGGGTCACCATCAGTACGGTGATGTTTCTCTCTATTGACAAACTGCGTATCAATTCCATGACTTCCACTGAACGCTTGGAGTCCAGACTTGCCGTCGGTTCATCTGCAAAGAGAAGTTTCGGTTCATGAATGATTGCTCTTGCGATTGCGACACGCTGTTTTTCTCCGCCTGATAACTGGTCCGGGTCGCTGTCTCTGTGTTTCCACATATCCACGGTTTCCAGTATATCCTGTATACGCTGCTGCTTTTCTTTTTTGCGCCATTTCAATTCAGCAGTATCGATCATCAGGTTCAGCTGATCTTTCACTGACAGGAACGGCACGAGATGGGCATGCTGGAAGACGAAGCCGAATTCTTTTGCTCTGACATCCCTCACTTTGCTGCTGCTCATGTCAGTCAAATCTTTATCATTGAATTTTATTTTACCGCCGCTTGATTTTTGAAGGCCTGCTGCGATTGTTAAAAGTGTGCTCTTACCAGAGCCTGAAGTGCCGACGAGCGCAGTGATTTTACCTTCTTCAAGTTCAAAATCGATGCTTTTTAAAATCTTTTCTTCATTTCTGCCGATCTTAAATGACTTTTCCAATTCTTTGATCTGTAGTGATGACATATTATGCACCTCCCTGATTGATTGCTTCCATCGGTTCCACTTTACTGATCTGGACTCCGGACAATGTCGCTCCGATAAATCCGATAATAAAGAATCCGGCAGCCATGATTGCCGACGTTTCAAGCGCCAGCTGATACGGCATTTCTTCAGGCAATACCAGTGTAATCAACTGGCTCAAGGATATGGCAATGACGAGTGATATTAAAGTGATGAGTATCATCTGCACCCACATCAGTCTGAGCAGCGTAATGGTTTTTACACCGACAGCCTTTAATATGCCGTAAGTGCCGAGTTTCTGAACGTTGATCATGTAGAAGAAAATTGCGAATAACATCCCGCTGATGACGAACAAGAATGCGATAATCATATTCAGTGATAACATCTCTGCAGAATAACTCGGAATCGTATTTAAAAACTGGTTCTGGTTGAATGCTGACATCTCATCGATATCTTCTTCCTCATCTTCTGTAAATGCCAGCTGATATTTCTCTGACTGGTACATATTCATGAAATCATCCGGATGGATGAAGGCGACGGCCGAGTGGCTGAATTTCTCCTGTTTTGCAAAGTCTCTCACAGTAAACGAATCATCCATCAAATTGGTAGATAATTCATCTCCCGCTTCGATGCCGTCTTCCTGTATCGATTCATCTAAAATAAGTTCTCCTTTTTCCACATCAGGGAAAAATTCATTATCTGTTGCCGTAACGTAGGTAATACCGTGTTTCTGTCCATCCTCGTCTTCAAGTTCTCCCATCTGGATTGACATGAAGACCGCATCACCGTGGCTATTTTCTATTGTTTCCCGCTGACTGTCACTGATCTCTGAAAAGTTATACTGCTCTTCAGCTTTACTTTCCATATAATATGTGCCCTCAGGCATATTTTTGACCAGGGACGCATTATCGAAGGACAAGCCATTCGCCAGGCCTGAAATAATCAACGTTAAAAAGCTGATTAAAAATATAATAGAGCCGAGAATCAAATATCTTGTCTTGTACTTCATCATTTCTTTCCATGCCATTTTCAATGGTCACACCGTCCTTTATTTATCAGATTTATATAATACCGTTTGTACGAAGAATGCCGCGAAGCTGAGTAACAGTATGACACCGCCGCCGATATATGCGATCAATGTCACGACATCCGGAAGTCCGAGTGAGTCAACATTATTGATGAACATACCGAGTATCAATCCTGTTGTACCGATGATTGCCGTCCACACATGGAACTTCGACAACGCATTATATTTCACATCAAATGCCTGATAAAATACCGACCATGAAAATAAACTGAGCCATCCGACGACAAGTACGTGGGCGTGTATCGGTCTGAGTGCGTATGAACCTGAACCTGCCATATGAGCGCCCATGATTGTACCGAGTAATCCGTATATTCCTGCAAAAACTAATAATAATTTAACTGGTTTATTCATTTAAAAAATCCTCCCTGTTTCATCTGTAATTCATACTCTCTACTTCGAATATGAACGCAGAATGAACAAGGAGGACTTTTTTATTTATTTATGATTTTTTGGTAATTCAACGATAAATGTCGTGCCTGTTCCGATTTCGGACGCCGCTTTAACCGTGCCGTCATGCCGCTGGATGATTTCGTGAACGATCGACAGACCCAGGCCGGAACCTTTAACACTCGATGTTCTGGATGAGTCCACTCTGTAAAAGCGGTCAAATATATGATTCTTCTCCTCTTCAGACAATCCGATGCCTGTATCTGAGATTTTGACAGTTATCCATCCGTCAGCTTCAGATAAGGTAATATCAATATTGCCCGCTTCGCTGTTATATTTGACCGCATTTGAGATCAGATTGTCCCATACCATATTGAGCATCGTTTCATCTGCAAAGATTCTCACTTCAGGCAGATCATAGGACAACATCATGTCATTTTGGTTTATCTTCCATTCATATGAATGGATCAGCCGCTCGATCTGTTTATCGATCCGGTACTCTGAAATGTTTAAAGCATGCGCTTCCTGGTCCAATGACGACAGCATCAAAAGCTGATTCGTCATCGTACTGATTCTGGCCGCTTCCTGGTCGATGATATTATAGTACTCTTTCTCATCTTCCGGACTCAGATCAGCCGTTTTCAGCAATTCATTATATCCTTTGATATTGGAGAGGGGAGACTGAATATCATGAGAGATGTTGGAAATAAAATCTTTCCTCATCTCTTCATTCTGTTCGATCTTTTCAGCCATATGCACAAAACTGTTCGACAGCTGGCCGATTTCATCATTCCGGTTCGTATTCAGATCACTGACATTGTAATCGCCTTTGGCCAGTGTGTCGGTCGCTTTGTTCAGTCTGGTCACCGGGTTCACCAGATATTTCGTGCTGATCAGAACGAGAATGATGCTGATGACAATCGTCAGTATCAGCAGCCAGCCGAACAGCAGATGCATTTCATTGAATAACATTGATATGTCCGGTCTCATAAATAGGGCGTGTGTGCCGTCTTCAGTTTCCACCGGCACCCCGATCGTATTTTCCAGTTCATTCGCAAAAAAGCCGGTCACGAAAGTTTCCCGCGGGAACTCCAGCATACCGTGGTACACATTGCCGTTCTGCACACTTTCAACCGTACTGTCTGAAAGGTCAGTCTCCCTGAAGTCGGCACCGTAAAAGCGGCCATCTGCATCACCGTCCGCCAAATAGAACTGATAGCCGGCATCCGCCACACTGGTCAAGTAATCACTGATATCCATTTCAGGATTCGCTTCTATGAAACTTGAAATATTTTGTGCTATTTCAGTATTTTTCGCATCATTGTCAGGTTTCAGATAATGCTGGTAATAAGTATTGGAAATAAAAAACGCAAACAGGAAACTCACAATCATAATGCCGATGGTGGTCGCAGCAAATTTTGAGTACAGCGATCTCAACTTCATGTGTCCACCGTCTCCAATGTATAGCCGACACCTCTGACAGTCGTAAATTTAATCGCATCGGTCAAATTGTTGAAACGTGTACGGAGTCTTTTTATATGGACATCCACCGTGCGGTTGTCCCCTTCAAAATCAATGCCCCATATGCTGTCTATCAGCTGTTCACGGGTGAACACCTGATCCGGGTGGGTGGCGAGTGCCTGTAATAATTCAAATTCCTTCAACGGCAGTTTCAATGTTTTTTTATTCACCGTCACTACATATCTATCAATATCTATATGGACATCGCCGACTTGAATCACCTGTTTGTCCGTATCGATATTATAACGTCTGAGCAGTGCTTCGATTCTGAATAAAAGTTCTTTTGCTTCAAATGGTTTGACTAAGTAATCATCAGTGCCTGCTTCAAATCCTTTTTCCTTATCATCAATCTGGCCTTTGGCGGTCAATATGATGATTGGGATATCCAATGTTTTACGCATCTCTTTAATCAAAGACAATCCGTCCATATACGGCATCATGATATCCACAACCGCGAGCTGACACACTTCATTTTCAAGCTTTCTGAGCGCATCCCTGCCGTCTGTTGCACCGATGACTTCGAAGCCGGCCTCCGTTAAATTGATTGTGATGAATTTCAAGATATTTGGATCGTCATCCGCAACTAATATTTTAGTCATACTCCCACTCCATAACTTTAGTATTGATTAATCTATTTTTTTCACTACAGATGATTTTAAAGCCATCTTCCCGAAGCCGGGTACTTTACAATCTAAATCATGACCATCTTCAGGGTCAACGATTCTAATCCCTTTAACTTTCGTTCCCTACTTGATAACGTTCGAAGAGCCTTTTATTTTCAAATCTTTAACGATCGCAACATTATCACCGTCATTCAAAACATTGCCATTCACATCTTTGACGAGGGCGGCTGCCTGTTCTTCAAGCTCCGAGGCTTTCGTCCATTCATGGGCACACATCGGGCAGATTAACAGGCCGCTGTCTTCATAAGTATATTCTGAATTACAATTTGGACAATTCGGTAATGTCGTCATTTAAAATTTCCTCCAGTATTCAAGATAATCACCTTGCTTATCCACAATTTTACCAAATTATTCACAATAAATACATGTTATCCACAAAGTATATTACAAAGTGTGGATAACTATTCATTCATGCATTTTATATGATGCGATACAGTCTGTATGAAAGTGTGGGATGCAGGAAACCCGACTGCAGGAGGTCGTGATGGGGGATTTGAAGCTGTCACCCGGTTGAAATTTTAACGCTTATAATGCGGAGGTCAGTCAGATGCTGTCACTCACCTGAAAATCTCACGCTTATAGCACATAAAATAAATATCAGGCAAACAAAAAGAGCTGCATCTTCATTAAGAGACACAGCTCATTTTTTGTATAATGTTTTCCACAGTTATCCACAAAATTTATCCACAGTTGTGCATAACTTAAATTGTATATATTTCTGTCGGTGTATCTTTATCGGTGTGATACAGCTGAATCTCATTTTTCGTATCGATGTTATATTGATTCAATACCTGTTCGACACTCATTTTTGCCAGTTCTTTTATATTGTTATCCAGACTGAGGTGGCTCAGATAGATGCGTTTAGTATTGGCAGTAATCACATCCCGCATCGCATGTGCTGCATCTTCGTTCGATACGTGGCCGACATCGGAAAGTATACGCTGCTTCGTCACCCATGGGTATCTGCCCATTCTGAGCATATCCACATCGTGGTTACTTTCAAAGATGAAGCAGTCACTTTCTTTGATGATGCCTTTCATCTGATCTGATACATAACCTGTATCTGTAATGACGGAGAGTTTTTTATTGTCTCTCATAAGGGTGTAGAACTGCGGGTCGATCGCATCATGCGATACGTTGAATGACTGAATATCCATGCCGACGATTTCTTTCGTCTCCATCGGATTGAAGTGGAACCGCTGTTCTCCCGGCACTTCTATATTTTTTCTGTCCAGCTGCTGCCATGTCTGCGCATTCGCAAAAATTGGAATATCATATCTTTTCGCAATGACTTTCAACCCTTTTATATGGTCTGAATGCTCATGGGTAATCAAAATTGCATCAATATTTTTCAAGGATGTTCCGATATGGTTCAATCCTTCTTCTATCCTTTTGCACGTAAGCCCTACATCGATGAGCAGGCTGCCTTTTTCTGTTTCGATATAAGTACTGTTGCCCGAAGACCCACTGGCCAACACGCTCATTCTCATGCTACTCACTCACTTTCAATTATTTCACCTGAATCTGTTGTTGCATCTACATAAATCGTTTTGGATATATCCTGATCTGTAACATGCATTTCCCATTTCGGTCTTAGTATGGCATTATTTTCTTCGGTCAGAATGATGTAATAACCGAGTCTCGCTGCATTGATGACCGCCGTTGAAGAAATACTTTCACGCTCATACAATTCTTCAACGATTTCTTTCGGTGATTTCGCCGTCAGACTCAGTGTGTATTCATTTTCTTCCAAATTCATCAATCGCGTCTGTTCCATGGAATTCACCTGGCTGCCTTCACCATGGAATATGATTCTCGCAGTTTCATGATTGAAGATTGGAAAGTTTTCGTATAACTGGTTGAAAATCACCTGGTCCGAAGTGCTCATTACATTATCATACTGGTAATCATGCCCTCTGTAAACATTCTCGTCTATATAGGTTTGAAGTGTCTGTTCCGTCATTGATGGACCGTCTTCTTCAAATTCTTCTGTAATTTTTGTTCCTGATACAGTATCTTCGTCCACTTCGGAATTCTGATTATCTTCATCTGAGAAATCCTGGACGGCACCGGTCAATACGTTCATTTCGACCGGTTCATACTTTTCGATATTACTCATATCGATATCCGTCGTACTCAAAACATCCGGCGATTCCTGAATTTCCTCGACGGATTCCTGCCGTTCATTCAAATACATATAGATGAGCGCAACATTCATCAGGAGGAACACAATGATGTATAAGGATTTTGTCAGTTTCCAATCCATTACTCAAGACCCCCTTCGTCAAACCGCATCCATTCTCCGTCATACTTGATATACCATGATGGTGTATACTGCACAACATTTATCTCATTTTGATCTATAGAGAAGGCCATATTATAGCCGATCGTTATTTTAGTGACATCCTGGAGGTCATAATTTTCATTCAATGCAATTTCATACCGGACACTTTCAAGCGGCGGTAAAGTCTGGTCCTCGCCGCCGGGCACCCGGGCAGTCACCCTGATTAAAGGTCTGTTGTATTCATAAACGGCATTCTGTCCGTACTTCACAGACATTGTCGTCGGTATGGTATCACTGAATACGAAATATCCGTTCATCGAAGACCGGAATACAGAATTATTTTCATCAGGAAAGTAATCAAACAATATATGCGTCTGATCCAGTCCGATATGTGAGTTCAGAAAATGGAAACTGTTTTGTATCGTCTGATGCGGGTTGCTGTTGCCGGTCAGGGACTCCCTTAAATTATTGTAGGAGTAGGCATATGTTTCACTGTTGTAAGTCGCAATATTCGTATCGCCTTCATAGACATAAGTCTCTTCGCTGACTTCCGTTTCGAAACTGTCATTTAAAAACAGCATATTGTTCACCGCATCCGCACTGAACACATTATATAAAAAGCTTTCCACCGGCATATCCTCAGGTTCTGTCGGGCCGTATATTGCCGTTTTATTGTTGGAAGTCTGCTGGTTGGTAATGACACCTGAATATTCTTCAAACAGATGATCGTGAGCAGACAGCAGTGATTTCAAATAAGAACTTTCAAGATTCGTCGTTGCTACCGCAACTCTGTCCAGATCTTCATTTATTAAATAAAAAGTCACATGCTCATCGACCA
Source organism: Lacicoccus qingdaonensis (assembly GCF_900101075.1). Lineage (GTDB taxonomy): Bacteria > Bacillota > Bacilli > Staphylococcales > Salinicoccaceae > Lacicoccus > Lacicoccus qingdaonensis. The sequence goes on along the minus strand of NZ_FNFY01000009.1, from coordinate 73,874 downwards.
GATCAACGATAATACGGTTATAACTGTAATCCGGATAGTCACCTTCATACGTGAAGTCCAGCACTTTGAACAATGATTTGGTCGGCATATCGGAAGCATAATCAACAATCAGGAACTCTTCTCCATTGTCTTCATCGATGCTCGGGGTCAGCCTGCTTATGCTGTTATAAACATTGATATCCGTTATTTCAGTACCGTCTATATATTCACGAATACCGACAACAGCTTCTTCTTCTATCGTTCCTTGTATATCAGTATCATCGACCCAGACGAGCTGATAAGCACGCATGATCGAATTGAAGGCCACGGGTTCACCGGGACCGATATTCGACGTTCTTTCAATATCTGTATCTATTTCAGAGAATTCCGGCTGATAGCTCCAGACCATTATCGTCAGCACGGCACTCGTCACCACAAGAAGGAAAAGTGCGGCTGATTTGATATTCTCTTTATTCATCCCAATCATCCTCCCCGAGCGTTTCACAAGGCAGGTTGATGAATACTGTCGTTCCTTCTCCTTCTAGGCTGTTTGCCCATATACGACCGTTATGTGCCTCGACAATTTCTTTGGAGATCGCAAGTCCGAGACCTGTACCTCCCTTTTTACGCGCACGGGCTTTGTCCACACGGTAGAAACGTTCGAATATACGGTCGACTTTGTTGCCGGGTATACCCATGCCGTTGTCTTTGATGCGGATGGTCATGCGGTTATAGAGTGAATTCTGCTTAACATGGAATTCAACACGTTTATGTTCCCTGTTGGAATATTTGATCGCATTTGAGATGACGTTATCGAGCACCTGACTCATCTTATCCATGTCGATTTCAGAGAAAATCGCGGTTTCAGGTATGTTTCTGATAAATTCCATTTCACCTTTGTGCGTCATTTCAAAACGGTCGATAATCCGGTTTAAAAAGAGATTGAAGTCGACAATCTCTTTATTTATCTCCTCGGCTGCATTATCCATTCTTGAAAGTTGCAGCAGATCTTCAACCAGACGGATCATCCGGTCCGTCTCGTCCCGCGTCACGCTTAAGAAACGCGGCGCCAGTGTCGTATCTTTCCAGGCACCTTCCTGCAGTGCCTCTAAATAGCTGCGCATCGAAGTGAGCGGCGTACGCAGTTCATGTGATACATTCGCAACGAATTCACGGCGCTCGCTGTCGATTTTCTCCTGCTCCGTCACGTCATGAAGCACCGCGATATAACCATTCATAAACCCTGTATCTTTGAATATCGTCGAGAAATTCACACGGATGGCCGCTTCGTAGTCGGCATCCGTAAACAACAGCTGACTTTCATTGATTTCCTGGACGTCCTCCAGCGTCATCTCGCCGTCCAGTTGTAATATTTCAAGCATATTTTTACCGTGAACATTCGTATCTTTCGAAATGCCCAGCATGTCCAGTGCCATATCGTTCACTACTGTGATGCGGCCTTTACGGTCCGTTGCGATGACACCTTCGGACATGTTCGTGATGACCGAATCCAGACGTTTTCTTTCACTCTCGGTGTTTGCCTGAGCTTCCTGCACACGTTTTGATAAAATGTTGAATGAGCCGGCAAGTTCGCCGATTTCATCATTACTGTATATTTTAACTCTGGAAGTATAGTCACCTTCGGACATTAACAGCGCCTGGTTTCTCATATCCGTAATCGGCTTGGTAATCGTCCGCGCAATAAAGATTCCGAGGATGCTTGTAATGATCAGGGAAATGATCGTCGCTATGATGAAAGTATTGTTGATGGCTTCCAGCTGCTGATAGACCGTTTCAATATTCGACGCAACATAAATAGCACCCAGCACTTGTTCTTCATTGACTACCGGGTGATTGAGCAGCCATGTGCGCTGATTATCCTGATTTACGTTAACGAATATCTCTTCATTCCTCGAACCTGTCGTGATTGCTTCTTCTGTCAATGGCTGATTGATACGTGAACCGATGTTCGGTTCATTGGAAATACGGCTGGTACCGATCAAAATATTGTCGGTATTCACAAAACGTATCTCTTCAATTTCAGGACGGTTTCCGAACTCCGTCAGCAAACTTTGAACTTCCTCATTCATGCCTTCTTGATCATCGGCATACTCTGTATGTAATTCTTTAACCCGGGTATCGATCAGATCGACCTGAGTTTCAATATTATCTTGAAAGTTCTCAGTGAGTTCACGTTCAAGCGTGTTTGTGAAATATAAGCCTATAATCTGCATCCCAATGACAATCAGGAGCACATATATAATCACTAATTTAATATGCAAGGATTGCAGATTTCTTAAAAACTGCTTCATATATAAAATGCCCCTTTATTCGTCGCCCTGGATGAAATACCCCACACCACGACGTGTCATTAAATATTCGGGATGAGATGGATCATCTTCGATCTTCTCCCGCAGACGCCGTACAGTAACATCCACAGTCCGCACATCGCCGAAATAGTCATAACCCCACACTGTCTCAAGCAAATGTTCGCGTGTCATCACTTGTGAAATATGTTTGGTCAAATAGTGAAACAGTTCGAATTCCCGATGTGTCAGATCTATGCTTTCACCATTCTTTTTAATCGCATAGGAATCCGGTATGATCGTAATATTTTTTATTTGTATATTATTATTATCCGGTTCTTCTTCCTGCTTTGCCTGAGCAGTATTGCGGCGCAGATTCGCTTTTACTCTCGCAATCAGTTCTCTGGTAGAGAATGGTTTGGTTACATAGTCGTCCGCTCCAAGCTCCAGTCCCAGCACCTTATCGATTTCTGAATCTTTGGCTGTGAGCATGATGATAGGCATATCATACTTCTTTCTCACTTCACGGCATACTTCCATACCGTCCATTCCCGGAAGCATGATATCCAGCAGCACTATGTCAGGCACAACTTCCAGTATGAGTTCCAGGGCATCGTTGCCATCATAAGCACTGTGAACTTCATAACCCTCTTTTTCCAGATTAAATTCCAATATATCTGCAATCGGTCGTTCATCATCGACTACTACAATTTTCTTAGCCATTATCTTCCCTCACTTTTCTCGTCCATTCTGTATAAATTTCGTTCATAATTATAATCAAATATTATAATAATCCAAGTTTAATGTATCATTTTTGAGCAAAATTATCCATTATCCTACAGTTTCGAGACTGCAAAAAAGTCACCAACAAAGATGTTGATGACTTTTAGATGACGGTCCTGACGGGAATTGAACCCGCGATCTCCTGCGTGACAGGCAGGCATGTTAACCGCTACACCACAGGACCATAATGATATTAAATTAAATAAAAAAAGTGACCCGTACGGGACTCGAACCCGTGTTACCGCCGTGAAAGGGCGGTGTCTTAACCGCTTGACCAACGGGCCATGTGGGATATGGCACAAGATATAGTATACCATGAGAACATTTTTAATTTCAACTTATTTATGAAAGTTTTTTATCCGAAGTGAATTTTATTGCGTGAGTTGAATTTAAGAAGGTCTTTTATTTGAGAGTGGAGGGGCGGGCGGAGCACGTCATCCATGTGTTCAGGCTGCCCATGCCGATATTGCTGCCAGCTGTTAAATAAGGCGCAGTTTATCGCACCTCAGTTTTCAGCTCGCACTTCCCATCAAAAAACCGCCACAACCCGAAGGTTGCAGCGGTTTCATCAATTCAAATTCTATCTATGCCCGGAAGTCTTTTAATAAATTTGTCTGGTTGCGGTCGGGACCGACACTGAAGATTGAGACGTTGACGTCACATAATCTTTCAATTTCACGCAAGTAATTCAGAGCATTTTCAGGCAGTTCATCGAGGTGCTTCACACCTGTGATGTCTTCTTTCCAGCCCGGAAGTTCCTTATAAACCGGTTTTGCACGGTTCAATGCACTTAAAGTTGCCGGATATTCTGTAATTTCCTTACCGTCAATTTCGTAGGCGGTACAGATTTTCACCGTATCCAGTCCGCTCAATACGTCGATTGAGTTCAGGGACAGATCAGTGATGCCGCTCGCTCTTCTTGAATGGCGGACGACAACAGAGTCGAACCAGCCGACACGGCGCGGTCTGCCTGTCGTCGTACCGTATTCACGGCCGATTTCACGGATGTGTTCCCCGTTGTCATCAAACAGCTCGGTAGGGAAGGGGCCGTCACCGACGCGGGATGTATATGCCTTACAGACGCCGACCACGTTTTTCACATTTGCAGTACCGACGCCGCAGCCGACAGTCACGTTACCTGCAACCGGGTTGCTGGACGTAACGAACGGGTACGTACCATGATCCACATCGAGCATGACACCCTGTGCACCTTCAAATAAAACCTTTTCGCCATTTTGGAATGCGTCGTCCAAAATTTTTGCAGTATCTGTAACATACGGCGCAAGGCGTTTCGCTGCTTCCATGTATGGAATGTAAATATCATCGAATTCAAAGCCTTCGTGATCATATAATGCCTTGAGCGTTTTATTTTTAATTTTCAAGTTTTCATCCAGACGCTTTTTAAATACTTCTTCATCTATTAAATCAGCCATACGGATGCCGATACGTTGGACTTTATCCACATAACACGGACCAATGCCGCGTTTTGTTGTACCGATCTTGTTTTCACCGCGTTCTTCCTCTTCACATTCGTCCTGAGCAAGATGATACGGCAGAACAACTTGAGCTCTGTTGGATATGCGCAGGTTGTCAACATCTATACCACGCTCGATCAGACCATCCAATTCTTTAATGATGGACAGTGGATCGATTACGACACCGTTACCCACCAGGGACAGTTTATCTTTATAGAAAATTCCTGATGGTACCAGATGCAATTTATAAGTCTCGCCGCCAAACTGAATCGTGTGGCCTGCATTATTTCCACCTGAAAAACGTGCGATGATATTCGCATCTTCCGATAAGAAATCCGTTATTTTACCTTTGCCTTCGTCTCCCCACTGCGTTCCAACTATTACTGTACCAGACATTTAAGAGCCTCCAATTTATTCAATAGAAATACCGTCTACATTTTACCAATATACTAAATAATATGCAACAAAAAATACGAACGTTTTTATATACACCATATAAAAACATTCGTAAATTTAGTTCGGAGGGATGTATCCATCCCCGAAATCTCTATTATCCTGGTCAAAAAAGGTACTATAAGACTTATTGAATATTAAATTAACCGTACCTGTCGGACCGTTACGGTGCTTGGCCAGAATGATTTCAATTTCATCCTGTTCCTTCTGTGCGCCTGCACTTTCTTCCTCGCCGTCGCCCCGGGTATAGTAGTCTTCTCTGTATAGGAATGCGACAATATCCGCATCCTGTTCAATCGAACCCGATTCACGCAGGTCACTCATCATCGGACGCTTGTCCTGACGTGATTCCACACTTCTTGATAACTGTGACAGGGCGATGACCGGGCAGTGCATTTCACGCGCCAATGATTTCAGCATACGTGAAATTTCCGATACTTCCTGCTGACGGTTGTCGCTGCTGCGTGTACCGGAACCTTGAATGAGCTGGAGATAGTCGATGATGACCATATCCAGACCGTATTCCTGTTTCAGTCTCATACATTTAGAGCGGATATCACTGACACGGATACCCGGGCTGTCATCGATGAATATTTTAGAGTCTGCAAGCTGACCGATTGCGGTCGTGAAATTATCCCAGTCCTGATGTTCAAGGTTACCTTGTCTCAGCTTGGTGGCATCAATCATCCCTTTGGAAGAGATCATTCTTGTGACAAGCTGGTCGGCACCCATCTCCAGTGAGAAAATTGCGACCGTATATTTGTCCTGGGACGTCCCCACGTGACCTGCAATATTCAGTGCAAATGCCGTCTTACCCATGGAAGGGCGGGCTGCAAGAATGATCAGATCGTTGCGGTTGAACCCGGAAGTCATGAAGTCAAGGTCTCTGTAGCCCGTCGGGATACCGGTCGTCATCGATTTCTGGCCGGCTCTTTCCTCGACCTGCTCGTACACTTCATGGACGACGGATTTCATCGACTTGAACCCTTCATTCCGGCGTGCTTCTGAAATGGACATGATTTTGGATTCGGCTTCATTCAAAATATCTTCGATTTCAAATTCTTCGGAAAAACCGTCCGTCGCAATTTCACTTACTGTTTCAATCAGTCTTCTGCGCAGTGAATATTTGGCGACGATATTGCTGTAGAACGTCCAGTTCAAGCTCGTCGGCACAAACTCTGACAGTTCACCCAAATATCTCGGTCCGCCGATAACGTTCAGCTGATCCATCGTGCGCAGCTGATTGGTCAGCGTCACGAGGTCGATATGTGTCCGCTCTTCACTGAGCAGCGCCATCGCATGAAAAATCTGCTGGTGTTCATTACGGTAGAAATCTTCGGGATCCAGTATTTCATAGATCGATATAAAAATTTCGGGATTGACTAAGATCGCACCCAATACCGATTGTTCTGCTTCAACATCATGCGGCATCTGGTTATTGCCATTCATAATCAATCCTTCCCTTCAATATGCATCATTTATTTTTCTGCTACATGAACTTTTATTTCAGCAGTTACTTTCGGATGAAGTTTTGCATTTATCTTATGGTAGCCAAGACTCTTCAAAGGCTGTTCCATATCAAGTTTTCTCTTGTCGATTTTAAGGTCGTGCTGCTTGCTGAAGGCTTCGACCACCTGTTTTGAACTGATTGAGCCGAATAAACGTCCGCCTTCACCGGATTTGGTTTTTATTTCAACTTCTTTGGACTCAAGTTCTTTTTTCAGCAATTGGGCATCGACCAATTCCTGTTCTTTTTCTTCTGCAACCTGTTCGTTGTGCTCTTTCAATTTCTGAAGGTTGCCGGGTGTCGCTTCCTCTGCAAGTCCTTTTTTAATCAAAAAGTTCTGTGCATAACCGGTCGCAACATTTTTAACTTCACCTTTTTTACCCTGATTCTTAACATCATTTAGGAAAATTACTTTCATTATTCTTCACTCCTGTTTTTTAAAGCTTCATCAATTACTTCATTCAAATCTTCATATGCCTCATCGATCGAGCGGTCTTTTATGAGAGTTGCCGCATTTGTCAGATGACCGCCGCCGCCAAGCTGTTCCATAATGATCTGGACGTTTATTTCACCGAATGACCGGGCGGAAATGCCGACCGAATCGTCTTCACGGTAAGCCATGACAAACGACGCTTTGACACCTTCAATCTGCAGCAGCTGATCTGCCGCCTGGGCAACCGTCACCGGATGGTAGCTCATTGTTTCATCCGATTTGACGATTGCTATGCCGTTCTCTGAAATCTCTGCGGATTTGATTAAATCACTGCGTGCGATGAACGTATCGATATCATCCTTCAGGAATGTCTGGGCAAGCACCGGATCAGCACCGTGGCTTCTCAGGAAGCTTGCGGCGTCAAACGTTCTCGATCCTGTACGCAATGTGTAGTTTCTCGTATCAACGATGATCCCTGTCAGCATGACCGTCGCTTCGATACGTGACAATCTCTTCTCGACATTTTGATACTCGATCAGCTCGGCAACAAGCTCACTGGCACTTGATGCATAAGGTTCCATATAGACGAGCAGAGGATTCGAGATGATTTCATCACCGCGTCTGTGGTGGTCGATCACAACTTTACGCGTCGACTTGTTCAGAATGTCTTCATCCAGCACCATGCCCGGACGGTGGGTATCTACAACGACGATGGTCGTCTTCGGATTCATCAGATCCCATGCATCTTCACTTGTCACAAAACGTTCCATCAGCTCTTCACGTTCGGTGATTTCATCCATCACCCTCTGCATCGTATCATCGATATCCTCATCATTTAAAATGATGTGTGCCTGGATGCCGTTCATCGAAGCAAGCCTTGCGACACCAAGTGATGCACCGATTGAGTCCATATCCGGACGTTTATGACCCATGATCAGCACATTGTCGCCTTCGAGCAGAATATCTCTGAGCGCATGTGCAACAACCCGTGCTTTGACCCGTGTCCGTTTTTCCATAGGATCCGTCTTACCGCCGTAAAACCTGGCATTGCCGTTTGCAGCTTTGATTGCCACCTGGTCACCGCCGCGGCCAAGCGCGAGGTCAAGAGATGACTGGGCAAGTTCACCGATTTCGATATATTCGTTGGTCCCTTCACCGATACCGATGCTGAGCGTAATCTGTACGCCGATTTCCTGGGAACGGTCCCGCACTTCATCCAGCAGATTGAACCTTGTATCTTCAATATCATTCAATATTTTCGAGTTTAGGACGATGATGAAACGATCCTGTGAAAAACGTCTGATATAGACGTTATGACGGTTGGCCCAGTCATTGATCGTATTCGTGATCGTGTTGTTCAGCTCACTCTTTAAAGCTTCACTCATGTTTTGTGTGACATCGTCATAGTTATCGAGGAATAAAATTCCGATGACCGGTGTCTTTTCTTCAACACGCTTCTGTAGCTGACGTTCTTTTGTAATATCAAGCAGATGAAGCGCCTTGTGCTCTTCTTCCCAAAAGATACGATAATTTTTATCTTGGTACGTGGACTCGATGACTTTCATATTGTTCGCCTTGAGCGACGTCATGATATTGGAGAACACTTTGTTAATCGGTTCCCCGATACTGTCATCCGTCAATACATTTAAAATCTGCGGATTCATATAATCAATTTCATCTTCATCGTTCAATAAAATCAAGCCTGCAGGAAGCTCATCCACAGCATATTTTCTCGAGCCGGCTATCCCATATACAATTTTTCTTGATCGTTCCTCACTGCTTGTAATTGAACGCATCAGGTACAAAAACAGACCCAGCATTAAAATGATGCTGAATAATAACACGATAAGGCCTAATCGCACGTGATTGGCCATGACAAAGATATTCAACACTAATACATGGAATGCTGCAATTCCAAACGGGATATAAATTAGTTTTTTATCGATAATGTTGAACATCTGATTCACTTCCTTTTTAGTTTCATCAACAGTCTGAATCTTAATACCATTTCAAGCAGTCCGATTACGAGTGTCAATGGTCTGATGATTGCCAGCGGAATCAATATGATGACTGATAAAACTTTGTTCACCTTTTTTTCCAGAAGGAAGAAATAGGAGAAGCTCAGCCCGTGGAGGAATACTGCCCATTCCACTAAAACATATGAGTTGCTGATAATCGTACCGAATGTGTCTTCAGTTGTAGTAAAGAGCGAAACGATATACAGAATGAAAAATAAATATAATATGAATCGCGGGAACGCCCATTCGCTGAACGACATGTATGACCATGCCGGAAGTTCTTTATTTTGTAATAACAATCTTAACATCAATACAGTATATAGAATAACAAAAAATGAGATGACTGTAATATATGCCGGCAGCTGCGCGAACATCTGGGTAAGCGCTGCACTGAACATTTCAGCATCTACAAATCCGACGTTCAGTCCGCCCATATTTTCAATCTGTTCCATATACCAGCTTCTGAATGTTGAAAATGTTTCAGACAGCGGATTGATGACACCCATGAACACGAGCATGTTCAAACCGCCGACGACACTCAGCATCAATGCAAAAGTACCGTAGAACAGGGTCAACTCCTGTGAGAACCCTTTAGCCAGTGTATGATGAATCACTGCAGTCAGTATATATAGTACCACAACCCATATCCATAGAAGAGGGGAGAGGAACAGCAGTGCAGGAAACATGAAACTGATGAATATCAGCCAGAAATGATAGTTCGATTTATGTTTGATTTTAAGCAGGTAATAGACGACGAGCGGCAGAATAACTGCACCGAGTAAAACGCTCAACGATGTGATTGCGATGAACACAAATATGACCAGTATCGCAAGAAATGTTTGACCCAGTGAAACGTTTTGTTTCAAATAAACACCCTTTCCTTTCCAATACGCAATAAAGCTCCTACGTAAAAATAGGAGCATTTAATATTATTATTATACCTTTTTAAGTACTTCCTGACCACCCATATAGGGCTGTAGAACTGCTGGGATTGTGACAGTTCCGTCACTGTTCTGGTAATTTTCCAAAATCGCAGCCATCGTTCTGCCGACAGCAAGTCCGCTGCCGTTTAAAGTATGGAGCAATTCAGGCTTTGAATCTTTGCTGCGCTTGAATTTAATATTCCCGCGTCTCGCCTGGAAGTCTGTCATGTTTGAAACAGAACTGATCTCCTTGTAGTCACTGTAGCTCGGCAGCCACACTTCAACATCATATGTTTTAGAAGCGCCGAAGCCGATATCTCCTGTACATAAAATCACTGTGCGGTATGGAATTTCGAGCAGATCCAAAATGTTCTCAGCGTGTCCGGTCATCTCATCAAGCGCCGCCCATGAATCCTCCGGACGCTCCATGCGTACCATTTCGACTTTGTTGAACTGGTGCAGACGGATCAGACCTCTTGTATCCCGGCCTGCAGAACCCGCTTCACTTCTGAAACATGCCGTCTGGGCCGTAAATTTGACCGGCAGCATATCATCCGTCAGGGTCTCATCTTTATAATAATTCGTCAGCGTCACTTCAGAAGTCGGGATGGTGTACATGTCCATCCCTTCAATTTTGAACAGGTCCTCTTCGAACTTCGGCAGCTGGCCGGTTGAGTACATCGCCTCCGCACGGACAATCTGCGGCGTCATCATCTCACGGTAGCTGTTTTTATTATGCACATCCAGCATGAAGTTCATCAGCGCGCGCTCAAGACGTGCACCGTCACCCGTCTGATAAACATAGCGTGCGCCGGATACTTTCGCAGCACGTTCAAAATCGGCCAGCTCAAGCGCTTCTAAAATATCCCAATGGCCTTTCGGTTCGAAATCAAACGTCCTGATTTCTCCGGTTCTGCGGACTTCGACGTTTTCAGTATCATCCGCACCTTCAGGGACATCTTCATGGATCAGGTTCGGAATACCGCTCATCTCATCATGGAATTTTTCTTTGACTTCGTTCAGGCGGGCATCAATCTGCTTGATCTCTTCACCGACATCACGCATTTCCTTGATGACATCCTCTGCATCTTCCTTGTTCTTTTTCTTCTGTGCGATTTCACCGGAAACTTTGTTTCTCCGGCTCTTCAGCTCTTCGGTCTGTTTGATCAGATCACGACGTTCCTGATCCAGATTCAAAATCTCATCAATGACCGCCGGATCCATGCCGCGCTTCGTAACTTTTTCCTTCACCAAATCCGTTTCCTGTCTAATCATTTTTATATCCAACATATTCTCAAACCTCCATGTTTTTATTTTTTAGAAAATAAAAAAACCACATCCCTTGTTGAAGGGACGTGGTTTTGATTACGCGTTGCCACCCTAAATTAGCGCCGGTTTCCGGCACTATCTCATTTACATAACGACATTTTTACATGCCGGCTACTTTTTATACGAAGGATAGAAATTCACATTATCTGCCGACCATTCACACCGACCATGGTCTCTCTGAAATTAGATGATGCTACTGCTTCCCTCAAAGTAGTGATTATTAAACTGACTTGGTGTCATTTTATAACGCGATTATAAAAAATGCAAGTTTTATGAGGCGGGTGTGTCTGGCCCGGGCGTCATGAAATCCGGAATAAACTGCACTTCGTGCCATTTTCATGAGATTTATGACACCAACCGGCCTTAGTTGACGGTGTCATGTCACTGATTCAAAGCTTGAGTATGCCATTTGATGACTGGCGCTACAACTTGAGTGGAATTTAGCAAGTTATAGCGTACAGCAGGTGTCTGTGCTATATCTTAACTTTTTGATGTGTAGTTATAGCGTAAGACGGGCCGCTGCGCTATATCTCATGCCAATTTGATGGAATTATAGCGTACACAAGGTCCAGACGCTATACTTTGGGATTTTGATATAGGCTTATAGCGCGAGAGCCAAAACTAAAACTTCAGTCCCGGTCTCTCATACAGCAGCTTGCCATCCGCAATTACTTTGTATGCGTGGTTGACGCCGTAGTGATAGGGAATGTACTCATGATTCGGCGCATCCCAAATCACGATATTCGCATCATCACCCGCTTCAAGCGTACCACGGTCTGCCGCATCAATCGCATGCGCCGCATTGACAGTCACCGCGTTCCAGATTTCGTTCGGCGTCATCTTCAGCTTCAATGCTGCAATCGCCATAATCATCTGCAGATTATCGGTGACACAACTGCCCGGATTATAGTCGGTGGCCAGACTCACAGCACCGCCGCCCTCAATCATGCCGCGGGCATCGGCAAATTCATTTTTGCCCAAATAAAACGTCGTCCCCGGCAATAATACCGCCACTGTATCCGAATCAGCCAGCTGCTTTTTGCCTTCCTCACTTGCTGCCACCAGATGATCGGCACTGACCGCTTTTTGTTCAATCGCAAGTTCGAGTCCGCCGAGCGGATCGATTTCATCCGCATGAATCTTTACGCGAAAACCTTTCTCACGTGCCGCTTCCATGTATTTCCTGGATTCCTCGACTGAAAATACACCTGTCTCAGTGAAGACATCCGCAAAATCCGCATATTCTTTGGCATCATCCAGCAGCTCGATCATCTCTTCCATAAATTCACCGGCCTCACGACCTTTAGGAATCGCATGCGGGCCGAGATAAGTATGACGCATCGTAATCGGAAATTTTTCTTCCAGTGCCTTCGACACTTTCAGCTGTTTCAGTTCATTTTCCTTATCCAGTCCATAGCCGCTCTTACTTTCAACAGTCAAAACACCGTGCTGGATCATCCGTGTAATGTTCACTGACGCTTTTTCAAGCAGCTCGTCAAACGCGGCCTTTCTTGTCTGTTCCACAGTATTTAAAATGCCGCCGCCCTGTTCCAAAATCTTCAAGTAGTCGACTCCCTGGCGCTTCAACGACATTTCATGTTCGCGCGATCCGCCGTGCACCACATGCGTGTGCGGCTCAACGAGGGCAGGGGAGGCAATCTTGCCTTCTGCATCAATCACTTCAGATGCTTCGTACTCATCCGTCTTTTCACCTGCATAGACGACCTTGCCGTCCTTCACAACAATCACAGCATCATCGACAATCTTCAGTTCATCCATCTCTTTGCCTTTTAAAGGCTTATCCGACTTCTTAGGCAATATTAAAGATTTTATATTTTTAATCATCACATCATTCATTATTCATTCTCCTCCAGCATTGGAATATTTACGCCGCGTTCTTTCGCTGTATCAACTGCGATTTCATATCCGGCATCCGCATGACGCGCAACGCCCATGCCCGGATCCGACGTCAGCACACGTTTCAGACGGCGGGCTGCATTTTCAGTCCCGTCAGCAACAACGACCATACCGGCATGCAGTGAATAACCCATACCGACACCGCCGCCGTGATGCACACTGATCCATGAACCGCCGGCTGCGGTATTGACGAGAGCATTTAAAATCGCCCAGTCACCGACTGCGTCACTGCCGTCCTTCATGCTTTCCGTTTCACGGTTCGGGCTCGCAACGGAACCGGAATCCAGATGATCACGTCCGATGACGACCGGCGCTGAAATCTCACCGCTCGCAACGAGTTCATTCAGAGCGAGCCCCATCTTCGCGCGCTCACCGTAACCGAGCCAGGCGATACGGGACGGCAGCCCCTGGAATGCAATCTTCTCACTCGCCATATCCAGCCAGCGCAATAACTTTTCGTTCTCGGGAAACAGTTCCCGCATCTTTTTATCGGCCACTTCAATATCCTTCGGATCTCCGCTCAGTGCTGCAAAGCGGAATGGTCCCATCCCTTCACAAAATAAAGGTCTGATATACGCCGGAACGAACCCCGGAAAATCAAAAGCATTTTCTACTCCTTCATCGAAAGCAACCTGGCGGATATTATTACCATAGTCGAAGACGACGGCACCGGCATCTTTAAATTCAAGCATCGCATCCACATGCTTCGCCATTGAAGCAGACGACAGTTTGACGTACTCCACCGGATTCGCTTCGCGCAGTTCAGCAGCAGCCTCCAGTGAATAACCTTCCGGTACATAACCGTTCAGCGGGTCATGGGCGGACGTCTGGTCTGTGACGATATTGATTTTAAGATCACTCTCAAGAATTTCAGGCAGGACTTTCGCCGCATTGCCAAGCAGTCCGATGGATAACGCTTTACCTGCATCCCGTGCCTCTTCAGCCATCTGTTTCGCTTCATCTAGAGAATAAGCCTTTACATCCAGATACTTCGTTTCCAGACGTTTATCTATCCGTGATTCATCCACTTCCACACAGATTGCGACACCTTCGTTCATCGTCACAGCTAATGGCTGAGCGCCGCCCATGCCGCCGAGCCCTGCCGTCAGAGTTATCGTTCCCTTAAGCGACCCGTCATAATTCTGGTTGGCAAGTTCCGCAAACGTTTCATAAGTCCCCTGGACAATTCCCTGTGAGCCGATATAGATCCATGAACCCGCAGTCATCTGGCCGTACATCATCAAGCCTTTTTTATCGAGTTCGTTGAAATGCTCCCAGTCTGCCCACTTCGGTACGAGAACCGAGTTCGATAATAAAACCCTCGGCGCTTCATCATGCGTCTTAAAAACCGCCACCGGCTTGCCCGACTGAATCAACATTGTTTCATCTTTTTCCAGTTTACGCAGCGTATTTTCAATCGCTTCAAACGATTCCCAGTTACGCGCCGCCTTGCCGATCCCCCCGTATACGACAAGGTCTTCAGGCCGTTCCGCCACTTCCGGATCCAGGTTGTTATATAACATACGGAGCGCCGCTTCCTGTTCCCAGCCTTTACATTCAATTTCCAAACCTTTTTTAGCAGTAATTTTTCTAGACATATTATCCACTCCTTTTAAAATATCAGTAATGCAATGGGTGTTACAATCAACAAGGACAGTACTGCTCTGATGAACCAAACAGCTACCATCTTCCATATTTTCATGTTTATATCTGTAGCCAGAATACAAGGCACCACCGCTGAAAAGAAGATGATGCATGAAATCGATAAAACTGCTGTAATGAACCTAAGTTCTATAGCAGCATCAACTACCAGCAAGGACGGCAGAAACATTTCAATGATCGATACTGTAACCGCTTCGGCCAGCAATGAAATATTGTCGAGCGGGAACAAATAAAGTACCGGGTAGAAGATGTATGATGCCCATGAAATGAGAGGCGTAAACTCGACTATTATCATCCCCAGCAAACCAATTGAAAGTATTGTTGGTACAACAGTCATTGTCATTTTAAAAGCGTCCCTTAAATTCTCAGCAATATTTTTCCACAGACGTTCGCTTTCAAAAGATTGCTGTTTTGCTTTAAACCACGCATATTCAAACCGGGTTCCTTCGAAACTCTCTTTCTCGGTATTATCTACTCCTTCATAGTAATAGTCTTCTTCTGTCCGAAGCGGAGGTATTCTGACTGATATTGCGGTGACGGCAAATGTCACAATAAGAGTAGTCCAGAAGTATAAATTCCAGTGATCCATCAAGTCCAATGTCCTTGCAACCACAATCATGAACGTTGCAGAAACAGTCGAGAAACCGGTCGCGATAATCATTGCTTCTTTTCTGCTGTACTGCCCGTCTTTATACACCCGGTTCGTAATCAGCAGTCCTATTGAATAACTTCCAACGAATGATGCTACAGCATCCACAGCAGATTTTCCTGGTGTTTTAAATAACGGTCTCATGACAGGTTCCATAATGACACCTATAAATACAAGCATGCCGTAGCCCACCAGCAGACCTAAAACAGCGCCGCCGACAGGGATCAATATACTAAGATTGACTGCGAGTGAATTGAACAGAAATGGTCCGATATCTTCTCTAAGAACAAAAGCCGGGCCAATCTGAAATACCACCATGACACCAACGGCAACACCTGCAATCTTGAAGAATGTAATAACAATTTCAATCAGACTTTTATTCCACTCTTTTGTTATGAAAGGATAAATCGCTCCAGCTATGATTACGAGTAATGTATAATATTTAATGGAATCTCCAAAAACATTGCCTACAAATGTGACAAAATGATCTAACAGTATAGAGCTCTCACCAAACAGTGTTACGGGAATAAAAAACATGATAATTCCTATCGCACTGTAAAGGAAAAAGCGCCACATACTTTTTCCTTTCTGCTTTTTCATTTCCCCTTTTGTTACGTATGTCAAAATTTCACCCCTTTGTACTCACTTTTAGAAAGCGTTTACATCTCTATGAGTTTAATTTTATGGTGTGAATATATAAAATACAAATACCTATATTCAATGACTTGATAGCTTTTAGTTATAATACGATTGGAAGTTGCGAGATAATAGTAAATAACATTTATAAAAAGGATGATAAACATGCAAATTAATCAATTGATGCATTTTGTAACCGTCATCGAAAAAGCATCATTTACAGCTGCTGCCTATGCACTTCACATATCACAGCCTTCACTCAGCACATCCATAAAACGTTTAGAAGATGAAATAGGGTTCAAGCTCATCGACCGTTCTCACCGTAATATCCAGCTGACCAAAGAAGGTGAGCTTCTTTACAATGAATCCAAAAAACTCGTCATGCATTTCAATCAGGTAAAAGACACCGCCTTGAAACTTAAAGAAAATGGACCGCCGCATCTTTCGATAGGATTGATAGAAAGTGCAAAACATTGGACTGCCCAGGTGGTCAAATCATATAAACTGTCCTATCCGGATGTATTCATAGAACTCGAACCCGTCCTTAGCATTGAAGAAATCATCAAAGCCTTCGAAGATTTTGATGTCCATGTAGCAATCACCAATCAGTATATTAACGACAAAACAATCACATCCGTCCCACTTTATGAAGAAAAACTTGTAGCTGTATTACCTTTAGACAATCCTCTAAAAAATAAAAAGTTCATACAAATTCGTGACTTAAAGGAGGCGGAGTTGATTATTTCTCATGAAGGATACCAAACACGTAAAGATATTCTTCAATCATTCAATAAACTTGGTATCACACCAAATATCAAATTTGAAATCGGCCGCTTTGATTTTGTCTCTGACTTTGTTAAAAGTGGACTGGGCGTCGCCATAATGCCCGAAAAATACGCAGAATCACTCGATCACAATAAGATTCATATTTGTGAAATCGAGGACTCTGTCACTCTCAGAACAGTCTATCTGGCATATGACAATAAGAGATACTTATCCCCATTTACAAAAGAATTCATAGATTTGGTTCTTGAATATTTCGGTAAAGCGCCTTTAAATAATATGAATCAATAAACCCGTTCCAGTTTACTTGATAAAATTTTTATATCATCACTAAAATTACGATCGTGTCCTATGAAATCGACGATTTCTCTGTATTCTTCAAATTTCTCCCGTGTTTTCGGCGACAGCTTTTCTTTCCCCTTCAGTTCAACTGCAGTCAGTGCAATCAACAGCTCGACCGCCAGCACATTTCTCATATTGCCGATGATATCCCTCGCATGCCTCGCACCGATGGTCCCCATGGATACATGATCTTCCTGGTTCGCTGAAGACGGTATCGAATCGACGCTCGCAGGGTGGGCGAGGGTTTTATTTTCAGAAACGAGACTTGCAGCAGCATACTGCAGAATCATCGCGCCGGACTGCAGACCTTCTTCCGGGCTTAAAAACGCCGGCAAGTCCCCATTCAATGCCGGATTTACAAGACGCTCGATGCGGCGTTCTGAGATATTGGCAATCTCTGCTGCACCGATTTTAAGCAGATCCATTGCAATCGCAATGGGCTGGCCGTGGAAATTCCCTCCTGAAAATACTTCTTCCTCGCTGAATATGAGCGGATTGTCATTCGCCGCATTCATCTCGATTTCAAGCTTGTCCTTTACATACACCAATGTCTGAAACGAGGCGCCGTGAACCTGCGGAATGCAGCGGATGGAGTAGGCATCCTGCACGCGCACTTCCCCCTGATGCGTAGTGAGTTCAGACCCCTCCAGATACTCAAGCATTTTCCCGGCCACGTAAATCTGTTCTTCGTATCCTCTTGAAGCATGGATGTTGAGGTTATATGCATCCGTAATACTGTTAAGCGCCTGGTGGGTGAGGGAAGCTATCCACAGCGACGCTTCCATCAGACTTTCCGCTTCAATATAGTTCAGCACCCCCTGTGCGGTCATCGGCTGCGTGCCATTGATCAGAGCAAGCCCTTCTTTTGCCTGGAGCACGAGCGGTTCAATCCCGAGTGCATCCAGCACTTCGGCCGTCTCTTTCAATTCCCCTTCGTAATAAACTTCTCCTTCTCCCATCAATGTAATCGCAATATGCGACAGCGGGGCGAGGTCCCCCGACGCCCCGAGCGAACCTTGTTCAGGCACTTTCGGTATGATTTTGTAATTGATATATTTCTTCAACTGGTCTGCAAGTTCCGTCGTCACACCGGAATGACCTTTGACCAGCGTATTTAGTCGGAGAATCATCATCACCAGCACCGCATTCTCTGAAAATGGCTTTCCAATGCCGCAGCAGTGGGAACGGATCAGATTCGCCTGCAGATCAATCGTCTTTTCTGTCGAAATCAACACATCGCAAAATAACCCGAAACCAGTCGTAATACCGTAAACCGTCTTGCCTTCTTCGATGATATTTTCAACAATTTTCCGTGATGCTTTCAATTTTTCATAGGCTGCATCCGTGATTTCCACTGTCGATTCACTATTTCCCAGGAAATCTTTTATGGATTCAATGGACAGATTTTCCCCTGTTAATTTTAAAATTGACATGCGCTTTTCCTCCTTTTTCCATTAAAAAAAGACACAGTTACACGAAGTAACAATGTCTCTATTAACTGATATCTATGACAATTATATTTTATATGTGATTGATACCGAGACCGAGTGTCTCGTGTTCCTTGCCTTTGATCGGCGCACCGATCGTTCCGTAAAAACAGACTGCGAGCCATTCACCTTCGCGCTCATCCCCATATGGATTGCCTCTCACTACCGAGAATGACAGCCCGACTGTACGCATAATATCACCGACACTCAACTTGCCCCTGGTCACGCCTTCCGCCGCTTCAACAATCGCATGGTATAGGGCGTGCGTTTCACGGTATGTATCCGGATGGATGAGGTCACCGCGTTTTGCGGCCGTTTCCACTGAAGAAATGACTTTCTTCAAATCCATGGATCCCACTTTACCTGTGACCACTTTATAAGATTCAAACTGCGGACAGATGCCGAGTGCTGTTTCTTTATCTGTCAGAGCAACGAGTGTGGCAAATTTGCCGAACGCATTGTCCTTATTTGATGAATGTTCATTTGCCATTGGTCCGTCTACCTCTTTTATCTTCTGTTAACTAATGTCTACTCTTAATTATAGCGCTTTCATGAAAAGATTTCAATCCACTGTAAAGGGATAAAAAAGAAGAACGATATCAAATACCGTTCTTCTGGAAATACATTTATTATGTGCGTGATTTTTTAATCCAGCCCTGGCTGTATGAGAATAATAGAATCGCAATTGTGATGAGTAATGTAATGACGACGAAAAGCCAGTGCTGACCGCTCGCTATAAACAACGGCCCAAAAGTGATCAACGCGATTTCAACCGGTGCAATCGGCACATAGGCGAGCCCAAAATCATCCAGTGTTTCACTTTCCTGCCTTGGATCGGCCACTCTGATGAGGGCGATGGCCATCGCCACGGCACCTGTAATCCAGCCGAATGTGAATATTCCTTTTTCAAACCAGTTTTCCTGGAAGTAGTAACCGGACAGGAAACGGTAGAATGAATACGCCAGAACGATACCAAAAATCATCAGAATGATGAATGGCACCATATTTTGTGCGACAACGGTCAAGTTGATCGATGCGATACCGAAAGCAACCAGATAATCTGTTGCGCCGCCGCTGATTTTAGAAAATATTTCTTTATCAAGATATTTATCGGCACCGAATGCTTCTATCGCCAGCCTGATGAGCAAAGCAACGATAAAGGCGAGGGAGAATGCAGGAATTGCAACATTCGGCATCAGCTCTTCACCAAGTACGCTTAAGTAATAACCGATGCCTGTCGCAATCACGATAAACATGACATGATAAATTAATGGATCGATGACAATTGATGAAACTTTGCCTTCACCCATTGAATCCCATTCA
Source organism: Lacicoccus qingdaonensis (assembly GCF_900101075.1). Taxonomy (GTDB): domain Bacteria; phylum Bacillota; class Bacilli; order Staphylococcales; family Salinicoccaceae; genus Lacicoccus; species Lacicoccus qingdaonensis. The sequence goes on along the minus strand of NZ_FNFY01000009.1, from coordinate 53,869 downwards.
CTGTCGGGTAAAAGGCCGGAGCGTAAACCATGAGGCAGCTGCTTAAAGTCCTGTATATAGTTTGCCTGACCTTTGGCTGCCGCGCGTTTGATCAGGACAAGTCCGATACTGATAGCCGTCAGTGCTCCGACGGTCGCTGAAGTCATTGCGATCGAGGTCGCTTCTTCAAAGCCCTGCTGGGCAAACGCATCACCGACTGCCGCTGCTGTACTGTGACCGCCGACAAAGCCGGCTGCCAGCAGAAGACCGAAACCATTATGTAAATCAGAGAAAAAAGGTGCCAGAAAGACAAGTGCGAATAACAGGCCGAGACCATAGAACAATAACATGATCGTCTGTGAGTATGACCACAATCCGCCGACTTTCCCGATAACTTCCTTCACTTTAAATTTGCCTGTGGAGAATGGCAGCGCCGCAAAAACAAATGCGATCAACAAGCCCGGATAAGAGCCGATCAACTCTGTAAAAGGTAAAATATCAAGCGCATAGGGTCCCAAAATCAACCCTAAAATCCCAGCGATGATACTGGCAGGCATAAACGTCCTTTGAATAAAAACAATTTTCGCCCTCAAGAGAACACCCATAAGCAGCAGCCCTGAGATGATGGAGAAGTCGATTAAAACATCCCAAATAGTAAATTCCATATAAACCCTCCCTTATTTTCCTTATATTAATCAGATAACACGTATCAAACAAACAGATTTTTTAAAAGTATTGAACCGTACAAATGAGCATATTTTCCCGACCAAATAAATATCAGGGGCTGGGACATAGGTCCTTAAAAAAGATTATATTTCATGCAGAACAGATGAAATCCGTACGTTAGACTCCTTGGGGAAAAGCATCAGCGTAAGACTAAAGGCTTACGCGATGCCCCAGGAAAGCTAACGTACGGATTATTTTTTCTGGATATATTTATGTCTCAGCCCCTGAAGTGTTATTTATTCTTCCGGATGATCTTCATCGTCGAGCGGTGCTTCGACTTCATCATTCAACTCGTGATCATCTTCATCGAGTCTTTCTTCCATTTCGCCCTCAATCTGTTTTTCTATCTTTTCATCGTCATCAAGGGTCAGGTCCTCTTCTTCAAGTTCTTCTTTCACTTTGGCGACTGTCGCGACATTCTGCTCATCCGCTAAACGGATCAGACGCACACCCTGTGTATTACGTCCAGTCATAGAAACTTCTTCCATGATCAGTCGGATGATGACACCGTAGTCCGTAACAATCATCAGATCTTCATCGCCGTTGACAGAGCCGATATACACCAGATCACCGATACGGTCATTCAGGTTTGCAGTCTTCACACCCATACCGCCGCGGTTTGCACTGCGGTATTCTGACTCCACAGTCCGTTTGCCGTAACCGTTTGAAGTGACGACCAGTATCTCCTGATCTTCGCTCAGTACATCAAGGCCGATGACTTCATCGTCGCCGCGCAGTCTGATACCGCGGACACCGGCAGCTGTTCTGCCCATATTTCTGATCTGAGTTTCCTCAAAACGGATGAGTGAACCTTTCTGTGTACCCAAAATGATTTCTTTGGAGCCGTCTGTCAATCTGACTGCAAGCAATTCATCATCTTCTTTGAATGTGATCGCAATTTTACCGTTTTTGTTGATACGGTCGAAATTATCCAGCGAAGAACGTTTGACAATCCCTTTTTTCGTTGCAAAGACAAGATGCATACCTTCTGTATCTTTATCCTTCACACCGATGATGGTACTGATTTTTTCATCCTTATCAATTTCGAGCATATTGACGATCGGCATACCTTTCGATTGACGTGACATCTCAGGGATTTCATAACCTTTCAGCCTGTATACACGGCCTTTATTCGTAAAGAACAGAATATAGTCGTGGGTACTCATCGCCACAAGCTGGCTGACGAAATCATCTTCGACGGTATTCATGCCCTGTATGCCGCGGCCGCCGCGGTGCTGTGCACGATATGTCGATGACGGCAGACGTTTGATGTAACTGTTATGACTCAGTGTGACAACAATCTGCTCTTCAGGAATCAGATCTTCATCTTCAATATCAAACATATTGCCGATTGTGATCTCCGTACGTCGCTCATCACCGAAACGGTCTCTGATTTCTATCAGTTCCTCACGGATGATGTCCAGAAGACGTTCTTCACTTGCAAGAATCGCTTTCAATTCTTCGATCGTCTTCATAATTTCTGTATATTCCGATTCAATCTTATCTCGTTCAAGTCCTGTCAGGCGGCGCAGTCTCATATCCAAAATCGCCTGAGCCTGGCGGTCGGACAGTTCGAATTTCGTCATCAGCCCGTTTTTCGCCTCTTCATCATTGGAGGAGCCGCGGATCAATGAAATGATTTCATCAATATGATCTAAAGCAGTGCGCAGACCTTCCAAAATATGCGCACGGTCCTGGGCACGTTTTAGATCGAACTCTGTGCGGCGTCTGACGACCACTTTCTGGTGATCCAGATAGTGGACGAGTGCTTCTTTCAAGCCGAGGGTGACCGGTTCACCATTCACAAGCGCCAGCATATTGACGCCGAATGATGTCTGAAGCGGTGTCTGTTTATAAAGGTTGTTCAAAATGACATTCGCATTTTTGTCTTTACGGATTTCTATGATGATTTTGACGCCTTCTTTTAAGCTCGTTTCATCTCTGAGATCCGTAATGCCTTCAATCTTCTTATCTCTCGCAAGCTCGGCGATTTTCTCGACCAGTCTTGCTTTGTTGACCTGATACGGTATTTCCGACACGACAATGCGTTCTTTGCCGTTTTTCATCATTTCAATTTCACATCTTGCGCGCATCATGACCGAACCGCGGCCGGTTTCATATGCACGGCGGATGCCGCTTTTGCCGACGATGAGCCCTGCAGTAGGGAAGTCCGGTCCCTGCACATGTTCCATCAGTTCTGCCAATGTCACTTCGTCATTTCTTGAAATTTCAAGCACTGCATTAATGATTTCAATCAGATTGTGCGGCGGAATATTTGTAGCCATACCGACAGCGATACCGCTTGTACCGTTGACAAGCAGGTTCGGGAAACGGGCCGGCAGCACAGCAGGTTCTCTCTCGTTGCCGTCGTAATTGTCGATATAGTCAATTGTATCCTTATTGATATCCCGCATCAGTTCAGCGGAAATTTTGCTCATTTTCGCTTCTGTATAACGCATTGCCGCAGCACCGTCGCCGTCCATCGAACCAAAGTTACCCTGACCGTCCACGAGGGGATAGCGGTAACTGAAGTCCTGGGCCATGCGGACCATCGCTTCATAGATTGATGAGTCACCGTGCGGGTGATATTTACCCATTACATCACCGACGATACGCGCTGATTTCTTATAAGGTTTATCAGCGGTCATACCGTTGTCGTACATTCCGTAAAGAATACGGCGGTGTACAGGTTTCATACCGTCTCTGACATCCGGCAGGGCACGAGAAACGATAACACTCATTGCATAATCCAGGAAAGATGTACGCATCGTTTTACTTATATTAATTTCCTGCAGCTTATCTTGGTTATCTGCCATTCATACTGACCTCCATCATTAAATATCCAGGTTTTGAACATATAAAGCATTTTCTTCGATAAAGTTTCTCCTGTGTTCGACAATGTCACCCATCAGCATTTCAAATGTCTGATCGGCCTCCACTGCATCGGTCAGGCGCACCTGCAGCAATGTTCTGAATTCCGGATCCATCGTCGTCTCCCACAGCTGATCTGCGTTCATCTCACCCAGACCTTTATATCTCGATAAAGAAATTTTAGGTGTTTCAGGCAGCGTCCCCTTCAATTCATCGAGTGCCGCATCATCAAACAAATAATATTTTTTCTTCGACTGTTCCACTTTGTAGAGAGGCGGCTGTGCAATATACAAATAGCCCGCTTCAATCAGCGGTTTCATAAAACGGTAGAAGAATGTCAACAGAAGTGTCCGTATATGCGCACCGTCCACGTCGGCATCCGTCATGATGACAATCTTATGATAACGCGCTTTCGACAAGTCGAATTCCTCGCCGATTCCGGTACCGAGTGCCGTAATCATCGAACGGACTTCATTGTTGTTCAATATTCTGTCGAGACGTGCTTTTTCAACGTTCAGAATCTTACCGCGGAGCGGCAGGATCGCCTGTGTCGTTGAATTACGGCCGGATTTTGCAGAACCTCCGGCGGAGTCACCCTCGACGATGAAGAGCTCACTTTCTGCCGGATCCTTACTTGAACAGTCTGCGAGTTTACCTGGCAGGCTGGAAACTTCCAGTGCTGATTTTCGGCGCGTCATTTCACGCGCTTTTTTCGCTGCCATGCGCGCATGCTGTGCCGTTACGCCTTTTGCAATGATGATTTTCGCAACAGTCGGATTTTCAAGTAAAAATCTTTCGAATCCTTCTGTGAACAGCTGGTCTGTAATGAGACGCACTTCGGAATTTCCGAATTTCGTTTTCGTCTGACCTTCGAACTGCGGATCCATATGTTTGATGGATACGATGGCAGTGATGCCTTCACGCACATCTTCACCGCTCAGACGCTCTTCGCCGGCCTTGATCATATTATTTTTCGTTGCATAATTGTTGATCACTTTTGTCAGCGCACGCTTGAAACCTTCTTCGTGTGTCCCGCCTTCATAAGTGTGGATATTGTTTGCATAGGAAAGGAGCGTGGAAGAGAAACCTTTGTTGTACTGGATTGCGATTTCCACTTCAACATCTTCTTTTTCCTTATCCATATAAATCACTTCGTCATGCAACACTTCTTTCGATTCATTAATCTGCTCGACGTATGATTTTATACCGCCTTCATAGTAGTATTCATCACTGATTGTCTCTTCTCCGCGCTCATCAGATAAATTAAGCTGCAGGCCTTTATTCAGGAAAGCGAGTTCTTTTGTACGATGCTTGAATACCTCATATTCGTATTCCGTCGTCTCTGTAAAGATTTCCGGATCCGCCTTGAAACGTATGATTGTCCCAGTCTTATCCGTATCGCCAATGACTTTCAGATCAAAATCAGGCACACCGCGGGTATATGACTGGTGGTGGACTTTGCCGTCCCGGTGAACGTATACTTCAAGCGTTTCACTGAGTGCGTTCACGACCGACGAACCGACACCGTGCAGACCGCCGGAAACTTTATAGCCGCCGCCGCCGAATTTACCGCCGGCGTGCAGTACAGTCAAGATGACTTCAACTGCCGGGCGCCCCATCTTCTCCTGTATATCCACCGGAATACCGCGGCCGTTATCCGTCACTTTAATCCAGTTATCTTCTTCAACTGTAATATTTATAGTATCTGCATAACCGCCGAGCGCCTCATCGATACTGTTGTCGACGATTTCCCACACCAGATGATGGAGACCTCTTGAAGCCGTCGAACCGATGTACATTCCCGGCCGTTTTCTTACCGCTTCAAGACCTTCGAGTACTTGTATCTGACTGGCACCATATTGTTCTATATTATTATCTTCCATGTTCTCACCTTCCATTAAGCTTTAACTTGACCTTGTTCAACAGCAAATGTCTTCATGTCATTCATGATGGCGTGGTTGATATCACTGATTGAAGTGGTTGTAACGAATGTCTGGACACGGTCCCTGATTGATGTGAGCAGATGTGCCTGCCTGTTTTCATCAAGCTCGCTCAATACATCATCAAGGAGCAGCACCGGATATTCTCCGACTTCCTGTCTGATCAATTCAAGTTCAGCAAGTTTCACACTGAGGGCCGTCGTTCTCTGCTGGCCCTGTGAACCGTAAGTCTGCACGTCAAAATCATTAATACTGAAAGTGATATCATCACGATGCGGTCCGATTAATGTCTGCATGCGTTCCATTTCTTTTGCCAGGTTCTCTTCGAATAAAAGTTCGAGTTCTTTTTGCAGCTCTTCCTGGATGCTGCTTTCATATTTTATATTCGGTGCATACTTTATTTTCAGATTTTCACTGCCGTTTGATATGTCATGATGGATTTCCGCTGCGAATTTCTCTATCTTTTCAATAAACTCCGCACGCTTTAAAATCACGATACTCGCGTATTCAGAAAGCTGGACATTCAATACTTCAATCATCATCTTGTCCGGACTGCGCTGTTTCAAGTACTGATTTTTAGTGGCCAGCACCTTTTGATAACTGCTCAGCGCACTCAGGTAGACCTTTGATATCTGTCCACATTCGATATTGATGAACTTTCTTCTGATTTGCGGAGACCCTTTGACGATATTCAAATCTTCCGGCGCAAATAGAACGGTATTCAGATGTCCGATGTACTGACTCAATTTGGAAACTTCCAAGTGATTCACTTTTGCTCTTTTTCCCTTTTTGTTAATACTGATCGATAGGGGGAGGGTACTGTAAGTTGTATTGATGTGACCATTTACAAAAGCTTCTTCTTCGTTGAATCGAATGAGCTCCTTGTCTTTGGAAGTCCGATGACTTTTAGCGAGTGCAAGAAAATAAATGGACTCAAGCAGATTGGTCTTGCCCTGAGCGTTTGCACCGATAAAAATATTGAGCTTTGGATGAAATTCAAGCTCGAGAGAGTCATAATTTCTAAAATTGCCGATACTGATATCTGTTAAAATCATTGTTTGTACTCTATTTTATACTGACCAAATTCATCTGATTTGATCACATCGCCATGCTGCAGCTTTTTACCTCGTCGATCTTCGACTTCGTCGTTTATATAGACGACATTTTCACTTAAAAACCACTTTGCCTGGCCACCGCTTCCAATGATGCCCTCAAGCTTTAAAAATTGGCCCAATGTGATGATATCGCCGAAAATTTTAGTTTCCATATACACAGCCTCCTAAAACTTCACACTATTATATTATACACTATTTTTCTTTAATTTTCATTTAAAAAGCCAAAAATCGGCCTTTATAGCGTATTTCACCTTAAATAGGGTCAACCTACTGATAATCAAAAAAAGACTGTCCATCGTTTTTATCGTAAAAAATAGAGGACAGTCTGCATTTTATTCAGTTTTTAATGCTTTTAATTGATGATTAATACGTTCTGATCGGCAGGATGAGCTGGACAACTTCATCGGACTCACTGGATTTTAAAGTGAATGGGCGCATCGTGCCGTAAAATTCGATGGTGACATCTTCGTTATTGATGGCTTTCAGTGCATCCATCATATATTTGGAGTTGAAGGAGATCTTCAATCCTTCACCTTCAATTTCACCGGTATTGATGTCTTCGTTCACCGTACCGACTTCAGGCGAGTTGGATGATAACTCAACGCTGTCTGTGTTGACGCTCATACGGATGACGTTATTGCCGCCTTCACGTGCAAGTAAAGATACACGGTCGATCGCATGATAGAACTCAGCATTGTTCACAGTCACTTTCGTTTCATAGTTTTCCGGGAACAATCTTGACGTATCCGGATAGTTTCCTTCAAGCAGTCTTGAAATAAAGCGCATATTGCCATAGCTGAACAGCACCTGGTTCTGTGACAGATGCAGCTCGACTTCTTCATCGGTATCATTGATGATTTTATTCAGTTCTGTAAGTGATTTCCCTGGGATGATCGCATCACTGTTGTCATTATTGAACTGCTCACCTGTCAGACGGCGGAGTGCGAGTCTGTGTGAGTCGGTTGCAGTAAACGTGATCTCGTCGTTGTCAAACTGCCAGTGCACACCCGTCAGGACTGGTCTTGTTTCTGATAAAGATACTGCAAAGTTCGTCTGATTGATGACGTTCTTCAATACTGAAGCGGAAATGACGAGACTTTCCTCGTCGCTTACATCCGGAAGTAAAGGATACTGGTCAGGATTATTCCCGCTTAAGTTGAATTCTGATTTTGATGCTGTGATTTTAGTCTGGAATGCATCATTCGTTTCCAATTGAACAAAGTCACCTGAAAGCTTTTTGATGATGTCCACAAAGAAGCGTCCTGATAGTACGACTGCGCCAGCTTCATGAATTTCCAAAACTTCTTCGTTATCCACTTCAACAGGTATTGTAATTTCAATAGAAATTTCTGAATCACTGCCGGTTAAAATCATATGGTCATCTTTTACATCAATTTTAATACCGTTCAAAATAGGTAAAGTCGTTCTTGGAGAAATAGCTTTTAAGCAATGATTTAATTGTTCAATGAAATATTGACGATTGATGTTTATTTTCACGATTCATAACTCCTTATATATTAATAAATTATAAAAAGATAGTAATAATAGTAATAAGCACTGTGAATATGTGGATAACTCGATTAAGCACAATGGTCTCTACTTATCCACATGTGTATAAACTGTTAGGCCAAGTGTATCATTTATCCACACTGTACACATTAATTATTTTATCAGATTTGGAGCGATTAATTGAGTTTTTTCTCTATCTCTTCCAGTTCATCTTTGAACAGCGCATCTTCGGTTACGAGTTTGGAGATTTTCTCATGCGCGTGAATGACTGTCGTATGGTCCCGGCCGCCGAAAACCTCTCCGATTTTAGGCAGGGAGTTATCCGTCAGTTCACGGGATAAGTACATGGCGACGTGCCTTGGAAATGCGATTGATTTCGTCCGCTTTTTCGATGCGAATTCTTCAATCTGCACGCCGTAGTACGAAGCAACGATTTCCTGGATGTCCTGAATGGTTATTTTTTTCGGTTTCTTCTGTGAAACGATATCTTTCAGCGCTTCGGCCACCGTATCGGAAGTCATCGGCTGGTTGGACAGCTTGGAATATGCTGCAACCCGTGTCAGTGCCCCTTCAAGTTCACGAATGTTCGTCTGAATGTTGCTTGCAATATAGATCATGGCTTCATTCGGAATCTCAACATTTTCCTCTTCACATTTCTTCCTTAAGATTGCGATTCTCGTTTCCAGGTCCGGCGGCGTGATATCCGTAATCAGGCCCCATTCGAAACGCGAGCGCAGACGATCCTCGAGCGTCGGGATCTCTTTAGGTGTGCGGTCGCTGGAGATGACAATCTGCTTATTGTCTTCATGCAGCGCATTGAACGTATGGAAAAACTCTTCCTGCGTCGATTCCTTACCTGCTAAAAATTGAATATCATCAATCAGCAAAACATCTGCATTGCGGTATTTATTACGGAATTCCTCGGTTTTATTATCACGGATGGAGTTGATGAATTCATTGGTGAATTTTTCACTTGATAAGTAGGTCACTTTAGCATTCGGTTTATGTTCAAGAACATAATGGCCGATCGCATGCATTAAATGAGTTTTCCCGAGACCGACACCGCCGTAAATAAAGAGCGGATTGTAAGCTTTTGCCGGCGCTTCAGCCACTGCGAGTGAAGCGGCATGGCTGAAGCGGTTGCCGCTGCCGATAACAAATGTTTCGAAAGTATTGTTCATATTCAATTGTGCGGGCACGTGCGTCTGCGGGAAAGCATCTTTAACTTCACTCTCGGGTGCAGGCTTTTCATTATCCTGGACCTCATCATGAATCGTAATTTGGATGGCCGGCTGTTCGCCGATGGACTCATATATCTTTTTTTGGATCAGGTCACTGTAATGGTTTTCCAGCCAGTCACGCTGGAATTCGGTTTCTGCTTTGATGACTGCGACTTTATTATCCAGATGGATCATCGTCGTGTCATTGAACCACGTTTTGAAACTGGTAATCGGTATTTCTGATTGGATCGCATCTAAAGTTTTTTGCCAAATATCATTAATCGAACTCATAAATATCCTCTCTCTTCACAAAAATCACATGCTGTGGATAAAGTTTACCACAGCACTGAATAAACTATCCACAAGTTACACACAGTCTGTGGATAACTGCATAGCCAATACTGTTTTTCCACAGAGATACATTCAAATTCTAAAGTATTTAACATTAAAAAACAATGATTGTTACGCAATTCTTTAAAAGTTATACACAGAACTCACAATTATCCACAATTTTTGAATTAACAGCTGTGAATAATCAGGAAAAGAGATGAATTAACATGTGAATAACGTATTTTCGCACAAAAGTTATCCACAGTTTCTTAATAATCCACATTTTTTGCTATAAAAACATTACAAATTTTATTGAAATCAGTTGGTGATTCTGTTATCCTTTAATAGTTGCAATCACAGAGAAGAAAATGAATGTAAGTAATTCAATGGTCTACGGAGGTGTTTAAATATGACAAAACGTACTTACCAACCAAATAAACGTAAACACAGCAAAGTGCACGGATTTCGTAAAAGAATGAGCACACCTAATGGCCGCAAGATTCTAGCGCGCCGTAGAAGAAGAGGAAGAAAAGTACTTTCTGCATAATAATTCGAGATCATCTATGAATAGGTGATCTTTTTTTGTGGTTTAAAGTAGATAATTTTAGATTAGTGTAAATTTTGTTATAATAATATATCATACTGTGAAAGAGCGTAATAATGATGAAAAAGCGATTTAGGATAAAAAAAGAGCAGGATTTCAAGCTTGTTTTCAAAAAAGGAAAATCATATGCCAACAGGCAGTTTGTAGTTTATTTGAGTGACCATCCCGATATTACACATTTAAGGCTGGGCGTCAGTGTATCCAAACGGCTGGGCAACGCAGTGATGCGCAATAAGATCAAACGCCGCATCAGAGCATTTTTTCAGCAGCATAAAGACAGTTTAAAACCGCATGAATATATTGTAATAGCGAGAAACCCGGTCAGCAGCATGGATTATCATCAGATTGAAAAGTCATTATTACACGTGTTAAAAATAGCAAAATGTATAAAATAACGCGGAGGTACTTTAAATGTACAAAAATTACAAAGCAGAAACTGTAGATCAGGCAATTGCACTCGGACTCGAAGAGCTGAAAGTAGCAGAAGAAGATATTAAAATTGATGTTATTGAAGGCGGCTCTAAAGGCTTTTTAGGGCTGGGCAAAAAAGATGCAGAAGTAACGCTCACTGTTATTAATCCGGAATTGAAAAGTTATGACACAATCGATGCATTAATCAACCGCGATCACCCGGGCGAGGAAAAATCGATGGTCGATGAAGTACTTGAAGAAAGAAATGCAGAAGAAGAAACAGAAGAACCAAAAGAAGAAACAGAGACACATAACGACACTGAAACGATAGATGAAACAAAGACACAGGAAGCGGCACCTGCAGAAGAAGCAGCGGTCACAACAGAAAAACCGGCTGCAGCAAAAGAGCCGGTTGAAGACACAAGTGGGAAGCCGGAAGACGAATTTACATTTGACGCGGCAATTTCCGAAACGGCGGATTATCTCCATAACGTCATTGAAGGTATGAATATTGATAATACTGTCACTTATGAAGTGGATAATAATACGGGACACATCGAACTCGAATCCGGACTTGCAGCCAAACTGATCGGCAAGCGCGGCCAGACTTTGAATGCACTTCAGGAAATCGGCCAGAACTATTTGAATACCATATACAGAAGTTACGGTGTCATCGTACTGGATATAGAAAATTATCGTGAAAAACGCCGTCAGACACTTGAAAATCTGGCGGTAAATATGTCGAAAAAAGCACTAAGGACGGAACAGCCGGTAAAACTTGAGCCGATGCCTTCATTTGAGAGAAAAATCATGCATAATGTGTTAAGTGATTTGGAAAATATCAGTACACATTCTAAAGGGAACGAGCCGAACCGTTATCTCGTCATTGAAAAGAAATAAAGGAGTTATACCATCATGCAATTAGAAACAATTTCCAGTATCTCCACTCCAGTCGGAGAAGGGGCAATTGCCATTGTGCGATTATCCGGTATTGATGCTTTAGAGATTGCAGGTAAGTTATATCGTGGCAAAAAAACGCTCGATGAAGTGGATACCCACACGATTAACTACGGGCATATCATTGATCCGGATACAGATGAAGTAGTAGAAGAAGTGATGGCGGCTGTGATGCGTGCACCGAAGACTTATACACGTGAAGATATTGTAGAAATTAATTGTCATGGTGGAATCAACACTATCAATCGAATTTTGCAATTGACTTTAAAACACGGCGCACGCATGGCAGAGCCGGGGGAATTTACAAAACGCGCATTTTTAAACGGACGCATAGACCTGTCACAGGCAGAAGGCGTCATGGATTTCATCCGTTCGAAAACGGATGAAGCATCCAAAGTCGCAAGCGGCCAGATGCAGGGGCGTCTGAAAGTATATATAGAAAGTTTAAGACAGAGCATCCTGAATATTCTCGCACAGGTCGAGGTCAACATCGATTATCCGGAATATGATGATGTTGAAGAAGCGACGACGGAACTTTTATTGGAAGAAGCAGAAAAAGTAAAAACAGAAATAGAAAAACTACTCAAGTCGAGCCGCCAGGGCCGGATTATGCGGGAAGGTTTAAGCACCGTAATCGTCGGTAAACCGAATGTGGGTAAAAGTTCGCTGCTCAACTACCTGATTCAGGATAATAAAGCGATCGTCACCGAAGTCGCGGGAACGACCCGCGATATTTTAGAGGAATATGTCAACGTCAACGGCATACCGCTGAAACTGGTGGATACTGCCGGCATCCGGGATACGGATGATATCGTTGAGAAGATCGGTGTGGAAAGAAGCCGTCAGGCGCTGACCGAGGCGGAACTGATTTTGTATGTGCTCAGCAATAATGAGCCGCTGACATCAGAAGATATGGAACTTCTGGATTCAGTCAGAGATGAGAACGTTATTGTGATCATCAACAAACTGGATCTCGACAGTGAGCTGGATGTTGCGGAACTTGAAAACCGGTACGATTTCCCGATCGTCAAAACATCGATTACGGAAGGCAAAGGTGTCGATGATCTGGAAGACAGAATCGCCGAGCTGTTTTTCGGCGGCCAGGTTTCAAGCGCCGACTCGACGTACCTTTCAAACAACCGCCATATCAGCTTATTGGAACAGTCAAACAGTGCAATCAGCGATGCGATCGAATCCGCACATATGGATGTACCGATCGATATCGTACAGATCGATTTAGTGAAAACATGGGAACTGCTCGGTGAAGTCATCGGGGAAGATGTGAGCGAACAGCTCATCGATCAGCTGTTCAGCCAGTTCTGTCTAGGAAAATAATAATAGGAGGAAAATTATGAACGCACAAAATTATGATGTTGTTGTCATCGGTGCCGGGCATGCAGGTGTCGAAGCGGGACTTGCTGCAAGCCGTAAAGGGTTGAAAACACTGATGCTGACAATCAATCTGGATAATATCGCATTCATGCCGTGCAACCCGTCAGTCGGCGGCCCCGCCAAAGGTATCGTCGTCCGCGAAGTGGACGCACTCGGCGGTGAAATGGCCAAAGTGACGGATAAAACACATATCCAGATGCGTATGTTGAACACAGGTAAAGGCCCTGCGGTCCGTGCACTTCGTGCACAGTCGGATAAAGTGCTTTACCAGCAGGAAATGAAGAGCATATTGGAACAGGAAGAAAACCTGGATATATTACAGGGCATGGTGGATGAACTGATCATTGAAGATAACGAAGTCAAAGGTGTCAAAACGAATATCGGTGTCGTCTATAATGCGAAATCAGTCATTATAACGACCGGCACATTTTTACGCGGTGAAATCGTACTCGGCCCGCTGAAATATTCAAGCGGCCCGAACCATCAGATGCCGTCGATCGCTTTAGCCGATCAGATCAGAGATCTCGGCTTTGATATCGTCAGATTCAAGACGGGTACACCGCCGCGTGTCAACTCGGATTCCATCGACTATTCAAAAACTGAAATACAGCCGGGTGATGATGTTCCGCGTGCCTTCAGTTACGAAACGACTGATTTTATAATGGATCAGCTGCCTTGCTGGCTGACATATACTTCAAATCACACACATGAAATCATCAATGAAAACCTTCATCTGTCCCCGATGTATTCGGGTATGAAGATGGGTACGGGTCCAAGATACTGCCCGTCAATCGAAGATAAAATTGTACGTTTCAACGATAAGCCGCGCCATCAGATTTTCCTTGAACCGGAAGGACGCGGCACGAAAGAAGTCTATGTACAGGGTCTGTCAACAAGCCTGCCGGAAGATGTCCAGCGTGAAATGCTGTCATCAATACCGGGGCTTGAAAACGCACGTATGATGCGTGCGGGCTATGCGATCGAATATGACGCACTGGATCCGACACAGCTTTGGCCGACACTTGAAACCAAAAAGATCGAGAATTTATTTACCGCTGGCCAGATCAATGGTACGAGCGGTTATGAAGAAGCGGCAGGACAGGGTATCGTCGCAGGAATTAACGCTGCAAATAAAATACTCGGTATGGAGCCGCTGATCTTAAGCCGCGCAGATGCATATATCGGTGTACTGATCGACGACCTGATCACAAAAGGAACGAATGAACCGTACCGACTGCTGACGTCCCGAGCCGAGCACCGCCTGTTGCTCCGACATGACAATGCGGATATGAGACTGACGGATATCGGTTACGAAAACGGCCTGATCTCTGAAGAGCGCTATGACAGATTCAACCGGAAGAGAGACAACGTCAATGTTGAAATCGACCGTCTGTCAAAAATACGCATCAAGCCGAATGAACATACTCAAAGCGTCATCAAAGAACGCGGCGGCACACCATTGAAAGATGGTATACTTGCGCTTGATCTTCTCAGACGTCCGGAGATGGACTACATGTCCATTCTTGAAATTCTGGATGAAGAAGTACAGCTTTCCAAGCTTGAATATGAGCAGATTGAAATACAGACGAAATACGATGGCTATATTAAAAAATCATTGATCCAAGTGGATAAGATGAGACGCATGGAGAAAAAGAAAATACCTGAAGACATCGATTACGATGCGATTCATTCACTCGCAACAGAAGCACGCGATAAACTGAAGAAAGTGAAACCTCTGGATATCGCCCAGGCTTCAAGGATTTCAGGTGTTAATCCGGCGGATATCTCAATACTCCTTGTTTATATTGAACAGGGCAATGTGAAAAGAGTAGAAGCATGAACCCACAACAATTCATAGACGCACTTAAAGGACATGGCATAGAACTGACCGAAGAACAGATCAGCCAGTTCGACAAGTACTACGAGATGCTGATTCACTGGAATGAAAAAATTAACCTGACAGCGGTCACGGACAAAGAAGAAGTTTATTTGAAGCATTTTTATGATTCATTGACACCGTTATTTTATAAGGACATTCCTGAAGGGACGCGTCTGTGCGATGTCGGTGCGGGCGCAGGATTTCCGAGTATTCCTATGAAGATTGTCAGACCGGATATTAAAGTGACGATTGTTGATTCGCTGAATAAACGGATCAACTTCCTGAATGAACTGACAGCGGAACTGTCGCTCGGCGATATGCACCTCGTGCATGACCGGGCAGAGAATTTCGGGCGCCACACGGCAAGGCACATGTTTGATATGGTGACAGCGAGGGCTGTTGCTAATTTGAACACTTTACTGGAACTGTGTCTGCCGCTCGTCCGTACAGACGGGAAGTTCATCGTCCTGAAAGGCAAAAGAGGTCTTGAGGAACTTGAAGACAGCACGTTTGCACTCGATCTTCTCGGCGGAAAAATACTGGAAACACATCAGTTCACTTTGCCCGAAGAAGACAGTGAGCGTTATATACTGGAAATTGAAAAAGTGCATAAAACACCAAAGAAATATCCGAGAAAGCCGGGCACACCAAACAAATCACCATTAAAATAAACTGAGAGGACGGTGGAACATTGAAAAAACCATTTTCAAAATTATTCAATCTGATAGATAAAAGCAGTGAGGCCAAGCCGGATACGGAGAGCCTTCAGAAGCTGCCGCTTGAAAATATTGTTCCCAACCGTTATCAGCCAAGAACCGTGTTCAATCATGAACGGATACGTGAACTTGGTGATTCCATTCAGGAACACGGTCTGCTTCAGCCGATCACCGTCCGTCCGATAGAAGAAGGCATGTATGAAATCATCGCCGGAGAAAGACGTTTCCGGGCGATGAAGCTTTTAAACTTTGAAGAGACTGAAGCGCTGGTGCGTTATTTGACGGACCAGGAAACCGCAGCGGTGGCATTGATAGAAAATATTCAGCGTGAAAATCTGTCCAGCATCGAAGAGGCGCGTGCATACCAGAAGCTGCTTGAAATGGAAGACATCACACAGAAGGATCTTGCTCTGAATCTTGGTAAATCCCAGTCTTTCATTGCGAACAAACTGAGGCTTTTGAAGCTTTCAGACAGCGTCATCGAGGCGCTGGGTTCAGGTGAAATCACCGAAAGGCATGCAAGAAGTTTATTGAGTCTGGAAGATAGTGACCAGGGCGAAGTACTGACGGATATCAAGGATAAAAAACTGACGGTCAAAGATACGGAGCAGCTCGTCAAAAAGTGTTCCGATAAAAGTACCGAGCAGATAAACTTCAACAATGAAGTTTCGTTTGTCGTCAATGATCTGACGAGCCAGGTGGAAAAGCTTAAAGGCAAAGGACATTCGCTCGCTTTTAACAGTACAGATAATGAGGACTATGTCGAAGTATCGATAAAGATCTATAAATAATGCACTCAACTACCGTTGGGTGCTTTCATATTTTGTGTTACTTTTGTCAATCTGATTGATATAATATATTTATGTGATTTTTAAGTAAGGAGCGAATCTTCATGAAGACTTTTGCCATTGCCAACCAAAAAGGCGGCGTAGGAAAAACGACAACCGCAGTGAATTTGAGTGCTTCCTTAACGGAGTACGGGAAAAAGGTGCTGCTGGTCGATATCGATCCGCAGGGGAATGCGACGAGCGGACTCGGAATCGAAAAGAGTGATTTGGAAAAATCGATATATGACATACTGATTGATGATGAAAATATCAATGATGTGGTCCATGAAACATCCAATATGAACCTGGATATCATCCCGGCGAATATTTCACTTGCCGGCGCCGAAATCGAGCTGGTTTCCGCGATGAGCAGGGAACTCAGATTAAAGAAGGCATTTGAGAAATTATCCAAAAGCTATGATTACTGCATTATCGACTGTCCGCCGTCACTCAGCCTGCTGACGATCAATGCATTTACCGCAGCAGACGGCATACTCATCCCCGTGCAGGCTGAATATTATGCACTGGAGGGACTGAGCCAGCTGATCAATACGATCGATCTCGTAAAACGCCATCTGAATACCGGTCTCGTCATTGAAGGTGTGCTGCTTACAATGCTCGATGCCCGCACGAACCTCGGTTCTCAAGTTTCAGAAGAAGTGAGAGCCCATTTCAAAGACCAGGTGTATGATACGGTGATTTTGAGAAACATCCGATTGGGTGAGGCGCCGAGTTACGGTCAGCCGATCACCGTCTACGATCCGAAATCACAGGGGGCCGAAAACTATTCGAAGCTGGCCAAAGAGGTGATTGCACGTGACAAGTAATAAAAAACGTCTCGGCAAAGGTCTGGATGCCTTGTTCAATACAAGTGTCGAAGAAGAATCGGTGACCGACGTCAGTCTGTCGGAAATCCGTAAAAATCCATATCAGCCAAGAGTGGAATTCAATCCTGAGAAACTGGAGGAACTAGCGGACTCCATCGGCACACATGGTGTACTGCAGCCGATCATTTTAAGAAAATCGGTCAAAGGATATGATATCGTTGTCGGAGAAAGACGTTTCCGTGCCTCGAAAATTGCCGGCAGAAAAACGATTCCGGCAATCGTCAAAGAGCTGTCGGACGATGATATGATGGAACTTGCCATCATCGAGAACCTTCAGCGCGAGGATCTGAATCCGCTGGAAGAAGCGATGAGCTACAGGCAGCTGATGGAAAAACGGGAACTGACACAGTCAGAAGTGGCTGAAAGACTCGGTAAGTCAAGACCGTACATCGCAAATATGCTGCGCATACTCAATCTGCCGAATGCAGTTAAAAAACTGATCAATGAAAAGAAATTGTCCGGTGCACACGGGCGCACGCTGCTCAGTCTGAAAGACCCGATTGCACAGGAAGAAGCGGCAAAGAAAGCTGTGTCTGAAAGTATGAGCGTACGTGCACTCGAACAATATGTGAGAAGTATGCGGTTGCCGAAAAAGAAGGCACCGAAGGAAAAACCGAACTTCCTGCTTAAACATGAAGGTAATTTAAAAGAGAGATTCGGCACAGCCGTAGAAATAAAAAAGACCCGTAATAAAGGGCTGATTTCATTCGAATTTAAAAATGAAGAAGAATTCAACCGATTGATGAAATTATTTGAAGAATCATAGGAGGCTTAAAATTGGGTTTATCGAACTTATTCAATACTGGAAACGACGTGGAAGAAACTTTGGGGCTCATAGAGAGCCTTGTTGCTGAACTGAAAGATCCGGATTTATGGATCGGTATAGGAACAGATGTATTATTCGCGGTAGCTTTAATCATTGTAGCGGGAATTATCGTTAAAGTATTGAACCGCATCATTGAAAATTATTTTACGTTCAAATCAAAGGCAGAGTTGAAAGGTAAAAATCCAAAACCGGGCAATGCCAAGCGTAATAAAACACTGATCAATGTACTGCAGAATGCAGTGAGCATCTTCATCTGGTTCGTCGTGTTCGTCATGGTGCTGGAAACATTTGGCGTCCCTGTTGCGACATTACTTGCCGGTGCCGGTGTCGTTGGTCTGGCCATCGGTTTCGGTGCACAAAGCATAGTCAAAGACATGTTGACCGGGTTCTTTATTTTACTGGAAAACCAGTTTGATACTGGTGATTTTGTACGGATCAATACATCCGGCACGACAGTTGCAGAAGGTGAAGTCCTTTCCATGGGACTGCGTATTTCAAAAATCCAGGGGTATGAAGGCGAATTGTTCATCATCCCGAATGGTACAATCAATGAAGTAATCAACTTTTCCAAATACAATTCAATCTCATTCCTTGATATCAATCTGTCACTGACAGAAGATCTGGACCATGTGGAGGATCTGTTGAACAGTTATGCTGAAACAGCGATGGATGCGGATGATTCACTTGTCGAGAAACCGCAGGTTCTGGGGCTTAACGATATCGTGAACGGTGAAGCAATCATGAGAGTGATGCTGATTACACAACCGATGGAACATTTCGGTGCGACAAGACGCAACAGAAAAGCAATCAAGAATCACCTTGCTGAAAACGGCGTATATATTTCCGTCCCGTCAATGGATATTCAGGATTTTGACGAATCAGTGAGAAAAGGTGAAGAATGATGAAAAAAGAATATGATTTAAATGATATAGTTGAAATGAAAAAACAGCATCCATGCGGCAGCAGTAATTTCCAGATCACCCGCATGGGGGCGGATATTAAAATAAAATGTACCGAATGCGCACGCACGATTATGATGGCGCGACGGGATTTTGAAAAGCGCATGAAGCGCATCGTAAAAAAATCTAATGGTAATTAAAGGAGAAATAACATGGCTTTAACAGCAGGAATTGTTGGCTTACCAAACGTCGGTAAATCCACTTTATTTAATGCAATCACAAAAGCAGGTGCAGTTGCTGCAAACTATCCGTTCGCAACGATTGACCCGAACGTCGGCATCGTTGAAGTGCCTGACGAGCGTCTGAACAAACTGACAGAACTGGTCGAACCTAAAAAGACCATCCCGACAGCGTTCGAGTTCACGGATATCGCGGGTATTGTAAAAGGTGCTTCAAAAGGTGAAGGGCTGGGGAATAAATTCCTTGCAAACATCCGTGAAGTGGATGCAATTACGCAGGTCGTCCGTGCGTTCGATGATGACAACGTAACGCACGTTTCAGGCAATGTGAATCCGATTGAAGATATTGAAGTCATTAATATGGAATTGATTCTGGCAGACCTTG
Source organism: Lacicoccus qingdaonensis (assembly GCF_900101075.1). Taxonomy (GTDB): domain Bacteria; phylum Bacillota; class Bacilli; order Staphylococcales; family Salinicoccaceae; genus Lacicoccus; species Lacicoccus qingdaonensis. Next base: position 34,157 of record NZ_FNFY01000009.1, on the reverse strand, counting down.
AAAGTGTTGAAAAGCGACTGCCGAGAGTGGAAAAGATGACAAAACAGAAAGATAAGGAAGCGATGGCGGAATATGCCGTTTTGACACGCATCAAAGAAGGACTGGAAGAAGGCCTGCCGGTCCGTGCACTTGAATTTTCAAAAGAAGAGCAGGACGCAGTGAAACACTTCCACATGCTGACTGGAAAACCGATGTTATATGTGGCCAATGTAGCAGAAGATGATTTGATGGATCTGTCTGCGAATGAACATCTGACAGCAATCAAGGAATATGCTGAAAATGAAGGGTCCGAAGTCATTGTCATTTCTGCAAAAGTTGAAGAAGAGATCGCTGCACTGGATGACGATGAAACGGAAATGTTTTTGGAAGAGCTCGGTCTTGAAGAGTCCGGCCTCGATAAGCTGATACGTGCCTCGTACAATCTGCTCGGCCTTGCCACATACTTCACTGCAGGCGTTCAGGAAGTCCGTGCGTGGACATTTAAAAAAGGTATGACTGCCCCTGAATGCGCGGGCATCATCCATACCGATTTCCAAAAAGGATTCATCCGTGCAGAGACCGTGGCCTACGACGACCTTGTTGCAGCAGGCAGCGAACTGAAGGCGAAAGAAGCGGGCAAAGTCCGCCTTGAAGGTAAAGAATATATCATGAAAGACGGCGACGTTGTCCATTTCAGATTTAATGTATAGGTTGATTATAAGAGTGCCATCCGGTTTCCCCGGGTGGCATATTTTATGCCAAATTGTTTTGGATTTCGACACGAAGTCCGTGAATTTTGGCTTTTCGTGCCGATTTGGCTTGGGTTTCGACACGAAGTCCGTGAAATTTGGCGTTTCGTGCGGTTTTGATCGGAGTTTCGGCACAAAGTCCGTAAATTTTGGCGTTTCGTGCGGTTTTGATCGTGATTTTGACACAATCTTACTGAAATCTGACGTTTCGTGTCACGACATATGACACACCCTGCTCCCCCAAGAAATTTAAAATAAAAACCACTTTAAATTATTGTAATAACTCCACTTTGCTGATATAATAATTGATTGTGAGTAATGAAAATTATTCCTTGTTAATAACGATTTGTTATTAGCCGCGAAAGACCATAAGGAGGTGCAGAAGATGAGAGCATATGAAATTTTATATGTAATCCGCCCAAACATTGATGAGGAAGAAAAAACAGCTTTAGTAGAGCGTTTTGATAACCTTTTAACTACAAACGGTGCGGAAATCGTCGAATCAAAAGAGTGGGGTAAACGTCGTTTAGCTTATGAAATCAATGATTTCACAGATGGATATTATCAAATCATCAAAGTTAATGATGATGGCACAGCTACTCAAGAATTCGAGCGTCTTGCTAAGATCAACAATGATATCATTCGTCATATCATTGTCCGTGATGAGCAGGCAGAAGAAAAAGCAAGCAAATAATTTAGTCAAATAATGACATGGAGTTGATTGCATGATAAACCGTGTTGTATTGGTCGGTCGCCTGACGCGTGACCCGGAACTTAGAGTCAGTCAGAACAATATATCTGTTACAACTTTCAACCTGGCAGTCAATCGTCCTTTTACAGGACAAAATGGTGAACGTGGTGCGGATTTTATAAACTGTGTTACTTTCCGTAAACAGGCGGAAAACGTTAACCAGTATGTACAAAAAGGCAGTCTTGTAGGTATTGATGGCAGAATTCAGACCAGAAACTATGAGAATAAAGATGGCCAGAGAGTTTACGTGACCGAGGTTGTATGTGACAGTGTTCAGTTTTTAGAGCCAAAAGGACAACAAGGTAGTAATCAATCTCAAAATAATTATAACTCAGCAGATAATTATGCAAATGCGTACGGTGGAGGCGCTGGCAACCAGTCAACTGGCTCCAGACCTGCTCAATCATCACCTAAACAGGATAGAACTGAGGAAAATCCATTCGCAAACGCAGATGGCCCGGTAGATATCAGTGATGATGACTTACCGTTTTAAGATTTAACCATAATTAATCAAAGTATAGAAATAATTTCGTATTACGTGTGTGAACTGTGTGTGTAATCAAATAAGCATCCAATGTGTGTGGATGTTTAATATAAAATGTGTGTAAAGCGTCTGTGACTCGGTCACAGGCGCTTTTTTATGTTTTTATTTCCCAGATGTTTTATGTTAGTGTAATCTTAAATAAAAGATATGGTATTCAATCCGGCTGATCAGTCATGAGCCGGGGCCGGGAGGAGAATTTCAAATGAAAAGAATGATGTGTAAAGGTAAGCTGCACCGCGCGACAGTAACGGAGGCTGACCTGGATTATGTAGGCAGTATTACGATCGATGCGAAACTGATGAAAGAGGCAAATATCCACCCATACGAAATGGTTCAGATTACAAATTTGAGTAATGCGGCAAGGTGGAAGACGTATGCTTTGCCTGCTGAAGCTGGCGGCGGAAAGATCTGTCTGAACGGCCCGCCTGCCCACCTGTTCTCAAAAGGTGATCTTGTGATAATTTTGAGCATGGCAGAAATGTCCGAAGAAGAGATTCAGGACTTGAAACCGAAAGTCGTTTTCATGGATGAGAACAATCAGATCACAAACATTGAAGAACACGATGTAGCGCAGATGATTGCAGATGTTCAAAATGTGGAATAATTGATGATGAAAGGCGGTTCACGATGATGTGCCGTCTTTTTTATGAACATGACAGATTAGAATAAAAATAAAAACCGGTTCCATTGTAAAATGGAGTAACAAATCTAAGGGGTGAATCATTTTGTCATATCAAAAAATCGTACCGCATTTATGGTTTGATACAGAAGCTATGGAGGCAGCAGAATTTTACGCAGATTTATTTCCAGATTCCAAAGTGCTCTATTCGGATGTTTTTGAAGGAACACCTTCCGGCGATGCCGAACAGGTTGACTTTGAAGTGATGGGATACCGTTTTATGGGTATCAGTGCGGGCCCTTACGCCACTAAAAATCCATCCATCTCATTTATGCTCGTTTTCACCAAAGATGAACAGAATGAATTTAAGAAAATATGGGAAACGCTTGCCGGAGAAGGCAGGGCCGTGATGCCGTTTCAGAAATATGATTTCAGTGAACTGTACGGCTGGGTCGAAGATAAGTATGGCACTTCGTGGCAGCTGTACCAGACGGAAGAAGCTGCAGAAGAAATTGATAACAGAGTCATACCCGCTCTGATGTTCATCAATGACAACCTCGGAAAAGCGGAAGAAGCAATGAATTTCTATATTGATATTTTCAAGGATTCAAAAGTGGACGGTGTTTATTATTACCCGGGAAATATGGAACCGAATTTAACGACGCATATCGCCCAGGGACAGTTTGAACTGGAAAATCAATGTTTTGCACTGATGGATTCCGCGATGAATCATGAATTCAACTTCAGCGAGGGTGTTTCGCTGATGGTCAAATGTGAAGATCAGGCTGAAATTGATTATTACTGGGATAAACTTTCACATGTACCGGAAGCTGAAGAGTGCGGCTGGCTGAAAGATAAATACGGTGTATCGTGGCAGATAATACCTAAGATGATGGATGACATGGTTGAAAAAGGGACACCCGAACAGCTGAAACGGGTGACCGAAGCATTCTTAAAGATGAAAAAGTTTGATGTTGCTGAATTGGAAGCGGCCTATGAAGGGTCGTGAAACCGGCTCTATTCAGAAGAAACCCTGCAGGGTTTCTTTTTTTATATTCATTTTTCATGTAAATCATGTTTTTGACATGCGATTAAGGATAGCGGATGACTGTATATCCATTTAAGGAGGAATGCACATAATATGCTGAAAATAAATGAAAGTGATTATCAGAATGTGGTCTACATGGAAGTTGACGGCGGAATTACAAAAGAGGATATGGAAAAGGCAGACGCCTTTTTAAACGATCATTACGGTGACAGTGATGAAATCAATGCACTGGTCTATTTGAAAAAGCTCGATGATGTGGATGCCGGTGCTGTGATGAAAGGCATGTTCATCGATGCGAAGCATTGGAATCAGTATGGGAAAATTGCGCTTGTCGCGGATGATGAAGTGCTGAAGAAAAGTGCGTCACTGGCTGATATCCTGCCGGGCATAAATGTAAAACAGTTTAACAAACCGGATATTGATGCCGGCTGGAGCTGGGTCAAAGAGTAGCTCCGGTGTATTTGAACAATCATATCAGGTAAAGGAATGAATGTAATGGATGTAGTGACAGAGTATCTTCATATGGCTTCAAAACTGATCGTCGGCCTGATTGGTGTCATCATCGTCATCAGACTGCTGGGTAAAAAAGAGATGGCCCAGGTGACGCTGCTTGACTTTGTTTATGCACTGGTGCTCGGCGGTGTTATCAAGGATGCGATGTATGACCCGACGGTGACAATTCCGAATATGATTTTTGTTCTCGCCATCTGGAGTGTGCTGATCTATCTTTTCGAAAAAGTCACACAGAAGTCAGGCGCTATCCGGCATGTGGTCAAAGGCAAACCGGTAACGCTCATTAAAGAGGGAAAACTGCTCTATCATAAAATGGAGAATCTCAACCTGGAAATAGAAGAGCTCGGTCAGCTGCTCAGAGTGGAAGGTATATTTTCTCTCAGGGAAGTCAACTATGTAATGTTTGAAAACAGCGGTCAGCTCACTGTACTTAAAAAACAGTCGGAGCAGAATCAGCCGCTCGATACACCTTCTTACACACTGATCGGTGACGGCAAAGTCATCGGTTATCAGCTGGAGGAACTGGATAGGGACAAAAACTGGCTGGAAAGTGCTTTAGCCGGCATTGGCAAACAGATTGGCGATATTTATTATGCAGAATGGAACTATGAAAAAGGCTGGCATATTCAGGATTACGACGGCAGGATGTATGATTTTGATGAATAGAATTTTTATGAAGGCCCGAAAAAAACCGGGTCTTTTTTTACCTAAGTGATGGTATAGAAAGCCGTACTGTGGTTAAATTAAACTAAGAAAAATACATATATATTTAAGGTGAATGCAATGAAACATATTATAGAGGGAAAGTTCATTTGTCTGTTGTTTGCGGCAGTGGTACTCACAGCATGCAATTCTGAACCGGAGGCAGAGCCTGAAGAATCGGAAACATCTGAAGTGACAGAGGAACCGGATGTAGACGGGGAAAACTCTGAGGAAGAGGAAGATTCTGCAGAAACGACACCTGAAAATGAAGAGGCCGAGTCACATAAATATGAGATTGTAACTGAGGAGGAAGTGTTTGATGAAAGCAGCATTGAAGCGCTGGTAAACAGGCAGTACCTGCTGAGTGAAGATTATGTACCGGATGATCTGGTGCGTGTCGAAGTACCGCTCATATTCCCGGACCATCCGGAAATCAACCAGCTCCGGGCGCCGGCAGCTGAGGCACTGAAAGAAATGTTCGATTCGGCAGAGGAAGAAGACATCTATTTACATGCAAGGTCCGGCTACCGTTCATACGGTACACAGGAGATACAATACGGCAGTTTTGTTGAAACGCACGGTGAGGAGGCGGCGAGCCGCTTCAGCGCACCTCCGGGGGCCAGTGAACATCAGACCGGTCTCGCAATGGATGTGACGAGTGAAAGTGTCGGTTATGAACTGCTGGAATCTTTCGGTGAAACGGCTGAAGGCGGGTGGGTAAAAAACAATGCTCACGTCTACGGATTCATCATCCGCTATCATGAAGGCAAGGAAGATATTACCGGCTACATGTATGAACCTTGGCACTTGAGATATGTCGGTAAAGAGCTGGCTCATGATATAAAAGAAAGCGGTCTGACTTATGAAGAATATATTTTGGAGAGTGGGATAGACATTGAAGAGAACCGAGCGGAATAAAAACAATTCAATCTTATTTAAAATACTGGTTCCTGTATTGTTGCTCATTATTGTCATCGGTGCGGCATACGGCACTTTCACTTTTTTAAGCGATGACAATGAACAGGGTGAAGAATCGGAAAGTGGTGAAAATACTGAAGATGCAACCGAAGGTGATTCGGAAAGTGACGGTTCGGAAGATGACGAATCGGAAGAGAATGGCGAAGCAGCAACAGAACCTGAAACGACGGAGATTTCAATCTCGACAGTCGGTGATATCATGGCGCACGATGAGCAGTATTGGGGAGCCTACGTCGAAGAGACGGATTCATACGATTTTAAACCGGTCTTCGAGCACGTGAAGCCATATCTTGAAGAAGCGGACCTTGCGATCGGCAACTTCGAGACGACAGTTGCGGGAGAAGACCGGGGGTATGCAGGCTTTCCACTGTTCAATACACCGGATGAAATTGTAGAAGATGTGGATTATGCGGGGTTTGATGCATTGGTGACTTCGAACAACCACAGCCTGGATATGGGCGCCGAGGGCGTCGAACGGACGGTCCGGATGATTGAGGGGGCAGGTATGGATGTTATCGGTACATATGAGGAAGCACCGGAGGAGCGCCATGTCATTAAGGATGTCAACGGTGTCAAAGTGGCGTTGCTGGCATTTACTGAAAGCATGAATGGTATGGGAGAACCGTATACCGACGAAGAAATATACAATATGATCGATGTCATGTCTGAAGAGAATTTGACGGAGGCTATCGATGCGGCTAAAGAGGACGATCCGGACATCATTCTCACATACATGCACTGGGGCCCTGAATATGTAGAGGAGCCGGGTGACAGCCAGAAACATTACGCACAGTTTTTAGCGGATCAGGGCGTGGACCTCATCATCGGTTCACACCCGCACGTGCTTCAGCGCGGGGAAAGTATTGAATCCAGCGATGGTGAACATGAAGCATTCGTCGCTTATTCATTGGGGAATTTCGTCTCCAACCAGCGGCTTGAAACAATCGGTGAGGACTTCCAGCCGAATGAAGACGGTGTGATCATGAACTTCGACATTGAAAAGGATACGGCGTCCGGCGAAACGACAGTGGCAGACATACATTACACACCGACATGGGTGTACCGCCACAGTGAAACCGGCGAGCGGCCGTTTGACTACGAGATACTTCCTGTTGAGGATTTCCAGGATGACGAAAACCTGCCGGACAGTATATTGGAACGTCTCGACCGCTCACTTGAACGTACAGATTCAAGATTGAATATGGAATAATAAAATCTGAATGAACGGACGATTTGTTGACGCTCTTTGTCAATGATCTGTTCGTTTATTCTTTTTAAATCATGGAATTGCAGGTGTAAAGATGAAAAAATGGATAGGAATAAGTATCAGTGTGTTAGCTCTATTAGGCATTGCAGTATTTGTATTGTTCAACTTTACAAATGTTTTTCAGGCGGGTGAAGATGAATCACTCAATAATTATGTTTCACAGTATGAATCCGGGGAATACGCAGAGATTTATGAAAGTTTAAGCGAAGAGACGCAGGCGGAATACAGTGCTGAAGATGTCACGGAGCGCTATGAAAATCTATATGAAGATCTCGGTGTGGAATCACGGGAAATCAGCAATCTTGAACTGAATGAGGAAAGTTCCACCGACTTCCATAAAATTTATGAAGGTGACTGGTCACTCGCTACAGGCTATGGTGAACTGAACCGTGATATTGAACTCAGTCTGCTCTATGATGAAGATGAAAATGACTGGCATTTGGAGTGGACCCCTGACATGATCATCCCGGGGCTTGGCAGTCATGTTCTGGACTTTAATTTTACTAACGGAGAACGCGGCGAAATTCAGGATCAGTCGGGTGAACCGCTGGCATTCAACGGGCATAAGGAAGTGGTCGGATTTGTTGCGGGCGAAGTGGATGAAGATGACTTGACCGCCCTAAGCGATGAACTTGGAATCAGCGAAGAATCACTGGAGAGCACTTTCAATCAGGACTGGATCGGTGAAGGGATGTTTGTACCTGTAAAGGAAACCCATCGTTTTTCCGAAGAGGACAAATCGGACTTTGAAGAGCATAATCTGCAGGTCCGCGAGCAGCCTGCCCGTGAATATGTCCTCGATGAAGCGGCATTCCACCTCCTCGGCTATGTCGGCGGCGTGAATGCGGAAGAACTTGAAGCATCCGATTATTTGAGTGAGGGTGACATGACCGGTAAGCGTGGTCTGGAACAGTTATACGATGAGCGTCTGCAGCCGAAAAGCGGTTATGAAATCGCGATTACGGATAACAATGGCAATGTCGTCGAAACGTTATTCAGCGAAGAGGCGAAGGACGGCTCGGATATCGTCCTGACGATAGACAGCGAACTGCAGGAGATCATCTACAGCGAGATGGAAGAAGATTCTGGCTCAAGCGTGGCACTGGATCCTGACAATGGAGATATGCTTGCTACGGTCAGCTATCCGAGCCCGAGCCCGTACGATTTCATGTTCGGCATCAGCCAGAATGACCTGGAAGAACTCCAGAATGATGATGAAAATCCACTGGTCGGTAAATTCAACCGGACGACTTCACCGGGTTCGACACAGAAGATCCTGTCCGCGCTGGTGGCACTGAACACCGATGGTTTTGAACGTGATGCCACCCGTGAAATTACAGGAAAAAGCTGGCAGAAGGACGATTCATGGGGCGGCTACAACGTCAACCGCTATCATGTGGAAGATGGTGAATTCGACCTCGACCGTGCCATTACAAGTTCCGACAACATCTACTTTGCACAGACCATGCTGGAACTTGGCGGCGAACGGTTCACTGAAGGCATGCAGGCGCTCGGTATCGGCGAAGAGTATGATACCGACTATCCGATATACACGAGCCAGGTTGCAAATGAAGAACCGATTGAAAATGAAGTGCTCCTTGCCGACAGTGCATACGGCCAGGGCGAGCTGCTGATTTCACCGATACAGATCACTTCGATCTATGCAGGTGTGATAAACGGCGGTGATATTTACGTACCGCACATACTCGCAGACTCGGAAGATGAAGTCCAGGTGGGGAATATCGCAGGCGAGGATGACCTGGACTATCTTGAAAGTGCAATGAGAAGTGTAGTCACCGACTATCATGCAGACGACATGGAGAGGGATTATGCATCTTTTGCAGGCAAGACCGGCACCAGTGAGAATAAAATGTCCCAGGACACCCGCGGTTCTGAAACGGGATGGTTCATCGGCTATGACCAGGATTCTAAAGATATGGTTTTGAGTCTCTATGCCGACGATGTGGAAGACCGTGGCATGAGTGAATACTCGGCACAGAAATTTGCAGACATCCAGGATGCATACAGAGCCGGGGAAGAATAAAATTATTTAAAAACGTTTATCCCTTATATATACGGGGTAAGCGTTTTTTCATCCGTAAAACCGCGCCAACTCGGTTTACTATCCAATTTTACTATGCTAAGCTTTTTATAATTATCTGAATAATTTCGCTCGACGTTCAAGTAATTTTTTCATAAAAAATTCTGACGGGAAGGAGATTTTCAATATGGACGCATTTCCAATATCAGGGTGGCTGATTTTAATATTGCCGCCTATACTTTTCATCGGTTCAGTCGTCATCTGGTATATCCGGGAAGTTAAAATGGAAAAATTGGAAAACGAACTTTTTTATAAACAAAAAAGAAATGAGGAGGTCTAACCAATGGGTGGTACTGGTATATTATTAATCGTAATCCTTTATCTCGTATTTCTGTTGGGCCTCGGTATGTGGTCTGCCAGACTGAGCAGCAAGGGTTCTTCCGAGTACTTTTTAGGAGGAAGGAATCTTGGACCATGGGTTTTATCCATGAGTGAAAAAGCATCGGAATCAAGTGGTTTTATGACGGTCGGTCTGCCTGGTGAGGCATACTCGACAGGTATGAGTGCAGCATGGAACGCAGTATCAAGTGTGTTCTCAATCTTCAACTGGCTGTTCTTCGCAAAGAGAATACGCCGTTTATCAGAGCTGCAAAATTCAATTACAGTGCCGGACTTTCTGTCCGCACGTTTCAAAGATGACACACATGTGATGAGATGGGTATCCATCGTTGTCATGACAGTCTTCATGACTGTATACGTTACGGCTCAGTTCGTGGCATTCGGTGTTTTATTTGAAGTCGTACTCGGGGTCAGCTTTTCAACGGGTGTCATCGTCGGCGGTATCGTTACGATCATCTATACGTTGATGGGCGGTTTCCTAGCGGTGTCCCTGACCGACTTTATACAAGGTTTACTTATGGCATTTGCATTTTTCGTACTGCCGATTCTCGGTATTATAGAAATTGGCGGTTTCACGGAAATGGGCTACCAGCTGTCAGACATGATGGGCGAGGAATTCCTGGCACCATTCTTTGGTAACTCTGCACTGACTGTTGCCGGCCTGATTGCGATCATCAGTTACTTATTCATCGGAATCGGATTCAACGGTTCCCCGCACGTTTTAGTGCGTTATATGGCACTTAGAAATACGCGTGATGTAAAACGTATTGCACTGATCGGTATCGTCTGGATGATGATTGCATACTACGGTGCTGTACTGATCGGTATGTCCGGTCTTGCATTATTTCCGGGCATTGATAATCCGGAACATATTTTCCCGACAATGACTGTTGAACTGTTGCCTTGGTGGCTTGCAGGTATCATTGTGTCGGCAGCATTGTCAGCAATGATGTCATCCATCGACTCCATGCTTTTAATCGCATCTTCAACAATTGCTGAAGATATGTGGAATAAAATTTTCAATAAAGGTGAACTCAGAGAAGATAAGACGATTCTCATCTCACGTGTTGCAACGGCTGTACTCGGTGCGTTCGCAATCACCATCGCTCTGAATCCGCTGGATTCGGTCTTCTGGCTTGCAGTATTTGCTTGGGCGGGTCTTGCGACATGTTTCGGACCGCCGATGATCCTTTCAATTTTCTGGAAGGGTGTGACTAAAATCGGCGCGATCACAGGTATGATCGTCGGACCGGTTGTTACTGTAGTATGGTACTTCTGGCCGCCGGTTGATATTTATGAAGGCGGACCGGCATTTATTGCAGCATTGGTTGCAATCGTAGTGGTCAGCCTGTTCACAAGACCGCCTGAAGACGATGACTTTGATCAATTATGGGATGATTTCACCGAGAAGAACGAACTTGGCAGATTCACATTCCTGCCTTCGGATGAACATGTCATTGAAAATCTGAAAGCGAGCAATCTGGACAATAAGACTGAAAAAGAGATCATCATGGACCTGGTTGACCGCGAGTATAAATCGGCGGGTACATTCAGACTGACAAGATCGAGCGAAGCGAATGGATAAAGGGATGAAAGTATATGGATGACGTTCAGAACAAACAGGTCTCCATCATAAATACACCAATGGATTTAAACGATAGAGAGCTGGTCGGTTATCCGTATTTGATCGTCTTATGCAAAGTGACGATGCCGCGGATATTGATGAAGCCGAGAACGGCATGGACGGTCATTACGGTGGATCTTGTAAAAGGTGTGCCGCTCCGTTCAAATATGTTCCCTGAAACGAATGAGATCGATATTGATGCATCAGCATTGGTGCCGCCGGTACTGACCTCGGAAGAAGCTGTCAATAAGGCACGTAAACTGGTGATCAGGTGGGTGATGCATAAATTTCATGCATTCAGAAACCCGGAAATAGAAATTGTACAGCAGCAGGAAGTATACAAAGCATTTTTCTTCTCGCAGATAGACGGTAAGGAAATATTGGTGGACTCTGTCAAAGGTCTGACAGGGGAAGACTTATAATCTATATGAAAGCAGGGATACAGTGTTTGATTTCAAATCAAGAAGATCACTCGTCATGGACAAATTGCGGGAACAGGACGATGCAGTAGCGATTATTACAAATCCAGATTATGTTTATTATCTGACGGGCTACCACGGTGCGCTTGGTATAGAATGGGGCAGGCCGAATATATTTGTCCAGACAGTGGATGGTGACTCTGTACTGATTGTGCCGGTCATGGAAGAGGAAATGGCAAACAGGCAGACAGATGTGACGAAAGTGGTGCCGTGGACGGACGGTATTGATGAAGAATGGCGTCCTCCGTTGCAGGGATACCTTGATAAGTACAAAGATTACAAAGTCAGTGTAGACTATATGTGGATTCCAAGAATGATCTGGGATTTCATCGGAGATGTGATTCCGAAAGATCGTATTTCAGATATCGGCGGGGAAATTGACAAACTGAGAAGTGTTAAAGACCCTCAGGAAATTCAAATTGCAAGACATGCCGGAGAAGTGGCCGTCGAAATGCTGAAAGGTGCGATGGATGTCGCTGCACCGGGCGTTTATGAATATGAAGTGGAACTCGCTTCCAAAGAAGCGGGCACACGTCACGCTGCGAAACTTATGGAAGAACATTATAAGGACTGGCAGGTGTTCAACTACCCCGGCATCGGAAACAAGCAGGTCATGGCTTCCGGCCCGGATATTACGATGTGCCACCACAGAAGCAGTATGAACAAACTCATCGAAGGTGAGCCATTATTCATCTGCCACTGCGGTACTGCGGAGTTCAAGAACTTCTTTGTCGGCTTCGACCGTATTTTATTTGTCGGAGACATGAATGACAAAGTGGCTGAAATGCTTAACGTTGCAGAAGAAGCACAGAAAGCTGCATTGTCGCAGATTAAGCCGGGAGCAATGGCTGAAGACGTATTCAAAGCATATGCAGAAGTGATTGAAGAAAATGGCTATCCGATTCCATTCAGAGCAGGCCGTTCAATCGGATTCTCATACAATGCGTACCCTGCGCTTGAAAAGGGCAGCAAGGCAGTACTCGAAGAAGGCATGACCTTCGCCGTCGACGGCGGCGCCGACTCAGATGACTACCGCACCCAGGTCGGCGACAGCATACTGGTAACAAAAGACGGCTTCGAATATTTAACGCCGTTTACCAAGGACCATAACGAGCTGATCGTAGGAAAATAAAGGTTGGTCAAGCCTTTGGAGAAGCGTGCCGGCTGTTGGAAACGTAAGCTTCTGTCAGAATTAGTGAGAGCTTACGAAGAATCTCTGCTGGAACCTGACAGATTTGGCTGCAATCACAATTCTATCCGGATTCCTACTCGGAAATCGGACAGGTTAAGAGAAATCAGTTTTCTATCCGGAATATCAGTGAAAATCCGGATGGAAAGTGACCAAATTTGAATTCCATCCGGAATTCGAGTTTTTATCCGGACAGAAACAGCTCATTCATGGTTTCCATCCGGATGCTGAATACAAATTAAAAACCACACTAAAAGAGTCACCGGAATTTATTTTCTGGTGACTCTTTTTTATCTTTTACACAATTTTAACAAAATACACAGAATAATAAGATGATTAAATATATATTACGGCATACAGAGCCTTTGAACTGAGATGTTTTCGGACGGTGCGTATCCATGAATATAATTTTCCAGTACTCTACAGTACTACAATAATATGAATTACACAATAATTTATTTGAATATTAACAAACAATTAAAAATGGATTGATAGACTGAAATTACCCTGAGACTGCACGGGGTGAGGAGGTTGTAAATGGAAGTTCAATTCAATGATGTTTCGATGACGTACGATGGCAGCAGCAGGACTGTACTGAATGATATGAGTTTCACTATAGAAGATCATTCTCTAGTCTCCATTCTTGGACCTTCGGGATGTGGTAAATCTACGACTCTGATGCTGATTTCCGGCTTGCTTTTTCCAAGTGGCGGAAAGATCACATTTAATGATAGGGATGTTACGAGATTGGATGCAGTCTCACGTAAAGTGGGCATGGTGTTTCAAAATTATGCACTTTACCCCCATTTATCCGTGATCGACAATATTGCTTTCCCGCTGAAAATGGCGAAAGTATCCAAAAAAGAGCGTATGGAGACGGCACGTGAGTTTGCGGATCTTGTCCAGATTTCTGATCATTTGAATAAAAAACCGAATCAGTTATCAGGCGGACAGCAGCAGCGTGTGGCAATCGCACGTGCACTGGCGAAAAAACCGTCCATTCTCCTGATGGACGAACCACTGTCCAATCTGGATGCCAAATTACGTACAGTCATGCGGGAGGAAATCAGAAGGATTCAGCAGCAGACTGGTGTGACGACAGTATTTGTCACTCATGATCAGGCAGAAGCACTCAGCATCTCCGATAAAGTGATGGTTCTCGATCAGGGGGTTATACAGCAGAGCAGTACACCAATGGATTTATATGAAAATCCCCAAAATCTTTTTGTGGCGAAATTTCTGGGCAGCCCGTCGATTAACACATTTTCACTGGACCAGATAGCTGATGCATTGCCGGAGCGTCTGGTGGCACAACTTAAAAAGAAAGACGTCGAGACCATCGGCATCCGGCCGGAGTCGCTCACACAGACAGAACCTGGAGCAGGTCTCTTCACCGGTGAAGTTACACATATCGAGATTGTCGGGAAAGAACGCACAGTCAAGGTGAAGACCGCTGACGGTACAGAAGTTATCATCGCGGATATTCCGGTGGTGTTCGATGTAGGTGACCAAGTATCATTCGGTTCGAAACCTGCCAGCTTGTTTTACTTTGACAGCGAAGGGATTCGCATGGTGATCTCCGATGCAGAATAAGAAAACCTGGAAGGTGACCTTCAGAGCATTTCTGTATCTTCTGCCGATGCTTATCATCATAGGCGTTTTTAATATCTATCCGATATTTAAGTCATTTGCTATGGCTTTTTATGAAAACTACAATATGTTTTCTGGTGAAAATGACGGCTATACTCTGGAGAACTTCAACATATTGTTTTCAGATGAAGAGTTTCATGAAGCACTGACGAACACGTTTGTTTATGTACTGTTTGTCACGCCGATTTCAATTATCATTTCGTTATTCATCGCGATCATGCTGAATAACATAAAGTTTTTAAGACCGGTTTTCCAATCGATATACTTTTTGCCGTTTGTAACGAGTACAGTCGCAATATCGATTGTCTGGAGATGGCTGTATCATTCGAATTACGGACTGATCAATTATTTTCTGGGTCTTTTCGGTATAGAATCGATCAACTGGCTGACCAGCCCCGACTGGGCAATGCCGGCGGCGATTATCATGTCAATCTGGAAAAGTCTTGGATTTAACATACTGTTGTTCCTGGTCGGTCTCGGTACAATCAGTAAGACTTACTACAATGCAGCAAAAATAGACGGTGCATCAACGTGGCAGCGGTTCAGAAATATAACTGTCCCCTTACTCAGTCCGACAATATTTCTCGTGTCAATCATATCTTTCATCAACAACTTTAAAGTATTCGATGAAATCTATGCATTATTCAATGGACAGCCGGGGCCGTCGAACTCGACAATTACAGTCGTATACTATTTATATAAAAAGTTCTATACAGAATTTGACTACAGCGTCGCTGCAGCTTCGGGTATTGTATTATTTGTTATTATTCTGATATTTACGCTCGCCCAGTTATGGCTGAATAAGCGTTTTGTCCATTACAGATAGGAGGGAATCATGAAGTATCTGACAGGAAAAACGGCCACATACATACTGCTCGCCATCGGAGCGGTCACCATGATTATTCCATTCTACTGGATGATCGCAACATCGCTGAAAACTGCCGGACAGGCTGTAGCAATGCCGCCGGCCTGGATTCCAGACCCATTTCAGTTCGGCAACTATTTGGAAGCTTTTGAAGTGACTCCGTTTGGACAGTATTTATTCAACAGTGTCATAGTCACCGGTTTAAGCACATTCGGTGAAGCAATCACAGCAATTTTGGCAGCATTTGCATTTGCGAGGTTAAATTTTTATGGAAAAGATGTAATATTCGCTGTCTTACTGGCGACTATGATGGTGCCCGGGGAACTGTTCATCATTCCGAACTTTGTGACACTTGCAAATCTGGAGTGGATCAATACATATATGGCACTGATCGTCCCGTGGCTGGCAAGTGTATTCTCGGTATTTATAGTCAAACAGCAGTTTCAATCTGTTTCAGATGATTATTATTACGCGGCGAAGGTGGATGGATGTTCGGACTTCATGTTTTTGTGGAGGATCCTTGTTCCGATGAGTATGTCAGCCATTATCACAATGGTCGTATTGAAAGCAGTCGGATCATGGAATGCATTTTTATGGCCGCTCCTTGTAACGAACGATACATCGATGCGCACTTTGCCGGTCGGACTCCAGGCATTCACCACAGAAGCAGGCACACGCTTTGAATTATTAATGGCCGCCTCGACATTCGTCATTATACCAATGGTCATTTTCTACCTGATATTCCAGAAATATATCATTCGGGGCATTACAAATACAGGAACGAAAGGATAGTATTTAATGAATAAAAAACTATTATCATTTTTGATGTTGATCGTTGTCACTGTCGTACTCGCAGCATGTAATGGGGATTCCGGAAATTCAGACGGAGCGGGAGAAGAAAATGGAGACACAGGTGAAGCTTCTTCAGGAGATACGGAAGGCAGTGAAGATGGCGAAGCGTCAGATGACGGAACGGAAATTACTTTTTGGCATGCGATGAGCGGACCTCACCAGGACGCAATTACGGAACTGACGGATGCGTTCAACGAGTCACAGGATGATTATACAGTTGTTGAACAAAACCAGGGTGACTATGAAACATTGAATCAGAGCATCATGGCTTCAGGCGTTTCCGATGATCTTCCGACTCTTGCCCAGGCAACGTCATCCAATATACCGGACTGGGCGTCGAATGACCTGATTGTACCCCTTGATGACCTTTTATCCGAACACTTTGACCCGGAAATCCAGGAAGATATTTTCCAGGGCTTTCTTGAAGGTGCAACATACCAGGATGAAATTATGGCAATGCCGTTTTCCAAGTCTGTACGTGTACTTTATGTAAATGATGATATTGTTGAAGAACTTGGCGTGGAAGTTCCTGAAACATGGGAGGAAATCCAGGAAATCGGCAGTCAGATGTCTGAAGATGGTGATGAAAGATTCGCAATGGGTCTTGAAGCCACTGTTCATATGGAGCTTGAAACCATGGCGCGTCAAAATGGCGCGGAATGGATATCCGATGACTTGTCGACTGTGGATATCGGAGGCGAAGCAGCAGTGGAACCCATGCAGTTCATCGCGGATGGTGTGGAAGAAGGCTGGATGCGTACAGCAGGTGAAGATGGCTTCATGTCCGGCCCGTTCAGTCAGGGAGAAATTTTATTCTATATCGGTTCATCCGCAGGTCTTGCACACGTTGCACCGGCAGCCGAAGAAAATGATGTATCATGGTCCACTGCTGAACTTCCGGTGTATGGCGGTGGAGACCCGTTGACATTGCTGGCAGGAAATGACTTGACAGTGTTCTCGTCGGCATCTGATGAAGAGCAGCAGGGTGCAATGGCATTCATGGAATTTCTGCTGCAGCCTGAAAATACTGCGAAATGGGCAATGGACACAGGATATGTTCCTGTGACGAATGCAGGGGTTGAATCAGAAGATTACCAGGAATATCTTGAAGAAAATCCAAGAGCCGAAGCGGCTGCACTTGAAACTGAATATGCAACAGCTTCACCGCTGTTTGTCGGTTCGGGTGAATACTGGGATCTGATGACGCAGGCCCAGGACAACATGCTGATCGATGGTGAGGATGTCCAGGACACGATGCAGACACTTGAAGAAGAGACAGTTCAGATTATTGAAGAAAACAACTGATATTGTACAGGGGGCTGATTTCATGGAGCAAATCACTTTTTGGAGTGGACTCGATACCATCGGCTCCAACGTCTTTTCGCTTGATGATGGCAGGAACAGAGTCATCATGGATTTCGGAATGCCGGATGAACATGTTCCGGAAGGCATAAAAATTACAGAGATTGAGTATTTTATACGCCAAAAAAAACTGCCGGATATTCCATTTTTATACGATGGAGAAAGTCCTTATGATGATGCAGTGTTCATCAGCCATCTGCATATCGATCATATAGGCGGCCTGAAGTATCTGCCGAAAGATTTTCCAGTCTACATGTCAATGGAATCGAAGGTATTGTTTGATAATCTGGTGCATGCCGGAATGGAAGTATCCATCGAAGCCGAAATAATCGGCATACCTTTTGAACAGCCGGTATCAGTCGGTGATTATAAAGTGGTATTCATTGAAAACGACCACGATATAAAGGGTTCGGCCAGCATTCTGATCGACACCGGGGAAAGACGCATACTGCACAGCGGAGATATCAGGAAAAACGGCTATCATCCGAATAATGTCACCCGGGTAATAAAAAAATCTGCCCCTGTAGATTTGCTGTTGATCGAAGGTACGGAATTCAGCTTTATGGACGGACTGGATGCCGGCGCAGCACCTCAGAGAAAAGAAATCAATCTGCTTTTGGATTTAAAAAAAGAAATAGAGCAGAAAAAAGGTGCGGTGATCATCAACCCCTACCCAAGAAACATCGAAAGATTGATCCAGATTAACAATATGGCACTGGAGCAAGGAGTACCGATACTTTGGCAGCATGATACAGCAGTATTGTTATCCGCGTATACGAATCGTCAAGTATATAAAATCAGCGGGTATAATGAAAAACTGCCGCATATCGTGCATTTGGATCATGAGAACCTTGATCTGGCGGAGGAATACAAAGGCGGCATATATCTTCATATGAATGGTGTGCCTCTGGGTGATTATGACCCGAGATTCACACACTTGCAGAAAATTTTGGAAAAGCATGAAATCAAATATATCAATATCGGGGTGGGAGGCCATGCGTCTCCCGACGATATTATCGATATTGTGAATGATATCAACCCTGGGACAGTCATCCCCTGGCATACTTTTAAGCCTGAATTACAGGGCAGTATATTAAAAGAAAAAGGTCATAAAGTATTTTTGCCTGAAAGAGAAACTGCATATTCTCTGGAAGAACTTTTCAAATAACAAAATGCCTCCCACATCAGTTGATGCGGGAGGCATTTTGTATTATCAATTAAAACATTTCTGAAGCGACTTTTTGGTTTAAGAAGTTCAGCAGGTAGTCCGGGCTGCCTGTCTTCTGGTCTGTACCTGAAAGTTTGAAACCGCCGAATGGGTGGTAGCCAACTACAGCTGCAGTACAGCCGCGGTTCAGGTAAAGGTTGCCGACATCGAATTTGCGTACTGCCAGGTGCCAGTTTTCACGTGTATTCGTGATTACTGCGCCAGTCAGGCCGTATTCAGTGTTGTTTGCAACTTTAAGACCTTCGTCGAAGTCTTTGACTTTAGTGAAGCCGACAACAGGTCCGAAGATTTCTTCCTGCATGATTACAGCTTCAGGATCAAGGTCTGAGAAGATTGTAGGGTGTACAAAGAATCCGGTGGAGTCGTCTGTCTCTCCGCCAAATTCCAGTTTACCTTCTTTTTTACCTGTTTCGATATATTCTTTAATGTTGTTGAACTGTTTCTGGCTGACAACAGGCCCCATATCAGTGTTATCCACTGTGTTGCCTACAGTCAGTTTTTTAGCAAGTTCGATTGATCTTGCAAGTACTTCATCATGAACATCTTCGTGAACAACAGCACGTGAACATGCTGAACATTTCTGTCCTGAGAATCCGAAAGCTGAAGTGACGATGGATTCAGCCGCCACATCAAGGTCGGCATCTTTATCTACGATAATTGTATCTTTACCGCCCATTTCAGTAATTGTGCGTTTAAGGAAGTGCTGTCCTTCTTGAACAACCGCCGCTCTTTCAGTGATGCGGAGTCCAACGCCTTTAGAACCTGTAAATGTGATGAAGTGTGTCTTGTGGTGGTCTACCATGTAGTCACCGATATCTCTTGATGAACCAGGGACAAAGTTGACTACACCTGCAGGGAGTCCTGCTTCTTCAAGGACTTCCATCAGTTTATATGCAATCAGAGGAGTGTCTCCTGATGGTTTTAACAGTACTGTGTTACCTGCAACAACCGGTGCAAGTGTCGTACCTGCCATGATCGCGAATGGGAAATTCCAAGGTGAAATCGTTACACCGACACCCATTGGCTGATAGAAGTAGCTGTTCGTTTCACCTTCACGGTCAAGTGTCGGTTTACCGTCTGCCAATTCCACCATTGAGCGTGCATAGTATTCGATGAAGTCGATTGCTTCATTAGTATCTCCATCAGCTTCATTCCAAGGTTTACCTGCTTCGTATACCATCAGTGCGGAGAACTCATGTTTTCTCCGGCGGATGATTGCTGAAACTTTTAAAAGTAAGTCTGCACGTTCTTTTGCAGTCCACGCACTCCATGATTCAAATGCCTCTTCGGCAGCTTCGAAAGCCTGCTCGATGTGTTCAGGTTTCGCTTTTGAAACACGACCAAGAATCTGCTCTTTATCCGCAGGATTGATGACAGTTGTCTTATCATCTGTCATCACTTGTTTGCCACCGATGACGAGTGGACGTTCAACACCAAAGTCTTCCTTTACCTGCTCCAATGCTTGTTTGAATGCCTGCTTGTTTGATTCTTGTGTAAAATCAGTCGCAGCCTCTGCTTTGTAAGGCAATACCATTAAAAATTCCTCCTAAAAAATAAAATTATTGCGGGAAAACGCATATGACTATTCTACCCTAAAAAACCAGGATTATGCAAAAGAAAAGGCTTACATTTTAAAGTGGAAAATAGTCACAATATTCGTTAAACTGGAAGGGGATATAAAAGTATGGATTGCAAGGGAAAACGTGTGGAAATCAGGTATTCAGCGATGGAAGAGTATCCGGAAAGACGAGTGAAACAATGACCGAAGGGCAATCAAACGATCATGGCGGGAGACACCCGTCAAATATCAAATCAAGGTGATTTCAGAATGAATATTGAAGAAAGATATTTAAATACAGTCATTGAAAAATTTAAAGATGTTAAAAATCTCGGTGACAGGACGATTGAACAATTGACTGAGTCAGAACTGCAGTGGTCAATGAATGAGGAGTCAAACAGCATTGCAGTCATCATGAAACATTTGAGCGGCAATATGATTTCAAGATGGTCGGATTTTTTAACTTCAGACGGAGAAAAAGAATCGAGGGACAGAGATTCGGAATTCACAGATGACGGTGCATCCAGACAGGAAATGCTTGAACATTGGGAGCTCGGCTGGGAAACGCTTCTCGGCACATTATCAAATCTTGAAGGGGAAGACCTTCGAAAAACCGTCCGTATCAGAAGTGAAGAGCATGTTGTCATTGAAGCAATTGAAAGACAGATGTCCCACTATTCCTATCACATAGGACAGATTGTCTATATCGGCAAGCAGATCAAAGGCGACGATTTTGATACTTTGACGATACCGAAAGGGCAGTCGGAACAATACTTGAATAAGATGAAAAGGAAGTATGATAAATAACTGGTGGTGATAACCATGGATATCAATAAAGTGCTCGAGTACTTCAAAACCCATTACAACCATACGACTGTAAAAGAAGCGGCTCACTATTTCGGATACAGTGAGTCGCATTTTTACCGTGTTTTCAAAAAGGAGACCGGTGTGACGCCGCAGGACTATCTGGTGAGCCTGAAAGTACAGAACAGTGTAGAAGAACTTTTGAAGACGAACGCTTCCGTGCTCAATATCCAGTTGAAATCCGGTTACTTGAGCGAAGGCACTTTTACAAACAGAATCAAAAAATCGATGATACTGTCCCCGAAACAGCTGACGACGCAGTACAATAAGATTTACAGCGACTATAAACTGCATGAAGATGATGAGCTGATAGAAGAATCCTGCGAAGAAGCGGACCTTACCGTCCATCTGACATGTGAAGAACAATTTGAAGGCATCATATTCATCGGGCTGTTCAAAAAGCCGATACCGAACCAGTCTCCCGTCGTGGGCAAAGCGATATTGAAATTTGATAAAGAGCGGGATGTGTATTTTAATGATGTGCCGCCGGGCGGGTATTACTGTCTGGCATGTGTCATTCATAAGACTTACAACCCGCTCAAAATCTTTGTCCATAAAGATAATTTAAGAGGCAAAGTGGAAGGCAAAATGACTTTTCCCGGGAAATACAAGAAACATTTAAATTTACGGCTCCCGTTACCCGAAGATCCCCCGATCACTCTGAACCTGCCCCTGTTATTCATCAATATTTTAAAAGAAAGCAAAAGTGAATACAGGGCGGATTAGAATAATAAATCAACCGCGGATGATTATATAATCGAGTTGAATAAAATTCACAGGAGAGTTGGTGGGACACTTGGAAGGTAAAATAACCGGCAGCGGCAATATTGCGATCAAGATTCCGAAGTACAAGTATGATGACACCGTTCATTTTTACAAGAAAACGCTCAAATTGCCTTATCTGGGTTTCATGTCCGATTCCCATGCATTTCAGTTCGGAGAGATGACGTTGTGGCTGGACTGCATGGACAACTATTCACAGCAGGATGTGTGGCTGGAGCTTAAAGTGGACGACGTGACGGAAGCAGCAGAGTATTTCGAAACACATGGTGTCAGCCGGAGAGATGAAGTGGAGGTTCGTGAAAATTCGGACGGCTACTGGATTTCAGATCCGGCGGGTACGATTTTAAGAGTCAACAGTTAAGGGGGAATCATATGGTCAAGCATTATCAGTATTTTAATTTCCAGAATGCACGTGAAGCGATCGACTATTACAAGGACAACTTCAATGCGTCCCTGGTGTCCATCCAGATGATGGACGATGCGATGTTTGAGGACACATCAGAATTCAAGGATGTTCCGGCCGAAGTCAAAGAGAATTTCGTCATGAATGCCGAAATCGAGATTTTAGGGCACGGTTTCTTCATCAGTGATACTTGGAACGGAAAATCCATCAATAACGAAGGGGCGATGATGGCGTTCGTCTTCGATCTGGAAACCGAAAAGGAACAGATGGTCTCATTTTATGAACAGGCGGTCGCATCCGGAGTGGACGTACAGATGCCGAGGGATGAAACCGAGTGGACATCGATGTTCGCATCATTCAGGGACAAGTACGGCGTCAACTGGATGTTGAGCGGAGAGTAGGTAACTGTCAAACAGGCTGCAGATCTCAAACGGTCTGCAGTTTTTTATTCCATTAGATTAATATATGAACAGATGTTAATATATAGATGAATGAAAAATAAGAGGTGGGCATATGGATTATAAAAAATTGGATGCAGAGACGATAGATACGGTCACCCGGACGTTCAAAGCGCTCGGGGATCCGACAAGGATACGTATACTGACCTATCTGTTCAACAATGAACATTCAGTCGGCGATATTTCGGATACACTCGATATCAAGCAGTCGACGGTTTCCCACCAGCTGAAGACGCTTAAAAACTTAAGGCTGGTCAAATCCCGCAGGGACGGAACGACGATCTACTATTCCCACGATGACGCGCACGTCATGCTGATGCTGGATCAGATGATCAGTCATATAAAACACGATTAACCACTAATTTTCAGGAGGTGAGGCTATGAGCCACGATCACTCGCATAATACGAATAAAAAGACGCTTTTCATCGCATTTATCATCATTACATTCTTTATGATTGTAGAAGCCGTCGGCGGTTTTCTGACGAACAGTCTGGCACTGCTCGCGGATGCCGGGCATATGCTGAGCGATGCGATATCACTCGGTGTCGCGGTCGTCGCCCTGACGCTCGGGGAAAGGGTCGCGAACTACAGTAAGACATACGGATACAAGCGGTTTGAAATACTCGCCGCCGTCTTTAACGGTGTCACTTTAATACTCATTTCAGGGTTCATATTTTATGAAGCGATCGGCAGATTCCAGAATCCACCGGAAGTCGCATCATTCGGCATGCTGGGCATTGCAGCGATCGGTCTCGTTGTCAATATCGTTGTCGCATGGATGCTGATGAGAAGCGGCAGCACCCAGGATAACCTGAATATCAGAGCGGCATTCCTTCACGTGCTCGGCGACCTGCTCGGCTCCGTCGGTGCCATCGTTGCGGCGCTCCTGATGATATTCTTTAACTGGGGCATCGCCGATCCGCTTGCCAGTGTCATCGTCGCCGTACTCATCCTGATCAGCGGATGGCGGGTGACGAAAGATGCGCTCCATGTCCTGATGGAAGGGACACCGGTCAATGTAGACCTCGAAGATATCGTCAGCAGGATAAAGTCATTTGATGAAGTGAAAGGCATACATGACCTCCATGCATGGACAATCACAAGCGGTATGAACGCCCTGTCGGCACATGTCGTCGTTGACGGCAAAATGACAGTGCATGAAAGTCAGGCACTGCTGCATGAAATTGAAGAAGAACTGGAAGAGAACAATATCGGACACGTGACGATCCAGGTAGAATGTAAAGACCACAGTCACGATGAGGAAGTCATCTGTGACATGGCTTTCCAGACGGAATCCGGTCACCACCACGGTCACGCCCACTAAAAATAAAGGCTTATATCCCATTGAGAGGATTTAAGCCTTTTCGTTTATCAGTTTTATGATGAATGCCGCAGCGGATTTCAGTTCGTGAGAGGAATAGGGCAGTTGTTTTACCGATTCAGCCAAACAGCCTGCGAATGCATCCAAACCCATATTTTCAGATTCTATGAACGCCCTGTACCTGTCTTTTGTATAGCCGTCCAGATCGAAGTGGACCGCACCACGGTGATGAGCTGACTGAAGGACGACAAGCATGGTGAAATGGTTCAGGTAATAGATGGACAGTAACGGGTCTCCCATTTCATCCTGTGCGTAATTCGCAAGCAGATAATAGCATTTGACTGCTGTATATTTGTTTTCATGGTGGATATGGTCACGGGCTTTTTTCTCTAAAAACTTAACAGCGATATCATGATTGGCCAAATGATCATGTGACAGATAAAAGTCATATACTTCATGCAGATCGATATTGCCGTTGAAGTGGAAGAAGTCGATGAAATGTGTCTGCTGATAAAAATCCTCATGCCCGGCATTCACTTTGTATACATTCTTCAAAGGTACGGATGTAAAATCAATATCTTCTTCGTTCAGGATGATCCGCTCGACAAGTGACGGCTTATTGCCTGAAACCTTCAGACCGGCAGACTTCAGAATGATTTTCAGCTCGAATACCCTCAGCTTCCATAATGTCACATGCAGACTGTCATCTTCATAGATCACACCTTCATCCAGAAGGTGGCGGAGCAGCTGCACAGGATTCCTGTCATATTGACGGACCCAGAAATCGTATGTGTCCACTTCTTCTGTGGTCCTGTCCGTGATGTAATGCATGTACAGCACATCGACCGCATCCAGTTTCAAATTCATCACACCCTTGAAAAAACATATGTATTAAAAATAAAAGCACCGGCACGCGGTGCTTTTACATTCATGATTTATAGCCATACTCTTCTTTCTCGGATTCATAATCGTATTCACTTACAGCGGGGCCATTGCCCGCCGTATCTTTGTCTTTATCATTCTTTGAAGCGGTATAATCATATTCATCAGCGTTCTCTGTATCTTTAAGGGTGATGTCATTATCGGCTTCGACATCATCACGTTCCGAGTCCAGGGTGATGTCGTCCCGGATGGCACGGTCTGCCTGCTCTGCGTAGGTCGGGCCGCCGGGTCTGCTGCCGCCTGCTGCTTTAGCGGAAGCTTTGGAAGAATGGATGGAATCGAATCTGTCATCTTCGTCCGCCGTATGCAGTCTGGCACTTTCAGCATCCGAACCGTGGTCATATGATTTTCGGCCTGCAGATGCCGTGTTCCGGGCATCGAGCCTTTCATTCTGAGCGGCTTCATCCTCCATCGCCTGGGTGTCCTGCTGCTGGGTTTCATGATATTCACGGGGTTCATTCTGGACATCTCTTTTTTCATCCACCGCATGATTTTCCTTAAGCAATAAAATTTCCCGTCTGTCCAGGGCATGTTTGAAATGCTCTTTTTCACTGTCGGTGATGTCGAACGCGCCGAGAACTTTGTCTTTCGGATCATCATAGGAAAACATTGAAATGAATTTATCCCATGTCGTTCCTTCGGAATTTTTAAAGTTCACACTTCTGTACTTCAAATAGGCATCTTCAAGTTTCTGACTGGATATCACTGTAATATCTGATTCTTCAAAGCCTTCCGTACGCAGCTGTTCAATTCTTTCCATTACATCCTGTTCCGTGGCAAATTTTTCAAAGCGGCTCATTATCAACCCTCCAGGTTAATTAATATAGTGATACCGTTGTATCTTTTTACCCATTTTCACAACGCATAAACTTTGATGATATAAAAAAATTCCCCGGTACATCTATCCGGGGAACGGTTTTGTGATCAGCCCTGCCTGATTCCTTCTTCGTCTGCTTCAGGACTCATATTTACGACATTATCTTTGACTGTATGATACTGTTCTTCCTCTTCCTGCTCTTCCTGTTCCTCTTCGATGACTTCTTCCACTTTGGCATGCTGAATTTCTTCTTCTTCGAGATCGAGCGTTTCATCATACTGTGTGACATAAGTGCTCATATCAATGCGGTGAGTGTCACCGTCTGTTCTGATTTCATTGACGGGCGTCTCTTTATTCTCCACTGCTTCCGTAGTCACGGTGATACCGTCATACTCTTTTGTCAGTGTAGGACCTTCTGTGGTTACTATCATTTCATCCGACCCCTTTTCTTCATCATCTGAAATATTGTCAGTGTTATTTTCTGTGTCTTCGGCCGTTTCACTGGATTCTTCCATGGCAGTGTTCGTATCGTCTTCACTTGCCTCTTCTACTTCTTCGGCATGTGACAGACCTTTGACGAACAATAAAATACTGCCATCATCCAGAGCTTTGTCATATTTGGCTTTATCTGCTCCGGATAGATCGAGTTTGTCCATGACACGGTCGCTTGTGTCTTCATCACCGAATTTTGAAGCGAAACGGTCCCATAATGTACCATGGGATATTATGAAGTTGACAGACGTGTAGTAGATGATGGAGTGTTTGTCCGGACGGTCGTTTGCAACGACTGTGATATCTTCATCTTTTATATCATCAAGACGCAGCTGATCGATACGTCTGGACAACTGCTGTTCATCATCAAACACTTCAAACTTGCTCATTTACAGTCCTCCTGCTCATGCTTTTAATGTTATTATACAATATCATTCATATAAAATAATGCATCTTGTTTGTATGAAATGTTAACTTTGAGTGAACAAAGCAACTTTGGGCATTTTGCATCAGCCGATACGCTCGTTGTTCGAATGCCCCACACCGACGAGGTTTTTAATGTATGCCAGGTGTCTTTTACCAAGGTGGACGGCCATACCTGTCATGACAGCCAGCCATACACCCGCGGCTGCGAATATTGTAATGTATGGAATCAGCATTAAAAATTCCATTTCCAGCATGATGGACAGGTGGATTGTGCCTACGGTGTACATTGCGACAGGAAAGGCCATCGCCCACATTTCAGGTGTGTAGGAGAGCGGGTAGCGGCGCACGATATGGCGCCAGATGCCGAGCGTGATCAGCAGCGGCACCCACCAAGTGCCGAGCACCCAGAAAAATAAAGTGAATCCTTTAATGAAGATTTCAAGGTCCATGATGATGCCGGACCCCATGCCGTGAATCAAAAGTATCGAGCCGGCGAGTGTCGTAATCGCAAGTGCCCCCATATTGATCCAGTACGGCGGTTTTAATGATGTCTCTTCAATATGGACGAACATCAGCCTGTAAATTATAAAGGCGATGATATTCAGATACAGCATACATCCGAGCAGGAAATGACACAATGAGATAAAGAGAATAATCTCACCGAACATGCCCATACCCGGTGCAATCAGTGTTCCGAGGACAGCAATCGACTGAGTCGACACCACGACCAGCAGCCAGCCGCCGTTTATGGATTCGTCAATCATCGGCTTGACCTTTTTGACGATGATCAGTGTGAAAAAGGTGTACATCAGTATGATCCAGAGCAGAAATGCGATGCTCCAGAAGAAAAAGCCCCACACGATCAAGCCTTTGATGACCACGAGCTGTGTACCGAGCACTTCAGTGCCCGCGATCAAAGTGAAAAATCCGGGTCCTTTGCCGTGATCGGCGATATCCCGGATGAATTCATCCGTATTCAATAAAAGCCGGATGACATTCAGTGAGAGCAGAATGATATATATGAAAATGTTCAAGTAAATAAGCAGTTCAGCAGCGATCCCGAGACCCACATACCACAATGACAGTGACAGGGCGCCGGTTGCCATGACCATCGCAAAATAGCCCGGAAACAGATGGCGGGACTGGCGCTTTAAAAATTCCAGCAAAATATCCACTCTTTCTTATGTAATATATAAAAGGCAATCTATAATGATATATGAAAAAGTGAATTATTTCAACTTATGGAACTGGTCATTCATCACGATGCTCCACCTGACGTTCACGAGTCTCCTGGATCAGCCACTTGCTGTTCTTCTGTTCTTCGAGCCGTTTATTGTCTGCTTTGATACGGTCCAGGACCACCTGCATCTCTTCATTTTCAAGCAGATAATTTTCCTGTCGCAGCCGTTCCAGCTCAATCTCCTTGTCGATGTGATCGAGTTTTATCTTTTCCATCTTCCGCTTATGATGCATATAGTTGTTAATGACACCGGCCAGGATGCCGGCGAGGACGATGATCAGTATCCACATATTATCAGATCCTTTTTGTAAGGTTGCCGGAAATCGGCATTATTTCTTATTTTCACCGGCTGCTCCGAGCGCCACACCGATTGCCGCACCGATGGCTAGTCCGATGGCGATATTGTCCATGGCCACACCGAAAGTGACGCCGACGCCCATTCCAATCGCGATTCCGCTGCCCATGTTCGAAGAATTTTTCTTCTTATCCTTCTTTTCAGCCATTTTTTCCACCCCCGGAATCTTCATTGCTGCTATGCTGTCTGAGCTGGTTGATGATGACACCTGCAAGCACCCCGAACGAGATGCCGAATGCAACCCCGAGGCCGATATTATCGAAAAGCAGCATGCCGATGATTATGCCGAAAACCGGTCCGAACGATATGCCGAGGGCAATATCCGTCGCGAGCTTTTCATCCCCTCCGGTTTGTTCTTCGTTTCCTTTATCCTCTTTTTGTTTCTGTTCCTGGTTTTCAGACATTATGAACATCCCCCTAAAGAAACAATTTTCACTTTAATCATACCAAAAATATGTAAAATACTGAATTAATATAGAAGAAAAATATAATTACATCCGACTTTAGTATAAGGTTTGGAGCGGTTAAAGATGTATAATTAAAGTAAAAGGGGTGCAACGATGAAAAACGAGTTATTTCACAAAACAGCAGGCTGGATGAAAAGAAATACAAGACCGCTGGAATATGCAAGATGGGCGTATTTGTTTGAAGGAGGTTCCAAAGAAAAAGTAATCGATAATCTGAGTGCATTTCAAAACAGCGACGGTGGTTTCGCACATGGCTTAGAACCAGACTCTATGCTGCCGGAATCGAATGCAATCGATACGTGGGCAGCGTGCCAAATTTTGATGGAAGTGGATGCGTACGGCGATGATCCAATCGTCCGGGCTGCAATGGATTATTTAATGCAGTCCTATGACCGTGGGAATGCACTATGGAAGACGGTCGTTCCTGAACATAACAATTACCCTCATGCCCCGTGGTGGCATTACTCAGAAGATGCACAGGAAAACTGGATGTACAATCCGACTGTCGAGCTCGCCAGCTATCTCATCCACTGGTGCGAAGCGGACAGTGAGGCATATGAGTTGGGACTTGAAGTTATGGAACGGGCGACTATTCATTTGTTAAACAGTTCAGAGATGGATTTTCATGAAGTGAATAATTTTCAAAAAGCGTATGAAATCACAGGAGATGCGCCGAAAGAAGTCAGGGTGAAACTGAACGAATTGATAGAAGATTCCATGGACACAGATCCCAAATCATGGGGTAAGAGCTATAAACCACTGTCGCTTAATATGATATTCAGTAAAGAAGATGAGCTGTACGGGAAGTATGAAGATCTGATTGAAAAGAATGTCCGGTATTTGAAGGAAACCGTGAATTCCGAAGGAGTATGGGATATCACCTGGGAGTGGGGACAGTATATGGAAGATTATTATGTAGCAAGACAGCAGTGGAAAGGAATACTTGCTGTGGGGAATTATAAAAATTTGAAAAAGTTTGATTGAAAAGATATTTATATAAAATTCTGTTAACTTATATGGTAAAATATTGTAAATATCATTTTTATTAGGTGTGAATCTATGGAGCATTTACAGGATAATTTATTGAACGCATACGAACGTGGATTTATAGATCGATACACTGGTAAAGTATCTCATCATCCACCTGAACTGATTATAAATTCAAAAGACGAAAATGTACTCGCACCAATGCTGGACGCATTGGAATCATGTGAGTCTTTTGTCATTTCTGTTGCTTTTATTACTGAGGGCGGAATTGCTTCATTGAAAACTGCACTCTATGAATTAAACAAGCGCGGAGTACGAGGTAAGATTATTACTTCTACTTATTTAAATTTTAATAAACCTAAAGTTTTCAAAGAACTTTTGAAGATACCTAATCTGGATGTGAAGATAACAGATCAGGCTGGTTTTCATGCCAAAGGTTATATATTTGATAATAAAAGTTACTCAACGATGTTTATCGGCAGTTCCAATTTAACCGATGCAGCTCTGAAGAAAAATTATGAATATAACTTAAAGCTGACATCATTGGATAACGGTGAAGTCATTCAAAATTTTAAAGAGCAGTTCGATTCTCTTTGGGAGAATTCAACTAAGCTTTCAGAAGAGTGGGTCAGAGAGTATGAGTCATTGTATGTAGAACTGGATCATGACAATAAAGTGCTGCATCTTATCGAAAATAAGCGGCCGTATCGTTACACCAATAATAATCCTAAAGAAATAACACCAAATATAATGCAGCAGGAAGCACTGGAATCTTTAAAAAACTTACGATTAACCGGAGAGAAGAAGGGTCTTGTGGTATCTGCAACAGGTACGGGGAAAACTTATCTTTCAGCGTTTGATGTTAAGCAAGCTGAACCAAAAAGAGTTTTATTCATCGCTCACCGTGAACAGATATTACATAAATCACTTCAAGATTATCGTGATTTAATAGATTTACCTCCAGAACAGTTTGGAATTTATAGTGGCAGAGCGAAAGATAGGAACGCCAAATTTTTATTTGCCACAGTACAGACCTTATCCAGGCAAAATCATCTCTATCAGTTTAACCATGATGATTTTGATTATATTATTATCGATGAAGCCCATAGAAGTGGAGCAGAAACTTATAATAAAATCATGAATTATTTTAATCCGGACTTTATGCTGGGTATGACTGCAACTCCGGAGAGAACAGATAATACTGAGATATTCAGTTTATTTGATTACAACATTGCTTATGAAATCAGACTACAAAAGGCTTTGGAAGCAGAAATTTTGTCTCCATTTCATTATTTTGGTGTGACTGATCTGGAACATAACGGAAAGACAATTTCTGAAGATAGTGTGCTGACTGAGTTGATCCATGAAGACAGAATTGATCATATAATAGACAAACTCTATTATTACTCACATGCAGGTGAAAAGGTTCGTGGGTTGATGTTTGTATCAAACAGAAAAGAAGCAAAAAAGTTATCTGATCTGTTAAACGATAAAGGTTATAAAACAAAATCACTTACTGGCCTGGACGCTCAAGAAGATAGAGAAGAAGCGGTCAGACAGCTTGAAAATAACAGATTAGATTATCTGATTACCGTAGATATTTTTAACGAAGGTGTGGATATTCCTTCTGTAAATCAAGTTGTGATGCTGCGGCAGACAGAATCGAGTATTATTTTTGTACAGCAGCTTGGCAGAGGACTCAGGAAACATCCAGGGAAAGAATTCTTAACAGTTATCGATTTTATCGGTAATTATAAAAATAACTATTTGATTCCTGTCGCTTTGACCGGAGATAAATCTTTCAATAAAGATATAATGCGACGTAATATGATGAATCGGAATATGATTTCCGGAGAATCCACAATTAATTTTGAACGTATTGCACAAGATCGTATTTTTAAATCGATTTCTAATAATCGTGCGAGTGATCTGGTCAATTTAAGAAGAATGTATTTCTATACAAAAGATAAGCTGGGGCATATTCCGTCATTAGTGGATTTACATAATGACCAGGATGCCATGAGTCCGATGCTGGTGCTGAATAAGTTTAATCACTATCCAGAATTTCTTGGCAAGATGAAGGAAGAGATCGACTCACTGACAAATGGACAGGATAGAATATTAACTTTCCTGTCGAAAGAAATAGTCGATGGAAAAAGAGTGCAGGAAGTATTTTTATTAAAAGAATTACTTTCGAAAGGTACTGTAAATAAACCTGACTTCCAATTGGATATATACGAAAAAGGTTATTATATGACTGATGAGACAATGGATTCTATTTTAAGAATGATGACATTGGAGTTCTATACAAGTGCCTCAGTTAAGAAATATAAGTACCCATTAATTGAAGTAGAAGATTCCCAAATATCTTTAAGTAAAGAATTCAAAGATGCTCTGAAAGATGATTATTATGAAATGTTTATAAATGATCTATTGAATTTAGCAGAGCTTCAATCAGAGCAATATAATCAGCAGAAACCTCTGACATTAAATGAGAAGTACAGCAGGAAAGATGTTTGCCGGGTGATGAACTGGGAGAAAGATGAGTCGAGTACGATGTATGGATATAAAAATAAGCATAATACAGTTCCGATTTTTATTAATTACAATAAGAGTAAGAATATCGATGAATCAGTTAAATATAATGACAAATTTTTGGATTCACATGTATTTCAGTGGTTTACGAGGAAAGGCACTGATTTAAATTCTAAAATTAACAGAGAGATCATACGGGATTATAAAAATGACGACGTGACATTATATCTTTTTGTGAAGAAAGATGAAGAAGAAGTGGAACATTATTATTTGGGCGAAGTTGAAATTGATCTAAACTCAGCTGAAAATGTTAAAGATGGAATAGGAAACAATAGAGATAAAGTAGCAAAGATGAACTTTATATTGGAAAATCCTGTTGAGTACGGGATATTTAGGTATTTTGAGAGTCTTACTTAACATGTATTTTTCAAAAAGCTATATGGCCTGATCTTTTAATTTATTATATTTATTTTCTAAAAATATGAGTATTCAACTTTGAGATAGGGGATCGTACTGTAATTATATAAAATTTCTAGAAAAGAGGAAAAGGTATGGAGAAAAACGAATATCTTTCGGATATACCACCAAGAAATTTATATTACATGCTCACCTATGTCACAGGTTTTCCAAATCAAATTCATAAGATAGAGATAGCCAAAAATTATGATGGAGATTTTATTAATCTGCTGAGTAAAGTTATAATTCAAAAACTAGATACCCAAATTAAAAGAAGCGCTTCTGATAATTACCTAAAAGATCTTATAGAAAATGATGATATGCAAACTAAAATAATTGACTTTGAAGTGATACAGCAATCGAAAGATATAAACCCTCACTTTTCATATATGAATGACTTTTTGACTTATGATAATATTTATAACCAAATTATAAAACGAACAATAAATTTACTAATAAACTATAAAAATCTCAAGGATGAATATGAATGGGCTTTGGTAAAAATTTACAACCATCTAAGAGAAGTAAGTTATGTGAAAATTGACAACGAAGCTATTTTTGATGGGTTGATTATGCATAAATACAATAAGTCATATGAATATGTGTTGAAGTTATGTGAATTTATATGGTGTGAGCTTAATATCTCAGAGGCATATGGTAAGAGTAACTTTTTGGATTTAGAAGAGTCACCAGAAAAATTAAAGGAATTTATTCAAACATTTATAAAAGTATTTTACAGAGAAGAATCATTCAAAAACCTAAAGCCTGAATTAGTTGTTGATATTAGTACCATTGATTTTACGAAAGACTGGGATAATGTACATTTTCAATTAGCTAATATAATTGAACGATAAATTTATTTAATTGAATGAATTTCATAATTCTAACCCCATGTCTCCCAACAGTTTTGAGAGTTAAAAAAAGAAGCACCTCCCCAAATCTTGTATAATGGTAGTTGACGAACAAACCATAAAAAGACTGAAGGAGTGCTTCTTATGACCATTATACGACAACCAAGCTTATTTGGCATCCAGGAATTATATGACATGGCACCTCCCCAAAAATATGATGCCATTATTTCTACGATAAATTTGGATAAAATTTATCATGCAGTAACGAAAAAGTCCCGACTTGGTGCACCTGAAGAGTTGAACTATGCCGCCATGATTATTTCTATCTTTGTTAGATATGTTGAACGTATCCCGATGATAAA
>NZ_FNFY01000013.1 GCF_900101075.1 Lacicoccus qingdaonensis | reverse complement strand
ATCATCGGGATACGTTCAACATATCTAACAAAGATAGAAATAATCATGGCGGCATAGTTCAACTCTTCAGGTGCACCAAGTCGGGACTTTTTCGTTACTGCATGATAAATTTTATCCAAATTTATCGTAGAAATAATGGCATCATATTTTTGGGGAGGTGCCATGTCATATAATTCCTGGATGCCAAATAAGCTTGGTTGTCGTATAATGGTCATAAGAAGCACTCCTTCAGTCTTTTTATGGTTTGTTCGTCAACTACCATTATACAAGATTTGGGGAGGTGCTTCTTTTTTTAACTCTCAAAACTGTTGGGAGACATGGGGTTAGAATTATGAAATTCATTCATTGAACAGAATTTTAAAATACCCGGGATTAAAAGTGATGACTTTTAACCCCGGGCATTTATATGATTAAGCTATCTCAGGTAAAAATGATTAAACTCTTCTGCTTCTGCTGTTTGCCTGTACGAGCTGTCCCTGTTCTTCATCCATATACATCTGGATGCCTTCTGCAGCACGGTAGGCGAGTGCACCGATCGTCGGTGTCGGGTGGTGCCCGCCATGCTGCGGAAATGCTGATCCGCCGACGACGAACAGGTTGTCGACATCCCACATCTGGAGATAGCTGTTGACGACGGAAGTTTCCGGATCGTCTCCCATGACGACGCCGCCTGTATAGTGTCCGCCTGTATAGCTGTGGTTGAATTCTTCGGGTACTGAACCGGGTTCGACGATATCGGCACCCATTTCTTCCATGATTTCAGTACATCTTTCAATGCCGAACTGTGCGATGTTCCTTTCGTTGTCACCAAATTTATATGTTACACGGAGTAGAGGATCGCCGTATTCATCGCTGTAATTCGGGTCCAGGTCCACATAGTTGTGGGAGTAGGACATCGCATTCGCCGTGTACCAGATTGTCAGTGTGCGGTACGCGTAATGTAACGACTTGTCTTTATACTCTTTACCCCAGCCCGGCGTCCCTTCAGGGACGTTATTACTGCTGGAGATCGCAGCGAAACCGTATTGTCTGAGTTCGATGGCGCCGCCGCCGATGAAGTCCAGATCACTATGGTCGAAGTTGTCCGCTGCGTAGTCGCTCAATGTTGCACCGAGAGCGCCCGCCCCCATATAAAGGTTGAATTTCTCATTTTCAAAAAATCCGGTCGCACCATGGAAAGCGTGGTTGTACTGTCCGTTGAAGTTGCGGCCGAGCGTGCCTTCTTCAGTTTCCGGATCGTACTGTTCGCCGATGTCCGAAAGCATCAGAAGACGATTGTTTGAGAATGCGAATGCAGCGAGGACAACAACGTCCGCCGGCTGTTCAAATTCTTCACCGCTGTTTTCATCCACATACAATACGCCTGTCGCACGGTTTTCATCTTCATCATATAACACACGGCGTGCGTTTGAACGATGTCTGAGCTCAAAGTTGTCATGGCGGTTGGCTGTCTTGATTACAGTTGCGATCGGGTCTGATTTTGCATCAAAGTCACAGCCGTGCCTTGTACAGTACGAGCAGTACATACATGCATTCAACTGTTCCCCGTCCGGGTTCTCATAGTTTTCAGTCATGTTGCCTGCAGCAAGCTGATACGGATGCAGTCCTAAGTTGGATGCCGCATCTTTAAATAATTTTAACGAAGGTGTTTCCTTCATCGGCGGGTTCGGCCACGGTTTGTTACGTTCAGGCGCAAGCGGATCCTGTTCGCCGCCGATACCGCATGTATCTTCCCACATTTCGTAATAGGGCTCCATCTCTTCGTATGTAATGCCCCAGTCCTGCAGGTTCATCTCATCCGGAATTTTTTCCTCACCGTAGCGCTCAATCGTCTGGCTGCGCATTTCAAATTCATATGGCCAGTAACGGTATGTGGCGCCTGCCCAGTGGACACTGGCTCCGCCTGTATCGATACCGATCTGCATCGTCTGCGGTGATCTGATCGGCAGTGCTGTCTCATCGATTTCATTCCGGGATGTAACTGTGTCGCCTTTCAAGTTCTGCATAATGTCATAACGGTTGTCGAATCTCAGCTCATCTTTGACACCGATATAGTCACTGCGGACTTTTTCTTCCCCTTTTTCCAGGGCGACGACATTTTTACCCGCTTTTGCGAGCTCTGCACTGACGATACCGCCGGCCCAGCCGGTCCCGACAACAACAACGTCAACTTTGTCCAGTTCTTCAGCCATTTACATTCCCCCTCCTTGATAAGTACGTAGTCCTTCAGGCTCTATGACCTGGAAGTCTTCTGATTCAATGTCATTACCCCAGCCCATGCGCGGTCCCGGAAACTCTATCATCTTCCAGCCGGCATAGTCGCGGTTTCCGCCGTAAACAGGGTCGGCGTATACGCCTTGAATCGTCATACTTCTTAACAGTGCGAAGAAATCTTCTGAGCGTACGCCTGTAATATCTACATCACCGGATTCGAAACTTTCCAGAATGTTGATCTGCTGGTCCTCATCCAGGTTTGCGAAATCATCATCATGTTCTTCCCGGCTCAGCTCCAACATGCGGCGCACACCGAAAAGCAATGTTTCTGCACGGGTCATCTTTGACTGGATGCCGTGGGTTTCTGCACCTTCATAGTCAAACGGCCCCATCATGTATTCCCTTGAATTTCGGCCCCAGAAGTGATTACACTGTCTGTCGATGAAATAAGGTACGCCAAGCTCGATGGCGCCGGGCCCGTTATCATCTTCAGGGTATATTTTTTCAGTCGCAGCAGAAAGCGTTTCAAAATCTTCACCTCTGCTGAAGTAAGTACGCGCATCATCAAGGGCTTCGCCATCTGATGATGATCCTTCCGTATCGGTCTCGGGTTCTTCGGTCTGTGTGCCTTCTTCTGATTGATACAGACTGCCGACGACCCCTCCGAACATTGCCCCGCCGACAATACCGCCTGCAGCAACACCGGAAGTCTTAAGAAAATCACGTCTTGAAAACACCTTTTCTTTGCCTTCGTTATCGTGTTCAGCCATTATAATCCCCTCCAGAAATCATTTGGTGAAATTAAAAAAAATCTCGTTAATTGAAGTTTATAGTGAATTCATAAAATTGTCAAAGTTGACCCTTGATATAAATGACATGCTGTTTTTATTCAGTCAGTTCATAACTTTCAGCAATGAGGTCTTGAATTTCTCCTGGCTTTCCAACTTCGTCCAGATTGATTGTCACCCAATTATTCTTATCCATATGGTATGCCTTGTAAATGCCGGCCTTCTCACGTAAAGGTCCGACAAATTCTTTTCTCACTTTTACGTTCAAAACGTCGATTTTCTCATCGCTGTCCAGCCCCAATTTACCCGCGGTGATATCCATGACCAGACCGAACCACTTTTCATTGTCCTTATGCCTTAACACCGCATAAGTCGTGTTTCCCTTCCATGGATAGTCCGGCCTGACGCCATATCTTTCACTCACAAAATCAAAAATATCTTCACGTTGTATCAATGTAATCACCTGCTTTTCACTATATGGTAGACTGTTCCCTGAACACAGGAATATATGCTGAAATTGAGATTAATATTGTAAAGATTTTTATAAATTAACATTGTATCTATAGGGTATAGTGAAATAACTGGGAGTTTTGCAGTGGAGGTGTATGTTATGGACAAGGAAGTATTGATTGTGGGTGCAGGGCCGAGCGGGCTTGCACTCGCCATATCATTGAGCAGACAGAACATCCCGTTCACCATCATCGACAAAGAAAGCGGGCCGGGCACGACGTCACGGGCGATGGCAGTCCAGGCGAGGACGCTGGAACTTTATGAGCAGCTGGGGATTGCCGATAAGATTGTAGTCAACGGCATTATGGTCAACAAAATCAATTTCTTTAAAAATAAAAAACATCTGGCCCGTATACCGGTCGGTCAGCTGGGACGGGAAATGAGTGCATTTCCATATGTTCTGATACTGCCCCAGGATGCGCATGAGAATATTCTGGTGAATGAACTTGAATCGTCCGGGCACGAAGTAAGTTGGAACCATGAACTGAAAAGTTTCCAGGATGACGGTGATTCGGTGAAGGCTGTCATAGAATCGGAAAACGGTATTGAAACGAAGACATTCTCATATATATGCGGCTGTGACTGTGCATCGAGCACCGTCAGAAAGGCGCTGGATATCGATTTTTCAGGCGGCACATACAAACAGACTTTCTTTGTCGCGGACGTCGAAAGTGACACAGTGCTGGAAGGGCCGACCATCGGCTTCCGTGATGAATATTTCTGCATCGGTTTCCCGATCAGAACGATGGATCAGGTGAGGCTGATCGGCCTGGTTCCGGAAGAATTCAAGGAAGGCGGGGAAGGACCGGAAGATTTTGCCGATATGATTCCATATGCAGAGGACATTCTGCCGGTCAAGTTAAAGAAAGTGAACTGGTATTCTTCCTACCGCTCCCACCACCGGGTCGCTGAAAAATTCAGAACCGGCCGTGTGTTCATAGTCGGAGATGCCGGTCATATACACAGTCCCGCCGGCGGCCAGGGGATGAACACTGGCATCGGCGATGCCTTTAATCTGGCCTGGAAGCTGAGTGCGGTTTTGAAAGGAAAGACCGCGGCCTCCGTCCTCGACACATATGAAAGCGAAAGAATTGCATTTGCCCACACATTGGTCAATACGACGGACCGGCTGTTCAAGTTTATGGTGGATAAGCAGCGACTGAGAAATTTTGTGGTGCCGGTCTTTATTCCCCGACTTCTGAAATTCAAATATATGAGGGAGCGGCTGTTCGAAACGGTTTCCCAGATTCAGGTCAGCTATCATGACAGTAATCTGAGCGGAGGAGAATCCGGTGATATTAAAGGCGGTGACAGGCTGCCGTGGATCCGGCGCGGTGAAGTGAACAACTTCCGGCCGCTCAAGTCTCTCGACTGGCAGATTCATGCTTACGGCGAAGTGAACAGTGATGTTGAAGCACTGGTAAACGATACGGGGCTCGAGCTTTTCCACCTGCCGTGGGATAAATCCCTGAAAGATAAAGGGATGAATGAGAATTCTGTCTATCTCGTCCGTCCCGACGGGCATATATCTGCTGCGGCGGACATTGAGAATTTGAGCAGTATCAGAAGTATGGTTGATGAATATCAAATTCAAAGTCTGTCCGGATAACAGAACGGATGGAAAAGAAAAATTTTGGGAACTGTCCGGAAATAGATCTGTAAACCGGATGGAAATCCGATTTGGAGGGAACTGTCCGGAATCCACAGAAAAAACCGGATGGAATCAGCATGGTCATCTATTCCATCCGGTTTCATCCGTTTTAATGAGCTTTATTTACCTGCTTTTTCTTCCTCGCTTTAGGGTAGACGAGAATCATTTTGAAAAATATTATCATAAACATAACCAGCAGTAACAGGCTGGAGAGTGTGCCGTTCATCTCAAAGATATCCAAAATGGTGAAGATGATTACAGGATAAGTCAGTGCAAAGACGGTCATCCGCCATAATAACGGATACACCAGCTTCCTTTCGGTCAGCCATCTGAATAAAATTCCGATTGATGCAAGAAGTGATATACCGAGAATGCCGAAAAGTATCACGAGAGACGGATACAGGATCAGAATAATCAGATATTCCTGGCTGAATCCACCGCTGTTTATGGAGTCTGTAACCAGCTGGATGCCGTTTGGCAGCAGAGCGATCAACAGAAGTAAGACGATATAGCCGAAAAAGTGTTTTGTTTTCACACGGTTCAATTGAAAAACTACCTGTCTTGTCGGCAATGACAGGCAGAGTTTTAAGACATGCAGAATGCCCATATGTATGTTCCTCCGTACTTTAATTCCTTAAAACTTACTCCAACCATTCTACACCTTCAAAAGAAAAACCCAAAGAAATTTATTCTTTGGGATATCAAAAGCTGTGGCATATCGTACCGGCTAGAACATATCCGTACTGTGCTTCGGCTGAAGACGGGCTTTCGGGTCGATAAATGACTTGGCATTGCTTACAGCTGTCGTCGCTTCTCCGAAGCCGGTCACAATCAGCTTCACTTTTCCTTCAAATGAGGTGATGTCCCCTGCCGCATATATGCCGGGGATGTTTGTTTCCATGCGGGGATTGACGAGAATTGAATTTCTGGTGATATCGAGTCCCCAATTTTTAATGGGTCCGAGAGATGAGATGAAGCCATAGTTGACGATGACGCTGTCGACATCAACGACAATCTGTTCGGTACCTTTCACTTCCTGCAAAACGGCCTGTCTGATTTTGTCACCGTCCCCGCGGAGTTCCGCCACTTCAAATGAGGAGTGGATATTGACCGCGGAAGCACGCAATTCGGATACACTGTGCTCATGTGCGCGGAATTTGTCCCTGCGGTGAGTCAGTGTGACGTTCGCATCATCTGCAAGTGTCAGCGCCCAGTCAACCGCTGAGTCTCCCCCGCCGCATATCAGTACGTTCTTATCTTTGAAATTTTTTATATCATCGACAAAATAATGAAGGTTTTTGCCTTCATATTGTTCTGCTTCTTCAATTTTCAGTTTCCTCGGTTCGAAAGCACCGATGCCGCCGGTGATGATGATCGTTTTTGAGTAGTGTATTTCTTCGTCAGTCTCAATCACAAAAGTGTCGTCCGACTGCTTATTGATATTCTGGACAGTCTGACCGAGGACAACGGTCTGTTCAAAAATCTCCATTTGGGCAATCAGGTTGTCGACAAGTTCCTGGGCACGGACTTTAGGATAGCCTGCGACATCGTATATATACTTTTCAGGATAAAGGGCGGAAAGCTGGCCGCCGAGCTGGGGCAGGCTTTCAATCACTTTCACTTTCATCCCGCGCATACCTCCGTAAAAAGCTGCAAACAATCCTGCCGGACCGCCGCCTATAATCGTTATATCATAAAGTTCCGATGAATGATCATTCATGTTTAAACGCCTCCAATGATAGTTGATGCACATTTTTTTAAGGTGCCTGTGTCATGGGCTCCGACTTTCAAAAACACCGACTTTTGAAAGATTTTATAAATAAACACCTTATTCCCATACTAGATTATACCAGATGGTCATTGCATCCTTTACGTTTGAAACTTCTCTAATTATTTTTATCGCCTGCAGCCGCTGGTATTAAAATAGCTTAAAAAATTGACATTCATAAGACAAGGAGCTGATCCAATTTTAAATTGAAAAGAACCGGGCACTCAAAAGAGCACCCGGTTCAATCATTTTATATATGAGTTTGAATCATCCAAACTTTACCATGAAATATAATTTTATTCAATTACACATTAGAGTGTCAGCAGTATTTTCGGGAAATTTGAAATCAAACCGGTCCGAAGTATATGGCATGACAGATCTTGTTATAAGATATGAAACTCAGTATATAATTGTTAAATTGAAATTTAATTGTGTTTTTACGTTTATTTTAATGTAGACGTGGAAACTTTTGAATATACTACAATGAAAGGAGATTTCATTTTATGAAAAATCTATTTAAAGTAGTAATGGTATTGGCACTTGCATTAGGCCTGGGAGCCATAGCGGGCAATCAGAATGTTGAAGCCGCATCCTGTAACGGGGTGAACAAAGTTGTTGATGACCGGGACGGGGCAACGATGGTTAAACACGTTTATTTAAATTCATGTGAAACATCGGATAAGGCAGCGGAAATTCAAAATACTGCTGATATGAACGGAGAACTTGCGGATGTCGCAGGACTGCTTCCGGGTGTATTCAAAGTGATGGAGCTGCCGCCTGCAATCGCATCGGCAATGGAAGAGACAAGAGCACAGTCAGTCGCGGATGCAGATAATGGCAATGGTGTAATTTTGACTTATGAAAAAGATTTGAACCATAAAGATGTCAGCATGCACTGGATTCATAAAAGCACAGCACCGCAATAGTATGTAAAAAAGGCACCTTTTTCAGGGTGCCTTTTTCATACATAAAAAAGTATTCTTCAAAAGAGTGAAAAACCTTAAAAATATTTTCTATTCTTAATCAATAGGATTATAATGATAATAACTTAATTTATGAGGTGTCTATATGGAGCTAGTGTATAAAGGCAAGACGAAAGATGTATATCAGGATGAGAAGGGTGAGTTTGTACTTTATTTCAAAGACGATATGACGGGCAAGGACGGCGTATTTGATCCGGGTGAAAACCAGGTCGGCCTGACGGTTGAAGGTTCCGGCAGGGCGGGGCTCCGGATGAGCAGCCATCTTTTTGAAAAGATCAATGCAGCAGGTATTCCAACACATTATGTGGATGCGGATGTGGACGCACGGACGATGAAGGTAAAGAAAATTACAGTGTTCGGTGAAGGTCTGGAAGTCATCTGCCGATTCAAGGCGGTCGGCAGCTTCATCCGCCGTTACGGTAATTACATTGAAGAGGGTGCCGACCTGCCGGCATATGTGGAAATGACATTGAAGGATGATGAACGTGGAGATCCTTTGATCAACGAAGCGGCACTGGAAGCCCTGAATATTTTAAAGCCGGATGAATATCAGGAAGTTGCAGATCTGACTGTACGTGTCAGCGAACTGATCAAAGATGAGCTTGCAGATAAGGGGCTGGATTTATATGACATCAAATTGGAGTTCGGCCGGGACGCTGAAACCGGTAAAGTTCTGCTGATCGATGAACTGTCAGGCGGCAATATGCGGGTATTCAAAGACGGCGAATCTGTCGATCCGTTAAAAATCGGCGACTATTTACTTAATGGCTGATCAATCATTGAAAGCAGTCTGTGAAACGGAGGGGAATCATGAAGCACATTATAACAATGATCATCACGATGACGGCTTTTATTTTCTTCAGTGTGAATGCAGAAGCGAATGAAATCAACAGTCTGGAAATGGATATAGAGATCAACGAGGATGGCTCAGTTTCGGTGACGGAAACGCGTGAAGCGGATATGGATGAAGGCACCGAAAATTATATCGTCTTCAACGAGGAAGATATGGAAGGCATAGAAGTCACCGACTTTTCCGTCGAAGGATTTGCTGAGGAAGAAAATTGGGATATGGATGCGAGCCAGGAAGAGAAGGCCGGTAAATACGGTGAGATCGATACCGATGACGGGATCGAACTTGTCTGGGGGATCGGTGAGTACGGTGAACATACGTATGTCGTCAACTATACTCTCGAAAATGTTGTACGCAATCTTGAAGGCGGACAGTCTCTATATTATAACTTTGATACATTCACAGATCTGGACACTGAAAATTTCAGGATGAATGTGACATCGGATGTTTCTCTGAACGATGAAGATATTCAATTTTGGGGCTTCGGTTTTGAAGGCGATATCGTCGCTGTCGACGACGGCATCCAGTGGACAGCAGGCGAGACTTTGACGGGCGGCAATGATGCTGTACTGCTCATGCATTTCCCTGAAGGTACATATAATACGGACGTTTCAGGTGAAGGATCGATAGAGGAGCAGGAGGAAGAGGCGATGGACGGCTCCATCTATGATGACGGCGGTATGAGTACCGGCCTTATTGTCACACTCGTCGGTATTTTTGGGGCGATTGTGGCGGCGGTGGTCATTTTCACCACCCAGCTTGCATCCAGATACAAAGAGGGCGGACATATCGCTTCAGCCGGGAGTATCAAGCGGAGGAATAAAGGGCTCGAAACCAGTGAACCGCCGGTAATTGGCGATTATGCAGGCATCGCATATATGCTGATGCATTTGAATATGGCTTATTTCGAAGAAATATTCCAGGCGTATTTGATGAAGTGGACTGACGAAGAGAGAATTACAATTGAAATTGGTCATCAGGATAAGACATTGGATAAGGGGTCACCTGAAATATTGATCCATGATTATCAGTCACTGATCGATGGCTACTCCCATTCATTTGAAGAGGTCAGTGAGCATCTGAAGGACAATGATCTGGAAAGCGGCTATGACGCATTATTATGGCGCATGCTGCTGGAAGCGGCGGATGACGAAGGTGTCATTGATGAAAAAGGATTAAAGAAATGGTCGAAAAAGCATGCAGAAGAAGTCGGTGCGGTGGCGGATGAACTCAAGAACTATTCGGACCGCTGGCTGGAGGCGAACGGCTATGCCAATTATAAGAAAGATAAAGTCTGGGGCATTCCTGTGCCGATTGTGGCACCGAGTGAAAAAGGCAACCAGCTGATTGATCATTTATGTCAGTATAAAAACTATCTTAAAGAAGATTACAGCAGAATTTACGAAAGTGAAGAGAATTACAGGGTGCATATCATTTGGAGTGTGCTGGTCGGAGAAGGCGAGGATGTCAGAAAGCATCTGTCAAAATTGACGCCGGACGAAACCGGCGATTCGATGTATCCGGCAATGATGCATTATTATTACGGCCCGCATCTCGCTACACAAACCTGGTCGAAAGGACTTGGACAGGGCGGATTCAGTTCTGCCAGCTCAGCAGCCGCAGCAGGCGGCGGAGGTTCAACAGGTGCCGGCGGCGGCGCCGGTGCTGCAGGCGGTGGAGGCGGTGGTGCAAGATAGTGCCGGAAAGTCGTAAAAATCCCCTGGAACTTAAGTTCCAGGGGATTTTCTATCTTATCTGATGGAGCCAAGGGGGTTCGAACCCCTGACCTTTGCACTGCCAGCGCAACGCTCTCCCAGCTGAGCTATGGCCCCATATTTATCACATAGGATATATTGTAAGCCATATTTGAATATTACTCAATAGCTAAATTTTAAACGATCTTACTGTCACGTGTGGACCAGAATACCATCGGTATCAATAACAGCGATAAGAGACCGCCCGTAATG
The DNA here is from genome assembly GCF_900101075.1 of Lacicoccus qingdaonensis. Classification (GTDB taxonomy): domain Bacteria; phylum Bacillota; class Bacilli; order Staphylococcales; family Salinicoccaceae; genus Lacicoccus; species Lacicoccus qingdaonensis. Next base: position 51,695 of record NZ_FNFY01000013.1, on the reverse strand, counting down.
GACAGTATTTCAAAGCTGGAGCCGGCGACGATCGTGCTGTTCTTTATGGGCGGGCCGCTGTATGCTGCGGATTCACCGTATTTGAACCTCATTACCGGCATCACATTCGGTGTGGCGCTCGCGATAGTGATCTGGGGCGGTTCTGAACTTTTTACGGGGAATTTGATGACTCTGACGTTCAGCGCACTGTCTAAAGTGACGAGGTGGAAAGACACACTGATATTATGGTTCTGGTGTTATATTGGCAACCTGATCGGAGTGATACTATTTTCCTTTCTGATCTATTTCAGCGGCATACTCTCCGAAATCGAGATGGACCGCTTTACAGTGTCGACAGCGTCGGATAAGATGAGCGACGGATTCGTGGATCTTCTGTTCCAGGGCATCATGTGTAACTGGCTTGTATGTCTTGCCATCTGGACGTCAGCCAGGGCCAAAGGTGACGCCGCAAAACTTGCACTGGTGTTCGTATTGATCTTCGCATTCGTCGCGACAGGATTCGAACACAGCATTGCCAACATGTCCATACTCGGCATTGCACTGCTGCACAGCAGTGTTGAAACAGTGACAGTCGGCGGTTTCATCTACAACCTTATTCCGGTGACGATCGGCAACATCATTGGCGGCGGTGTGTTTGTAGCAGGGGTTTATTATTATCTGGGTAAGAACAAGAAGTGAATCTGCCAAGCGGAATGAAAAGCAGTTGGAGAAATCCAACTGCTTTTTCGTGTTCATCATGATTCACTTTGATTTTTTAACATTAAAGAAATCGCCGCCTTTTTTCTTTACATCATCCGTACCCCAGTCATATTCCGCATCCTTATCCGTAAAGTGGGGAATGTGCTTCGAGCAGTGTATATAAGCCTCGTCCACCTCAATCAGCACCCATCGCTCTGCACGTCCTGAATGCTGTTCCTTCAAATCTTCAATCATACTTTCATCCAAAATTTTATCCAGTTCATCATTTTCAATGATTTCGGCTGAACCGTTAACATGAAGTCCGATGTGATGATGTATAAAATCCATAAAGAGCAGGCCGATGTGCGGATTTTCAGTGATATTCCCGAGAGAAGCCATCACACCGTTTCCCCGGTACTCGGGGTACATGATGCGTTTGTCATCCAAAATATGTACAAACCCCTTCTCACCCGCTTTAAATGTAGAATCGCAGTTGCCCCCGGCATCACTTGTAGACATGAACATAAAGGACTGCTCACTGATGAAATGGATCATATCTTCATTTAAAAAATCAATCATCTGATTATTGTAAAATGCATTGGCTCTTCTGGATGTATTGAAACGATTCTGCAGAACCTTTTCTCCCTGTGACATTCAATCACTCCTTATGTGAACCATTTTATCATTTCGTAAAAAAAGAAATTCCAGAAATAATTAAAACTCTATGAATTTATTTTCAAAATAGTTTTAATTATCTAAAATTTATATTGTATAAATATTTCAGACAAGTTATAATCATAGTTATTCAATAAAAAGGGGCTGGAATTATGATACTGAAGTTTTTAAGAAATGCACTGCTCATTGCAGTTGCTACAGTATTTACCGTTGCCTGCAGTGATGATACTGATGTAGAATCCGAGGCGTCCGGTGATGATGCAAGTGCTGAGTCCGGGAGTCAGGAAATTGCTTTTGCGACATCATCTGATGCAGTGGGGCTGTCACCTATAGATACAAATGATTCTGTCTCTGCCTATATGCTAGAACAGCTTTATGACACGCTCTTTGTACATAACCCCGAGACGATGGAAATTGAACCTCATCTCGTGGAATCTTACGAAGCTCTGGATGATACGACATGGGAGTTCAAATTAATAGAAGGCATCGAGTTCCATGACGGGACGTCTTTGAATGCCGAAGCTGTCAAGTATACTTTCGAACAGCTGTTGGATGAAGAACGTGCGGCACCGAGGGCATCGTTGCTTGAGCCTGTAGAATCCATAGAAGCTGAAGAAGAGTATACCGTAGTGATCAATACAAAGGAACCATACGGGCCATTGCTCGCAGCACTGTCACATGTCAATGCTTCGATCGTTTCACCTGAAGCGGATGAATCCGGTGATATCATGACAGAACCGGTCGGGTCCGGACCTTTCAAGTTTGAGTCATGGGCGAGCAGTGACAACATTGTCCTCACGAAGAATGAAGATTACTTTAAAGGTGCACCTGAACTCGATAAGGTCACCATGCATGTCATTCCGGAATACGCATCTGCAGTGGGAATGCTTGAAACCGGCCAGGTCGATTTTCTGCCAAATGTTCCTTCTGAGCATATTCCAAGGATAGATGAGATGGAAGATACTGAACTTGATCTGACGCCTGGTACGGGTCTCAATTACTTAACTTTTAATATGGAGAAAGAACCATTCAATAATCTGGAATTCAGAAAAGCTGTATCCCATGCAATCGACCGTGATGAATATGTAGAACAGCTGAACGGTGCCGGGATTCAGAACAACAGCATCATCGGACCGGAAGTTTTCGGATATGATGAGTCTGCACAGGAATTCGGATATGACTATGATCTGGAAGAATCTCAAAAACTGATAGAAGAAAACGGCTTTGATGAAACACCGATTACATTACTTGTAGCCAATGAAGGACATTTCGTACTGATGAGTGAAATTGTCCAGGCACAGCTGATGGAAGCAGGATTCGATGTCAGTATCGAAATGATGGAATGGGGCGCATTCCTTGAAGAAGCCGCAGGCGGAAATTATGAAATGGCATTTCTCAGCTGGGCAAACAGTACTGCAGACGGCAGTGAATTGTTCTATCCGAATCTTCACTCTGATAATATAGATGCGACCAACCGTTCAAGGTATAACAATGAAGAATTCGACAACCTTGTCGAACAGTCGAGAACAACCATCGACCAGGATGAAAGAATGGATCTGCTTCATGAGATTAACGAATTTGCCACTAATGACGCAGTGTGGGTTCCGATGCATCATTCAAACGTGAGTGTCGGTTATCATGAATCTGTAAATAATTTGGTAATATCACCAAATACGAGTTTCTCACTGCACGAGGTCAGTATTGAAGAATAGAAATTGAGATATTAAAACGCTCCGGACCATAAATTAATCATGGTCCGGAGCGTTTTATCCGTTTAGTACTCCAATTCTTTAAGAGGATACTCAAAGATTGGATGATCAAAATGGTTATTGGAAAAATTTCTCATCTTATCTATGTAGTTCTTTAACTCCGTATCTAATTTATATTTGGATCTGGCTAAATTCTCACGGTCAAAAGTGTTATCGTCAAATTTATTTACATACATGCTGTGGGCACGGGTAAACCTGTTCAGCTGCTGATTTAACGGCTGGAATCTTTTCAGTAAATCCTGGACACAATCATTTGAGTTGTTTGAATAGACTCTGATTAAACTCATCAGTTCCTGTATCTGATTATCAATCTCTTCAAAATTATTTTTAACATCGTAAAAAGCTTCTGAAGATTCCTGCTTATTTGCCAAAGCTTTATATTTATTGAGCTCGATATTTCTTGTCTGGGCGATTTTATAAAGATGAATATCAATCAGACTTACAATGTTATTCTTCAACTCCTGATGTGTATCTTTATCCTGCTTGTTATTCTGGATCCAGACACCAACCAATGCGAGTGCACCGCCGACCAGACCTGAAAGTACATTTGCGAGTATTTCCATGGAATGCCTCCCTGAATTTTTATATCTTCCTATATCATACACATAACTGTGTGAATAATAACAGATTTTATATGTTGACATTTCAGAGGGCGAATAAAAAGCTTCTCGGTCCTTGATTGTACCTGTCCGTGAAGCTTTCATTCATCTATTGGAAAATATCATCATCGCCTTTTTGTAAGTCACGGATGGAAGTGTCGAAATCCATCTGCAGGTGGGGATAGTCTTTAAACTCTTCCCAGTCGCCGCCCCACGTGAAGCCGAGGTCTTTTGCGATTTCTGCAACTTCTTTCCAGTCGGATTTGCCGTTGTCATTACCGTCATATTCAATATCCCAGATGACATCATTTCCGTCTTCGATAGCGAAGTCGACAGCGAGACCGTAGTTATGATGGGACTCTCCGCCTTTTGCGTTTGTAACGATTGGACCGGGCACTGTTCTGCCTTGTGCATACAGCGCGTCCTGCTCTTCTTCGGTTCTGAAACCGCTCGAAATCCGGATGTCTATATCTTTTTCCTTCGTCTTTTCCACGAGTTTTTCAGACTTTTCTTCGACTTCCGGATGCAGACCGCCGAGCTCTGGTTTCTTCTCCTCTTCATCTTTTTCTTTGTCTTCTTTATCTTCATTTTCAGGAGATGGAGGTTCGGGGAGGGAAAGGTCGATTTCGGGTGTTTTGGAAATTATTTTGGAGACTGTTAAAAATGTATGTTCTTCAGCAGACTGATCTGCAAAGACTGTATTAAGCGCACTGAACAGTGTTAGGGTGCCGATGAGCCCCAGAACTGTTGTCAATAATATATTGATTAAAAATTTCATTTTCTTCCACCTTTAAAAATTCACTTGTACGAGTATATAATGCACTAAACAGTACCACAACCCTGCGAAGAGAAATGAAATGTGTTTGTTAGAATTGAAACTTTTTGTCATTTTGCTGTCATATGGCTGTATTATTCATAAAATCGAAACTGAAAACACCCATGTCATTGAATATCAAAGGTCCGGATCGCATAACGGTTAAAGGTTTATGGGGCAGGGAATACTTAAAAGTGTATACAACTTTTTTAAAATATCATTCTTGAAAGGAAGAGAACCGTTCATGAGTTTTTACAGACATGCCAATGAAAAGATAGGAACAATAGAAAACATATATAACGGCGATATGCTTCCGGATCTTGCAATTAATACATTCCGTAATATAGAACGTCTGTTTCCGACACGTTCAATTCCAGCTTCCCCGACCCCAAAACCACTTGAAAAATCACCTTTCTCACTGAAGCCGTTCAAGTCGCAGATCAAGGATAAAGCGACAGAGACGGAGGATCAGAATTATGATTTGTATGATTATCTGACGTTGAACTCGGTCACGGGGATTGTGGTTCTAAAAGAGGGCGGGATGGTGTATGAAAATTATTTGAGGGGCAATGGTCCGGATACACGTTGGATGTCGATGTCTGTAGCGAAATCTATCACTTCTACTTTGGTGGGAGTTGCTGTCAAAGAGGGTCACATTGAAAGTATTGATGACCCGACTGCGAAGTATGTACCTGTCCTGAAAGGGAGTGCTTATGAAAATACGACTGTCCGTCATATTCTTGGTATGAATTCCGGTGTTAAATGGGATGAAACATATACTAACCCCGATTCGGACCGCCGGGACTTCTTGAGGGCGCAGGTTTCCAAAGAACCGGGCGCTTTGCTTAAAGTAATGTCCGAACTTCCGAGTGCTGGTGAGCCCGGAAATATCCATAATTATTCAACGGGGGAAACGACGGTGGCGAGTGAAATCGTCATTGGTGCGACGGGTAAAAATTTATCTGATTATCTCTCGGAGAAAATCTGGGAACCGTATGGCATGGAAAGTGAAGCGGCATGGTGGCTGGATTCTCAGGACGGCAATGAAATCGGAGGGAGTGGTTTTTCTGCAGTGCTGAGGGATTATGCACGCTTCGGACAGTTCATCCTTGATGGCGGCGAAATTGATGGTAAGCGGCTGCTTCCGGACGGCTGGGTGGAGGCGGCAACTCAGGCAACTACTCTGGATAATGGTGAAACTGTCAACTACGGGCTGATGTGGTGGCCCGCATGGACGGAGAAATCGAAGAAACATAAAGCGTTCCAGGCCTTTGGCATCCACGGCCAGGTGCTTCATATCGATCCTTCAGAAGAAGTGGTCGTCGCGATATCTTCAGCCCGTCCGAAACCCAAAGGCACTCAGCCGATAGATGATATGCTGTTCATTGAAGATCTGATTGAGAATATTAAGTAAAGTATTTTTAAAAAATACCTTTGACAGTACTTATCAAGGGTCACAAGTTACTTAAAGGTTCAATAATGTTATAATAGAGTACCATCATCAAAGGAGAAAAACATGAAGCGTTCTTTAGAAGCAGCTTTAACCTACCATGCAAAAAATAAATGGATTCCCTTTTTAACTGCTGGCGAAAAAAAGGCGATTGTTAAATATACTGATGTAGATATATATTTTTCAGTGAATAAAGCACTGAGAGATGCTACAAATACACATATGAATCCTATGGTTTGTGAAATCATTAAAGATATTGAATCTGGTTTAAAGAAATTTAGATATGGTGAAAACTTAACAGTTTATAGAAGTGTGAGTGAGGAAGAATATATTTTTATAGAGAACAACAATGTAATTTACTCATTTTCAGATTTCAAGAGTACTACAATTTCTAAAATTAAAGCATTTCAGCTTTCACAAAGTAAAACAAAACATATAATACTTGCACAACTCCCTGCCTATGTTAATGGTGCATATATCGCACCTTTATCAAAATTTAAAGATGAAAAAGAATTTCTGTTAAACAGAGAATGCAATTATAAAATAATAAGTAAGCAACATGATATAGAAAAGGATATTAAGTATATATTTTTAAAGGTGGTGTAATCTATGATTAAGTTAAGAAATCAAAAAGAACCACTCAAAAAACGTAAGAACGAAAGAACTCGAAATTCAATCAATGAAAGATGGATGAAAGATGCAGAATGGTTTAGAGAAGATGCAAAAAATCATCCAGACAAGTATCAACCTAAAAATGATGAAAAACGCGTTTCTTCAGAAGAGTTAGAAGAGTATCTTAATGATTTCATTAAAGAAGGAAATCAACGGTATTCCACTAAAGAAGATAGGAGCTTTATTAGACCTAGAATAAAAAGATCTAATCAATATAGGGCGAGAGTAGTCAAGATACGAAAAGCGAAAAATAATAAAACATCAAAGAAAATTAAGAAGTATTAGAAAAGGATGATTTCATAATAAAGAAGCACTGGCAACGTATAAATTTAATTTGTCAGTGCTTCTTTATTCTAAAACTCAGAAATTTTATAATATCAGTTATACATATCTCTTAACATGTTTTGCAAATGCATCCACAGCGGACTGCAGAAATGCTAAATCCACATTATCTTCATCATTAAAAGCTCCATGCTGTTTTGCGATATCTCACTCTTTAACGAAGTCAGATTCATCATATTCACGTTTCCCACTTTTATTCAATTGGATATACGAGAAAAATGAAAGCCCTTTCTTATATTTATTGTAATTTTCAGAATATCAAAGTATTATATAAGTGTATCTAAAAATACAGGAGGCGGTTTAAATGTCTAAAAAGATTTTCGAAGTTGATTTGAACAAGAAAATGCATGAGCAGAAGCACCCTGGACACAATCGTTGGCATCCTGATATTCCAGCAGCCTTTTCGGTAGATCCGGGAGAAACGTTCAAAATGGAATGTTTGGATTGGACAGACGGACAGATTTCGAATGATGACGACCCTTCTGATATTGCGAATGTAAATTTGAAACGTGTTCATGTTCTGAGTGGACCTGTACATGTTAATGGGGTGGAACCTGGTGATTTACTCGTTGTAGACATACTTGACATTGGAACATTCAGTGCACATGAATGGGGATTCAACGGCATTTTTGCGAAAGAAAACGGAGGCAGTTTCCTGGTCGATCACTATCCCGATGCGGCCAAATCTATTTGGGACTTTGAGGGAATTTATGCAACCAGCAGGCATGTGCCGAATGTGAAGTTCGCCGGTATCATTCACCCAGGATTAATCGGTGTTGCACCCTCACAGGAATTGCTGAATGAATGGAACAGACGCGAGCAGGCATTAGTGGATACCGACTCAGGTCGGGTGCCGCCACTTGCAGAACTGCCGGATGCGGACTCGGTTGTCGCAGGAACTTTAAAAGGGGAAGATTTTAATCGTGTAGCTGACGAAGGTGCACGGACAGTACCTCCGAGAGAAAACGGAGGTAACTGTGATATCAAGAACTTATCCAAAGGTTCAAGAGTCTACTTCCCGGTATTCGTGGATGGTGCAAAGCTCTCGGTCGGCGATCTGCATTTTTCACAAGGTGATGGAGAAATTACATTCTGTGGCGGGATTGAAATCCCCGGATGGATAGAGTTGAAAGTTGATGTAATCAAAGGTGGTATGAAAAAGCATAAGATCGAACGGAATCCTGCATTCCAACCTGGGCCTGTAATGCCGCATTACAATGAATACCTGGTATTTGAAGGTATTTCTGTCAATGAATTTTCCGGTGGTCAGGAGTACCTGGATGCAAACACTGCATATAGAAATGCCTGCCTGAATGCAATAGAATTTTTGAAGACCTGCGGCTTTACAGGAGAACAGGCATATATGCTGCTTGGTTCTGCACCGGTACAGGGGCATATCGCAGGCATAGTGGATATACCTAACGCGTGTTGTACTTTGTCATTACCTAAAGAAATCTTTAATGAAAATATTATTCCCAAGTTGGAGTGATTTAATGCCACAGTATACATTTAAATGTGAACAATGCGGGGAGTATGATGTGTGGAAGTCCATGAACGATAATCTTGCGAGTGATGAGTGTCCGGGATGCAGCGGAGAATCGAGTCGTGTATTCACACTCTTCAATGTCAGTCGGATGGATTCCAAAATAGTCAAAAGAATTGACGAAGGTATGAAACCCAAAGTAGTAAAGAGGGATCAGCTGCCACAAAGCAATATTCGTAAAAAGGAAACTAATCCGAGACCATGGATGATTTAATGATGATAACTTTCCTGTATGTTGAAATTTTCAATGTACGGGATATTTTATTTATATTTTATCACTCAGGGTATAAGAAGTATTAAAGGAGTGATAAAATGCTTCAGACAGAACTTGGGGATATAACAAAAGTTGAAAATGTCGACGCGATCGTCAATGCGGCGAATAAAAGCCTCCTGGGCGGCGGCGGTGTGGATGGTGCAATCCACAGAGCTGCAGGGCCGGAACTGCTTGAAGAAACCCGGGAGCTCGGCGGCTGTGAAACGGGTGACGCGAAAATATCCGGCGGCTACAATCTGCCGGTCGGGCATGTCATTCATACGGTCGGTCCGGTGTGGAACGGCGGAAGCAATAACGAAGAAGATCTGCTTGCGAGCTGTTACCGGAGATCTTTGGAAGTGGCGAAGGATAATGACATACGTAATATCGCCTTTCCATCGATTTCCACAGGTGTCTATCATTTCCCGGTTGATAAAGCTGCAGCGATCGCGGTCAACACAGTGAAAGTGATGATGGAAGAAAATCCGGATGCTTTTGATCGGGTTACATGGGTTTTATTTGATGAAGAGACGAAGAAGGCTTATGATACAGCGTTGAATAGTGACTAGGGGGAGAAGAATGGAAGAGAAAAAGTGTCCAAAATGCGGGAGCAGGGATATAGAACAGGGGATATTGAGCGGTTATGCGGCAATGCGGCCGGATCACAAGCGCTTGTCTTTCGGCAGTGTGATTATCGCCGATGTATGTACAGACTGTGGTGAGATATTAAGCATGAAAGTCGAAAAACCTGAACAGTTCAAGAAATGATAAAAACCCTCTGGAGTGAGGGTTTTATCATGCATGTTTAGAAATTAAATCTTTTTCAAGCTCAATCAGATTGTCCTTCAGTTCTTCGAGCAATTTAATATTTTGCTTGATATGTTCCTGGTTTTTCCAGTTTGTATAAATATCATCAAGTCCGATATCCAGTGTTTTCTGTAGGCTTGTCAATGCTTCAAATCCATCCAGGGCATATCTGATGTCATCTGAAGTCTCATTCAGCTTTCTGAGCTCTCCGTGCAGCTGTTCAATTTCTTTCTCTGCCTTTTCAATCTTGTTGGTTTTAAAGTAACTGGTCAGAAATCCGCCTCCGAACATATCGAAGGTGCCCCAGCTCTTTGCTGACTTTAAGTGTGCAAGTGCCGTTTCCACTTTTAACAAGGCACGGTCACAGATGTGTTCTGCTTCAATCAGTTCATTATTATCCATAAACATCCACCTTGATCAGAGTTGGTATAATTATAACATTAAGATGAAATGATTCAGAGAGATTTAATAATAAGGAGGGAATAGATATCAACATTAAACAGCCGAAAATAATACCTGAACCTGAACGTGTTACATACAAATCTGTACAGGAAGATGAAGACCAGATTTTTGACGGTGTTGAAATTATCGATGCCCGTTTCAGAGCCGAAGATCTAAGAAGGCTCATATCATACGGCTCGGTCATCAGAGACAGCAATTTATCGGATAATGAGTTTGACGGGGCGGATTTGACGGACACCCTTTTCATCAACTGTGATTTTTCGAATACGGATTTCAGCAAAGCGTCGATGCACCGTGTTGAATTCATCAACTGTAAAATGACGGGTGTCAATTTTGATGAATCCGTCATGAAGCATATAAAATTCCACGAATCGCTGTTGAATTTTTCAGGGTTTCACGAGTCAAAGCTTGAAAATGTGTCATTTGAAGATACGCGCTTTGTCACTGCCGATTTCTTCAATGTTAAATTTAAAAATATTGAATTTGAAAAATGTGACTTGAGTGAGTCGAGGTTTATCGACACCTCTTTGGCCGGTGTGGATATCAGCACTTCACATTTTGAATCGCTGAGCATTAAAAGGGAGGATCTTGCGGGCTGCATCGTTTCCAGTCTGCAGGCGGTCCAGATGGCTGCGTTAATGGGTCTCGTAGTCAAAGATGAGTGAATATTCATAAAATATGCAAGGTAAAATACAATAATGAATTACGGTTACATTTTACCCTTAAGTCTTTTATATACCCTTGAGAAAGCGCGCCGGTTAGTCTATAGTATAAAACTGTAAATTAATCCGTGAACAGTTTATCGGTTAATATTAAAAGTGAATAGAGGAGCATTTTCATGAAACTAAAATCAGTTTCAATGGTATTCTGGATTGCACTTTCTATCTGTGTAATCTTTGTCGCTTTTGGTGCAATCGTGCCGGAAGAGACCGAACAGGTTACAGGAAACATTACGGCGTTCATTTCCACATATTTCAGCTGGTACTACTTATTATTGATCATGATAATATTGGCCATCTGTGTATACTTATTATTTTCCCGTTACTCAAGCATCAAGCTGGGCAAAGAGGATGAGGACCCCGAGTTTTCACTGCCTTCCTGGTTTGCGATGTTATTCAGTGCGGGTATGGGAATCGGACTTGTCTTTTGGACAACGGCAGAACCGATCAGCCATGCTTTCACAACGTCGCCGGTATCAGAACCGGGCTCTGCCGCTGCGGTCGATGAAGCATTGCAGTACTCATTTTTCCATTGGGGTATCCATGCATGGGCGGTGTATGCGATTGTCGCTCTGACATTTGCCTACTTCAATTTCCATAAAGGCTATCCGGGTCTTGTCAGTGCGACTTTGACACCGCTGATCGGTGAAAAATGGGCACAGGGTTTCTTCGGTAAGATGATAGATATTTTAGCTGTCATCGCGACAGTGACCGGTGTTGCGGCGACGTTGGGATTCGGTGCAATGCAGATTAATGAAGGGCTGGGCTATCTTTTTGATATTCCATCCAGTTTCCCGGTTCAATTTGCTATCATCGCAGGTTCAACCGTACTTTTCACATGGTCTGCATGGTCAGGCATTGATAAAGGCCTCAAACGGTTGAGTAATTTGAACATGTCGCTCGCCTTTGCAATTTTACTCTCATTATTCATCATCGGCCCGACGCTCTATATTTTAAATTCGTTTACGAACTCGGTCGGAAATTATATTACTGACTTCTTTGAAATGGGAATGCGTCTCCCGATGAATGACGAAAGTCAGATGAGCTGGGTTGCCGACTGGACGATATTTTACTGGGCATGGTGGGTATCATGGGCACCGTTCGTCGGTATTTTCATTGCCCGTGTGTCCCGCGGCCGTACAATCAAGGAATTTATCATCGGTGTGCTGATCGTGCCTTCAGTGGTCATGTTCATATTTTTTACAGTGTTCGGTGCTTCGGCGATCAACCTTGAATTGAACGGTATTGCCCAAATTTCGGAATATGCCACAGAGACGGCCACCTTTGCCATGCTGGAACAATATCCGCTTGGCTACTTCATGAGCTTATTTACAGTGCTGGTCGTTGTTATATTCTTTGTGACATCGGCCGACTCGGCCACATTCGTGCTGGGTATGCTGTCAACAAAAGGCAGTATAAATCCGGCGGGCTTTGTCAAAGTCAGCTGGGGTATCATTTTATCGGCATTCGCAATCATCATGATCTACACCGGAGGAGTGCAGTCCATTCAAAATATGCTGATTGTCGCGGCACTGCCGTTCTCGCTCGTCATCATACTCATGACATGGTCGCTCTTCATCTCCTTGAGCAGGGAAAGACCGAGGTATAATAATCCGGGCAATAGAAAGCTTTTCATCAAGAAGCAGGATCAGGACTGATAAATTTTAAGCCCTTCAGAAACGGAGGGCTTTTCTTAATGGCCGGATACATATAATATACAGGATAAGTTAAATTCCAATCTGAGGGGAATGCCATGGTTATTACCGAAACATTGATTTCAGCCGTCATTCTGGCCGTCAGTGCAGTGTTCGGCAGCATCATTTATATTATGCTGAATGAAGCCGCTAAAAGTAAGAAGAAGGAAATACTGGAGGAGCTGCTGTCGCAGTTCATCAATCTGATCATTTTCATATATATCATAAAGATCATATTGAATCTGGATGTCTTTCTGGAGGACCCTCTGGCGGTGCTTGCCTATCCGAGTGACTCCGCGGTATTTTATGCGTCACTTGTCATCACTGCGGCTGTCATCATTTATAAAAATTTAAAAGGCAGGTTGGATTTAAAGGAATTTTCAGATGGGATGATCACTTTATTTTTAACATCATCGATGATGTACGAGTTCATACACTTCATCATTTATGATGATACATATGCATTTGTTTACTTTATAGTACTCGCTGTTTTATTTCTGGTATTCTATGTACTTTACAACCGGATTGAAAAGAGGTATTTGCTGATCACTGCTGTGTTGTCATGGACTGTCGGCATCGTTGTATTATTTTTTGTTTACGGCACAGCGACGGCCTTTGGCTATACAATGCGGCCATGGTTTGCCGTGCTGCTTGCGGCGGGTGTGACAGTGCTGATTACGACCGCATATGGTTCGTCCCGAAAAGATGAAAAGGAAGTTGACCGATGAAAAAATATATCATTATCGCTGTAGTTGTGGGTATGCTGGGCTGGTCGTTCTATGAATTTTTCGGTTCATCGGACAATGACACTCATCAGGAAGATGCAGGACTGGCGCCCGGGCAGACTGCGCCCAACTTTGAAGTGGATACGCTTGAAGGGAACACTGTAAAATTGTCTGATTTCAGGGGAGAGCCTGTCATCATCAATTTTTGGGCGACATGGTGCCCGCCGTGCCGGGCTGAAATGCCTGACTTTGAAAGATTATATAACGAAGAGGATGCTGTCATTTTGGCGATGAACCTGACCCATTCTGAAAACAATATTGAGGGTGTTTCGGGTTTTGTAGATGAACTCGGTCTGACGATGCCGGTACTTCTGGATGAGGAAGGGACGGTGGAGGACAGCTATCAGCTGTCTGCCTATCCGACGACCTACATGATCGATTCTGAAGGTGTGACACAGTATGTGGCGAGGGGCGCAATCAACTACGAAACGATGTACAGGGAGTTTATGGTTCTGGAATAGGAAAAGCTGATGGAATATGTTCCATCAGCTTTATTATCTTTCTATAATATCTCTGACCAGCGGTTCAGGCAGTTCCGTATGTTCTTTAATGAATTCTGCGATGCCCTGGTCTTTGATCATCTCAGTCATCCGGATCTGTTCCGGGTCGTCCAGGTTATCAAACTGCAGTGCATATGAAACGAGTTTTGCCAGTGTATCATGTTTCAGGTTGTTTTCGTAAAGCTGATCGTGGTTGATCGCATTGTTCAGGAACAATACTTTTGCCGGTTCGATGAATATGCTGACCAGCGGCAGGACACCCCAGCTGATGATTAGGTCCACGCCCTGGCCGAGAAGTTGTTGACCAGCATCTCGAGACCCTGTCTCGTTCTTGGAACAAGGAATTCATCGACTTTCTTCATTAAATAACCACTTAACGGACCCATGATCATGGCACCGAGAAGCATCGGTGAATCTGCGGCGGCGATGATACCCATCGTCGCTGTCGCACCGACGACACCACCGCGCATGTCATGGACAAGACGGCCCCCTGAAAATGCGATCAGGAGCGGTAACAGGTAAGTGATCATCGGGTCGACCATACCGGCGATGTTCTCGTTAGGTAAAAAGCCGTCTTCGATGAAGAGTGCCGTAATCAGCCCCCATGCGATAAATGCTGCGATATTCGGCATGATCATACTGCTTAGAAAAGAACCGAAAGCCTGAGCCTTGCGCTGAATACCGCCTGAACGTTTTGTTTCTTCTGCCATTTGTGTCACCCCTTCAAATAATTTTTATGGTATCTCCATTTTAAAATCTTTCCTATATATAAACAATCACAGCCCGGTTCGGGTTTGGCACAATGTTTGTGACAAAAATGGAGGTGAAGAAAGGAGCGTTTCCCTTATCAGGGATACGCTCCTTGTCGTGTTTTCTATTTATTTATAAAAATCTTTTCTATGTCCGGTCAAGGGGTCAAGCCCAATTGAGAGGCCATTTCTTCAAAAGACACGGATTCATCTTCATTTAAATGTTCAGCCATTGAATTGTCATACAATTTGACATCAATTTCATTCTCAATTTTTTCCAATACCGAAGTTCTGATTAGTGATGATACGCTTATATCATACGTTTCAGCAAACTCTTTGATCAATGCTTCTTCTTCAGGGGACATTCTTACAGATAAAGTCATAGTTGATCACTCCCGTCTTTGTAATATACTGTATTACAAAGTTGGTTTGGAGTAAATTGAAAGGTATTTATTAGAAAACGACTGTAAAATCACATTAATCCGTAAACCGGAGCAGATAGCCGTCGGGGGTCCGGTATCAGCTTGTTGAATTCCATTTTTTTCACCTCGGTATTATAATTTTTATTTTGTTTCAAACAGACTTCTTTGATGACATGCAATGTGTTTTTGGCAGTTAATAGTGTATAATTAAGGGTAATTATACAACTTTATAATACGGGTTTAAAATCATAACAGGGGGGATGCGTATGAAAATCGTCATAAGAATATTACTGAGTCTGGTTGTACTTATCATTGTTCTCGTTGCCGCGGTATTTGCTATGCGTTTTTATAACACACAGAAGTGGGGATTTGATGGGGACATGGAAGATGTGAATGACCTTTCAATTTATCCGGAGGTATTTGAAGGCGGTACGGTTGAACATTTTGAGCACGGTGCGGCCAATGGCTTTCATTTTATACCGGATGACCCAAATGATGCGGAACCGATTGCGGTCTTCGGCGGATCGGAAGGCAGTCCGAACACGGATACTGCTGAATTTCTTGCAGAAAACGGATATGAAGTCTATGCGATGTTCTTTTTTGGGGCGGACAACCAGGTGGATGAACTGAACAGGGTACCGCTGGAGTTTTTTGGAGATTTCCTGGAGTATGCAGATCTCGCCGGCACTGATATCACATTGCTCGGTGCCTCGAAAGGTGCTGAGCTCGGACTGGTGCTCACTAACTATTATGATGAAATCAATAATCTGATATTATACACACCGTCGAGTTATATCTTTATGGGACTGTCATTTGAAGGGGATATGGCGTCATCATGGACATATGATGGTGAAGAGCTGCCCTATATCGATCTTTCACAGTCCGATTTCGGAGCGTTTGCACGGACGATGTTTGACTTTGCTGTATTGAATCCTGTGAAGTACCGGGAAACATATGAATCAGCCGTAGAAATGAATGATAATTCTGAAGCGGCGAGGATCGATACAGGTAGTTTTGACGGACAGGCCCTGCTGATTGCAGGCGGGGACGATGCAATGTGGCAGGGTGATGTCATGGCAAAACAGATCGGAGAGGACCTGGGTGACAATGCACAGGTGGAAATCTTTGAAGATGCCGGGCATCTGTTCCTCGGGCCGACGGCGCTTGCCGGAATGATGATGGGCGGTACGGAGGAAGCGAACGTCCAGGCGGGTGAAGACAGCGACCGGATGGTGCTTGAATTTCTGGAAGAGAATGCGGTGAACTAGTATATTTCCGTACAGAAAAGTAAAGCCCTTCCCACTCGAAGAATGGGAAGGGCAATTTATTTAACAAGTCAATTATAGCATATAAAATCGACGATAATAAGACTGCACATTCTGCCGGAATCATTGTATGATAAGCAATGCATTTATATAAAAAGGAGCGGTATGATGGGGAATGAATTTGAACTTGAAGTGAATCATCTGAAATTTACGGTGAACTTCTTAAAAGCATACAACGCGAGTTTGAATCAGCAGCAGAACAAAACCTCGGCTGATATTTTAGAAACGCGGAAAATGCTCAACGATGATGTATCCAACACATTCGATTTTGAAGACGGAAATGTCATGGATTTCATTTCGATGCTGCCTGAAATGCGCATGACGGAATCGAATTACAACCATATTGAAAAGATGCTGGACGTCACTTCACGCATGATTAAAAAGCCGTACTTCGGCAGGCTGACAGCGGACGGTGAGCCGGTCTATATCGGCAATGCGACCATCCAGGACAACAATCAGGATATATTGATCTACGACTGGCGCTCACCGGTTGCGAGCCTCTTTTATGAAAACAGGATCGGGGAGCTGTCCTACACGATACCGGACGGTTCGAAAATAAAAACCGATGTCTCACTGCGCCGGCAGTTCCAGATTGAAAACAGCGAAATGCAGAAAATGTTCGACAGTGATTTATACATCGGGGATGAAATGCTCCAGCAGCTGATTACGGATTCATCACGGGCGAAATTGAAAAATATTGTGGCAACGATTCAAAGTGAACAGAATATCATCATCCGTCAGCCTTTGAGTCAGAATACGCTTGTCTACGGGCCGCCGGGAAGCGGAAAGACTTCGCTTGCGATGCAGCGTATTGCATATTTGATGTTCACATACAGAAAACAGCTGAAAGCGGACAATATACTGCTGATGTCACCGAACGAAGTGTTCAATGACTACGTCTCCGACGTGCTGCCGGAGCTTGGTGAGGACAACGTCAAAAATATGACATTCTACCGTATGCAAAAAGAGATGCCGTATTTCAACGGCCGCCAGTTCGAGTCCCTGGCTGATAACATTCAGAGGCTGAACAGCGAGGACGGTTCTGCGTACCGTTATAAAACATCGAAAGGGTATTTCGAGGATCTGAAACAGTATATGGACACGCTCGGCGAGGACGGAATGTACTTCAGAGATCTTAAGTACGGCACGAAGACCTTTATTGCCAAAGAGATGATTGAAAAAGTGTTTTATAATAATCTGTCACAGCATCCGGTGCCCCGCCGCCTGCATAAGATCTATGAATATTTACTCGATATGTATCAGCGAGAACTGAAGTGGCTGACAAACAGGAAATATAAAGAGCTGGATAAAACACGTGAGTATATCGGGGAAAAGGAAGAGCTGCAGAAAATGGCGAATGATTATGCAACGAAAGCACTGGCGAGAGTGCACCAGCAGATCAAAAGGTTCCGGTTCGTCCAGCTTGAAAAGATTTATGTCAGATCGATCACCGATAAAGCAGTCAGAAGTGAAACGATAGAAAACGTCAAACGCAATAACTTCATGTATGAAGATCTTGCGCCGTTGATGTATTTGTACATTCATATCCTTGATGTCTCCGACAAGAAGATGCGGCATGTGATCGTGGATGAAATTCAGGATTATTCGAATATCCAGTATGCCGTGATGACGGATTACTACGGCAAAGCGACATTCACCAGCCTGGGTGATAAAAATCAGCAGATCCATCCGGTCGGCAGTGAAGCACTGGATGTTCAGGACCATCATATGATGACACTCCGGAAATCGTACCGTTCGACAAATCAGATCAATGATTATCTGAATACGATCGTGCCGGGCGGCATAGAATCCGTGTCCGTCGACGGGCAGGAGGTGCAGTTCATCAATGCGGCGGATGAAGCAGGGTATATCAGAGAGATGATTGCTGATAACCTGCCGGAGCAGATGGCGGTCATTACGCCGTCAAGAGAAGCGGCGGATGAAATGTATGAGCAGCTGAAAGATGATATTCCGGGTTTGAAAAATCTGCAGGAAGTCGACACCATTTATAACCAGGACTATCTGGTGCTGCCCTACTATTTATCAAAAGGCTTTGAGTACAACACTGTCATCATTACCGAATCGGAATTCTATGATGATCTGCCGCTGATCAAATATGTATTGGCATCACGTGCAACGAGGAATTTGTATTTGATTGACTGAGTGGAGTGGTTTGTCAGTCACTGGGAGTTGTGGGTGACTGAAAAGAGTTGATTGTCAGTCACTGGAGATGCTGAGTGACTGAAAAGAGTGGATTGTCGGTCACTGGGAGTTGCGAGTGACTGAAAAGAGTAGATTGTCGGTCACTGGAGATGCTGAGTGACTGAAAAGAGTAGTTTATCAGTCACTGGGAGTTGTGGGTGACTGAAAAGAGTGGTTTATCAGTCACTGGGGATGCTGAGTGACTGAATTAAGTAGTTTGTCAGTCACTGGGAGTTGTGGGTGACTGAAAAGAGTAGATTAACCCCCGTATTTCACATTCCTCTGGATTCTCTCTAGTGTACCGAGTATGCTGAGTGCGGCAAGTGCGCTCGTTTTCGGATTTTCAGGCAGCGGTTCATTTTTAATTGTCAGTTCCGCTTCGCCGAAATCGCCGGATACTTTTATCTGGTGAATGTTCCTATCCGCTTCGGGATCGGCTATCAACCGAACATCTGTCTGATCAATTCCCAGACCGGCCAGTGATAAAATAATGGAGACGTTCATATTTTTCGGGAATTTTTCAATCGCATCGGCTGCTTTGCCTTCGAAAACCGTTTTTTTCTCCGTGATATGGTCATCTGTGAGTGAATGCGCCGGTTTTCTTGTAATCAGTTCGACTTTTTCCAGGTTGTTGGATATTTTCACATTCTGAATCAGATCCAGTCCGCCGACTGCACCGGATGGAAGGTGGAGCTGATGATTATATTTTTCGGTAAGGCGGGCGGCCTCTGACAATAATGATTCATCGACCAGTGCGCCGACGCTGATCAGCATTAAATCTTTTTTCTTCAGAACATCCGGCAGCACGGCCCGTACCGTCTGGACATTCGCAGCTTCAACAATCATATCGATATCAGACGACAGGAATTCATCAAGGTCTGTGTACAGCTTGACGTCATACTGGGACTCAAGCGCCTTGTATTTTTCCTTGTTTCTAACCAGAATATTTTTGATGACCAGTTCGGGATGGCGATCTTTATTGATTGTTTTCAGCAGATACTGGCCGATGGCGCCAGAACCGATTAAACCTATGTTCATATTATCTCCTCCGTATATAATCTTCACAAATGAATTTAGAAGTTTTTAAATAAACGCCGCGTCAAACGAAGAAAATTGTCAAATTATACCTGTCTAAAACGTATTCATCACCGGCGGGTGTTTTATTATCATCATATTCATGTTATCATGACTACGTTCCTATGTGGATAATGTCACATTTCATATATACACTTATTTTGTATCTGGGTCTGAGAAGCGGGCATAATGCGCAGTTATGCTCTATCTATGGGTCTTTTTTATTGTCAATTTTTATAGCCCGGTTCCTGGCACCAGATTTTGGAAAAATATCCGATTTTTAATGGGATAACAGGGTATGTGTGTATATATAGTGTAATTTTATAAGGAGGCTACTAATGAAAAATAAGTCAAAAGTTACACCTGTCTTTTATATTTCCCTCGCAATTGCTATTGTGTTCATTCTGTGGGGCACGGTTGCTCCGGGAAATGTAGAGACAGTTCTGGGTTTTATCAACGGTTTTATATCGAATAGCTTTGGCTGGGTCTATATGCTGGCAATGACAGGGTTCGTCCTGTTCGCATTATTCCTGGTGCTCAGTCCATACGGTAAGATCAGATTGGGTAAACAGAATGAAAAGCCACAGTACAAGTATTTTACATGGTTCTCATTCCTGTTCACTGCAGGTATGGGTGTCGGTCTCGTCTTCTACGGTGTGACGGAGCCGCTGACACATTATCATAATCCGCCGTCTTTAGAAGGTGCAGCGACCGGAGCCGGAAGAGAAGCGCTGCAATATACATTATTCCACTGGGGCTTCCACCCATGGGCAGTATACGCAGTTGTCGGTCTGTCACTTGCGTATTTCAACTTCAGACATAAAGCACCGCTGCTTATGAGTTCATCACTTGTCCCGCTGATCGGTGACCGCCGTGCAAACGGCTGGATGGGTAAAAGTGTGGATGTTCTTGCGGTATTCGGTACAATTTTCGGTATCGCAACCTCACTTGGTCTCGGTGCGACGCAGATTACTGCGGGTTTAAGCTACAGCTTTGACTTCATCGAAAACAACCTGTTTTCTCAGACGATAGTCATCCTGCTGATCACTGTTGGATTCGTCTTATCAGCATCGACAGGTCTGAACGTGGGTATCCGCTACTTGAGTATGGGTAACGTGGTTATTGCCATTTCATTGATGATCTTCGTATTCATATTCGGGTCTACAGTTACTATGTTCGAGACGTTCCTGACTAACGCGGGTAACTATATACAGAACCTGCCGAGTATGACGCTCGGTATGAACTCATTTGAGGGGGACCGAGGCTTCCTCAATGACTGGACATTGTTCTACTGGGCATGGTGGATCGGCTGGTCTGCATTCGTCGGAAGTTTCATCGCCCGTGTTTCACGCGGCAGAACTATCCGTGAATTCATTCTTGGTGTTACCGGTGTACCGGTACTGTTCAGTGCGTTATGGTTCGCAGTATTCGGCGTTGCAGGTATCGAATCAGATAACCTGATCGGAGGCGGACTGTACAATCTGATAGCAGAAGAAGGTAACGAAGTTGCATTGTTCGCATTCCTGGAAAACTATCCTGCTGCACCGCTCGTCATGGGTATCGCGATCCTGTTGATCGCATCATTCTTCGTGACTTCTGCAGACAGTGGTACTTTCGTACTGGGTATGCTGACAACAGGCGGCTCATTGAACCCGTCACTCAGAGTCAAGCTGATCTGGGGGGCAATCCTTTCAAGTACTGCACTCGTACTTCTGTTCTCAGGCGGACTGAGTGCAATCGAGATGGCAATGCTGATTGCTGCATTCCCGTTCACTCTGGTTGTCATACTGCTCGGGGTCTCGCTCTTTAAAGCGCTGAGAAACGAATTCAAGATTATAGAGCTTGAAAGAAGACAGCTCATTTATGAGCCGGGCTACCGTGAAGAGACGGAAGAAGAACTTGAAGAAAGAATCGAAGCATTCAGAGCATCACTGCCGGATCAGGTTGCACCTGATATAGAGGAAGCAGACGAAGAAGCTGTTGAGGCAGAAGATGAAACGGATGAAGAGAAAAAAGAAGATAAGTAAACAACATAAAAAGTGAGTGCCCGGGTCCGGGCACTCACTTTTTTATAATGTTTCAAATTCTTTTTCGGAAATGACCTGGATGCCGTTCTTTTCAAGCAATGCTGTCGTCACACCGACGCCTTGGATTTTATTGCCGCTGAACGTACCGTCGTATATGAAAGAGCTGCCGCAGGACGGGCTGTTTTCTTTCAGTACAACCATTGAAGGCTGAAATTCTTTGAATACATTCAGTGTCTCATAGGCGCCGTTTAAAAATTCCTCCGTGACATCTTTACCGGATGTATCCACAATTTTCGATTTCCCCTCAAGGACATCGTGACCGTCCCCGTTTTCAATTTCTGCAGGCAGCCGCGGGGTCGACAGGCCGCCGAACACTTCCGGACACACAGCAATCGCTTTTCCCTCATCCACCAATCTGAGTATCTTTTCATTGAGACTGTTGTTGCCGTCATATCTGACATTTTGACCGACCAGGCATGCACTCACCATTATCATATGATCACCTATATTATAAAAGTTATTGTAAGTATAGTATCATAATTTGAAGAAAAGGAAGTTGTATGACTTATTAATGTGCAGGTGAAATGGATGACGAATATTAAAGACAGGTTTTTCAAAGACGGTAAACTGGTGCAGATTCCAAAGAAGGAAAAGGTGAAACTTCAGTTATTTGATGAGCTGATTAAGGCATTTGACCGGAATCATGTATATAAAGAAAAAGAAGTGAATGGAATCTTGAAAGAAACTTATCCGGACTATGCTGTTTTAAGAAGATACCTGGTGGATTATCAATACTTTCAGCGTACAGATGATGGCAGTCAGTATCAGGTGAATACGGAAGTGACTTTAAAATTTTATGACGAGTCCCATTATGGAGATTTGGAGAGATATGTGCTGACTGAAGCACATGAATATTATTCAGCAGCACCGCTTGATGCTCTGAAGAGCTGTGAAAAAATTGATGAGAGACGATTGGTCCTGATCATCCAGAGGCGTCAGGTTGCAGGGGTGTTTATTTTACAGAGCGGTGATATCGTTCAGAAGTATACCAGTAATTTTGACGCGCTTGTGATGTTCAGCTACTCGGTCGACTCCACCAAGCAGGGGCGCGGCGTGGCGACATCCTCTTTCCGTGAGCTGGATGCTTTTGTGAATGAGCATTATGATAATGTTGAAGAAGTTGCGCTCGGAGTCAATGTGAAGAATAAAATTGCGCAGCATGTCTACAAAAAAGGTGGTTTTACCGCAACTGGCGATACGTTTATCGGACCTCTCGGCAGGCAGATAATTATGAGTAAGAAAATCAAGGCGTGAATGGTTTGGAATATAACGAGCTTCTTTGGAATTCCGGCCGACTTACTCGTTTTTCGAAGCCGAATCCTGATTATATTGCTGATTTCACCGGACTTACTCGCCAGCCACCATTGTCTCACTATCACTCAGATTTCCCCAGCGGCCAGAAGATTACATCCAGCACGGGGGAGTAGTGTGCGACGGCGGGCTCTCCCTCTATATCTCCGGGCAGTAATGAGTTGATCGAGTCGGGATTATAATCTATGGAGACGTCAGCGAGCTTCCATTTCAAATGATGGATGCCGATATGAAAAACTGTGCTGCGGATGGTTTGATACAGTCTGTACCGCTCAAACAGCCAGTGATCCAACGTCGCTTCTTCTGCCGGCGCAGCACTGGAAAGGATTTTATATCGTGCTTCGAAATATGCTTTATCACTGTGCTGGCGCCTGCTTGAATAGTGCACCCAGCCATGCTTCTCCTCTCTTTTCATCTTCGCTTTATAATAAGGGAGTGTAACAGTTCTAGCCCCGAGTACCGGCATGATTTTTTCGGCATCCAGACTGAAGAAATAAACCCCTGGAATCCCTTTGTGTTTAACGTAGGTCCTCACATTCAATTCCAGAAATTTATGAAAGTATGGAAATCTGGGCATGCTTCTGAGTCCCAGGTTCCGTATAAGAAAAGGGAATATGGATATCCAGGCTTTGCCGCCGTATAAATCGAGATCCAGTTCTCGAGGGATATGGGGCAGGAGATCTCCGGGATCCACCGGTATATGCATGCACACTAAATCTTCCCATCTTTGATACATCATCCACGGAAACCTGGGCAGCGGGGCGGTTCTGTGCTCGGTATAATTCAATAGACGATTCTTCATAATGAGCCTCCAATTCTTATTATTCTGTAGCCTCAAATAATGAAGTGTAAACTTCTCCCGTACATTTCAAGTGAAATATTTTTAAGTGTTCGTTCCTGCTTTCAAATGGGGATATATAAGTTGATATGGTGCCATGGAAGTACGCTGTCCCAGTGACAGTCGTCCTGTTCAGTGGAATAATATTCACCTTTATACTTTTTTCGGAAATCGGTCTTGCCAGTCCGGAGGGTATCGTTTCAGCTTGGTTCTGGCCGGTTACGGCAGGATTGGCGTTAATTACGGCAGTATTATATTTTATTGCTTTAAAGTCATGGAGTAAAAAATATGAAGGATTGATCAGGGCAAAATTTGAAGAGTTGCTGGAAGAAGAACGATGTAAAATTCTTTTAAGGCACATTACTTCCCGGTAGTGTGCCATTTACATTTAAAACCCTTTATTTCTAAAAAATTCTAACGATACATTCATTTTACATCTAAAACTGTTATAATGTCTCTAAATCAAATATAAGGAGCTTGTATATGAGAGTGGGATTGTTAATGATATCAGGTATGATTTTTGTACTTGCCGGATGCGGAGATACTTCCAGCCAAGTCCAAAGTAATATCGAGACTCTTGAAGAGTCATCACTTCAACATGAACTTCAATCATTAATCGATTATGAGATAGAACTTCAACAGGATTTTGAAACTGCACTGAGCGGGGAGGACTTATCCAATTTCAGCGATGCCTCTGCCGCAGTATTTTCAAACATTGATTCCAGAAGTGGCACACTGGATGCTTTGACGGAAAAAATGGCTACATATGAAGAGGCACAGGAAGAGTTGCAGAATCTCTCCATTTCTGAAGATGAAGCGGAGATGGGAGATGTTGTGGATTCCATGACTGAATCATTGGAATCGGTCAATGGCACGATGCAGTCATTTCTGCCGCAGTATGAAGAGGTTTTGAATCAGGAGCGTGACTATTTTAATTCACTGGGTGAGTCAGGTGCAGGTTATGAAACTTTTAAAGGCGGAATCGAAGAACTGAATGAACAACATGAGGAAATCAATGATTTTTATCATACATTGGACGAAGCCATCACTGATTTAAACACGAATAAAAACCAACTCAGAGAAATAATCAACGAAGAAGGTGACTCATAATGAGACATTTACTGTTAATTATGGTCGCCTTTTTATTAGTCGGCTGCAGCAACTCCGAAAGTCAGAGTGAAGAAGTTAATGAAGAAGAAATAGAGACTGAAGGAACAGAGACGGAAAGAACTGCTCAGGAAGAACCTGAAACAAAAGAGGAACCGGCAGAGCCTGAAAAGACTTTCTCTTATGAAGTGCACCCGGAAACCTTTCAGATCATTCCGTTGGATGACGCGGATCCCCAAGTCGCTTTGCTGACGATTGATGATGCACCGGATCAGCATGCTGTAGAAATGGCACACATTCTGAATGACATGGATGCCAATGCGATATTTTTTGTGAACGGCATGTTCATACAGGATGAAGCGGGTCAAAATGATTTAAAAGAAATTTATGATATGGGATTTGAAATTGGCAATCATACGATGACGCATCCTAATTTAGAGCAGATTGATGCCGAACAGACAAGAGAAGAAATTATTCCGGTGAATAATCTGGTCGAGGAAATTACCGGTGAAAGGCCCCAGTTTTTCAGAGCACCGTTTGGCGTGAACACGGATGCTTCCATAGAAGTGGTTGCAGAGGAAAACATGACATTGATGAATTGGACTTACGGTTATGACTGGGAGGCGGAATACCAGCAGCCGGAGGCTCTGGCAGATATCATGGTGAACACGGAATTTTTATCTGATGGTGCGAATCTGTTAATGCATGACCGGGAGTGGACAAAAGAAGCGCTGCCTGAAATTGTTGATGGACTGAGAGGGCAGGGTTTTCAATTGGCTGATCCCAAAGAGATCAGCAACGCTGCAGAGGAGATGACTGAATGAAGATTAAATATTTAATGATGTTTATTGTTGTAGTAACCTTTTCGGTGTTCAGTAACGGCAAAGTGGGGGCTGAAATGCTGGATATCGATGATGAACCGATTTTAACTTTGCCGGAAAATATACCCGGTCATTTTCTGTATGACAGCGGTGTGGAAATTTCCTATCCGGATGATGGTGTTAGAGGGATATTTGTTTCCGGCTACACTGCAGGCAGCGAACGCATGAATGAACTGATTGATTACGTAAATACATCCGGACTGAATTCGATGGTCGTCGATGTTAAAGAAGACATGGGCGATATCATGATGGAACTGCCGGTCGAAAATGATATCGCAGAGGCGAATTCTTATACTTATACGGATTCCGAGACGCTGATGTCACAGATGGAAGAGAATCAGATCTACCCGATTGCTCGTGTCGTCGTATTTAAAGATTCAAGACTCGCAGAGGCGGAACCGGAACTGTCATTTCTGAACCCTGACGGCTCGATCTGGGAAAACGGACGCGGCGAAAACTTTGTGAATCCGTTCTTACAGGAAGTCTGGGATTATAATATAGAAATTGCAGTGGAAGCGGCTAAGCTTGGCTTCAAAGAAATCCAGTTTGATTATGTCAGGTTCCCGGAAGGATTTGAATTTTACGGAGAAACTTTGGATTTTGATTTAGGGGACTATGCGGATGAAGAAGATGCCGGGACAAGAAGAGTCAATGCTGTCACCGACTTTGTAGAATACGCCGGAGATGCCCTTGAGCCTTACGATGTGGATGTTTCTGTAGATATATTCGGCTACGCGGCAACACACGGCGTTGCAGAAGGCATCGGACAGGACTTCAGTCAGATTTCAGAAAATGTGGATGTAATATCTTCTATGGTTTATCCGAGTCACTGGGGACCGGGTTCTTTCGGTATTGATGCACCGGATACAGAGCCATATCAGGTCATTGATCAATATATCCAGGCTGAGAATGAAGTGCTTGCTGCACTTGATGATCCGCCCGTCAGCCGTCCATGGCTGCAGGATTTTACAGCATCATATCTGGGCGCAGGAAACTATTTGAATTATGATGTGGAAGAAATTGAAACGCAAATTCAAGCGTTAAAAGATAACGGAGTGGATGAATTTCTGCTGTGGGACGCCTCCAATCAATATACAAGAGAGGTAAATTACGAATTGGAGTAACATTTTGTAAAAAAATTCTGAAAGTATATGTAATATGCGTTTATACCACTTTAAACAGGGGAATCGTCCCAGTAACGAATGGAGGGATATCATGAAGCAATGGGCATTTATTCCAATGTTCATATTGGTTTTAGTACTTGCTGCATGCGGAACCGGAGAAGAAGCCGGGGAGAGTGCGGATGAAGACAACGACGGCGGCGCAATTCAGGAAGCGTCTGAAGAAATTGAAGTGACGATGTACGATACGGATGAAGAGGAAATGGGTACGGCGACATTTTCTGAAGCGGATGACGGTCTGACGATTGCGCTGGAAGCGGAAGGCCTGGAACCGGGAACGCACGGCATGCATATTCATAATGCCGGCATGTGTGAAGGACCGGATTTCAGTTCTGCCGGAGATCATTATAATCCGACAGATGCATCCCACGGTTTTGACCATGAAGACGGTCCCCACGCAGGTGACCTCGAGAATATAGAAGTGGATGAAGACGGTACTGTATCGACAGAAGTGCCGGCAGAAAATGTCACGATTCTGGATGAAGAAGTGGAAACTTCACTGCATACAGAAGATGGCACAGCTTTAATCATCCATTCTGGTGAAGATGACTATGAATCACAGCCGTCGGGCGATGCCGGTGACCCGGTCGCATGCGGTGTAATCACAGAAGCACAGTAAATCGTTCGGACGGAGCAGAATCCCATGGATTTTGCTCCTTTTATATATTCTGGCATCAAAAGCATTCAATCTATCTCTCATACAGATATCCATCATCATTTATAATCATTTTACATGTATATATGTAAGCGCTTAAAATGAAGTCAAGTACAAATATTACGGCATTATTTTATGCCTCGGGGAGTGATGGTATTGACAAAGCATTATGAAGTGATCGTAGTGGGCGCGGGATCCATGGGGATGGCGGCAGGCTATTACCTGGCGGCGCAGGGTGTAAAAACATTGATGATCGATGCATTCGATCCGCCGCATGAAAACGGAAGTCATGCCGGGCAGACGCGTCTGATCCGACACGCATGCGGTGAAGGTCTGGAATATGTACCGCTTGCACTGCGTGCTCAGGAATTATGGGATGATCTCCAGGCAAAAACGAACGAACGGATTTTTATGAAAACGGGCGTCGTCACGTATGGACCGGCCGAATCGCTGTTCGTCCAGACGGCAATCGATGGCGGTCATAAATATAAGCTTAATTTTGAAACATTGTCAGCCGACGAAATCAATGCGAGATGGCCGGGCATCACTGTACCTGACGGTCAGATCGGCTGTTATGAGCCGGAAGCGGGCATGCTGTTCTCCGAGAACAGTATACGCACATTCAGGCGCCTCGCCCTGGATAACGGCGCTGAACTGAAAGTCGATTCACCGGTGATGAACATCGATATCCATGCTGACTCCGTCAAAGTGGATACGGACACAGAATCATTCACCGCAGATAAGCTGATCATCTCCGGCGGCGCGTGGAATAAAAAGATTCTCGACGACCTTGATATGAAAATAAATATCCAGCCATCCAGACAGACCATCGCATGGTTTGACTCCAACGACGAACTGTACAAAGCGGACAGCTTCCCGGGATTCTTTGCGGACGTGCCGACCGGCGTATACTACGGTTTTCCGTCCATCGACAGCGGCGGTTTGAAAATCGGCCGTTATGACAACGGGGACGATATCGACCCGGCATACTACAACAAGGAATTCGGGGCTTATGAAAAAGACGAGTCGGATATACGCGGTTTCATGAGTCAATATATGCAGGCGGCAAACGGCAGTCTCAAGGTCGGGAAAACGTGCCTGTTCACAAATACACCGGATGAGAACTTCATCATCGATAAACATCCGGAGCATGACCATGTGGCGATTGCTGCAGGATTTTCCGGCCACGGCTACAAGTTCTCGAGCGCGGTCGGCGAAGTGTTGAGTGAACTTGTCACTGCCGGTGAGACGAAGCAGGACATTTCACTGTTTAAGGCGACCCGTCCGAGCCTCCAGCCTGAAAACGAGGGTGAAGTTTATTTCAAAGCGAGAGGGAAGTGATTTTTTGCAGACGGATATTGAATTCCTGCAGTCATTGATTAAAATAGACAGTACAAATCCGCCAGGGAACGAACATAAAGTGGTGGAGCAGTTCATACAGAGAAGCGAAGCGGCAGATCTGCCGTATGAAGTGACCGATCTTTCAGAGAACAGAAGCAATTTCTCTGTGAGGCTGAAAGGCAGTGATGAAAATAAAGGACGATTGCTGTTGTCCGGCCATACGGATACCGTGAAGATCGGACAACAGAAATGGACGCACGACCCATTTGATGCTGAGATGGATGACGGCAGAATGTACGGCAGAGGAACGACGGATATGAAAAGCGGTCTCGCTGCATTGTACCTGGCTGTGGAATCACTGTATGAAGAAGGGTTCGAACCGGCAAGGGATGTGGAATTTCTTGCGACAGCGGGTGAAGAAGTCGATTCCATCGGCGCGGCGCATTATGTGAAGACAGAGGGGATGGATGATGTCGATGCGATTGTGATTGCCGAGCCGACAAGCGGAAAGGTCGTTGCCGGTCATAAAGGTGCACTGTGGATCGAAGTGTCACTGACCGGCAAAACAGCACACGGTGCGATGCCGGAAGAGGGTATCAACGCTGTCGAGGCGATGGGCAGAGTGATCAGTCTGGTCGAGAAATTGAAGGAAGAATGGCTGGAAGAAAAGGCACCGCTCGGTAAAAGCAGCGTCTCCGCGAATATGATTAACGGCGGCATCCAGACCAATGTCATTCCGGACCAGTGCACGCTGAACGTGGATATACGAACAGTCACCCCGAACGTCCATGATGACCTGTATGAGAAATTTAATGAAAGGCTGAGCAGTTTATTTTCAGGAGAGAACGAGCCGAAAGTGGAAACGAGAGTACTGCTTGACCGGGCGACGGTGGTGACGGATGAAGAAGAAAGGATCATCCAGGATGCGCTCGAAGTTTCCGGACACGGGACCATCGGCGGGGTTTCCTATTATACGGACGGCTCCGTATTGAATCCGGACAGTCAGATCCCGACATTGATCTACGGTCCGGGCATCGAAACGCTCGCACATCAGCCGAATGAATATGTGGAAGTCGAAGCATTCGAGAAATCCATCAGATTCTATAAAGAATTGATAAAAAGATACGCTGGTTAATATAAATCGACGGCAGATTCCGGGGTGGATCTGCCGTCTTTTTTGCTCTTTAACTGCAATAAGCATTGGGAAGTGCAGCTTCGGGCAGGAAATTCTAATGGGTTTTATGTATAATACTGTTCAAATGACAGGAACGGGGCGATTTTATGGAATTCAAAGATTTGAGGATTTTCCTCGGTGTCAGTGAACATGGCAGTATCAGCCGCGCAGCCAAGTCCTTGAATTACGTCCAGTCACATGTGACTTCCCGCATCAAGTCGCTTGAAAGAGAGCTCAACACCCAGCTGTTTCTGCGTCACAGAAAAGGGACGACGCTGACTTCAGAAGGCAGGAAATTGCAGAGTTATGCAGAACAGATCATGAAAACCATGAACGATATAGAGAAAGCATTCCACGATACGGAACAGCCTTCTGGGAGGCTCGATATCGGCACGGTTGAAACGATTACCAGACTGCCCGCAATCCTTTCAATGTTCCGCAGCTCCTATCCGGATGTATCACTGTCCATCGACAGCAATGTCACTGATACAATTACTGAAAAAGTCGCGGATAAAAAGCTCGACTGCGCCTTTGTTGCAGGTTTTGTGCAGCATCCTTCAATCAGCAGAGCGGAATTATTCAAAGAAAAGCTGATGCTTGTATACGGTGATAAAAATGCGACGCTGGATGAATTGAAGGAAATGCCGATGCTCGTCTTCAAACCGGGGTGCAACTACAGGAGGAACCTTGAAAGATGGCTGCATGACGAAAAGGTGAAAGATGCTGCAATCGTTGAATTCGGTACGCTCGAAACGATTCTGGGCAGTATAAAATCCGGGCTTGGAATCAGCCTCGTCCCTGAATCCACTGTAAAGGACGCCTTAAGAAGAGAAGAACTTTTCGGTTATGAACTGCCACCGGAATACAGCGAAATATCCACAGACTTCATCTGGCATAAGGAGACGTATATCACGACTGCCATGAACAAATTCATCCAGACCGTCCAGGAATACAGGGACACCCACGTATCTTGATATCTCCCGTCCAGCTGAAAATAAAAAGAGCTCCTTTTTCAGGAGCTCTTGAGTCTTAAAACAAGTTATCTGTCCCACACTCTGTGATTTTTAACGTCTTCCAAGAAATTATCCAGCTCTGTTTCAATATTCGATACACCTTTATCTTTTTCAGAGAATGACAGTTTTGCGAAAGACACATTGCCGCCGAAGCCGATGGCTTTTTTATGCTTGAATGCAATTTCCAGCTGTTCGATCACCGGCGGCTGAAGGTCTTCTTCTCCACTGATGACAATCATGGAATCGAAAAGGACAGAGTGAACAGTAGCGAGTGTTTCATCAATTGTCGTGCTGCCGATTGTGTAAATCTTATCTGAGATGAATTTGACCTGCAGACCCTTTTCTTCAAGTTTGCTTCTTGTTTCTTTAAGGGTATCTTCAGTGACGTCCGGAGTGATAATCACACCGACAGTACGGGTGTTCAGTGAGAATTTGGTATTCATCATACTGAGTGCCGGTGAGCTTTTTTCATAAGTCGACTCCTCGTTTTCAGCCGGCAGTTCTGCACCGGTCCTGTCGGCAACATATTCGGCAAGGTCACGGTCGATATTGTTCAGAAGTTTTTCAATGGCGTTATTCCTGATATCCATATCACATTTTGCCAGTTCGAAACTGAAAGCATCCGACAAGTGCTGTCGTTCTGTATCTGACAGTGAATTGAGGAACATTTTCGCCTGGCTGAAATGATCTTCGAAACTTTCACTTCTTGCGCGTACTTTATTGCCTTCAACCTTCTCCTGATAATGTTCATAGCCGCCTTCTTCGGCGCTGAGCGGTTCGGGCTGGTTATTGTTCATACGATTTTTATGATGCGCCGTCTGTCCTTTATGGATGGACATCTGACCATAGCCGTCACGCTGGTTGTTGGTGAATGGGCATATCGGACGGTTGATCGGTATCTGGTGGAAATTCGGTCCGCCCAGTCTGATCAGCTGTGTATCCGTATATGAGAATAATCTGCCCTGCAGCAGCGGATCGTTTGAAAAGTCGATGCCAGGTACGACATGTCCCGGATGGAAGGCCACCTGTTCGGTTTCCGCAAAATAGTTATCCACGTTCTGATCAAGGGTCATTTTGCCGACAATCTGTACCGGCACATCTTCTTCCGGCCACAATTTTGTCGGGTCGAGTATATCGAAGTCCATTTCATGCTCCTGATCTTCTTCGATGATCTGAAGCCCCAGTTCGAATTCTGCAGGATGGCCGTTCTCGATATTTTCCCACAGCGTCTGACGGTTGAAGTCTATATTTTTACCATTGATGATCTGGGCTTCGTCCCACAGCACCTGGTGCGTCCCCTCCACGGGCTTCCAGTGGAATTTGACGAAGCGGCTCTTGCCTTCGGCATTGACGAGCCTGAATGTGTGGACGCCGAAGCCTTCCATCATGCTGTAGCTTCTTGGAATGGCACGGTCACTCATCAGCCACATGACCATATGGGCACTCTCTGAATTTTCAGCAACCCAGTCCCAAAATGTATTGTGGGCTGAAGCCGCCTGCGGTATTTCATTATGTGGTTCAGGTTTTACGGCGTGGACGAAATCCGGGAATTTGATGGCATCCTGCATGAAGAAGACCGGCATATTATTTCCCACCAGGTCGAAATTTCCCTCATCCGTATAGAATTTTGTAGCAAAACCGCGCACATCACGCGGAATATCCATGGATCCGCGGCTGCCGCCAACAGTGGAGAATCTCACAAAGACCGGTGTTTTTTTGCCCGGTTCAGTCAGGAATTTCGCTTTCGTATATTTTTCCAGTGATTCATAGACTTCAAATTCCCCGTGTACACCAAAACCTCTGGCATGCACAATCCGTTCAGGAATTCTTTCATGGTCGAAATGTGTCATTTTCTCACGAAAATGAAAGTCCTCCATGAGTGTCGGTCCTCTTTTTCCTGCTTTAAGAGAAAATTCATCTTCACTTACAGGGAGGCCCTGGTTCGTCGTAAGCGGTGCATCCTTAGTATTATCTATCGTATCCCGCTGGTTCAGTTCGTCTTTTTTCCTGGACATTAAAAAATCCCTCCTGAAATTTTGAGTTATAAACCTTCTACCCTGAATATATGGATTTAACCTGTAATTATATGGAAAGTGCATAGAAAATTAATTTACCTGCATAAAAATATTCGCGGGAATAACGATGCGGAATGTTCTGTTTATATGAGCAGGCTGATGTATAATCAGGATAATGAGAAATTAAAAGAAGGTGTAAATATGACGAACCTTAACGAAATAAGAGATATTGTAGAAAATACAGATCACGAAACCCTTCAAAATTTTGTCGTGAATCTGCTCAATGAAGATGAAAATCTGGTAATGCGTCTTCGTCTTCTCAGTAAAAACGAATTGACGGAAGAAGATTTCGACCAGTACAAAAAAAGATATCAGGAAATCGTCAACCCCAATGTGGAAACAGGCAGTTTTGTACCGTACAGGAAAGCGATGAGAATGGAAAGGGGCCTGAATGACTTCCTGACTGAAGATGTGACGGGTCTCGTGAACAACAAGTATTTCGATGAGGCGTTTGATATTACCAAGTTGATTTTCCTCAGACTGAATAAATTGAATATCGTTGATTCCGGCGGCGTCACCGATGATATTATGCGTGAAATTTTCAGAGTCTGGCAGGCCATTTTAAATCAGGGACCGAAAACAATCACCGCCACCATGTTCAGGTGGATCATTTCAAGACGAGACCATCTGGGTGATACGACAGACCCTGACCAGTACTTGGAATTTCTAATAAATAATTTCAGGGAACCCAATCAGATGGAAAGAAAACTCCAGATCGCCGGCCAGCAGATTGAAGAGCTGGAAGATGATACACAGCCATGGTCCTATCCCGTTGATGAAGAAAGATGGGCGAAATTTTATTTGGAATTGGCAGAACAGATGGAGGACGAGGATAAAATCGAACGATTCATCGCAGAACACCTTTATTTGTTTGAAGTGAGAAACTTCGCGATAGAGCGGCATATTTCAAAAGCAGAGTATGATGAAGCGATAGAATTGTTAAAAGAAGGCAGAGCAATTGAATTTAAAAGACATGAACTGAACAGAAAATATACCATTCAGCTGAAAGAACTGTATAAAATAAAGAGAAACCGTGAAGCCTATCTCAAAGAATTGTGGCTGCTTACTACAAAGTATGAACTTCAGAGCCTCGAACCTTTCAATGAGCTGAAGGCGCAGTACAGTGAAGAAGAGTGGGCAGAAGTACGGGAAGAAATTTTTGAGACACTTCCGGAAAATGCGCGTCTTGCCGACTACTATAGAAATGAAGGCCTGGAAGAACGTATTCTCGAATATGTACAGAATTCGACATACTCCGGCGATGTTCTCACATATGAAGCCGACTTAAAAGATAAATACCCGGATGAAATGCTGGATATATATGAAAAATTCGCAAGAGGCAGAATGAAGATGGCCAACGAACGCCGGCTGTACCGTGAAATAGTTGAGTTTACAAGAGGCATGCTGGATTATCCGGACGGCAGAGATCGCGTGGATCAATTGATTGAAGAATGGACCGCAGAATACCAGCACCGTCCGGCGATGATAGAAGAACTTGAGAAGTTGAAGTGAAGTAACGACTTTTACAAACTTTGAACCACAGCGGCAACTTCTTTCTATTTTTTGTTATCGGTAAAATTATCAGGGTATTTACTGTATAATAAAAGTAAATAAACGAGAACCTTAAGGAGTCAGTTATGAGTTCAGTACAAATCGTCCCTTTGGAAAATAAACATCTTGATGAGGCAGCGCACATCATTGCAAAAAGTTTTCAGACTGAAGAGTTTGCTGTAAATACATTTGATTTCAGTGATCCAAAAACGGAGGCACTGTTTGCCGAAGTGTTGAAAATAGAACTGGAAGTATTTAAAAAGCATGATGAAAAACTAGATGTTGTGTTATATGAAGGCAGTGTTGCAGGGGTATCGACTGTGAAAGTCAGCAGTGACAGACACGGTTTCTCACATTTCAAACAAACGTTGAAAAGACTGAGAAAAGTCCTGCCGGTTGCGAAAAGGGTCAAGTATAAAAAGCTTTTCAGACTGTATAAAGCGATGCAGCAGCCTAAAAACATTCCCAAAGAAGCGATCACACTGGAAATGCTTGCAGTGAGTCCTGATTATCAGGGCAAGGGCATCGGTAAAACAATGCTGAATGCGCTTGACGACTATTCTGCAGCAGCCGGCCGGCCAATATATCTTTATACAGCCAATGCAGAAAATGTGAGTTACTATGAAAAACTGGGTTTTAAAATGATCTATTCCATTCAACAGGAAGATTTCACAGCTTTCCATATGTTAAAAGATTTGAACGATAATTAATACAAATGGGGGAAAAGTCATGAATTTTGTTTATCACATGGTACCTAAAAATATGTCGGGACATTACCTTATTCCTTTGAACAGAATGAAAGATATCGATGAGAACCTCTATGCGAGATACAACAGCAAGTATGACGATCACCCGGAGCGGGCATTTCTGATGGAAAGGGAAGTGCCGCTGCTCGACTGTCTGTGGAATGATGTGGTTCATTTTTCCACGCTGCATCCTCACCATGTTTATAAAGAATTGAAGAAGCTGGATTTGAATCTGAAAGAAAATATGAAATTTTACAAAATACCGATTGAACGTCTGGAAGATAATGAAAATGTACTGTATCGATATGAAAAGAAGTATTATAACGGGCCGGCGGAACCCATCGCTCCGGAAAATCTGGAGTATTTGAACATTGAAGATTACAGCGAACTCGAAGAACTGCCGTCGGACACACTCAAATATTTTGTCGATGAGAGTGAGAAGGATGAACGTGTCGGGATTTTCCATTATGTGCCACATGTGTTGAGCAAAGGGAAAGTCCGGATTGATGATGTGGAAATCGTGAACTGGAGCGAAGATATAGAAGATACAGTAGAAGAAGAGACCCGTCACTTTTAGGCGGGGTTTATTACCCGGGAAATAAATGAAAGGAAAGGAGATATCATGGGTTTATTTAATCTGAGGCAATTTTTTCAATCGGATCAGCCGATTGAAGACAAGGAAGAACAGCCATATACATGTCTGTCCATTGATCAGGGGGAGAATGAGACCCCTACCATTGATGATGTGTTTCATGCCCTGGAACTGCTGCATGAAGGTCAGACTGATTTTGTTACTCTTGCCCACTTTAATTATGATCTGGAGATAGACGTCATCCAGGCAATCGGTTCAATGGATAAATTTATACTTGAGGCTTTACCATCCGAAACGTCGGATGATAAAGGGAAGATCTTTTATAAAGACTACCTGGACCGGTATTCACTTGAGTATTACTTCCAGGATTTTTTTGAATCACAGAGAGTCGCAGGGGTAGAAAATTTCGAAGAGAGATAATCAATCTACAGTCATTCATACTGAAAAGATGTGCAGCACCGCCCGTGCAGAGTCAAAAAGTCATGCCCCTCACAATGTGCGGCATGACTTTTTATTTTGACACAGATTATTATGCGTTCTGCTCTTCTTCCCAAATCTGGTTCAGCGCCTGCTGGAAAAGTTCAACAGGCTGTGCGCCTGAGATGGAGTATTTATCATTTACGAGGAAGAACGGCACGCCCTGCACGCCGAGCTGCTGTGCCTGGCCGATGTCCTGTTCAACTTTGTCTGTATTCTTTTCATTTTCTACGACATCGCGTACTTCTTCACCGTTCAAACCGATCTCTTCGGAGATGCGTACAATCGTATCGGCATCGCTCAATACTTCGCCGTCTGTAAAGTGTGCGGCATAGAAGCGTTTGAAGAATTCGGTACCTTTGCCGTTTTCTTTTGCGTATTGGAAAGCACGGTGGCCGTTGAAAGTATTCGCTATTTTAGCGATATCATGATTCATGATGACGCCGGAATCCTTCGCTGTTTCTGCCTGCTGTTTAAGCTGTTCCTTCGCTTTTTCAACCGGCACCCCGAATTTGCCTGCAAAGAAATCATAGTAGGAAACACCTGGCTGATATTCCGCATCCGGCATCAGCAGATAGCTCTTATATTCGATCTCCACATCATCTTTATGCTCAAAATTTTCAAGTGCAGTATCCAGATGTGCCTGTCCGATAAAACAGAACGGGCATACAAAATCTGACCAAATTGTTATTTTCATTTTTCATCCTCTTTCTCTTCATTGAGTGGTCCGCAAATACCAGTGTCGGCATCACACATCATGCCTGCCGAACTGTCCAGACTGAAGGATTTCAACTCTATCACTTCGCTCTGTGTATCATTGGACTCATTGTTATTTTCTGCTACATTTTCATTGTGTTTCATATATATGAGTCTGCCCCTTCCGTTAAATACAAGATTACTAATAGTACTAATTGTAACATTTGAAATTCACAAGAACGATTAAACTGCCTGAGTAAGGGGTATTTGAATGCTGAATTGAAAATAGAAAATGTCTGTGTAAAGGAGAAAGAGATGGAAGTCAGAGGGATTAATGTAACTGAATTCAATGAAGTGGAATTATTACTCAGGGACAGTTTCACAGAAACAGAGTACGGCTATCAGGGTGAAGCAGAACTGGTCAAAAAGATACGGGCGGAGAAGACATACAACCCGGAACTTGAACTGGTGGCTGTGGAAGAATATCAAGTGGTCGGCCATACACTGCTCAGCGAAGTGGCTGTCGGAGAAGGGGAAAACAACACCGGCCTGGCACTCGCGCCGATTGCTGTCAGACCGGGACTGCAGAATAAAGGTATCGGGACCGCTCTGATCAGAGAAGCTGAAGTGAGAGCGAAAAACCTTGGCTATTATTATATCAGCATTCTCGGTTCCCCGGAATATTACGGCAAGTTCGGGTATCAGCCGGCGAGTGAATTTGGTATAACAGCACCGTTTGAAGTGCCGGATGAAGCTTTTCTCGTAAAAGCGCTCGAATTGGATGCTCTCGAAAATGTAAGCGGGGTACTGAGATATACTAAAGCTTTTGGATAAAGGGTGAGGGTATGAATAAAGAAATCAGACAGGCATTTGATGAACTGGAAGCGTTAAGGGATGAATATTTTAAGACAGATGAATTCAACGGGAATATCTACAGAAGAACCCACTCTGATAAATGGAGTATCGGCGAAGTCGTCTATCACTGCTACTTACTTTTGAAATTGACGAGACAGGCTTCTCTGGTCTATTTGCCCTTAAGCCGGATGGTGATGAAAATCGGCAGATTCAAGACCGCAGAATATAACGGTGAGATGGAAAACATATATGCCGGACCGACGATGAAAGCACCGAAGATCTTGGAACCGGATATGGACAAACTGTATTCCAAAGGTGAGCTCAGGCTGATGCTGGAGGAAGAGACGGAGAAATTGAAAAGGCTGGCAGAAAAATTAAGTGATGATGAAGCGTACACAATAAGATATCCCGATCCAGTACCGGATTATCCGAATGTGGTTCAGTCAGTGAAGCTTCTGCTGATTCATGAAAAGCACCATTATAATGTGCTGATGGAGCGGGAAAGAGCTCATAAAAAATAAAACCAGTATATTTTGTATACTGGTTTTAATATATTATAAAGAAATTTCCCTCAAATCCCTCGGGAAGCTTGTCAGCACTTCAGCTTCACCCTCTTCATTAATATAAACTTCCTCTTCGATTCTGACCCCGCCGTACGCAGGAATATAAATGCCCGGCTCGATGGTGAAGACCATGCCCTTTTGTGCAATATCATCATTCAGATGATGGATTGAAGGGGCTTCGTGAACTTCTATCCCGAGTCCGTGGCCAACCCTGTTGTTGAAATATTCACCAAAGCCGCTGTCCTGGATGACACTTCTTGCGGCGATATCAAATTCTTTTAACGGGACTCCGGCCTTCACGGCATCCACACCTGCCTGTGTCGAACGTTTAACAATATCGTAAATTTCCTTCTGCTTATCATCGGCTTTCCCGATGATGAATGTACGGGTGATATCGGAACAATATCTGTCATAGGTGATGACACCGAAATCAATCAGCAGAAAATCTCCGTTCCTGAGTTTTCTGTCACCGGGTGTACCGTGGGGCAGAGCCGCTTTTTCACCCGCAAGTACCATGGTGGAGAATGACGGTCCCGCTGAGCCGTGTTTCTTCATTAAATATTCAAATTCAGCAACAAGATCTGCTTCAGTCATGCCTTCCCTGATGGTCTTCAACCCATCTTCAAGCACTTTCTCAATAATGTTGACCGCTTTTTTCAAGCCTTCGACTTCTGTTCTTGATTTATATATTCTGAGTGCATTGATATCTGCCTGAATATCCATGAACTCAGGGTCGTCGAATATGGTTTTCAATCCATTTTGATGCGCGACGGTCATCACATTCATCTCAATTCCCACACTTTTAATATCCTTCGGTAAATTCAATGACAGTATCTCAAATGGAATTTCTTCATCTGAAATAGGGATGATGTGATCCACCCGGGCAACTTCAGCAGCATCCTTATCCAGTGCCGGGACGAATAAATGACTCTCCCTCTGTTCAACATCCAATACCAATGACATATACCGTTCATGTGGATCGGCATAAAACCCAGTGAAGTAAAAAATATTTACAGGGTCTGTGATGACGAGCAAGTCCGTTTTCCTGTCTTTGAAAGACTCAGTTAATTTTTCTACTCTCAAATTATAATCGATTGACATCATATTCCTCCTATTTATCTCTTATCATCCATCGTACATGAAACTTTAATGACATATAAAGCGTTAATGAAGGATGAATTTTATTTGAAAGCTGAATCTCCGGTTAATATTCAGTATTTACGGGTAATATATTTAGAGTATGCAGAAAAGGTATTTTTATGACCTGTTATATGGATTTATCATGTTTTTTTACATATTGAATTCTCATATAGGGTCCATATTTAAGATTAAATGGGTACAGCAAGGAGTGAAACAATGAAAGAAGTGGTCGTTGGCATCATCACAACACCGGGTCTGCCTAAAAAATTACTCGAAGATATTCTGGACAGATTGAAGGATACGGCCGGGAATTCAATCGATGAGGAAAAGAACTGGCAGGTTGAATACCGGACGGATATATTGACGGGTTCTGCAGAATTTGTCAATGAGATTTTCGACAAGGTGGAAACCATCAAAGAGAACAACGGATGGGATATGGCA
This sequence comes from Lacicoccus qingdaonensis, assembly GCF_900101075.1. Lineage (GTDB taxonomy): Bacteria > Bacillota > Bacilli > Staphylococcales > Salinicoccaceae > Lacicoccus > Lacicoccus qingdaonensis. The sequence goes on along the minus strand of NZ_FNFY01000013.1, from coordinate 11,437 downwards.
ATCGCAATCAGTGACCTGCCCAGCATATCGGACCGGAAAGCTGTTCTGTCTGATTTTAACTACGATGAAAAAATATCTCTGATTTCTGTGCCGGCGCTCGGTGTCTTCAGAAATAAAAAAAAGCTCGAAGAGCTATTACTGCATCATATAGAAGTCCTGTATGGCACTCACGACCCTGAAGATACTGAAAAGGTACAACCGAATTTCATCAGCAAACTGATCGAAGTGACACCTGAGGAAGAAGGGGAGAGTAAGCACCGGTACGTCATCAAATCGAAATTAGGGGGCTGGATCCGGCTGGTGACCGGCATGACCTACCTGAATGAGCCGTGGAAAGAGTTGGGCAATTTCAAGACGATTGTGGCTCTGTCATTCGCAACCGGCACTTACATTTCAATATTCCGTACACCGTGGGAACTCAGTCTTGATTATTCCCTGTGGCGTTTCATACTGCTGATGATCATTGCTGTCTTTGGCATGGTGGGCTGGCTTATCTATGCACATAATATATGGGAAAAGCGTACGACTAAAAACCAGCCTGCTTACCGGCGGCTGTATAATTTCACCACGATCCTCACACTGCTGACTCTGACGATTGTCAACTACTTTGCAGTCAGTCTGCTCATTACAGTATCTGTTCTGCTATTTGTTCCCATGGGTCTTTTCGAAACATGGACGGAAGTGGAACATGATGTGGAGTGGGCAGATTACCTGAGCCTGATATGGTTTGCCTCATCCGGGGGAATTTTGGCCGGGGCATTCGGCTCCACTGTGGAAGAAGAGGAGAAAATACGAAATATCACATATTCGTACCGCCAGATGTATCGTCACAAAAAGCTGAAAGAGGAGCAGGAACAGGCGGAGCAATCGCCTGAATCCAAAGAGGATGAAGAATACTCCGGTGAGAAGCAGTCCCATGATGCAGCCGATGAGGAGGAAAAATGATATGGAGACAAAATATGTGGGTATCGTTGCCGCGCCCGGAACACCTGATATTCTTGCCAAGCAGATCAGGAAAGAACTGCCTGAGGCACTCAATGAACGGGTGGATCCGGATATTGAATGGGAAGTCGGCACATATGTCGACCCATTGACTGGTTATGCGGAGCAGGTAGAGGAGCTGTATGAAAAAACCGATGAATACCGTGAAAAATATGGCTGGGACCATATCATATTCATCACCGACCTCCCGATATACCGTAATGGCAACATCGTTGCCGTGGATATCAACAATGGCACGGATATCGGCTTGATATCACTTCCGGCCTACGGCTGGCCGCCGATAAAGAAAAGTACAGTCAATACGATCGTGTCCATCATTCAGAATATCAGGCACAATGGCGATAAGATGCTTTTGAAAGATGAATTCAACAGCTATCTGAAGACCAGCAAAATATATTATGAAGATGGATACTTCGAAGAAACGGATGCAGCATATTCCGTCTATTATATGAAAGATGGATGGCGGGGAAGATTCAGGCTGATCAGCGGCATGTCCTGGGCAAACAACCCGTTCAATATGATGCGGAGTTTGAGCAATGTTGTCGCACTTGCTTTTGCCACAGGGACTTTCAGTATGATATTTTCCACCATGTGGAACTTGAGCAATGTCTTCCCGACAGGGCGCCTTCTGGCCATATCCCTGATGGCGATCATCGCCATGGCACTGTGGATCATCATTTCACATAATCTGTGGGAACCGCTCAAGGGCAAAAGGAACCGGCATATACTGAGGCTGTACAACGGTGCGACGCTGATGACACTCTTCCTGTCGGTACTGGTCTACTTCGGCATACTGTTCGTGATGTTCTTTACAGGTGCAGTCGTCCTGCTGCCGCCTGATTATGTCGTCCAACACATCATACCTGATGAAATCGGCATCATGTTCTATATAGAAGTCGCATGGTTTGCCACTTCCCTCACGACAATCGTTGCGGCCATCGGCACCGGAGTCCAGGATAAAAACCTGATCAGGAAAAGCACATACGGCTACCGTCAGAGATATCGTGAACAGTACAGAGATGCGGGGGAAGAGGCCTGAATTCTGTAAACTGCAGGCTGAATGTGTTAATCTGAGAATACATCATGACCAGTCATACCGGCCAAAATACGTGATTTTCCGAATAACTATATTCAGGAGGTAACAGAATGAGTGAAATGAATCTGGAACTTGCAAAGAAACTGATTGATGGTGCGGAAAAAGAAGCGGCGGATATCGGCGTGCAGATGGTCATCACAGTCGTTGATGACGGCGGAAATCTGATTGCACAGCATCGTATGGACGATGCGTGGATTGCAAGCCTTGATGTTTCAAAAAACAAGGCATGGACATCCGTGGCATTGAAGATGCCGACGTCAGATCTCGAAGAAGCGGCGGCACCAGGCGGTGAACTATACGGCCTGAACACAACAAATGACGGACGCATCGTTGTCTTCGGCGGTGGCATACCGCTTGAGAAAGACGGCAAAGTCATCGGTGCAGTCGGCGTCAGCGGCGGCGCAGTCGCACAGGACGTACAAGTTGCAGAAGCGGGCGTCAAAGCTTTTAAAGACAATAATTGATTATGAATTTGATAGACTAAAGCCAACTGTCACTATACAATTTATAGTGGCAGTTATTTTATCCGAAAAAAAGGGGAATCGTTTTATGATTGAATTGAAAGAAGTGACAGAAGAAAATTTTTATGAAGTGATCCAATTGAAGGTGAGTGATGATCAGGAAAAATCGAGATTCGTCGCACCGAATGTCAGATCACTGGCAGAATGCTGGCTGTACCGTAAAAATGAAGATGTTTTTCCATATGCCGTGTACAATGGAGATGAAGTAGTCGGTTTCCTGCTTTTAGATCTGGATGCAGAAGAAAGTGAGTACATGATCTGGCGGATGATGGTGGACGCTAAGTATCAGGGGAAAGGCTATGGCAGGCAGATTGTTGAAGCTGTGATGGAAATGGCAAGAAACGATGAAGATTATGATGTGCTGATTGCGGATTATGTTGATGGGAATGCAGTCATGAAATATGTACTTGAATCACTGGGTTTTGAACGGACGGGATTTGATGAAGAATATAACGAAGTATTGATGAAGCTAGATGTTCGGAAATGAATTTTACATATGGGGATGATGAATATGAATCCATTACAATTTTACAGAAAATTTTTGTCAAATAATGATCTGGTGCGTGCCAACATCGGACTTGAAGCGTTTGAAACGATCAATGATCTGGAGGAGCTGGCGGAAGTATTGTCTGCAAGGACGGCGGATGATTATTTCCTTGAAGTTGTGGCAGATGAATTGACTGATATGGAAGTCAATCTGATCAAACGTTTGACCAGGACGACGACGCTGACACAGTACCATACGGTGGATTACAAACCTGAAAAATATCCGATGCTGACTGGATTTGTCCTGCTGCTGGAAGATAAGGACGGCAAGGGTGTGATACACAGGACAGCCGTTGAAGGATTGAAGAAGTTCATCTTTGATGTTGATGCCCTCGAGCAACTCTTGACAGATGATGACGAGGAGCTGGAGACAGATTCTGAATATCTGAATAAGCTGCCGGAACATGTCCGGAATCTTGTGCATGGCATCGGAGAAGATATCACTTTGAAGAATGAACTGGAAATGTATCCGTTTAACGGGTTACAGATCATCGTCAAAAATTTGAATTTTGCGGTGGACCATGGGATGGGACAGACCGAGGAAGATGTCATATACAGTGTCCTGACCAATCCGGAATATATGAAAAAGGCACTGGTCAACCTGCCTTATGAAACAATCTTATTTTTGAAAAGTGCTGTAGAGAATGATGACCGTTATTTTAAAGTGAATCAAAAAACAGAATCACTGTTCCACTTCGGTATGTCTATGGAAATAGACAGCCACGGCTGCATCTATCCCGAAGTCTTTCAGACATTGAAGCATGTGAATTTGAAGCGGATGGTTGCAATTGCCAAAGGTGGTGTAAGCCTTGCCGAATACAATGCCATGCGGGTCAAAGTGACTTTGAAAGATACCCATGTACCGATTATCCGTGAACTGATCATCCCGGCAAGACTGAATTTTTTCGAACTCCATCTGGTCATTCAAAGAGCGATGGGCTGGTGGACCTCACATCTTGCAAAGTTCAGTGCGGGCGATAAATTCATCCATATGTATGGCACTTATGAAGAGAATGCAGAATTTTCGAGGCCGGGCACCATCCACTTGAATGGAATTGAAACAATGGTTGACGGCGTGTTGATAGAACATGGCGAATTGACATACTTATATGATTACGGTGACCATTGGGAGCATGATGTGGAACTGATGGAACTGCTGAAAGAACCGCCAGTCGTATACCCTTCGGTGGATAAAAGAAAAGGTCCGATTCCTATAGAAGATTCAGGCGGCGTGCACGGTTTTGAAGAAACGATGAGGATATTAGAGGATGAAACCCACCCCGAACATGAAGATGTGACAATGTGGGTGAAATCGACGAATTACAGGAAAACATATCAGAAACAGCAGATCAATAAGAAGTTGAAAGAACTGTTTGCTGGCGGTGCGCCGATTATGAATGATGATGTGTATTGAAATAAATCTATGATGGAAAACAATCATATAATTCCATGTACAATATGAAGCATTGATCAGGAAAGAAGTGAGGAATATGCCAGTGATAAAAGAACTGAAAACAATGGAGGAACTGAAACTGGTCCAGGATATGGAGGAGCGTGTGTGGGAAATGTCTCCGATTCCGACACACCAGACGTTCACTTCAGTGAAGAACGGGGGACTGATGCTCGCTGCTTTTGTGGATGATGAAATTGTCGGTTTCAGTTACGGCTTCCCCGGTTTTAAAAATGATAAAAGTTATTTATGTTCACATATGCTTGCTGTCGATCCGGCATACCGCTCCAGGAAAATCGGTGAGAAACTGAAATGGAGACAGCGGGAAGTTGTGATAGATAAGGGTTATGACATGATTCTGTGGACATTTGATCCGCTTGAAACGCGGAATGGTTATTTGAACTTGTCCAAGCTTAATGCGGTGTGTCATACATATATTGAAAATTGCTACGGTGAGATGAGTGACGGCATGAACAAAGGGCTCCCGTCGGACCGTTTTGAAGTGCACTGGCATTTGAATAGTCCTCATGTGACTCAGAGGACAAAAATTGATCTGGAACATGCAGTGCCGTTAAATGCCGTCAGGAAGAATGAAGATGGATTGCCGGTGTTTGTCGGGGAACAGACTTGTGAATCGGATGATGTTGCATATTCACTCGCTGTACCGAAAGATTTTCAAGAGTTAAAGGTGAAAAGCCCCGGACTGGCACTGGACTGGCGTCTGAAAACACGGGAGAAATTTGAGCAGCTATTTGATGCAGGTTATTCTGCAGTACATTTAAAAGTTCATGATGATCATGCAGAATATATTTTCGTAAAAAAGAAGATTTAAAACTTGGAGCAATGAAAGAAGGATAAACAGGCTGTCTTAAAGCCATTTAATTGAGAATCGTTATCACTTAAGGTATATTAATATGTAATGACATACTTAATATGATTAGGAGCACTTAACATGGTTAAAATTTATTGGACGAAGATTAAAGATGTAGTCGAGGAGTCACCTGAGACTAAAACATACATACTGGAATGCCCTGAAGGGTTCACATGGGAAGAGGGTGCACATACGCATCTGGCACTGGAGGGTTTCAACGCGGGTGAGAAGCCGGACAGAAGTCTGATTCGCCATATGTCGATCTGTACTCTGCCTGACGAAAAGGCGATCGGGATCACGACGCGTGTAAGAGAAGAGCGTTCTGAGTTCAAAGAACGTCTTGACGCACTTGGAATCGGCGGACAGGTTGCATTGTTCAAAACACACTCGAATGTGCCGCTTAAAAGAGAGGGCAAAGCGGTTTACTTGTTATCTTCCGGTGTGGGTATCGCAACTTTCAGGCCGCTGGTTCTTGATTACCTGAACAACTCTGATATGGTGAATAAAATCCATTCACTCAATATAGATTCATCGAAAAATTACTTGTTCCCGGACTTGTTCGCACCAGAAGGACTTAATGGATTGACATCTGAGTTTGTAGATGACCGGAGCGGCTATTACGACAGGGTGAAGCAGTTGGCAGAAGATAAAGAGGGTCTTTTCTATGTTGTCGGCAGCGACGAATTTCTGAGTGAAAATATAGCGATTTTGCGCAGTGAGGGTATCCGTCCGGAACAGATCATGCTGGATAAGCATGAACAATCGAGACAGGCGCTCCTTGTATAAATTCATACAGTAAAACACGTTCAATTTTGAGCGTGTTTTTATTTTGCTGTGTATTTTCGTTCGCTCTGTAATTGATACTGCCACTGTAAAAATTAACAATTACCCGGTATCATGGTATTCAATGTGAGGGGAGATGTCATATGGATATAAAAAAATTGATTTATAAAAATCCTGCCTTATCCGGGGATTATCCGGCATTCAAAATTGAAGATGCACCGGACAATCCGCTGGTGACTTTTTATGAGTGGTTCGGCCATGCGGTTGATGCGGGGGTGTCGGAACCGAGTGCTTTCGTATTGAGTACAGCGGACGCGGAGGGTGTGCCGAGTGCGCGTATTGTGAATCTGCGCGACATGGATTCTGAAGGCTTCATCATCGGTTCGAACTCTGAAAGCCGGAAGGGTCGGGATTTGGAAAACAATAAGAATGGCGCGATGACTTTCTACTGGCGTGAAGTCGGCAGACAGATCCGTATTGCCGGGCGGGTGGATATTGCAAATGAGGATGAGAACAGAGAGGACTTCATCAGACGTAATGATACATCGAAAGCACTGTCGATCATTGCGAAGCAAAGTGAGGTACTCGGCAGCATGGACGAACTGGACCGTGACATGCAGCGTGCGATGGAACGGGTTGAAAACGATAAAGAAGCCTATGAAACGTGGACACTGTATAAAGTGAGACCGGAAAAAGTGGAATTTTTCCAGGCGCGTACAGATCTGGCGCACATCCGCCTCGAATACGAAAGAAGTAAGGACGGCTGGCGTAAGCATCTGCTCTGGCCGTAGACCGGGCACCCGCCTGGTTTTGAATCATCAATTCCGGGAATATTAACAGTATTGACTATTAATGGAGGGTGTTAAATGAGTTATGACGTAATCATTATTGGGTTCGGTAAAGCCGGAAAAACTTTGGCGGGCGCTCTCGGCAGTGACGGTAAAAAGGTCGCCCTGATTGAAAAAAGCAGCAAAATGTATGGCGGTACGTGCATCAACGTTGCCTGCATCCCTTCGAAGACACTGATAGAAGAAGCCGGACGGGGCCAATCGTTCAAAGATGCGATGGACAGGAAAATTGATGTTGTGAATGCGTTGAATAAAAAGAACTACGATAATCTCGCAGACAATGAAAAAGTTGATGTATATACGAATACGGCACGTTTCAAAGATAGTAAAACCGTAGAAATATTAGACGGTGAAGATGTTAAAGAAGAATTTACATCAGAGACGATTGTCATCAATACTGGTGCAAAAAGCAATATACCGGGAATTGAAGGTATCGATACGACAAAAAATATCTTTGATTCAGAAGGCATCATGGAACTGGATCATCAACCGGATTCACTCGTCGTCCTCGGTGCCGGCTATATCTCATTGGAGTTCATCTCTTTATTCACCAAACTGGGTACAAAAGTGACCGTCATCGACCGGGCTGAACACGTGCTGATCAAAGAGGATAAAGATATCGGCACAGCAGTTTACGATGACCTGGTGGAAGCGGGCGTCGAATTCGTCAGCGGCACGGAAACGACGAAAGTTTCAAACGATGGCGACTCTGTAGTCGTGGAAACGGATAACGCCACATTCAAGGCGGATGCCATGCTCGTAGCCACCGGACGTGTGCCGAACACTGAAGGGCTTGCATTGGAAAAGGCCGGCGTGAAGCTTGATGACGATGGTGCTGTGGCAGTGGACGATAACCTTCGGACGACAGCAGAAAATATTTATGCTGTCGGCGACGTGAAAGGCGGCATGCAATTTACGTACATTTCATTGGATGATTTCAGGATTGTCCATGATCAGCTGAAAGGCGACGGTGGACGGACCACTGAAAACCGCGGTGCCGTACCATATACGGTATTCATCGATCCGCCGTTTTCAAAAGTCGGCATGACTGCTTCACAGGCCAGGAAGAAAGGGCATGAAGTGCTGGAAGGCAAAGTTCCGGTGAAAGAAATCCCGCGTCATAAGGTGAATAATGACGAGCGCGGTGTTTTCAAGGCGGTCGTTGACAAAGAGACGGATAAAGTGCTCGGAGCAAGTCTTTATGGTAAAGGTTCCGAGGAAATCATCAATATCATCAAACTCGCGATCGACCATGATATTCCGGCGACAGTATTGAAAAACAATATTTATACACATCCGACGATGGCAGAATCATTCAACAATTTGTTTGATGTATAATTTTAAGAATTCAAAGTTGCAGAAAACCATACAGGTTGACTGCAACTTTTTTTATTTGGCATGATTAATGAGTAAATGTGAAATATATTGTTTAATAGAGAATGAGCGAGGGCAAATAAACTATATTATTCTTGAAATATTTTATTGTCGTTTTGAAAAGTATTTTTTAATACAATCGAAAGGGGAAGTTTTATGAAGAAATTACTTAAGCTTTGTACTGTCGGCGGCATGGCATTGGTTATTGCAGCCTGTGGAAATGGCGGAGAAGACACAGATACAGGTGATGATGCGGCGACTGAAGAAACAGAAACAACAGAAGAAGGTGCTGATGATACTGCAGACGGTGGAGAAGAAGGCTCAGAAACGGAATCAGAGGAAAGTGCATCTGAAGAAGAAACAGGGTCAGAGTCTGAAGAACCTGCAGAAGAGGACAGCACCGGATCAGAGGCCGGGGACAGCTCAGAAGAATCCGGGACAGAATCTGAAAGTGGTACAGAAGAAACAGAAACTGAAGGATCTGCCTCTGATACGTCCGATGAAGCGGATGCCGGTGAGGATGCCGCTGCTGGAGAAGAACAGTCAAAAACTTTCATTCTTGAAGAAGAGGGCTTTGTCAATGAACTGGTCTATTACCATATAGATGATGAAGTTCAGAGACAGACTTCTGAAAGTGACATCACTTACGAGGCGCTCGGGGTAGAAAATGAAGAACAGGCCAGGGAGCTGCTTGAACAGCAATCTCCGGATTATGAAGGTGTAGAAGGTGTTGAGCACAACATCGAATTCGGTGATGAAGGTGTCATTGAAACGCTGGAAGTGGACTATACTGTCGCTGATATTTCTGAAGTATCCGCTCTTGAAGGTGCTGAATTTGATGAAGAGGCGGATGAAGCACAGTTCATCAGTATGGAGCAGTCTGAAGAGCAATTATTGAACTCAGGCTATGAAGAGGCTGAAGGTGAATGATAAATTTTTGAAGACAGGGACCGCCTGTCTTCTTTTTTTGTAAAAAAACGACTATGATAGGGGTAAACGTCTAACGGGAGAGATAGATATGGATAAGATTATCAATATTGAAGATGTTAAATGGATCAAGGGCGGACAGGAAATCCTGAAAGATATCAACTGGATGGTAAAGAGCGGTGAACACTGGGCTGTGCTGGGGTTGAACGGCTCCGGTAAAACTTCTCTGCTCAACATTGTGACGGGGTATAATTATCCGACGATGGGAGATGTCACGATACTCGACACGACTTTTGGCAAGGCGAGCATTCCTGAAATGCGAAAAAGGATTGGTGTGGTTTCAACTGCACTGGAAAGATTCGATGCAACATTGAACAACCAGACAGTCGAAGACATTGTACTGAGCGGCAAGTTTTCATCATTCGGCATATATCAGGAAGTGACTGATAAAGACCGCCGGAAAGCGGAAAGCATAATGGCTGATCTGAGACTGGATTATTTGCATGGCAAGTATTACAGAACGTTGTCCCAGGGTGAAAAAAGACGTGCAATCATCGGACGTGCGCTGATGACGGAACCGGATCTGCTCATACTGGATGAACCGTGTTCGGGTCTCGATATATTATCGCGTGAAGATGTGCTCGGAATTACTGAGAGTATTAAAGAGCGTGAAAGCCATCTGATCTATGTCACCCACCATATCGAGGAAATTACGGATGTCATCACCCATGTACTGCTGATGAAAGACGGGGAAGCCGTCGTCAGCGGCAAAAAAGAGGATGTCCTGACATCGGAAAATCTCAGTGATATTTACAAAACGCCTGTAAAAATCCATTGGGAAAATAAACGCCCATGGCTGTCGATTTCCAGTAAATAACCATACAATTTATGTTATATTTAATGTGGTTATGTACAACTTAATGGAGGAGTGGGAATCATCAAGTTTAAACTGCTTTTTATAATATCCAGTCTTGTATTAGTATTGTTACCTGCGGGTGTAATGGCAAACACACTGCAGCCCGGTCAGAATTTCAATAATGAAAATAATGAAGAGCAAAATGAGTCATTGAACGAGAATCAGCAGGAACAGCAGAATGAATATTCAGAGCCGTCCGGACAGGGTGACTGGACAGAACCGGAAAAGTCATATGATAACGGGGGTGACGGTTGGTACAATAATAACAACAGTTATAACGATTATAATAATGATAATTACAATAATGACGAAAATTATTATGATAATACCAACAACTATGATAGCGACGAAAATTATTACAATAATGACGGCGGCAACTGGGAGGGGCAGGAACCCGTAGAACAATATGAAGAGCCTGTTCAGGAGGAGCCTGTCATTGAAGAACCAGTCGAAGAGGTGCCGGTGATTGAAGAACAGGTTGAACCTGAGCCATCTGTCGATGTGAACACTTTGGATTCTGAAGTCTTCTCCATTTCGGGGGAAACGGTTGACGAAGCGGGCGAAGGCGTCAGTGATATCGAACTCACGTTGAGCGGTGGAACTTTTGACGAAGAGAGTGTGACAACTGATGAAGACGGCAGCTTTTTATTCGAAGAAGTTCCTTCTGGCAATTATGAGATAGAAATAGAACCGACTGAAGATTATGAAGTTTCCGAGTCAACGGTTGAATTGGAAGTGACAGACCGCAGTAAAAGGGGAATGAAAATCAACCTGACTGAAATTGAAGAAGAGAAAAAGGAAGAGGCAGAAGAAACATCCGAGCCTGTTGAAACGGATGAGGATGTGATGGCTGCAGAAACTGGTTCTTTAAGTTCAATGGACTGGACATTGATTGGTACCGGCATCGTGTTTGCTTTAATCAGTTTATTCGTACTATTATTCAAAAAATTAAGAAAGAATTAAATTAATATGTTTTAATCCATAAAAATGTGGTATATATTAAATAACTGAATGAATTTCATAATTCTAACCCCATGTCTCCCAACAGTTTTGAGAGTTAAAAAAAGAAGCACCTCCCCAAATCTTGTATAATGGTAGTTGAC
>NZ_FNFY01000014.1 GCF_900101075.1 Lacicoccus qingdaonensis | reverse complement strand
TTTCAAAATGAAAATAACAACAGATCTCAGGAAATATTCCGCACCAGCCCGTGGGTCTCTAGCATGGAAAAACATTTTCAAACGCCGTACTGCGGTAGAAAGAGTCAATGCATACCTTAAGGAATTCTTTCAACTGAACAATGTTCGATATCGTACCGGAAAACGCGCAAAAATTCATTTTGACATGGTGACACTTGTTTACAATGCATCCAAGTTGGCTGCAGACCGCATCGATGCTCAATTCATTCAGCAACAAGCTGCATGATTTCTGTTTTTTAAAATACATTTTAGGAATTCTGTAGGTCTTTGTATTTTTAAAAAGAGCAATTATGAAATTGATTCAAGTAATTACATATATATTTACCCACTCTTAAACGATTTAAACAAGGTGCGTTAAATTCTTCACTTCTTCGTCGGTTAAATATCTGCTTTCTCCCGGTTTGAGCATTTCATCCAGCATGAGGCTGCCGAAACTTATCCGCTTCAGTCCGGTGACTTCATTACCCAAATATATGAACATGCGTTTGACCTGATGAAACTTGCCTTCATATATGGTCAGTTCGACTGTTCTGTCTTCAATCTTTGTCGCGATGGCCGGCGAGGATGTAAAATCTTTCAAAGGAATGCCTGATTCCAATTTTTCGATATCCTCATCAGTGACATCTTCCTTCAGAATGACTTCGTATGTTTTGCCGATCTTATTTCTCGGACTGAGGAGACTGTGGGAAAGCTTGCCGTCATTTGAAACGATCAGCAGCCCCGTTGTATCCTTGTCCAGCCTGCCTACAGGAAAGAGTTCATCAATCTGGGGATGGTCAATCAGTTCCATCACCGTCTGTGTAGGACTCTCTTCCGTTGAAGATATGACCCCTGCCGGCTTATTCAGCATCAGATATATATACTCCTCCAGAATCACCTGTTCATCATTGACAGTGATATGACTGTCATATGAAACTTTGTGGTTCGGTTTATTGACTGTTTCATCTTCCACTTTCACCTGCTTGTCCCTGATCTTTTTGGACACTTCTTTACGGCTGCCGATTCCGGCATTCGCCAAAAATTTATCCAGACGCATTATAAAAACCTCAACTTCTGTCTGATTTTATCTGCTCTGGCGCCCAGTATCTCATCGGCAAGCCTGCTTCTGAATGACAGGAATATATAGACAAAAGCACCGACGGGCACCGTTACAGCAAGTATGATGACTGAATCGACCTTGTTCTGAACGTCAAGAGTGAACAGCATCAGTAAATAGACGATCTCTACTGTCAGCAGCATGACGACGGTATAGAAACCAATCTGCATCAATGGCTTTATCAGTGGACGGATATGGAACTTGCCGTATTTCTTTATGATCCACAAGTTCAGGAAAACGCCGATCCCCAGTGCGATTGCCGTCCCCATAACCGCGCCCACAGTGTGGAACTGCATGATCAGTGGTATGTTGATGCCCAATTTGATGACGAGCACCGCCAGAACGACATATAATGTAAGATTTTGCCTGTCTATACCCTGTACAATCGAACATGTGATTGAAAACAGTGAAATGATGATGCTGACAGGTGCATAGAATATTAGAATCTTAATGCCCATTTCATTGTAACTGTAGAACGACGTATACAGAGGTGCTGAGAGGATCATCATTCCGACCGCTGCCGGAATTGTAAAGAACAACAGCATCAGCAGCATCATTTTAATCTGATGGTGGACATTGTCCATCTCTTTCCTCTGAAAATTTTTAGTGATGAACGGCAGAATGCTGATTGCAAATGCCGCTGCAAGTGATGTAGGAATCATGATAAGTTTATGTGTGGTCAAGTTCAGCATGCCGAACCAGCTGTCGTGGTACTGCTCAGGTACACCTGCCATGGCAAGACCGTTGTTATGTGTCAGCTGGTCGATGAAAATCATTACAGGTATACTGATTCCTACTATTATAAATGGTATTCCGTAACGGATGATTTCACCGTACATTTCCTTATATGAGAAATCATAGTCCGTGTTGTCCGCCTCCACCTGCTTCTGAATGTGCGGCTGCCTCTTCCTCCAGAAGATGAAGAGCGTCAGAATCGCACCGATTCCGCCGATGAATGCAGCGAGCACCGCGATCTCGTTTGCCTGCTGAACTGTACCGTCAAGGACATAGATGATAATATACGCACCGCTGAGCAGCACTGTGATTCTCACGACCTGTTCCACAACGGAGGAGGCGCTCGTCGGACCGAAAGATTCGAACCCTTGGAATATCCCTCTGAACGTCGCCATGAAAGGAATGATGATGACGGCGATTCCGATAATGCGGATAATGCGCGTAATATCTTCAGCAGTCCAGCTGCCTTCTCCGCTGCCTGCTGCCATCGTCTGTAAATTCGCTATGAAAGGCGCTGCGATGTACAGTGCTAAAAATGCGAGTATACCTGAAGCGATCATTATGAGCAGACTGGATTTATACAGCTTCTGACTCGTCTGGTATGCACCCAGCGCATTATATTTGGCCACATATTTCGATACGGCGCCGGGCACTCCCGCTGCTGCGATAGAAAGCATGATCGTGTATGGCGTATAAGCATAACCGTATAAGGCCAGGTTTTCTTCTCCGTCCATAATACTGTAAAATGGAATCAAGTAGAGCATTCCCAAAACTTTGGTGATCAATGTCGCCAAAGTCAGATAGAATGTCCCTCTAACCAGTTTATTTGAATCTGACATTTTTATAACCTTCTTATTTTAGACTAAACTACATTATAATCAAAATAACATCACTTTCAAACTAAAAGGAGCAAATCTATGTTTGACATAATCGTTGTAGGCGGTGGGGTCAGCGGCCTCATGGCAGGCTATGCCGCTTCTGAAAATGGCAAAAAAGTTTTACTTATCGAGAAAAATAAAAAGCTTGGACAGAAGCTGCTCATTTCAGGCGGCGGACGCTGCAATGTAACGAACCGTCTGCCCTACGAAGAAATCATCAGCCACATTCCCGGTAACGGCAAGTTCCTTTACGGCCCGTTCAGCATTTTTGATAATGAAAATATTATTGACTTTGTAGAGACACGCGGCGTAGACCTTAAAGAAGAAGACCACGGCCGGATGTTTCCGGTCACTGACAAAGCAATGGATGTACTGAATGTCTTTTTAAAAGAACTGGATAAGAACAACGTGACAATCCGGTACAGTACTATAGTAGTAAAAATATTGACTGAAGGGAATGCAATTACCGGCGTCCGGCTGAATGACGGGGAAATTATAAAAGCTTCCAATGTGATCATCACCACCGGAGGAAAAAGTGTGCCCAATACCGGTTCCACCGGCGACGGCCACAGATTCGCTACGGAAGCAGGCCATAATATTACAGAATTATTCCCGACCGAGGTGCCCATCACATCCTCTGAGAACTTTATTAAAGAAGGCAGATTAAAAGGTCTGAGCCTCGATAATGTCGCCTTGTCCGTTCTCAGGAAAAATGGCAGGCCGAGAATTACACACCAGATGGATATGATCTTCACCCATTTCGGCGTGTCCGGGCCGGCGGCACTCAGGTGCAGCCAGTTCATATTCAAAGAGCAGAAAAGCCAGAAACGTAAAGATATTGCCATGATGATCGACTTCCATCCAGAAGTGAAAAAAGGCGCACTTCAGGAAAATCTCGATGCACTGCTTAAGGAAAGTCCGGATAAATCCATCAGAAATATACTTAAAGGGATGATGCAGGACCGTCTTGCAGAATTCCTGATTGAATATAATGACATCGACGGCGATGCGACCAGCCATCATCTTAAAAGTGAAGATAAACAGAAGATAGTTGAGTTTCTCAAAGGATTCACATTTAAGGTCGACGGTACACAGTCCATTGAAAAAGCATTCGTCACAGGCGGAGGCGTCAATCTGAAAGAGATCACTCCACAGACGATGGAAAGCCGGATGGTCGACGGCCTCTACTTTGCAGGAGAAGTACTGGATATCCACGGCTACACCGGCGGCTATAATATCACAAGCGCCCTCGTGACCGGATACGTTGCCGGCCACAGTGCAGGTAAATCATAAAAATCACAATAAACCCCGTCACTCACACAATTGAATGACGGGTTTCTGCCGTTACTCTGCAGGATGATGCTGATATGCAATTTCATAAATACGGATTTCATTGTCGATGATCGGATTATCCGCCGGTTTCTCCCCGCCGGATTTGGCATCATGTGCTTTCTGGTTTTTACGGCTGTCTCTCCATGCTTCAAAAGACGCATGATCCTTCCAGTTTGTAGAAATCAGCAGTTCATCGTGATCTTCCGGATTTTCATTCTTCAAAACTTCCATCAGTTCGAAGCCTTCAAAAGTATGGACGGCTTTAGGTTCCTGGAACTTTGCCGCCACTTCATCAATCCGGCCTTTTTTAATGCTTAACGCGTTTACCACTTTAATCATTTTCAATCATCCTTTCGTAAAGGTTCTATATCAAACGATAACATAATCGCAGTGATTTCTTTGATGACAAAAGTTACGAAATTCTAAAAGGTACTGTATATGAGATGTTCGGAAAAATGAAAAAGGCAAGGTCAAAGACCTTGCCTTTTCTTAGTTTGCCACTATATTAATCAGTTTGCCCGGTACCGCAATCACTTTTCTGACAGTTTTATCCTTGATGATTTCCTGGATTTTATCAGTTTCGATGGCGATGCTCTCCAAATCCTCTTTTGATGCATCTGTCGGTACATTCATCTTCTCACGTACTTTACCGTTGACCTGAATGACGATCTCAACTTCTTCTTCAATCAGTTTATTTTCATCGAAAACCGGCCATACTTCGTAGGCGATCGTCCCTCCGTGACCGAGTCTGTCCCACAGCTCTTCGGCAATATGGGGTGCAATCGGTGACAGCATCTTGACAAAGTTTTCAATATATTCTTTCGAAATCTCTTCCTGCTTATTACACTCATTGACGAATACCATCATCTGGGAGATTGCAGTGTTGAAATCAAGAGTTTCGTAATCGTCGGAAATCTTCTTCACCGTTTCGTGATAGACTTTATCGACAGCCGGTGTTTCTTTATTTACAATTTTATCCTGGATCTCACCGGTATCTTCATTGATGATGAGTCTCCAAACACGGTCGAGGAAACGTCTAGAACCATCAAGCCCCGTCGTACTCCACGCGACTGAAGCATCCAATGGCCCCATGAACATCTCATACAGTCTCAATGTATCCGCACCATGTGAATGAACGATATCATCAGGGTTGATGACATTGCCTTTTGATTTACTCATTTTCTCGTTGCCTTCCCCGAGAATCATGCCCTGGTTGAACAATTTCTGGAACGGCTCTTTCGTGTGCACAACGCCGATATCATAAAGTACTTTGTGCCAGAAGCGTGCATACAGCAGGTGCAGTACCGCATGCTCTGCCCCGCCGATGTACAGGTCAACCGGCAGCCAGTGTTTCAGTTTTTCAGGGTCTGCCAATGCTTCATCATTGTGAGGATCGATAAATCTCAGGTAATACCAGCAGCTGCCTGCCCACTGAGGCATCGTGTTCGTCTCACGGCGTCCCTTGACGCCGTCTTCTCTCACGACTTCCACCCAGTCCTGATTGTTGGCAAGCGGTGATTCACCTGTACCCGACGGTTTTATCTCATCCATATAAGGCAGTTCCAAAGGAAGCTCGTCTTCAGGCACTGTTGACATTGTACCGTCCTCCCAGTGGATGACTGGAATCGGTTCGCCCCAGTAGCGCTGGCGTGAGAACAGCCAGTCACGCAGTTTATATGTCGTTTCTTTTCTTCCGAAATTGTTCTCGTTCAGAATCTCGAGCGACTTTTCAATCGCTTCTTCGGTGCTTAGACCGTCGAGTGCTCCCGAATTCACATGTGGACCGTCGCCTGTAAACGCTTCTTCATCGATGTTGCCGCCTTCAATCACTTCGATGATCGGCAGATCGAATTCTTTCGCAAATTCATAGTCGCGCTCGTCATGTGCAGGCACTGCCATGATTGCTCCAGTACCATAAGATGCAAGAACGTAATCAGAAATCCATATCGGCAGTTTTTCACCGTTGAACGGATTGATTGCGTAAGCACCTGTAAAGGCACCTGTTTTTTCTTTCGCAAGATCGGTACGTTCCAGTTCGCTCTTCATCGCCGCTTTATCCTGATAAGCTTTGATTGTTTCTTTTTGTTCTGCTGTCGTGATTTCATCCACAAGTTCATGCTCCGGTGCAAAAACGGCATATGTCGCGCCGTAAATTGTGTCCGGACGTGTTGTAAATGCTGTGAACTCTTTATCCGTGCCTTCAATTTTGAAATCGATATTCGCACCTTCGGATTTTCCAATCCAGTTGCGCTGCATATCTTTAAGAGATTCCGGCCAGTCCAGATCTTCAAGATCTTCGAGCAGACGGTCGGCATATTCCGTGATTTTCAGTACCCACTGGCGCATCGGCTTTCTTACTACCGGATGACCGCCGCGTTCTGACAGACCATCGATGACTTCTTCATTCGCAAGTACTGTGCCCAGTGCCTCACACCAGTTCACCGGCACTTCGTCGATGTAGGCAAGTCCTTTATTGTACAGCTGGATGAAAATCCACTGTGTCCATTTGAAATAATGAGGATCTGTCGTATCGATTTCACGGTCCCAGTCATAGCTGAAACCGAGTTCTTTGATCTGTCTGCGGAAATTATCGATATTCTTTTCGTTAAATTCACGTATATCATTTCCTGTATCAATCGCATACTGCTCCGCCGGCAGGCCGAAAGCATCCCAGCCCATCGGATGAAGGACATTGTATCCCTGCATGCGTTTCATACGTGACAATATATCTGTCGCCGTGTACCCTTCCGGGTGTCCGACGTGAAGTCCGGCTCCGGACGGATACGGGAACATATCCAGCGCGTAAAACTTCTTCTTGCCATATTCTTCATCTGTTTTGAATGTTTTATTATTTTCCCAGAATTCCTGCCACTTCTTTTCAATCTCTCTGTGATTATAAGCCATTATGACCCTCCTATTGTGTGTAAAAAAGTATATAAAAATCCCATGTTTAATAAAACATGGGACGATCTATCTGACCGCGGTACCACCCGCATTCACTTAAAAAGTGCATCTCAAAAATATTCAATTCACAGGATACAGACAAGTTCACGGTCCGCTGATACCGGTTTTCACCGCCACCGGTTCTCTTGAAACAGCATCGCATTACTACTTCTGTACAAGTACTAATATATGTTATTTTTTAAATATTAGCAAGTGTATAAAAACATTTAAATCAATTGCAACCCTTCAATCGTCAGCAATTTCGACTTTTTATCCAGACCGCCCGTGTAGCCGCCGAGGGTCCCGTCACTTGAAATGACCCTGTGGCACGGCACGATGATCGACACCGGATTTTTGCCGTTCGCATTGGCGACAGCCCTTGAATAGTTCGCGCCGCCGCACCTTTCAGCGAGTTCCTTATAACTGATCGTCCGGCCGTAAGGGATCTCCCACAGTTCATTCCAGACTTTCTGCTGGAACTTCGTCCCGCTGTATCTATAATTGACCGGTACTGTAAACTCACTTCTCCGGCCTTCAAAATACTCATTCAGCTGATCGATACAAACATTTATCACTTCAGACCGCTCATCACTCTTTTCAGGCGCTTCTGCATAATCGATCCTGATAATCTCTTCATCCTCATCGACGATTTTCAGCCATCCAACCGGAAATTCCTCGTAAACAACTGCCATTTTCATCACCCCTTATAAACAATCTTCAATCCTCTGTGATATATATTTTTCACCGTTTTTGTCACTATAAAGTAAATTCCCGCACTGAGTGCAAGCATCACCACTCCCATTATACCAGTCATCCGATGATTTATATCACCATCTGCATCAATGAATACATTCGACATGAACCCTGTTGAAAAAATTAAAATCAGAATTACAATCATCATAATGATCGAGGCACCGGTATCCATCCGTTCAGTCGGCTTGTTGGTGTTGACCACCGGGAATTTCGCACCGAACCACATGCCGATAGGAATGACAGCAAGCGCAGTCATCAGTATAAAGACAAGACTGTAGAAAAGTCCGGCTGCGGAAACATCTGTAAACAAAAAGACCCCCAGCGACATCAGCATATAGACCGGAACGATCGTTATGAAATTATATATGAATTTAGAATCCACTATGTCCGCCGCCTTCAGAGGCAATGCCCGCATCATTGAGTAATGTCTCGCATCCCTCGCGGTATTTGAAGCAGAAACGAATATCGAGATGATGACAGTACCCGTAATGGATACAGAGATGATCACCCCGTCCATATTCATCTCAGGATAACCATCGGAAGCCACCGGATTATATGCCACAAAATAAACGACAAACGGAATGAAGTATTGCGGTAAAACTGCCGCCCATTCCTTAAAGTCTCTCAATGTCATTTTAATATCTTTTTGCAACAGTGCACCTTTGACAGAATTAACGTCGAGGGACGTACTGCCTGCTTTCCTGCTGCGCCCTGAAGTGGTGATCCATCCTTTTAAAAATCCATTTTTAACCACCTGTGTCAGACTCACAAAAATGATGATGGATAAAATAATACTTAATAATGTAAATACGGTAAATTCCAGAAGATTCACATTGTAAATAAAGCCCTCATATAACCCTGCAGGATTCGGCAAATACTTGATTACCGTTTCAATATTGACGACGCCAAACGTAATGATAAGATACGGCAGAACTGCCGCAAAACCGCCGATAAACGTCAATATCTCCGATACTTTCTTAGGACTCGCAACTTTTGTCACCAGGAATACAATTATGTAGCTTAGTCCGAGTGTCAGTATACTGAGCAACATGAAATATAAGATTGCTGATACCAGCGGTAAAATGCTCGAATATCTGAAAGTGAATGCTACGCCGACAATCAAACCGATCGGTATTGTGACCGGCAGGATGCCCGTAAACAGCTGCATGATGAATTTCGCCCGCAGCAGTTCGACTGCTTTGACCGGAAAAGTAAGATATAACTGCATGTTTTCATTCATGAACATATCTTTTACTATCCGGTTGACGGTGATCAGCGACAGTATAATCATGATGAGCACAGATATCATCACCATTATGGATGAAAGAATGCTCTCTTCTGCCAATAACAGAAAATTAAACATAGTGATGATGATTAACGGCAGAAAAATCACTGCGAATAAAGCGATGATGACCAGAGATACAATCGTCTGCGTGCGTAAATTTTTTAAATAATTAACCGCCGATTGAATCTCGACTTTCAGAATCGGAAACATTCACTTCCTCCTCCCCGATCAGCGCTAAAAAGACATCTTCAAGTGAACCGGATACAAGACCGCTTTTTGTTCTCAGCTCGGAAAGTGTACCTGTCGCTTTTTCTTCCCCTTCATAAATAATCAATATCCGATCGGCAATCTCTTCTGCGAGCCCGAGTGTATGTGTCGTTAAAAAGACCGTATTGCCGTCATCCACATATTTCTTTAAATAGCTTTTCAAATTGCGGTTACTCTTCGGATCAAGCCCGACGTTCGGTTCATCCATGAAAATGACTTTTGGCTCATGCATCAGAGCACCGGTAATTACAAGCTTCTGACGCATCCCGTGGGAATATTCCTCAACCAATGTACCGAGCGCGCCGCTTAAATCGAACAGTTCCAGCAACTCTTTAGATTTGTCCTCATAATTTTCCTGAGACATTTGATAGACGCTCGCCACAAAATCCAGATATTCCTTGCCTGTCAGTTTCCCCATGATATCCGGCGTATCCGGAACAAAACTCAATTCCCTTTTTAGTGAAACACTGTTTATACCCGGCTGTTGCCCGAGTATTTCAATATCACCGGAAGATTTCTCAGTAAGACCCGTCAGCATTTTGATCGTCGTCGATTTACCCGATCCGTTCGGTCCGAGAAAAGCGAACAGCTCACCTTCGTTCACTTTAAAACTCAAATTGCGTACAGCATGCTTATGGCCGTATGTCTTCGACAAATTGCGCACTTCAATCATATTTACCCTCATCTCCTGACCTGTTACATAAAATGATATATGCCTTATGTCCATTACACAATGCATATGGTAAAATCCATTTATAAAGAAGAGGTGGACCCCATATGCTTGAAAGAATTCTTCCAAAGGCAAAATCACTGATCGAAGAGATCGCAGAAGAAAATGATATTTTGATAGATGCCACATGCGGCAACGGCCATGACACAAAATTCATGGCCGAACTGGCCGGCCCTTCCGGAAAAGTATACAGTTTTGATATCCAGGAAGAGGCAGTCAATAATGCAAAAAAACTGACTGAGGGCATGACCAACATACAATTCATACAAGATTCACATGCCAATGCCGAAGATTACATAGGCAGTAATGTGAAAGCGGCAATGTTCAACCTCGGCTACCTGCCTAAAGGTGATAAATCCATTACGACCAGAAGTGAATCCACTTTAAAGGCGGTCACCCGGATACTCAACACTCTCGTACCCGGCGGCAGAATCGTGATCGTCGTCTATCACGGCCACCCAAATGGCAAAGAGGAAAAAGATGCGCTGTACGATTTCCTCTCCGGCCTGCCCCAGGATGAAGCGAAAGTTCTCGAATACCGCTTCATCAACCAGCGGAATAATGCGCCGTTCATTTTCTGCATAGAAAAAACTCATACTGCCGGGAATTAATCCGGCAGTATGAGTTTTTATTTTATAAAAGTCCGATTCTGAAGAGCTGCGAATCAAAGAATCTTTCAAGGTAATAGTATGGAATTTCAGTGTCTTCCCGCTGAAATATGCTGTGGTCTTCACTGTCCAGCATAATGACATGAAGTTCCCTGCTCATCAATTTTTTAACATAATTAGATGAGATGAAAGGTTCTATGATTTCATTCTCATTGCTGAATATGGCCATGACAGGCACATCAGGGAGCTCATCAATATTTTCTGCAGTGTTCTTCATCTGGTTGATGACGGTCTTATACCAGTGATAGCTCACTTTTTTGACAAGTAATTCATCATTTTCATAACGTTCCAGGTAGTTTTTATCCGAAGTGAAGTATTTCATTTTGATGCCCGGGTTAAACTTCGTTTCATCACTCGTCGCTCTTACACTGGTCATCAATGTATTTTTCCTGTTCATGAATGACTGCTTGAATGACAGTAGCGGATTCAAAAGAATGACACCGTCAATATTTATATTGTGCTGTTTAATCAATTCCAGCGCAATCAGCCCGCCGAGCCCCTGGCCGATGACGAATGTCGGCAGATGATATTCCTTCGTCTTCTCAAACCATTCCAGCACTCTGTCCACATATTGGTAGAAGTCGGTAATGTGCCCCTTGTGCACTCTTGTCGTCTGGCCGTGACCCGGCAGATCGCCTGTAATGACATGATAGCCTGAACTTCTCAATTGACTGATTAAACCGTTGTAATACTCATGATGCTCGAGCATATCATGAATGACGACAACGACCCCTTTCGGTTCATACTCCGTTTCCCATTTCCACATTTAAGGCAAGTCTCCTTCAATCCTTTTGTAATTCTCTATGATATAATTATTATAACAACAAAATGGAGAAAGGATAGTGGAAATGAAACTGAATTATAAGGGAATGTCACCACAAATACATGAAAGCTCTTTTGTAGCGCCGAACGCGACAGTAATCGGCGATGTAACCATTGATGAGTATGCCTCAATCTGGTTCGGCAGTGTTTTACGCGGCGATATTGCACCCATCAAAATTGGTAAACATAGCAATATCCAGGACTTGTCGATCTTACATGAAACACCTGATATGCCTCTCATAATAGAGGACTACGTCACTGTCGGCCACAAAGTGACACTGCACAGCTGTACACTCAGAAATAATGCATTGATAGGAATGGATTCAACCATTCTCGACGGTGCGGAGGTCGGTGAAGGTGCTTTCATCGGTGCCGGCAGTCTGGTCACCCCCGGCACGAAGATTCCTCCGAAGACACTTGCGTTTGGAAGACCGGCAAAAGTGGTAAGAGACTTAACGGACGAGGATATAAGTGAAATGGAAAGGATCAACAACACGTATACAAATCACATTCCACATTATAAAAATGACAATGACTAAAAAATTCAAATTATATCCATAATTTTCTAAAAATGATTGTCTACCTTTTATATAAAGGGGTACAATATATATGTTGAACATTATTAAAGTAGGAGAGGTTTTATGCCAGTATTAAGAGATATTTTCATACATCTTTCAGAGAACAAAATTTTAAATGACACTACCAAAAAAATTGGTTTGAAATTTGGCGCCGATAAAGTGGTCGGCGGCATTAAAGTGGAAGACACGATCGAGCGTATTAAAGACATCAATAACCAGGGTATGAGCGTCACGTTTGATAATCTCGGTGAATTCATCACAGAGAAATCCGACGCATTATGGGAAAAAGGCAACATCATCGAAATGATCAAAGCAATCGATGAGAATAATGTGGATGCTCATGCATCAGTAAAATTATCTCAAATAGGTCTTCATATCGACTATGATTTCTGCCTTGAAAATACACGTGAAATATTGACCGTGGCAAAACAGGCGGATATGTTCGTCAATATCGATATGGAAAACTATGCCGCATACGATGATACAATCCGTCTGATTGATACCGTATTGGAAGAGTTTGATAATGTCGGGACTGTCATACAGTCATACTTATTCAGCTCAAGAGAAGATGTCATCAAATATAAGGACCAGAGACTCCGTCTCGTAAAAGGGGCGTACAAAGAAGTACCCGAAGTCGCTTTTCAGGATAAAAGAGATATCGATGCCGCCTATTTGAGACTCATAAAAACACACCTGCTCGAAGGCAGGGGGTTTACTTCCATTGCGACGCATGACCATAACATAATAGAAGAAACGATTGATTTCATCAAAGAAAACAATATCCCTAATGATCAGTTTGAATTTCAGATGTTATACGGCTTCAGAAAAGACTATCAGAGAAATCTCGTTCAGCGTGGATATAATACAGTCGTTTACGTTCCATTCGGCTACGACTGGTATGCATATTTCATGAGACGTCTCGCAGAGCGTCCTCAAAATATCAACCTTGTAGTCAAAGGCATTACAAAAGACAAGCGTTTCCAGGCCGGCACAGCCATTGCTGCCGGTGCAGCCGCATTGATTGCCGCCTATCAGCTGTTCAGAAAGTAAATAAAACCCTGCTGTCCGTAAAAAAACGGCAGCAGGGTTTTGTCATTGTTCCATAATCCGTTCAACCATCAGCTTCGTATTCTTTACCAGTATATTCACCGTATTTGACATATAGTCGGAGCTGAAAGTCAGATGTCCGATCGCATACATATGATTCAACGTCCCATATCGCGGGCTGATCACCCTGTGCTGTTTATCGACGAGCAATCCGCCGAGTTCGCTTGGCGCAATCAACATACGGTCGACAAGATTCACAATTAAAGGTGCAGGTTCTTGTTCAATATCCTTTATCGGACCTGTCGCATTGATCAGATAATCCACCTTGAATGTTTCATCCCTGTCAGTTTTCACTTCAAACCGTCCGTTTGTTTCCACTGCTTCGATGCCGTCAATGATGCGCACTCTGCCCTCTTCGGCCCAGTCGACCAGCTGACGTGCAACTTCAGGCGGCATCGGCGAGTGATTTTTATCGATCAGCGGATGGACTTCTTTCATGAACTTTCTTTTATCCGATTTTGAAAAGTACGGGAACACTCTGCTGAACAGCGGATTGACAGCGATGATCAAATATTGCAGTTTCCCTACAGCATCGGCATGGAGCAGGTCAAACTTCAAATCTTCCAAAGTACTTTCGGGATGACGATAGAACAGTTTTTCATCCACCCCCTGCTCCGCCATCTCCTTTTTGAAAAGTTCTATGATTTTATCCAGTGAAATCATATCATCCTCTATATATGAATCCACCTCGGCCCCGGTAAAGTATTTTATATTTAGATCATGACTTGTCCCCCTTACCGAAGGCATGTCGCCGCTTCTTGAAAACAAATGAACTGCATCTGCCGACTGTTCAATCATCAAATATCTCACACAGTCGATGGCAGACAATCCGGTCCCGATCACTCCGACCGAGCCTTCAGGATCTGTAATATTTTGATTGAGAGGGTAAGGATTGTGGATGTAATTATCCATGCCCTTCAAATGATACGGGTCGTTGTAGCTCAACTGGCCCGTCGTCAGAAACACAGCATCATATTCATCCGTCTTATAGTCGGATATGACTGCGAAAGTTTCCTTCTCCTCGTTGTATATGACATCTATCACCAGATCATTGATCAGCCGGACATTTGAATGCGCGACGGCTGCACGCCGGAACATATCGGCAGAATAATCACCGAAATGTTTCCTTGAATTAAAATGTTCAACCGGCAGCCCACGGGATACGAGCCACTCGTCAAAACTATAAGGGACATTGGTCATCGACATTTCATCAGAAGGTATATTGAGCAGCAGAACTTCACTGTCTTCGATATACGGCTTTCCCCGCCCCATATGATCCTCCGAATCAAAAATATCAATTCTGTATGACGTATCAAAATTCGTATTATTGACGATATGGTGCAGGACGGCATTGCCGGCGACGCCCCCTCCGATAACAGCTATTCTTTTCTTCATTACTCCGCCTCCGGTATCTTTTCCGTAAAGAATTTTTTATAAAATAAAACCCCATACACGAAGTATAGGGTCATTGAGATGAATCAGCAAAATGAATCTATGGATTCAGTGTTAAAATTGCATCTTCAATTTCTGCCAGGTCTTTGACGGTGTACTGGAATCTGCCGTGGAAAATATATTTCAGGAAAAACTCTTCCAATGCGTCTTTACCGACCAGCACTTTGACATTATCATCAGAGTAATTGGCAATTGAATAATTTCCGCCATCTTTGGGATTGAAGTATATCAAAGGTACAACATCATATTGCAGTTTCAATATATTTTTCAGTTTCTCCGCAGATAATTTTGTCTCGTCAATTATCGGATTATAGTGATTCACAGATATATTTTCAGGATCTGATTTATCAAAAATCAATGTCTGTTCCTGAGTTTTATCCAAATTCAACAGTTCAAAGAAAGACTCGATATATGGCAGTTCTTCAAAATTGTTTTCACTGATGCCGTGAAGGATGTGTCCACTCCAGTATTTTGAATCGATCAGATACAGACCTGTGCGGGTCAGTACGAGATGATCAATTTTTCTTGTGTTTGTAAAGTTGCGGCTTGGAAGATACACATTCGACAATATCAGCATGTCGGCATCGCGGATTTTTCCTTCATCGACCAGCTTTTCTTTCAACTGGATCAGCGCCAGATCCGTCAGGTACTCTCCCTTGTCCACTGTAAACTGATGCAGACTTTCAAGCTTGTTATTCAGTAAGTTTGTATCATTGTGGTATTTTTCATTGAGAGTCGAAACTTCCTTCTTATGAGTCAGATGTTCCTCTTCCCGTTCATTCTCATATTTATCAATCAGACTTTGTTTTTCTTCATTGTATGAGTCCTGAACTTTATTGATATCATTACGATGTTTGAAATAATACACTAGAAATACAATAACCAGAATTAATAATACAGCTGCTACAGCTATAAAAATCGGATTTGTGAAAATCTCAGTGTTCATACGCATATCTCCTATTCCGTTTGTATTTTCGATATCTTTCTCCTCTAATATTATAACAATACTGCGAATAGTTATCGATACAAAAGAAAGGAATTATTTTATCAAATTTTCACACCTTAAAATCCTAAATATTATAAAAATGGCAGAATCGTTGATATGACAGCTTTGAAAGACTTTTTAAATAACATATTACACTTTTGGTTTGCCGATTTTTATACCATATCATTTAATTTTTTCAATATAATATGTTTTAATAATCAACACATGGGTAGTGTTACTATAACTTGCTATATAGAGATAAAGAATTAGCAGGGTTACTCATTAATTATATTAGGAAAATTAATTAGGAGGCTTTTACTATGGAACTTAAAAAATATCTATTGGCAGGCGGCCTTGCATCAGTAATGGTACTTGGTGCATGCGGCGGCGGAGAAAGTGAAGAAGATCCAGCAGCAGAAGATCCGGCAATGGAAGAAGGCGCTGAAGATCCAGCGATGGATGACGAAGAAGAAGAAGATGAAGAAGAAGATCCAGCAATGGATGACGAAGAAGAAGATGAAGAGGAAGAAGACGAAGGTATGTAATCTTCAACCCCAATTTAAAATTAGAAACCCGGAGCAGAATTGCTCCGGGTTTATTTATGTCTTGATTCTTGATTATTGATTTAAAAATGATTTGATTTTTTCCACTTTATCCAGTGCTTCCCAAGGCAGGCTGATATCTTCACGTCCAAAATGTCCGTAACTTGCGGTATCCTTATAAATCGGACGTTTCAGATCAAGCATTTCAATGATACCGTCCGGTGACAGATCGAACAATGCTCTGATCGCTTCTACTATTCTGTTCTCTTCAACTGATGATGTTCCGAATGTGTCAACCGAAATCGATACAGGCTGACTGACCCCGATTGCATATGCAAGCTGGATTTCACATTTATCAGAAAGTCCGCTGGCAACGATATTTTTAGCAATGTATCTTGCAGCGTATGCAGCAGAGCGGTCAACTTTAGTCGGATCTTTGCCGCTGAAAGCGCCGCCGCCGTGCCTTGCATAGCCGCCGTATGTGTCGACAATGATTTTTCTGCCTGTTAAACCTGCATCCCCCTGAGGGCCGCCAATCACAAAGCGGCCTGTAGGATTGATGAAGTATCTGGTCTCTTCGTCCAGCAGCTCCGCCGGAACAACCGCTTCTATGACATGTTCGAGCAGATCATCGTAAATCTGCTGTGTAGATACATCTTCACTGTGCTGTGTAGAAACGACGATCGTATCCACACGCTTCACTTTATTGTTCTCATCGTATTCGACGGTGACCTGTGTTTTACCGTCAGGACGCAAATAGTTCAATGTATCATTTTTCCGGACTTCTGATAGCCGGCGTGATAATTTGTGGGCCAGTGATATCGGCAGCGGCATCAATTCAGAAGTTTCATTGGAAGCGAAACCGAACATCAGCCCCTGGTCCCCTGCTCCTGTCGTAATTTCATCCGTCGTTCTCGTCTCTATCGCGTTGTCCACGCCGACTGCGATATCTTCCGACTGCTCATCAATGCCTGTCAATACTGACATCGTTTTATAGTCATAACCGTATTTTGCATCGATATAGCCGATCCCTTTCACCGTTTCCCTGACGATTTTAGGAATGTCCACATAAGTTTCAGTGCTGATTTCTCCTACAATCATTGCAAGCCCTGTATTTACGACAGTTTCACAGGCAACCCGTGCGTCTTTATCCTGTTTGATAATTTCATCCAGTATCGCGTCTGAAATCTGGTCTGCAATTTTATCCGGATGCCCTTCTGTCACCGACTCTGATGTAAATAAATTCTTTTCACTCATTCTGTATATGTCTCCTTTAAGTTATTCGTTATCTCTTAAAACAAAATAAAGCCTTCTCCCTGACATAGAGAAAAGGCTTCGCTCTTCCCCTTATCGATCAGAATAATCTGCATTCTTTAGCACCTTTCTTTAATAAAAGAGGTTGCTGGGCTTCGACGGGTCTGCTCCCTCCACCTGCTCTTGATAAGAGATAACTTAAATTAAATATACTAGAGTGCGGACGACAATTCAAGGTGTTAATGCCGGAGTTTCATCGATATCCCCCATTAGTCCAGATTATCCACCGCATACTGAGCTTCTTCAGCTGTAAACTGTTCACCATACTCTGAAACCAGCTGGTCATAAACAGCCGCATTCGACATGCTCATCATATCGCGGTAAGTCTCTGCGGACTCAAGTCCATTTGCCTTCCAATCCCATTCTATATTGTCTATGGCATATTGTGCGGCCTCAGGCGGGAAGTTCTCTCCATACTCGGACACAAGCTGATCGTAAATCCCCGCTTTTGACATCGACATGATTTCAGCATATGTGTATGCACTGTCCAAAGCCACCTCCCACTCTCTTGGTACATCTCCGTTTTGTGAAGCTGTTTCCATCTCTTCTTCATCATCGACGTTCTCTTCAGCTGCTTGTTCCTCAGATTCTGTTTCTGCAGAAGACAATTCTTTTTCCAAGTCTGAAACCTGATTCATGAGCGCCTGGTTTTCATCATAGACTTCATTATTTTCCTCTTCCAGGGTTTCAATCTCAGACCGGAGGGCATCATTTTCCTCCTTCATATTTTCGATTTCCATCTCGAGTTCTTCTGCAACATCATCGTTGCCGCTCTGTGATTTCAGCACCTCATTTTCGTCCTGTAATCCGTCAACTTCCTCTTCAAGCTGTTCTTTATCAGATTCAAGCTGTGAAATCTGCTCTGACAATTCATCTGATGATACCGCATCAGATTCCGCTTCCCCGCCGCATGCACCAAGAACCATTACCATCGCAAAACCGACTGCAAATAAAAGCCTCTTCATTTTACTTGCTCCTTTTCTATATATTTACATCTAATTATATACTATTTTCATTTAAATATAAGATAATAGCCCACATTCTTGATAATATTTCACATTTGGTATATAACTCATTCATAATCGCTGCAAATTTTCTGCTTTTTCAAAGATTTTAATCGTGTAAATTAACCACTTTCAACAAGACTGAGCTTAACATTTTAAAATGCAGATAGTATCATTAATCTAAAGTTAATAATGTACTGATTTAATGTGTCACCTCATTTATTAATGTGTTATACTATTTGCAATTGGTACATTAAAATAAACTCCTGGAGGCATACATATGGTCAACCATTCCGATTTAATCTCAAAGTTAGTATCCAAAGATACAACAGAAGTCCAACTTTCTGCGCCACAACTTGTTACCGCTTCATTAAGAAGAGGTGAAGGCGCTTTAACTGATACAGGCGCTCTAAAAGCAGAAACCGGCAAATACACAGGACGCAGTCCGAAAGACCGCTTCATAGTGGAAGATAACGTATCCAGCCACAAAATTCACTGGGGTGAAGTAAACCAGCCGATTTCAGAAGAGATTTTTGATAATCTTTTTGAAAAAGTGATTGATCATTTAAATTCCAAAGATGAAACTTTTGTGTTCAAAGGATATGCCGGTGCTGATGAATCCACCCGCCTGGACCTGCAGGTCATCAATGAATTCAGCTGGCACAACCTGTTCGTTCAAAATCTCTTCATCCGTCCGGACACTAAAGAAGAGGCACTCGGTATCGATCCACAGTTCACCATCGTATCTGCACCGACCTTTAAAGCAGATCCTTCAGTTGATGGCACGAACTCCGAGGCATTTGTCATCGTCTCACTAAAAAAAGGTGTCATTTTGATCGGCGGTACGGAGTATGCGGGAGAAATGAAAAAATCCATCTTCTCCATTATGAACTACCTGCTGCCTGAAAAAGGTGTCATGAGCATGCACTGTTCAGCGAACGTCGGCGAAAACAAAGACGTTGCCCTATTCTTCGGCCTGTCTGGCACAGGCAAAACGACTTTATCTGCAGATCCTCACCGTGATCTGATCGGTGACGATGAGCACGGCTGGAATGACGAGGGTGTCTTCAATATCGAAGGCGGCTGCTATGCAAAAACGATCGATCTCTCTGCAGAAAAGGAACCTGAAATTTTCAGTGCCATTAAATTTGGAACAGTACTCGAAAACGTTGTTCTGGACGAAGAAGGCACCCCGGATTATGAAGATAAAACATTGACTGAAAATACCCGTGCAGCCTACCCGCTCCACTATATCGACAATGCACGCATTCCGTCAGTAGCCGGACATCCTAAGACGATTGTATTCCTGACAGCAGATGCATTCGGTGTCCTTCCTCCAATCAGTAAATTGGACAAAGATCAGTCGATGTATCACTTCCTGAGCGGATTCACATCGAAACTGGCAGGTACGGAAAGAGGAGTAACAGAACCTCAGCCTGTATTCTCTTCATGCTTCGGTTCACCGTTCCTTCCTTTGGAAGCAACGGTATACGCCAAAATGCTGGGCCGTCTCATCGATAAGCACGATGTCAACGTCTACCTGGTCAATACCGGATGGACCGGCGGCGGTTACGGTATCGGTAAACGTATGGATCTGACACACACACGTACTATGATCCGCCGTGCCATCAGTGGTGAACTGGAACTTGGAGAATTTGAAAAAGATGATACATTCGGCCTGAATGTTCCTGTATCCGTTACAGGAGTACCTGATGAACTGCTGATGCCTAAAAATACATGGCTGGATAAAGAAGGCTATGATGAGAAAGCGAATAATCTGAAAGAATTATTCAAGGAAAACTTTGATAAATTCGGAGAACAGTCGACAGAGATTGCTCAAAAAGGCGGATTTTAATAGTTTAATAATTACAATCAACCTTCCATTTAATCTTATTTAAATGGAAGGTTTTCCTTTCTTACTGCCCAGAAATAGGATTCTCCAATAAGATATCAAAGTCTTATAAGCTTTCACCCCTTATTTTTATCTCTTTAAAATTATTAGAAAATTTGAAATAATAGTGTACTTTACATGAGTTTGTGATAACATTTATATGAAAGCGATTTCAAAACGAGGGGAGAATTACATGAAACAAGGATTCAGTATTAGAATGCTGCTTTTATTTTTTACAATGAGCCTGCTTCTTACAGCATGTGGTGACGATCCGCCTGAGCCTGAGACTGGTGATAATGCCGCCGCTGACGATGAGACTGTAGAAAACGATGAATCGGATGGGAATGAACTGTTTGACTATGAGGACTTTCCGCAGACTGTGTCGAATACCGGGGATCCCACAGGTGAAGGTACACTCAATATCGGTTATTCATCCAGTACACCTTTTGAAGGTACGCTGAATTATAATTTTTATACTGGTACACCAGACATGACTATGCTTGGGTTCTTTGATGAATCAGTGTTCACTTCAGATGAAAATATGCAATTTACAAATGAAGGTGCGATTCATTTTGATATGAATGAAGAAGACAGCACTGTAACCTTCACCGTTGCCGAAGACGTATACTGGCATGATGGAGAGCCTTTGACCATCCAGGATTATGTCGCTTCGTACGAAGTAATAGGTCATCCTGATTATGACGGTGTAAGAGGAACAACAGACGGGTTCACTCTTATTGAAGGATATGACGAATATAAATCCGGTGACGCGGATGAAATCTCAGGAATAGAAGTGATTGATGATGACACCGCTGTGTTTACATATAAGGAACTTGCACCATCCCTCACTTCGGGTGGTTTCTGGTTTTATGCTTTCCCGGAACACCACTATGAAGGTGTCGATATTGAAGATATGGCTTCAGCACCTGAAACAAGGGAAAATCCAATCGGTCTCGGACCGTATAAAGTGGATTCAATCGTGACAGGAGAAACGATATCACTGACCAAATTTGAAGATTACTGGAGAGGTGAACCACAGCTTGACGGTATGGAAGTCAGTGTGATTCCGCCCTCCTCCATTGCCAATGCGATGGAAAGTGGTGAAATTGATGTCGCTGCATCATTTCCTTCAACACAATTTCCTGATGTACATGACATGGAAGGTGTCGAATGGCTGATGCAGCTTCAGAACTCTTATGGATACATCGGTTTCAAACTCGGAGAATGGGATGAAGAAAATGGACAGGTGGATTATAAACCGGATGAGATGAAAATGGGAGATGTCAATCTCAGACGTGCCATGTGGCATGCGATTGAACTTGATGCCATGGGAGAAAATTTCTTCAACGGACTTGCTTGGAAAGCATCTTCAGTAATGTCACCTGTTCACGAAGGATTCCATAAAGATGATCTTGATGTTCCAGAATACGATCCTGATGAAGCAAACCGTATTTTGGATGAAGCCGGCTATGAAGACATAGACGATGACGGATTCAGGGAGACACCTGACGGAGAACCGCTTGAAATCAGCTATCTTGCAATGTCAGGCGGTGATGTCGCAGAACCATTTGCAAACTATTTGATGCAGTCCTGGAGAGCTGTAGGCCTCCATGTCAGACTTGTCGATAACCGGTTGACAGAATTCAACACTTTTTATGATATGGTGGAAAACGACGATTCAGATATCGATATTTACGAAGCATCATGGAATGTCGGTACTGACGTAAACCCTGACCAGTTCTACGGTGCCGATGCCCCATTCAATTACACACGCTATGAATCAGACGAAAGTACAGAACTTTTGACTCAGGGTAACTCACAGGAAGCACTGGATATAGATAGACGGATTGAAATTTATGATGAGTGGCAGGAACTGATGATAGAAGAAATTCCGGTGATACCAACGCTGAATTTCTCATACGTCACACCCGTGAGTGAGGATGTAATGAATTGGAGTGAAGAAACAGGATTTGATGAGGAAACACACTTATACAGAGTAGGATTCAGTGAATAGGAATAAATCATACTTTCCTGGCATAACTGAACCGCTGCCCTTCAAGTAGACACTAAAATAATAAAACAATTATGCAACAGCCTGTACCCGAAATCATACCGGTGCCAGGCTGTTTAATTGTTGTAATCGTTTGTGGTTATAGAAGTCAATATACTGCGCGAAATCATAACAGCATTAAATGGAAAATTTTTTATAATAAGTAACCACATTTGCACGGTTACTTTTAAATAGTAATATTTAAATGTTAACTAGTAATTTTTTACTAAGCTGGTTTGATTTATGTATTTCACTGTGTTACGTTAAATAAGGTCAAGAATTAATCACAATATATGTTCATTGCACATAAATCTAATCATCAAGCAAGGAATGATAATTTTGAGTGTTATTGAAATCAAGGATGTCACAAAGATCTTTGGTGCCTACACCAAAGAAGTGGAAGAATTATTACATAAAAATAAAACCAAAAATGAAATTTTAAGTGAAACCGGATCGACTGTAGCTGTAAAGTCAGCGGATCTGACGATTGAGAAAAGTGAAGTTTTCGTTGTCATGGGGCTGTCAGGCAGCGGTAAATCCACCCTGATACGTTTAATCAACCGTCTCATAGATCCAACGACCGGTGACTTGATGGTTAAAGGTAAGAACGTTTCAAAATTGAGTACTTCTGAATTAAGAGAATTCAGAAGAGAAAACTTCAGCATGGTTTTTCAGAGCTTTGCACTGTTTCCTTTTAAAACCGTTTTGGATAATACCGCTTTCGGTCTTGAAGTACGGAATGTTCCAAAGAAAGAAAGAATGGAAAAAGCTGAGCATGCACTGAAACTGGTTGGGCTGGACGGTTATAAAGATCAAAAACCAAGCCAGCTTTCCGGCGGTATGCAGCAGCGGGTCGGCCTTGCCCGGGCGCTTGCCAATGATACGGATATTCTGCTGATGGATGAAGCCTTCTCTGCACTTGATCCTCTGATCAGAAAAGAGATGCAGAATGAACTGCTTCAGCTGCAGCAAAAAATGCAGAAAACAATTGTCTTCATCACTCACGACCTGGATGAGGCGCTGAGTATCGGCGACCGCATCGCTCTGATGAAAGACGGAGAAATCGCACAGGTCGGTACACCGGAAGAAATCGTTACAAATCCTGCAAACGACTACGTTAAAGCATTCGTTAAAGATATCGACCGCTCGAAAGTACTGAAAGTGAAACATATTATGCGGCCGGCAACCCCCCAGGAAAACACCGATGCCAACCCTGCGATTGATTCTGAAGATCTTTTATACAAGTCATATGAATCATTTAAAAACGGCATCACAGAGTTAACAGTGAAGGAAAATGACGAAGTTGTCGGCATAGTGGAGTTTAATAAAGTATTCGAAGTTCTTGCTGTTGGAAATGAGGTGGAAGAAGATGTTAGATAACATACCTCGCCTCCCACTTTCCGAATGGACTTCAGATTTTGTCAGATGGCTCACCAGTGCATTCAACTTCATCTTCGATCCGATAAATAATTATCTGGGCACTTTGATGAACTGGATAATCGCCGGGCTGGAATTCATTCCGCCTGTATTATTCATTCTCATCGTCATGGCGTTATCCGCCATCTTTATGAAGAAAAAAGTGCTCTCCCCTATTCTTATCGGTATTGGACTATTGTTCATATATAACCAGGGATTATGGGAAAATCTGATTGATACGATGACTCTCGTCATCATTGCCGGCTTGATTTCAATCATCATCGGTGTGCCGCTTGGAATTTTAATGTCCAGGAGCAATACTTTTGAGATGATTATTAAACCCATACTCGACTTGATGCAGACGATGCCTGCTTTCGTATACTTAATACCGGCAGTGGCATTTTTCGGTATCGGTATGGTGCCGGGTGTATTCGCATCCGTCATTTTCGCATCGCCGCCGACCATCCGTTTGACAAATCTGGGTATCAGACAGATTTCGGAAGAATTGATTGAAGCCAGTAATTCATTCGGTACAACACCGATGCAGAAATTACTTAAAGTACAGCTTCCTCTTGCCAGACCGTCAATTATGGCAGGAATTAACCAGACGATCATGCTTGCACTTTCCATGGTTGTCATTGCATCAATGATCGGTGCGCCAGGACTGGGCACTGAAGTATTGAGTTCACTACAGAGAGCTCAAGTAGGACCGGGATTTGTTGCCGGACTGGGAATAGTTATCTTGGCAATTATCATAGATAGATTTACCCAGACCAGCAATTCAAATAAATAATATATTTTATAGGAGGAGTTTATTTATGAAGAAATGGCATCTATTATTTTTAACGGCCGTTCTTTCACTTGTGCTGGCTGCCTGCGGCGGCGCAGACGAATCTGACAGTGGTGAAGAAGGCACTGATGAGAGCGCTGAGTCTACAGAGGAAAATGGTTCAGAAGGCAGCAGTGACTTAGGTGAAGAAGACATCACTCTATCTTACGTTGAATGGGATACAGAAATTGCTTCCACTCACGTAATGCAGAAAGTATTGGAAGACGAAGGGTATAACGTTGAAATTACACCGCTTGATAATGCTGTAATGTGGCAGTCAGTTGCTACAGACGAAGCAGACGGCATGGTGGCAGCTTGGCTGCCGCTGACTCACGGTAATCTTTATGAAGAGTACGAAGATCAGATTGTAGACCTTGGTCCAAACCTGGAAGGTGCGGCAATCGGTATGGTAGTCCCTGAAGATTTCCCTGTTGATTCAATCGCAGACTTAAGCGATGAAGCGAACCAGACAGTTACTGGTATCGAGCCAGGTGCTGGTGTTGTACAGGCAGCTGAACGTGCTGTAGGTGAAGATTACGATAACCTCAGCGATTGGGAAGTTCAGACTTCATCATCTGGTGCTATGGCGACAGAGCTCCGCTCTGCAATTGAAAATGGCGAGGAAATCGTTGTTACAGGCTGGTCACCACACTGGAAATTCCAGGAATTCGACCTTAAATATCTTGAAGACCCGGAAGGTACTTTCGGTGAAGCTGAAACGATCAACACAATCGTCAGACAGGATTTAGAGGCAGACAGCCCGCATGCTTACAGCGTTCTTGATAACTTCTTCTGGGAAACAGAACAAATGGAAGAAGTCATGCTTGAAATCGAACAAGGTGCTTCACCTCAGGAAGCAGCAGAAGCCTGGGTTGAAGATAACCAGGATGTAGTTTCAGAGTGGACTGAGTAATACAAGTTAACCCCTTGACATCATTTACAGATGTCAAGGGGCTTTTTATTGTTGAAATCATATTCTTTTCGATTTGATAGTCAATTTCAACTGCTTGAAATCGGATTTTGCATCCATTTTCGATTTGACATGCATTTTGTACTGCTTTAAATCGATTTTCAACGCTGAATTCGATTTGAACAACAGTTTAAACAAGTACAGATCGATTTGACAGTCCCAATTAGATTTGAGCAAGTATTTTTATCCGTTCAAACCGAATAAAAGCCTCACCCGCCACCGAAAAATTCATCTTCCCTGCTCATTTCATACAAATAATGGATGCACTCATCATCAAGCAGCACGCTTCTGTCTTCTTCATGTATTGCTTCAGCGTCATCAAACAATTCTGGCCCGTGCGTCTCAAGGTACTCACATTTAAAGAACAGATCTTTCACTTCGATATAATAGACTGCCTTGTTAAAAGGTTTTTTTGCATGGACGGTGTACGTTCCGACAAATTTCAGGCTTTCGGCGGCGGCACCTGTCTCTTCAAACAGTTCTCTCTGGACCGCTTCTTCCAATGTTTCGCCTGATTCAACCTTGCCGCCGGGAAATTCAATTCCACGTATTTTATGACGGGTAAACAAGTATTGATGATTAAACATTGGAATTGCCAGCACATGTTTCGTATTTTCAACATGCTCTTTTATAAATGTCACTTTTCTGCCTTCAAAATCCGTAAACTCTTTCATTTCATCAACATCCTTTGTTTGCTTAATCTCAATTTACCCGATATCATATGTGTAAATTAATAAAAAACTTGGTGAAACTATGAAAAAAATCCTGATTATATTATTCCGCTTTTATCAGAAAGCCATCTCACCGATGTTCCCGCCTTCATGCAGGTTCTATCCGACATGCAGCAATTACGGCATCGAAGCAGTCCAGGAACACGGGGGGCTGAAAGGCGGCTATATGGCGATAAAACGTATACTCAAATGTCATCCGTTCCATCCTGGCGGCTTTGACCCTGTCCCTCTGAACCCTAAAAACCATATGGATGAAAATAACGGAAAATAGCCCGCACAGCCGGGCTGTTTTTATTTTATATAATGCTCAAAGTTCTGCTGCCTGGATACTTTGCCGGTTGAAGTCATTATGATGTGATCGACAAAATGTATTTCTTTCGGCATTTTGTACCGTGCAAGTGTCGCGTTCAGATGGTTCAATATATCTTCTTCAATGTTCCTATCACCATGCACAAGCAGTACAGGCGTTTCGCCCCACTTCTCATCTTTCACTTTAACCACCACGCAGCCCTCGACACCGTCGACCTCATGTACCCTGTCTTCAATCTCTTTCGGGTAAATGTTTTCTCCGCCGCTGATGATCAGATCTTTACGGCGGTCCAGAATGTATAAATACCCTTCTTCATCTATATGTGCAAGATCCCCGGTTTTGAAATATCCGTCTGCCTGTGCCATCGGTGCATTCAAATATCCCGGAGTCACATTATCCGCCCTGACCAGCAGTTCATCATTATCATCGGTCTTAATGCTCACATTTTTCAAAGCTTTACCCACCGTGCCGTCCAATATTTTTTTATCATGATACGGAATGGAGACGATCTGTGAGCATGTTTCCGTCATGCCGAATGAGTTGTATACAGGCAGCCCGTTATCCAGCGCTTCTTTCAACACCTTCTTAGTCACGCCGGCACCGCCGAGTAAGATGCCTTTCAGATGGCTTCCGAAATCATTGCTGACGGCGATCAGTCTCTCGAGCATGATCGGCACGAGGCTTGTATGTGTCACATCATTCGTTTTCAGTAAAGTAACGATTTCTGCTTCATCAAACTTATCCACGAGAATATTTGTGCATTGGGCGATTACCGACCTGAGTACGATCGACAGGCCAGAAATATGGAAAATAGGGTTGATCTGCAGCCATACACTGTCAGAATCGTAGCCGAATCTGCTTTCGCAGCCTTTTGCCGAAGCATAGTGATTCAAGTATGTCTGCTTCACCGCTTTGGCCCGTCCCGTCGTCCCTGAAGTGAACATGATGGACAAGGTATCTTCTTCTGAAAAACCGGCTTCAAAGTCCACAGGCTCCAGCTGATCGAGCACTTCCAATCCAATGACTTCAAAACCGTCAATCTCAAATGGCTTTGTGGCAATAATCGTCGACACATTGACGTCTTCCAGCTGCACTGTGATTTCACGATTCGTCAGCCTTGTATTGATAAATACAATTTCCACCTTGGCCTGCATCAGCGCATGAATCAGTTTCAACGACTCGAGCGAATTATATATATAGACTCCGATCCGCTTCTCACCAAGTGACTTTATTTTCCCGGCAAGGGAGTGTGCTTCTTCATACAGAACTTTATATGTCATTGTCTCTTCACCGTATTTTACCGCGGTTTTTTCAGGCACATCCTCATATGCTTTTTTCAGCCAGTTTTCCATGTCCTACACCTCAAAAAAACCCATCCGTAAGATGGGTTTGATATTATGGGAATTTCGGGAATTGATCGAAATCCGGTTTCCTTTTCTCTTTGAATGCGTCACGGCCTTCTTTCGCTTCGTCTGTCGTATAGTAAAGAAGTGTCGCGTCCCCTGCCATCTGCTGGAGTCCTGCAAGCCCGTCCGTATCAGCATTCATCGCAGCTTTCAGGAAGCGGAGCGCCGTCGGTGAGTGTTCCATCATTTCCTCACACCATTTGATTGTTTCATCTTCCAGTCTATCCAGCGGTACAACCGTGTTCACAAGGCCCATGTCCAGTGCTTCATCCGCATTATACTGACGGCATAAATACCAGATTTCACGCGCTTTTTTGTGACCGACGATGCGTGCAAGGTATCCTGAACCGTATCCTGCGTCGAATGAGCCGACTTTAGGACCTGTCTGGCCGAATCTTGCGTTGTCCGCAGCGATAGTCAGATCACACACGACGTGCAGTACATGACCGCCTCCGATTGCATAGCCCGCTACCATTGCAACAACAGGTTTAGGGATGACACGGATCAGACGCTGAAGATCCAGTACGTTCAATCTTGGAATATCATCGTCGCCGACATAGCCGCCGTGTCCGCGGACCGACTGGTCGCCGCCGGAACAGAACGCCAGGTCGCCTTCACCCGTCAATACGATGACGTTGATATCCTGATTATCACGCGCGCGCGTGAATGCGTCTATCATCTCTGACACCGTACGCGGTGTAAATGCATTTCTCACTTCGGGGCGGTTGATTGTAATCTTGCCGATACCGTTGTAATATTCGTACTTGATTTCTTTGTATTCTTTAAGTGTTTCCCACTCTCTAGCCATAATTAGCCTGCCTCCTATTTTAAGAACTCTGTTATTATTGTATCAAACTTTTCTGCCGATTCTAAATGAATATTATGCCCGGCGCCTCCGACTGTTTCCAATCTCACCTTTTCTATAGATTCTGCCATCTTTTTATTGACAGCCACAAATTTCCGATCGTCCGAACCGGTGATCAGAAGTACCGGCATTTTAAGGTTTTCAAGCCGTGACCAGTACGACGGCTGCACACCGGTGCCGTATTTAAGCAGGCTGTCCGCCACTTCTTTTGGCTGCTGTCTCTCCCGCATTGAGCGCTGCGCCTTGAAAACTTCCTCTGACAGATGTTGCTGGCTTTTAAATAAACCCATACCTTCCCAGTCGTCGAGGAATTTCTGATAGTCTTCCGTGATTTTCCTTGCCCGCTTCCGGTCAATTTCCAGGCGCTGCGCTTTTTCTTCTTTGTCCGCAAGGCCCGGCGAAGCACTTTCAAGTATTAACGAATGAACTTTTTCAGGATAGAGGACGCCGAATGACAAGGCTGTCCTGCCGCCCATGGAATAGCCAATGACATGCACTTTATCCAGATGCAGACTGTCCAGTATCTCACTTATACCATGTGAAACATCTTCCATATCGTAATCATGCCTGACGCTCCCAGATCCTCCGAAACCCGGCAGATCAACATAGAGCAGGTTATACTCATCGCTTAAATTTTCACCGATACTTTTCATGCTTTCTAAATCGGACATGAAGCCGTGCAGCAGCAGCACGGTTTCTGAATGATTGTCATCTTCAAAATAAAAGTGCATATCAAGTGTCAAAACGTTTCACCAGCTGTGCAATTTCCGACTTCAGCTTCTGATGTGATTCCAGGTTGTCCGTCCGGTCTGTGACTATTTCTATGAGGTTTCTCCCTGAAGCAGGCATTTCAAAACCGTCCATATCATCCAGCGATTCTATTTTTGTATAACTGAAGTCGTAAAGTTTCGCACTGTATTCGAAATCCAGATCAAGCGGTGTGCCGAACAGCCTTTCAAAATGATCTTTATTTTCATACTGCGGCAGGAAGTTGAAGATTCCCCCGCCGTCATTATTGAAGACGACGATATTGATGTCGATATCATTCAGCTTGGACATGATCAGACCGTTCATATCATGATAGAGTGCAATATCCCCGATCACAAGCGTCACTTTGTCTTTTGCCGCCATGGCGATCGCAGTGGAGACGACACCGTCTATACCGTTGGCGCCGCGGTTCGCATACACTCTTTTTTCAAGTCTTGTGTCATAACGCTCGACGTCACGAATCGGCATGCTGCTGGATGCAAATATGATGTCATCTTCCGAACGTCTGAGCACTTCATACATGAAGCGGCCTTCGTCACTGTATGCTTCCATATTGCTGTCTATATACTTTCTGACTGATCTGTCCAGTGTGATGAACCAGTTTTTCAATTGCGGTTGTTCCCCGCTGCCGATCAAGTCTTTCAAAGTCTCAGCGATGTCACCTACATATGTCTCATCCGGCGGGACGGGGAACGTTTTGATTAATTCGAATTCACTGAGCAGTATCTGTCTGACCGGTGAATTGCCTAAAAATCGGTTCGTCAGTTTGGACGTCACCGGCTCACCGACCCGGATGATGCAGTCAAGATTCCGATTGATGAAATCCTGCTGGTCATCAGTCAGGCTTGAAAAAATCAGATCGTGGGCCGTCACCACATTTTCACTGTTGATGCGGCTGTGCTGCCTCGGGTCCGCTACTGTGATGACATTCGGCTGGCTGAACAGGTCTTCCAGATGATCCAAAGAGGCATCCGTCTGTCCCAGAATGACCAGTATACTGCCGTCAACCGGCTGGACATCGTAATGGATTGTTCCCGCCTTGACTTCAATTCTTTTTCTTGTGAATAAATCCGTCCGTGACAAGTCCGGCATCAACGGTTCCCGGATCGGTATATTGAAATGGACCGGACCGAGACTTGTACCGATGAAGTACTGGCCGGCCTGCTTCACTTTCGCAGCGATGAGCCCGGTATAGTCCTGGGTGCCTTCAGCAACCGGCAGTTCGGTGTAATATGAAACGTAATTCCGGTACATGTTCCCCTGGTCTATCGCCTGGGGCGCACCGACGTTCCTGAGTTCCGAAGGTCTGTCTGAAGTCATTATCACCAAAGGGATATGGCTCAGGCCGGCTTCTGCCACTGCAGGTGTATAATTTGCCGCTGCCGTGCCGGAAGTGCATATGAGCCCCACCGGCTTTTTATCCTTCTTGCTCAATCCGAGGCCAAAGAAAGCAGCGCTCCTCTCATCGGGATGGACGTATGTTTTTATATGCGGATGGATTTCAGCAGCGAGTGCCAGCGGTGTCGATCTCGAGCCCGGTGAAATGACCACTTCGTCCATGCCTCTTTCATACAGGCTGTCCATCAGAGTGAATACTTGAATTGTCAGCGCTTCTTGATGATTCACGCTTCCACCTCCAGTACATTCATCATTGGTGTGAATTTGACATCCGTCTCCAAAAATTCCTTATCGGCGGAAGACCCTTTGACGATGCCGCAGCCCGCAAACAATGTTGCGCTCGTTCTCGACAGCAGCATCGAACGGAGACTGACGACAAACTCCGAATCATTGTTCTCGTGAATAAGTCCGATCGGCGCAGCATAGAGCCCTCGCGTACCGTATTCCTGCTCTTTAATATAATTTTTCGCAATTTGTTTCGGCAGTCCGCCGACCGCCGGCGTCGGATGGATTGCCTTCAATATCTCAAAAATCTCTATATCATCATTCAATCTCATTTCAATCGGAGTATGCAGATGGTAAATATACTTGTTCTGCAGAATTTCAGGCACATCATCATATTTGATGACTGAACTGTATGGTTTCAGGTCTTCCACTATCGACTGCCTGACCAGTTCATGTTCATAACGGTTCTTCTCATCATTCAGAAGGAAATCCTGCTGATATTCATTCTCCGCTTCGTCCAATGTACGCGGAGCAGACCCCGCAATGGCATTCGTCCACAAATAATCATCCTTGATTTCGAACAGCCGCTCGGGCGATTTGGAAATGAAGGCACTGCTGTCCTTTTCATAGTAGATCGTATAAGTGCCTGTTTCGTCTTTCAGGCGCTCAATCAGATATAGAGGATCCAGTGAGTTTTTGAATGTAATCAGACGCTGTCTTGCAAGCACAACTTTCATGAAAGTTTCATCATCCAGCACTTCCACTGCTTCATCCACAAGCTTTTTCCATTCGTCAGGGAAA
Organism: Lacicoccus qingdaonensis; assembly: GCF_900101075.1. Lineage (GTDB taxonomy): Bacteria > Bacillota > Bacilli > Staphylococcales > Salinicoccaceae > Lacicoccus > Lacicoccus qingdaonensis. The sequence goes on along the minus strand of NZ_FNFY01000014.1, from coordinate 27,802 downwards.
ATATCCTTGATGATATTGACCTCTGCCCCTTCATACGTATCAGGTTCTGTTTCTGACAATTCACTGAGTGTTTCCTGCAGCTCTTCAAATGCCTCTGATAACTTTTGTGTATTTTGAGGGAGGGTATAGAACAGCTCCTGCCTGATGAGGTCAAACTGAAATACAGGCAGATGGAATTCAGCCATTGAAAAATCGGACCATTCGTCAGTGGTATCCTTATCATCGAACTTCACACCGCCGAACAGGCTCAGACGGGAAGACAAGTCTTCTGTCAGTGACACCATCTGAATACTGTCAAACAGCTTTTTCTTCTCTTCGCTCAACCGTTTCACTTTGAACCGGTCACGGGAAATACTGGCCCTGTATCCAATACCGACATTATCAAATTTATTATCCTTTGACTGAAACCAGTAGCGTTCTCCAAGATAATCCTTAAAATAAGTGAATATCTGTGCGTGACTGAGATCATATTCACCGATCGGTATATGTAGTGTTATGTATTCTTTATCAGAATCGATGATGACTTCATCGACTGTATCTTGATATTCTGTCAAACTCATTGTTTTACACTTCTTTCTACATAGATAGTCATATTTTATCATTTATTCGCTATACTGTGTATCTTGAGTTATCAATTCCCTATACAAATATGATAAAATTGATGAGTCAATATAAAGTTAAAGGAAGATGATTGTGCAAGGTCCAGATACTCATTCAGGCTTTAAAAAATATATCAGCTTAACCAGACCCCATACTTTGACTGCAAGTTTCGTCCCTGTACTTGTCGGGACGTTCAGTGTGCTGCTGTTTGCACCGATACGGTGGGATATGTTCATCGCCATGCTGATCGCCACACTGCTAATCCAGTCGGCGACAAACATGTTCAATGAATATTTTGATTACAAAAGAGGACTCGACACCCATGACTCGGTCGGAATCGCCGGAGCAATCGTGCGGAACGGCATGTCACCGCAGTCCGTGTTTAATTTTGCAGTCACGTTTTATGTCATTGCCGCACTGATTGGATTATATATAGCATTCAACTCATCGCTGTGGATACTCCTCATAGGGATTATATCAATGGCAGTCGGCTATTTATATACCGGCGGACCGTTTCCGATCTCATGGACACCTTTCGGCGAAGTGTTTGCAGGCTTTTTCATGGGTACCGTCATCATCATGATCACATTTTTCATCCATACGGGTACACTGCACTATTTCCCGCTGCTCATGTCCATACCGGTTGCTATAACGATCGGACTGCTCAACATGGCCAATAATATACGCGACCGGGAAAAAGACAGACAGAGCGGACGAAAAACTTTCGTCATCATGGTCGGCAAACCCTTAGCAGTCATTACATCTGCAGTTCTGCTCTTGTTCTGCTATCTATTTTTAATATGGATTACATTTTTTGAATCCATCGGTTCCATCTTTCTGCTGCTGCCGCTGTTATCGGCACCTGTCGCTTTTAAGACAGTGGTGAAATGGAAAAAAGGAGATACACCGATAGAGTTGATCCCGGCCATGGCTTCCATGGGGAAACTGAATACAATGTTCGGCATGCTCTTATCCATAGGACTTCTCATATATGGCATGACAGGCATCTGATTATTGAACTCTCTGACAGACAGAGAGTTCTTTTTAATGTAACAAATCATATGGTTTCTTCATATTAAAAAGGAATATTTTGGTGCAGATAAGAAAAAATGTAGAAAAATCATTCTTTTTACTTCAAATTTCGAAATAAAAATTGATTATTTGTCAAAATATTATTATAATTGTGATGTATCTATATAATTAGGGGGAACTAGAAATGAGTTTAAAGAAATATTTACTTGCAGGCGGACTTTCTACAGTTCTGATTCTTGGAGCGTGTAACGGGGACGACACTGCTACCGAAGAAGAAACAGATGATACCGCAACAGAAGAAACTGATGACGGTGCTGCTGATGATGCAGCAGATGATGAAGAGGAAGAAGACACAACAGAAGATACTGATACAGAAGATGACAGCAGTGCCGATGATGAAGAAGAGGAAGAAGAAGGCACTGATGATGAAAGTGCTGATGAAGAAAGCGGCGATGGGGAAATTACATATTCAGGCGAATATGGTGACTTCACATTTGCTTCATTCGAACAGTACACTTTAGAACCGGAAGAAGCTGAGGAAGAGGCAGAAGAAGAGGAAGAGGAGGAAGAAGAAGCGGAACCTACAGAACTCGTATTGGTTGAATATGAATTTACCAATAACAGTGACGTTCCAACTTCACCCGAGGAAGCATTCGGTCTTGACCTTGCAGTGAGACAGATGGCTGAAACCGGTGAAAGCACTCTGGAAAACCTGACTATGGACCTGCCTGACGATCACGAAAGTGCCGACCTGGCAGCGCAGTCTGTAGAACTGGTTGAACCCGGTGACTCTGCAACCGCTCTGGTTGCGTACGGCCCGGTCGACACTTCCCTCGAAACAGTGCTGCAAAGCCGGAACGATGAAGAGCTTAACGAAACAATCGAGCTCGAAGGCGGCGACGAAGCAGCAGATGATGAAGAGGAAGAAGACGAAGAGGAATCTGAAGAATAATCTTATTATAGGTACAGATCTGGGTCCGGGTTCTAACATCCGGACCTTTTTACGTTACCATTCTGCTTGCTTTTTCTCCCATGTCTCCTGTTATAATATGTTTAGACCTAAATGGAGGGGTAAATATGTTAGATATTAATCTTAAAACTATTAATGCATCTGAAGAAGAAGTTATCGTAAAAAACCACTCATTTCAAGATGTCGGACAAGCCCATGAATTGTATGATAAATTGACCGAAGAATATGCTGAACAGTCAGTGCCATTCTTTGATAATGATGAAAAGATAATTAAACTTGAATTAAGCAAAGACGGAAAAGATGAAATGGAATCTGAATGTTATCTTGAATACAGTGAAGAACTGTTGCAAAGCTTATATAACAGACTCTGAAACAGTGAAGGACAGAGACTTGTAATAAAGTCCCTGCCCTTTTTTATTGTGCAGAATGACAGTCCGGTCATATTCCAAAGTCAGGACTCAAATTGATATCGATGTCTTCATTTTCTCTCACTGTAAGTTTGATCTCATCAGGCGGTGCATCGAGGTAATATGAATAGGTCATCTCCTCACCAGGCTTTACGACAGTCGTGCCGAGAAAATTCGCACTGAGGAGTCCGCTGATATCACGCACGCGTTTTGAGTCGATATCCACGACATCGCCGCCCTCTTTTTTTGGTGCTCTGAAACCGGGATGATGTCCATTATCGAAAATCTCCCTGCCGTCTGAGTACAGTTGTATTGAATCAATGACGACAGATTGTCCGGATTCATTAAAAATTGTAAAACTGTGCAGTTGTTCATTGTCAAAATCGTCAGTGATGATTTTTTCGTTTTTAACTGCCATCTTTACTTTCGATTTCTTATTCACTCTCATCATCTGGATGATTATACCGGCCGCAAGCAGCAGTGCGGTCAATATAATGATTGTTGTAATATCCATAGTCATTAACTTCCTTTTATACAGACTATTGTAACTTTCCCCGTGCCGCCACTTCTATCTCTTCAAGCACTTCTTTATTTTCAACAAGATATGCTTTGTCATATAAATTAGATACAGGACATATATGATTCATGATAACTTCGACTTTATCCCCTATTTCCACCTGGTCGCTGAACTGCTGGTTATTTATAATGGCATGCTCGTCGAACATCCCGTCGATATGCACATCGTCGAATCCGGCAATTTTACCGAGCCCTGCAGTCGCAGTCAATCCGACTTTTCTATGCTGCTGTGTCAGCCCTTTGGCGCCGACATCCGTAATGACACGCTCACTGGTCGGTTTGCTGATGACTGTCGTGAGCACGGTTGCCGCACATGTATCATTCGTGCCGATGACATTTGCCTGGGAACCATCCATCAATATATAAGTCCCCGGCCGGATTTCTGTGATGCCTTCCGGCAGCTCAAAACCGAGAACGAATGGCGGTGTTGAGCCGATACTGACCACTTCGCATGCCATCCCATGATTACGGGCGATATCTGCAAAGTGCAGCGTACGTGTTGAACTCTCATCATACAGTGCTTTCAGTTCATCAACCGATGCCGCTTTATAAGTATGTCCGTCATGTGAGAATACGCCCTTAAAACGCACATTCATGCTGTCTTTAACCGCATCGAGCAGTTCGATGAAATCATCTTCTTCTATGATGCCCGAACGTTTCTCCCCGACTTCAATCTCGATCAGCACTTCTGCTTTTTTATCCGCCCCTTCGAACACTTCATCTATTTCTTTGACACTGTAGATGCTGTCCACCCCGAAAGATACATTGATGGATTCAGATAACTTTCGGATACGCTCCACTTTGGCCCGGCCGATGACCTGATTCGCAATGAAAATATCATCGATACCCGCTTCAGCCATCACTTCCGCTTCTCCGGTCTTTGCGACGGTGATGCCGGACGCCCCCGCCTTTTTCTGTTTTATCGCAAGTTCCGCCATCTTATGTGTTTTAGTATGTGGACGCAGATCCACTTTATGTTCATCTGCATATTGCTGCATGGCATCTATATTACGATTTAAAATTTTGTTGTCGATCAATAATGCCGGTGTATCAATTTGTCTATAACTCATGACATTCTCTCCCTGTACCGTAATTTCACTACTAATGCTACTATATTATTAATAAACTGAAAAATCTAATTTGAAAGGCTCTTCACTCCAGGCTTCCTTCCATTGCCTCCCAAGTCTGATATAATAGTAACAGTGGAATATTACAAAACTTATAAAGGAGATACTCTATGCTAAGTATTAAAGGTTTAACCAAAATATACCAGGGAACGACTAAGGCTGTGGATGACGTCACGATAGATATCCAGGATGGTGAATTCGTCGCCTTTATCGGAACTTCCGGAAGCGGTAAGACGACTGCGCTCAGAATGCTTAACAGGATGATTGAACCGACATCAGGCACGATTACGATCGATGGTAAAGATGTCAGCAAAATGAATCCTGTTGAACTAAGGCGCAGCATCGGCTACGTACTTCAGCAGATCGGACTCCTGCCCCACATGACGATAAAAGAAAATATCGTCCTTGTACCTAAACTGCTCAAATGGCCGGAGGAGAAAAAAGATCAGAAAGCCCGTGAACTGCTCAAGCTGGTCGACCTGCCCGAATCATACCTCGACCGCTATCCATCGGAACTGTCCGGCGGTCAGCAGCAGCGTATCGGCGTCGTGCGTGCACTGGCGGCGGAACAGAATATCATCCTCATGGATGAACCGTTCGGCGCACTCGATCCGATTACAAGGGATACACTTCAGGACCTTGTCAAGGAACTGCAGCAGAAGCTGAACAAGACTTTTATTTTCGTTACACATGACATGGATGAGGCGATCAAACTGGCGGATAAGATCTGTATCATGTCCGGCGGTAAAGTGCTTCAGTTTGATACACTTGAAATCAAAAGCAATATGCATTTGAGCGGCGGATCGAAAAGTATCGTCGAACATTTCAAAGGTCAGGAAGAGATGGGGCTTTCACATATCTCCATCAACCTTCATCCAAATAATGACCGCCCAGCTATAGAAGTACTGCACCAGTTTATAGAAGAAGTTGCCATTCACTTCTGACATTGTCAATTGAAAATAAAACATGCTTTTAACATTCATCACAACGGGTATAGTATCACTACATCTATTAAATGGAGGATGTTAATATGAACTTTAAAAAGTATCTACTGGCCGGCGGCCTCGCTTCAGTACTCGTTTTAGGCGCCTGCGGAGGCGACGAAGACAGTGCGGAAGACACTGGCGGTGAAGGCGCCGGCGATACAGAAGAAACCAGCGGTGTCGAAGACGAAGAATCATCAGACAGTGCCGGGGAAACGATTGAAGAATCCGGTGAAGAACCTGACAGCTCAGAACAATAATGGTTATAAACGATGAAAAAATGATGATAGAAAGACTGTTATGAAAGTCCCCACTTCATAACGGTCTTTTTTAATTTTAATATCATTTTATTTTTTATATTATTCTCCTGTTATTTGCGGCAGTCGGCAGCTGCTGAAAATTATATTGAATAAAATAAACTCCCGGTGTAAAGTTTAAAAAATTTACACCGGGAGTTTTAAATAAGCCGACAGCGAGAATCGAACTCGCATTTCAGCCTTACCATGGCTGCGTTCTGCCATTAAACTATGTCGGCAATTAAAAATATGTATTTCAGAACATACTTTTATATTATAGCAGATTACTTCCAAATCTGAAAGCCCCGCCGGATAATAATTTTAACCCGGCGGAATCATAATATTTAACTGTCTATCAATTTCTTATCGACCCTGCCGTGCATGAAGTGATATAACACCATGCCTGCTAAAATGACGATGACAAGCAGTAGATACATGCCTCTGTAACCGGATATCGGTATGAGATAACCGAGCAAAAGCGGCCCCAGTCCGAGACCCAGATCCAATGCGATAAAATACGTAGAGTTTGCAAGCCCCATATTTTCACGTGGTGTCATCTTAATGGCCCGCGCCTGGATAATAGACTGGATATTACCGTAGCCCAGACCGAGCAACGCCGCTGCAATCAAAAGAACAATTCCGGCATATGCCTGGCTGATGACAATCATCCCGAACGCAAATGAAATAATTGCCGGATATATGACAACATTTGCGCCTTTTTTATCCATCAGTGGTCCTGTAATCGGTCGGGATAATAGAACGGTGACACCGTACACCAGGAAGAACAGACTTCCTGCCTGAACCAGATTGATTTCCTGAGCATATCCCGTCACAAATGAGAGGATGCTCGAATATGCAAATGCCATGACAAACATGATGGTTGAAACCGGTAACGCACATTTTTCATAGTAGTCTGACAAGCTGAAAGATGCATTTTTAGGTTTCTCCGATTTTGTCACTTTCGGCGGTCTGAGCGTCAGGCTCAGCAGCAGACTGATCGCAGACATGACAAATGAGAATACAAATACGCTTGTGAAACCGATATTCGTTATAAGCATGACACCAATCAATGGCCCGATTGCCGTGGCCATGACTACCGACATGCTGAAGTAGCCGATGCCTTCACCACTCCGGCTTGCCGGAATGACCTGGGCAACTATTGTACCTGTCGCTGTAGTCGCCACCCCTATCATCACACCGTGCAGAAAACGGATAATTATCAGTCCATAAAGACCGAGCGGCAGAAAATATAAAAACGTGACGATAAAAACTAAAGTTGCACCGATCAGAAGCATTTTTTTGCCTCCGGTATAGGCAACCTGCTTACCCGCGTATATTCTGCCCACCAGTGCGCCGATGACAAATATACTGGCAACAAACCCTGCCATACTCATCGAAGCATCATATTCATTCATCGCATAAATCGCCATTGTCACAAGTAATAGGTACATGGACAATGTCAGTGCGAGATTTACGATAGATGTACTTATAAAATCTTTGGTCCAAAGTTTTTCTTTATAATTACTATTACTCAATTGATTATTATCTTCGGTGGATTTTATAATGAACTTAGCCACCCGTGGTACAAAAAACGCCATGTGAATTTCATGTTATATTGAAGTTAGCCAACTTCTCAATAAAGGAATGAAATCACATGACGCAAATTAATGATAACATGCCACGCCGCAAGGGCAAACACTTAACTCGTGATGAGCGGATAGAAATCAAAGTTTTAAAGGAAAAAGAGGATTCGAACCGTGCCATTGCCCGGGCAATCGGTTGTCACCGCCAAACAGTCAAAAATGAACTGGACCGCAGGTCGGTGTCACAAGTGAAGGCACAGAAGCAAAACGGTAAGACATATCGCTATACTCATACGGTCTATTTCCCGGATGCCGGGCAGCGGCAGTACGAAGCCAATCGGTTGCACTGCGGCTGCATGCCGAAATGGGTCGATATCCACCGCCTTCATGGAATGGGCGGATGAAAAGATGCTTGAAGACGGATGGTCGCCTGACGCGGTCATCGGGTATTTGAAAACCCGTTTTCCGTATGCCACAGCCCGACTGCCGTGTACGACGACACTCTATCATTGGATCCACATCGGTATCATGCGGACGAAGAATATCGATCTGCTTGAGAAAGTCAGCCGTGCGCCCAGAAAGACCGGCCGTCACGGGAAAGCCAACAAGCGCAAGCTGGGCACTTCCATTGAAGCCCGGCCGAAACATATTGAAGTTAAAAATATTTTTTGACCGCTGGAGCCAGTACAAAGATGATGAGCGTTGGAATTTCAAAGAACGGATTGCAGATAAGGATCTGTATGCCATTACTGCAGCCAACGATGAACCTTTGAAAGAAGTCACATTGCCACTGATCAACCAGTTTAAAATGATATGTAAGTATATACGGCTGAATTATAAAGGTGAGGCCATCGGAAAAGGCAGCAGACCTTTAGATGTCAAAAATGATTATAATGCTTTGCTACAAGTAGAAAAACTGAAAGAAGAAATCAAGAAAATAAAAGAACTTGAATGATGGTTTATATGATTGCCGCTCCGGGCCGCTCATACTTAAAAACCCATAGCCACTCAGGCTATGGGTTGAAATGAATCACATATATATTCTAAAATTTCACTTCTTATCTTACATACTCAAATATTCCTGCCGCACCCATGCCGACACCGATACACATTGTCACCATGCCGTATCTTGAGTCCGGTCTCCGCTTCATTTCTGAAAGCAGTCTTGCCGTCAGCATTGCGCCTGATGCTCCGAGTGGATGGCCGAGTGATATGGCTCCCCCGTTCACATTCGTCTTCTCAACATCGAGACCTGCTTTTCTGATTGACGCGATTGTCTGTGAAGCGAATGCTTCATTCAGTTCGATCAGATCCATATCATCGACGGTTAAACCGGATTGTTCCAGCACTTCCGGTATCGCATATGCAGGACCGATTCCCATAATTTTAGGGTCGACGCCGACTGCTTTAAATCCGACAAAGCGTGCGATTGGTGTAACACCAAGTTCTTTAACCTTATCACCCGACATCACGACAACAAATCCTGCACCGTCCGTCAGCGGCGCCGATGTGCCTGCAGTCACTGTGCCGTCTGCCTTGAAGACTGTTCTCAGCTTCGCCAGTCCTTCCATACTTGTATCCGGACGGATGTGTTCATCTGTTTTAAATTGCTTTTTCGTCACTACCGGTCCCTGTTCATTATATGACACGTCATTTACATCAACCGGTATGATTTCATCTTCAAATCTGCCTGCTTCAAGAGCTGCCTTTGCACGCTGATGACTTTGTACTGCATAGGCATCCTGGTCTTCTCTCGATACATCAAACTCTTCCGCGACCATTTCAGCCGTCAGTCCCATCGGATAAGATACACCTGAGTCTTTATCCTGGAGCACCGGACTGTTCGTCGGCTCATTACCGCCCATCGGCACCGCACTCATCAGTTCAACACCGCCTGCGACCAGCACGTCAGCCTGCTGTGCCTTGATCTGGTTTGCTGCGATTGCGATCGTCTGAAGTCCCGAGGAACAATAACGGTTGACCGTCTGTCCCGGCACTTCATCCGGCATACCTGCCAAAAGTGCGATTGAACGGGCGATGTTCTGCCCCTGTAACCCTTCTGGAAATGAGTTTCCGACTATCACATCTTCTACAATATTCGGACTGAATTTACCGTCAACACGATCCAGTACACCTTTAAGCACCTGCGCTGCCATCTCGTCCGGTCTGTCGTGGAACATTGCGCCGCCTTTTGCCCGTCCGGCAGCGGAACGTCCGTATGCTACTATATATGCATCCTGCATTTAACTTCATCCTTTCTATGTTCGTGCATCATTTTAATTGCGTAGCGGCTTGCCTGTGTCAAGCATGTAACTGATTCTTTCGTATGTCTTTTCTGTCTGCAGAAGCTCTAAAAATCTTTCTCTTTCAAGCTTTTGCAAATACCTCTGATTGACATATGTGTTACGCGGCAGATCTCCGCCCGATAATACTTCTGCAATTTTCAACGTAATATCGTAATCATGGTCACTGATAAAGTTACCGAGACGCTGAGCATCAAGCGTTCCCTGCGCCAGTGCTTTAAAGTCACTGCCAAGAGCAATGTACTTGCCTTTCGGTTTCGGAATATAGTTCATTTCAGATTCAAGGCGCGCTTTATTTAACGCGGCTTCCACCCGCTTCTCCATATTCAGAATGATTGAATCGGTATCGCGTAAATAACCGTATCGCTTTGCTTCATAGGCATTCGTCGAAACTTTTGCCATACCGATATTGGTCAGCACTTCTGTCATGGACTTCTGCTTATCATCATGTTTATGCGTCGTACTTAATATACGGTCTGACATTTCAGCAAGTCCGCCGCCGCTTGGTAAGAGGCCGACACCCGCTTCAACCATACCGGTGTATGTTTCACTCGCCGCAACAACAAATGGCGAATGAAGGATGAGTTCACATCCGCCGCCGAGGGCTTTCCCCTGCACAGCAGTGACAATGGGCTTTAATGCGTACTTCATTCTGTTGAAACTTTCATGTAGCTGATCGATTGCCGGGCCGACCAGGTCATCCACTTTTTTCATTTCATGCGCTTTTTTCATCATATACAGGTTCGCACCGACACTGAAGTTTCTGCCGTCCGCATACAAAACCATGCTTGAATAATCTTCAGTTTCCAGCAGATCAACCGCTTCAATCAGATCCTTCGCAAAGCCGTCGGAAATAATATTATTCTGACTCTGCAGCTTCAGGAGCAGCTGGTCTTTATTTGCCACAGATAAATTAGAATCTTCACGATTCCAGATTTCACTGTCGATAAATTCTTTGACAGGCGTCACGCGCTCCAGTGACTCATTCACATCGTAAAAAGAATCACTTCTGTTTTCTATCCATTCAGGCAATTCCCCGAGCTCTTCTTTCATACGTTCTTTTACACGTTCAAAGCCCATCATATCCCACAGCTGGAACGGACCTTTTTTCCAGTTGAAGCCCCAAACGACTGCACGATCTATATCTTTATAATCCGACGCCGCTTTCGGTACATTGAGTGCAGAATAATAAAAATTGTTCCTCAATGTTTCCCACATGAATAACCCGGCTTTATCATCGGCATTAAAAATAATATCCATATTCGCCTTTAAATCTTTGCTGAATTTACCGAGAATTTCAAATGCCGGCTGTGACTGCTCGACATATTCATTAGTCTCAGGATCAAAGACTAGGATGCCTTTCTTTTCTTTCTTATAAAATCCCTGTTTGGTCTTTCTGCCAAGAGCACCGTTTTCCATCAGTTTTTCAGCAAGCTCGGTATCATGGAAAAATTCTTTTTCGCCCGGTACCTGCTGCAGTCCCTTTGTCACGGTCACTGCAATATCCAGTCCGACCAGATCGACAAGACCATATGTCCCAAGGCTCGGTCGTCCGATACTGCGGCCGGTCAATGCATCCGTTTCAGTAATTGACAGTCCCTCTTTTTCAGCTCTGTACATCACTTCATTCATCGTCTGTGTGCCGACACGGTTTGCGACAAACCCGGGTACATCGTTCGCAACGACCACTCCTTTACCGAGCTTCTCTTCAGCAAAGTCCTGAGCAGCATTCACAACCGCTTCATCCGTATCTTTAAGCGGGATGATTTCAACGAGCTTCATGATACGCGGCGGGTTGAAGAAATGCATTCCGAAAAATCTCTGACGTTCATCATCGCTGAACACTTTAGAGATGTATTCGATTGGAATACCCGACGTGTTTGTCGCAAATAATGCATCGTCCTTTGCGACTGCCTTCACTTTATTCCACACGCTGTGTTTAATATCCAGTTCTTCTTTCACCGCTTCGATGTATATATCTGCATCATCCTGCTCCTTTAGATCCTCATCAAAGTTGCCGTATGTCAGATTCGGTGCAAAATCCAAATCGAACAGCTGCGGTCGTTTCTTATCTGTAATCATCTCATAAGATTTTCTTGAAATCTTATTCGGATCTTTTTCATCTATAGCTATATCAAGTAATTTCACTTTCAAACCCGCGTTGACGAGCAGGGCAGCAATTTGACTGCCCATAACGCCTGCGCCGAGTATAGTTGCCTTTCTTATCGTCATGAAAAACCCTCCAAATTATATTATCTGTCATGCTGAAAAATGGACGCCTACAGGAATGCAGAATCTCCGGTCAATGCACGTCCTATGACGAGTGCATTGATTTCATGGGTACCTTCATAAGTGTAAACCGCTTCAGCATCGGAGAAGAACCGTGCAATATCATACTCAGCGAGAATGCCGTTTCCGCCTGTGATGCCGCGTCCCATCGATACGGACTCACGCAGTCTGAGAGCATTCATCATTTTCGCCGTCGATGTTGCGACTTCATCATATTCACCGTTCTCCTGCATGCGTGCCAGCTGTGCCGATAACGTCATCGCATGCGACAGGTTTCCCTGCATCATTGCGAGTTTTTCCTGAATCAGCTGATATTTGCTGATTTCTTTACCGAACTGCTTGCGCTGTGTGACATAATCAAGCGTTGCACGCAGTGCACCCGCCATGGCACCAGTCGCCATGTAAGCAACGCCTGCACGTGTAGAGTAAAGAATCTTCGCAATATCTTTGAAGCTGTTAATATTCTGCAGACGGTCTTCTTCCTTTACGGCAACATCTTTCAAATGGATATTCGTATTCGGTATGATTCTGAGTGCGATCTTATTTTCAATCACATCGATATCCACGCCGTCCTGCTCCGGCCGGATGATAAATCCTTTCGGTTTTCCTGTATCCACATCTACGGCAAATAAAGGAATCACATCCGATACATTGGCACCACCGATCCATTTTTTCGTCCCGTTGATGATCCACTGATCACCGTCACGTTTTGCGGTTGTTTCCAGCCCGCCTGCGACGTCAGAACCGTGCTCCGGCTCAGTCAGTGCAAAACATGTTCTCAATTCATGCGACTGCAGCTTCGGTATATAATGTGCTACCTGTTCTTTCGAACCGCCGAACAGAAATGCATTATGGCCGAGGCCCTGGTGCACCCCGAGTACAGTAACTAAAGACACGTCGAATCGTGCCACAGTATATGACATGAAGAACTGGAACAGCTGGCTCGGTGTTTTCGCCCCTTCACGTCCTTCAAACAACAATGGGTTTCTGAAATAGTTCAGCTTCCCCATATCATCAAAAAAGTCTTCCGGCACTGTGGCATTCACCCAGTGGTCGTTGATTGAATCACGGTACTTTGTTTCCAGCAGATCATCCAGCTGTTTTAAAAACTCAACTTCCCCTTCAGTTAATTCTTTTGATACATTCAACAGATCTTCCGGGTATAATTCTTTCAATACTTTATCTTTTTCAGTCATAATGTTCCCTCCGCATTTATGATAACGCTTACAATCATGTTTAGAAATTTCATTAATTCATTTCTTTTTCTTTAGCTTTTTCATTCATCATTCTCTGGATTTCCATCCTGTCCGGCTTCGCCGTAGAGTTTAATGGAATATCTTTCATCTCAAGATAAAGTCTTGGAATTTTATATCCCGCCACTCTTTCTCTTATATGTGCATCCAGAATCTCTTCGTAGTTCTCAGTTTCTTCAGCAAGAACAATCGCAGCAGATACAGATTCCCCGTATTCAGGGTTGTCATAACCGACGACAATCGCTGTTTTTACTATTGGATGTTCTGAAAGTGCAGCTTCAACTTCAGAAGGCAGTACGTTTTCTCCGCCGGTAATGATCAGCTCTTTTTTACGGTTGACGATAAAGATGTCCCCTTCTCCATCTTTTTTTGCAAGGTCTCCGGTTAAGAAATAACCGTCGCGGAATGATTTGGCAGTCATTTCCGGTTTGTTCCAGTACCCTGCCGTGACGTTTTTACCTTTAACCCCAAGTTCACCGATTTCTCCGTCTTCTGTTTCACTGCCGTCATCGTTGAACAGTTTCATATCAACGTACATGATCGGCTTTCCGATTGTCATCGGCTTCACTTTTGAATTGTGCGGTGTATTGACCATCGCAAGCGGTGCTTCTGTCAGGCCGTAACCATTGATCAGCGTAAGCCCCATGCTTTCAAACTTCTTCTGGACAGCCGGCAGCGGTGCCGATCCGCCCTGTATCAGATATTCGATATTCTCGAAGTTTTTCGGATTGAAATTCTCCGCAGCAAGCATGCCGTAAAACATCGTCGGAATCATGATTAAGTAATCCGGTTTGAATTTCGCCATCAGATCATTAATTTCAGCGCCGTCGAAGTATCTGTGAAGAACGAGCGTCCCGCCTGCCATAAGTAGCGGCAGTGCAGTATCGTTCAGGCCGAGTACATGGAACATCGGTGTCGAAATGATAGACGTCTGGTTGGCGTTTGTTTTATATGTCAGTGCTGCATTGATGACGTTCGAAACATATGATTCATATGTGAACATGACCCCTTTAGGCAGTCCCGTCGTCCCGCTCGTATACATCAGAGATGCCAGATCGTCTCTTTCGACATCAACCGTTTCAAACGGGCGGTGATTTTCCGGGCTGCATATTTCATCATATTCCGCTGAATCGATATCCATGTGCAGCAGTTCTTCAGGCGTACCTGTCAGACTCTCTTTATGTCGCAGTGAATAGAAAATCATCTTCACACCGGAATCTTCGATGATGCTCTGGATTTCCATAGGCTTTAAGCGCCAGTTGATCGGCAAAAATACAACACCCATTTTAAATGATGCTAACAATAGATCGAATATCGCTACGTCGTTCGGCGCAAAAATCCCGACAACGTCACCACGTTTGATGCCCTGATCCTTCAAATGATTCGCCAGGTTTTCCGCACGAATATTCATCTCCTGGTATGACCACTCCGTCCCCTTCTGAGGGTCAATGACCGCTGCTTTTTCTTCATCGTAATCCGATCTTGTTTTAATCCAATCATAATTCATTTAAATCTTCCCCTTTGTTAATAGTTATTCTTTGATCGATTGTGCAAGTTTCCCCCATGTTTCATGAAAAATGCCTTTGTCGATGACTTTCAGATTTTCAGATATGACAGGCTTGAAATCCATCTGTGACAGAACATCACGTTCCAACTCAAGACCCGGTGCGATTTCAATCATTTCCAAACCTTCATCAGTCAGCTGGAAGACTGCGCGTTCCGTAACATAATAGACGGTCTGTCCAAGTTCTCTGGAATAAGCAGCATTAAAGTCCAGACTTTTAACATGATCTACAAACTTCTTCGAAAACCCCTCTTCTTCAATATGCAATTCATTATTTTCACAGGCCGACTTCGCCCCCACGACCATCGTCCCTGAAAATATCAATGTTTTAATCGTCTGACTGATATCTATAAATCCGCCGCTGCCATTCATTCTGTCCCCGAACTTCGATACGTTGACATTTCCCGAACCGTCGATTTCAGCAAAACTCAGAAACGCAATGTCCAGACCGCCATTAAAAATAAAGTCCCATGTCATATCATGCCGCATTCTGGCATCAAGATTGTAATTCATGCCGAAGTGATTCCCGCTGCCGATCATACCGCCGAAAATTCCCGTATCGATATTCAATCTGACAAGATCATCAGCACGTTCTTCTCTTAAGACATTGCTCAGTTCATTATTGATGCCGTAGCCGACGCTGACAGCATCCCCCTTTTTTAAAAACTGCGATGAACGTCTTAATATGATTTTTCTGGCACTGAAGTCCAAATATTTCTCTTTCGATTTTACAATTCTGTGGTGGCCGGACAGAGCCGGATCATAATAAGTCTGAATGACCTGTTTATGATATTTTGGATTTTTATTTACAACGACATAGTCGACAAGCTCCCCCGGTATAAAGACCTCATTCGGATTATATCTTCCGCTTTCAATGATCTCTTTGACCTGCACGATGACTTTGCCGTTGTTCTGCCGCGCAGCCGAAGCAGCACTGAACCCTTCACCGAGATGAGATTCATGGGTCATAAAAATATTCCCTTTCTCATCCGCATATGTTCCCCGGAGCAGCGTCACATCAATGGCGGGAAAATTATAATGAAGATATTCTTCATCATTAATTTCAAGCAATGAAACCAGATCCTCCTCAGTGACATCGTTCATTTTACCGCCTGAATGTCTCGGATCCACAACCGTGTTCAATCCGATTTTGGAAATCATTCCCGGCAAAGATGATGAATGATGCCTGTAATGTGTCGCAATAACGCCCTGTGGCAGAAAATAACCCTCAATCTCATTATTCTTGATCGCTTCGATTGTAAACGGTGACGCTATAATTAAACTGGAAATGATTCTTTTCACCATACCCCTTGCTACAAAAGAATCGAAATCGAAACCGTCATCAAAGTCACTGATATCATTTGAAACGATAAAAGTCAGATTATCAGGTGTCCCGTCTTCATCATGCTGTTCCGCCAGGTGCTTTAATATTTCCATCGGCAGGTTGCCGGTGGATAAGGCAGCAACAGCAATAACATCTCCGTTTTTAACAATATTTTTTAAATCTCTGTATGAAATAATCTCCATATCCCAATCTCCCGACATTTAATAAAATTTTCTAATTATAAACATTCCTTTGTTTTCCCCCTTTTCACATTAATAAATGTAACACCACATTTCTTAAATGTAAACGATTTCATTTCAAATAATTCAATATTTTTAAAATTTTAATTTCATACCTAATACTAAGACTTGGTCCTAATAATCAGTGGTCAAACCACTGTCATTAACGTTATATCAAGGGTTATTGTTATTTTTACCTTTTGAAACTTTTGAAATATATTATTTAATTATAATGAAATAAATAAAAGTTGACTTTTAACTCAAAAAATGTCCAAGCACATAAAAAATCACCAGGCACTCACCTGATGATTTAATAATCGGCTTACTATTCTTCCATTACTTCAGATTTTTCATTAAATTTTTACACATATTCCAAAACTCATTCCCAGTCATCTTAAATCGATCATTCTTTGAAATATTTAAAAGGCAATAAAATCAATTGTTTCAAAATCTCCATGTCCTTTAAGTAAGCCACCTGAAAAATTGACACCCCCTCCCCCTTCTTCACCACACATCTGATACGGAACAAACGGATGACTTGTGTTTATTCACTCCATCGTTTTTCAGCCAAATAAAAAATACCCTTGTCAAACCGAAGTTTGACAAGGGTATTAAGTAACGGACAGTTAGGGATTTGAACCCTAGAAACGGGAAAACCGTTTACACGCGTTCCAGGCGTGCGCCTTAAGCCGCTCGGCCAACTGTCCACAATAAAAATAGAAGTGCAATGAGTACACTTCTAATTATGACCCGTACGGGACTCGAACCCGTGTTACCGCCGTGAAAGGGCGGTGTCTTAACCGCTTGACCAACGGGCCAAAAGCTCCACAGGTAGGATTCGAACCTACGACCGATCGGTTAACAGCCGATAGCTCTACCACTGAGCTACTGTGGAATAATAAGTAAAAGCGGGTGATCGGAATCGAACCGACAACATCAGCTTGGAAGGCTGAGGTTATACCATTTAACTACACCCGCATCAAAATATAAAGGGCGGCTGATGGGGTTCGAACCCACGCATGCCGGAACCACAATCCGGTGTGTTAACCACTTCACCACAACCGCCATAAAGGTGCTAAATGGTCCAGGACGGAATCGAACCGCCGACACAAGGATTTTCAATCCTTTGCTCTACCGACTGAGCTACTGGACCTGCATATGTAATTAAAACAAATGGCGGTCCCGACGGGAATTGAACCCGCGATCTCCTGCGTGACAGGCAGGCATGTTAACCGCTACACCACGGGACCACTTCAAATAAAAAAATTGCGGGAGTTGGATTCGAACCAACGACCTCCGGGTTATGAGCCCGACGAGCTACCGAACTGCTCCATCCCGCGGCAATATTATTAGAGCGCTTTTAACGCCTGAATATTATATTATCCTTTTTCCTGAATCTTTTCAAGTATTTTTTACTATATTTTAATGTTAAATTTACACCTTCTTAATGAATAGTGACGATTATCATCCAATTACTATATTTCAACCTACTTTTAATTCTGATATATTCTGGTATAATATACATGTTATTTTAAGACTCATATATCGTTATATATGAAGTCATTGAGAGGATTGTATTTTATGAAAGAAAATTTTTGGCAGGATCTGCCCCGCCCTTTTTTCGTGCTGGCACCAATGGAAGATGTGACTGATGTGGTGTTCCGCCATGTAGTCTCTGAAGCAGCAGCGCCTGATGTGTATTTTACAGAGTTTACAAACTCTGACAGCTACTGCCACCCGGACGGGAAAGCCAGTGTACGCGGCCGGCTGTCTTTTACAGAAGATGAACAGCCGATTGTTGCTCATATTTGGGGAGATAAGCCCGAACATTTCCGGGAAATGAGCATCGGCATGGCGGAAGCCGGATTCAAAGGTCTCGATATCAACATGGGATGTCCGGTCGCCAATGTGGTCGGCAACGGCAAGGGATGCGGCCTGATCCAGCGCCCCGAAGTGGCGGCCGAACTGATACAGGCAGCAAAGGCAGGCGGTCTTCCCGTCAGTGTCAAAACCCGTCTCGGCATGCTTAAAGTGGATGAATGGCACGACTGGCTGAAGCATATTTTGGAACAGGATATTGCGAACCTTTCCATCCACCTCCGTACAAGAAAAGAGATGAGTAAAGTGGATGCACACTGGGAACTGATCCCGGAAATCAAAAAACTTCGTGATGAAATCGCACCGGATACTCTCCTTACAATCAATGGTGACATCCCCGACCGTAAAACAGGTCTGGAACTCGTTGAAAAATATGGTGTGGACGGCGTGATGATCGGCCGTGGCATATTTAAAAACCCGTTTGCGTTCGAAGTGGATCAAAAGGAACACACCAGTGATGAATACCTCGAACTGCTGCGTCTGCACCTTGATCTTTTTGATAAATATTCAGAAATCGTAGAAAGAAGATATATTACACTTCACCGCTTCTTCAAAATATACGTCAAAGGATTCAGAGGCGCCGGAGAACTCAGGAATAACCTGATGAACACAAAGTCCACTGATGAGGCACGTTCATTACTGGATGCATTTGCGCTGCAGTATGAGATAGCAAGATAAGGCCAAGGGAGTGGTTACTATGATGTATGTCGCTTTACTCCGCGGTATCAATATCGGCGGCAGAAACAAGGTCGATATGAAAATTCTTAAAAAGTCATTTGAAACAGCCGGCATGACGGACGTGGTCACTTATATCAATTCAGGCAACATCATTTTTACAAATAAAGACCCTAATACTTTCAAATTGGCAGAAACGCTTGAAGCAGTCATTCTTAAAGATTTCGAACTGGATATAAAAGTCCTGCTCAGAAGTAAAGATGAGATCGAAAATATCATACATTTTCTGCCGGAAAACTGGAAGAATGATAATGACATGAAGAGCGATGTCATGTTTTTATGGGACGAGATCGATGATGAATCCATACTGGAAAATTTAAAAATCCGACCTGATATCGACAATGTCATATACAGACCCGGCGCCGTCCTCTGGTCAGTGGATAAGGTAAATGCTTCTAAAAGCGGAATTTCTAAAATCGTTGGCACAAAAATTTATAAAAAAATGACAGTCAGAAATGTCAACACTGTCCGAAAAATCCACAGCCTGATGCAGGAAGCAGAATAACCCCCCCTTATTCGGGGGTTATTTATTTTGTTCATAATATTCGTTCATCGCACTTTGCATGAATTCAGAAAGACCATCTCCAAATTCATCGATATTTTTTGTAAACCTCTCATCTTCCACATACATATCGCCAAGACTTTTGAAGGCAGCCAGGGAGTATTCTCCCATTTCATTCAGAAATACAAACCATTTATTGATTTCGGACTGCGCCTCTTCACTTGAAGGGTCGGTATGCCTGACTTCTGCAAGGTCTGTTAATATTTCCCTGAATTTCGTTTCCAGTTCTTCTGTGCCCATCTGTCTCATTTTTCTATTGGATTCATCAACTGCCGCATCACCCCACCGTTCCCTCGCTTCCTGCTCGTATGGGTTATTGCTGAAATCTATTCCACTAAATTTATCTTCATTTGTCATTTCTATCTCTCCATTCATGTTTTGAATTGTTAAATCAATTGTGTTTACCATTGCTGAAAGCCGGCTTCTTTCTTCCAGCAGCATCTTTTTTTGCATTAAAAGCGCTTCTTTTTGATCGTAATCCGGATCTGAAACAATCTTTTGGATATTGGCAAGTTTGAAACCGAGCTTCCTGAAAAATAAAACCTGCTGTAATTTTGCCAGATCATCACTCGTGTATACTCTGTACTCATTATTTTCATGCCTGTCCGGGCTGATCAGACCGATTTCATCATAATGATGCAGTGTTCTGATACTCACGCCGACAAGATCAGCGACTTCTTTTGTTTTCATGATCTCACCTCCTCTATATTTATAATTTAGTCCATCACGTTACGTTATGGTCAATGGCTTTATTCATATATTAATTGATATGTATAATTTTCAAAAACTATAATATAATATATGAAACGAACTATACATAAAGGATGTTTATATGAGTCGCAAACGAAATTTTGACCTTAATCAGCTGAATAACCGCCGAAACAGAAGGATGATCAAAAAACTCGGCTGGCCGGGCGTGTTGCTGGTCGTTGTCCTTGTCGCCGTCACCTATTTCTTTTCAGGGGAAGATTCAGATTCAACCGGAGGCTCCGGAGAATATACGCTTGGGGAGTTTCATGAAGTGACCGTGGACCAATTAATTGATGGAGATACCACACGGTTCAATTTCGAGGGACAGAGCGAAAGTTTCAGATATCTGATCATCGACACACCTGAAGTGAATACAGACTCCGGCACTCCCGAACCGTATGCCGTGGAAGCAGCAGACAGGGTCGAGGAACTACTGACAGAGGCAGACACGATCGAAGTGGAATTCGATGTCGGTCCCACTACAGATGACTATGACAGGTTCCTCGCCTATGTATATGCTGACGGCGAAATGATCAATGAAGTGTTGCTCCGTGAAGGACTCGCTACAGTACGTTACGCCAACCCTCCGAATACCAGTTATCTGGAACAGTTCGAAGAGGCGGAAGAACAGGCGAAGAATGACAATGCGGGAATGTGGTCTGAATAGAAAACCTTGAATGACAATTTGTATGTCATTCAAGGTTTTTTTATTTTACCATTTACAAAAGACATTTTACACTGTATAGTTGATTACACAACTAATCAACCAATCATGACAGGCGGTGTTTATTTTGTGAGAACTGTACTTGATGAATCAAGACCAATATTCCAGCAAATCTATGAAATGATTGAAGACGATATAATCGAAGGCGACCTTGAAGAAGGCGATCAGATCCCTTCAACTACAGAACTGTCAAAGTTTTATCAGATCAACCGGGCAACAGCTCAAAAAGGCCTTGCGATGCTGATTGAAGATGGCAGTGCATATAAACAGAGAGGTGTCGGTATTTTCGTTGCTGAAGGCGCCACACAAAATCTGATAGAAAAACGAAAGAAAGAATTTCAGCTGCAATTTATCAAGCCTATGCTTGAAGAATCGAAAAGACTTCGCATGACAAAAGAAGAGGTCATTAAATTTATAAAGGAGGACAATGATGATTAATATAAAAAATTTATCATTCGCGTATGACAAAAAGAACATATTAAAAGATGTGAACTTATCTGAAACAGAACCTTTGATCGTCGGTCTATGGGGACGGAATGGTTCCGGAAAGACGACATTGATGAAAATCTTATCAGGCTTGGAGAAGCCCGGGAGCGGCATTGTTGAAGTGGACGGCGTTGTTCCCTACAACAATATTGAAGCAATGCATCATGTATTATTCATGCAGGAAGACCACCCCTACTCTGATCTATGGGATGTGAACGATGCTCTCGGTTTCGCCAGTGATTTCAACCGTAACTGGGATCAGACGCTCGCCGACGAGCTTGTGTATATTTTCCAGCTTCCGAGAAACCAGAAAATACGTAAATTTTCCAAAGGAATGAATACGATGATCACCATAGTCATCGGACTTGCGAGTAAATCCCCCGTTACGATTTTTGATGAACCTTCAAATGGTCTCGATGCGCATATGAGGAAACAGTTTTATGATATGACAGTACTGGAAGAAAGAAAACTCGGTAAGCAGTTAAAAGTCATGGTTGATGAAGCCTACACCGAAAATTTGAAAATGCGCGCAGAAGCAAACGATCTCACTATAGAAAAGGCACCGTTCCAGGATTATCTCGTAAATTTAACAAAAAGGGAGTCGAATATTAATGCATTCGCTTAAAGGTTCGCTGAAAATTGTTTCAAAAGAAATGGGCGTGACACTCTATATCAATATAGCATTGACAATCGCCTTATTCGCACTTTATCTGTTCATCAGTTTCCGGGCAGATCCCGGTGAGTACCTGGGAGTCATATTCGGTCCGTTTTATGTAATATTTCTTGTCTATCCGTTTATCTTTTTCAAAAGCTACAACTTTATACTTGCCCTCGGCGGTACAAGAAAACAGTTCATTGTTTCATCATTCATATCAACACTGGCTTTTCTCATCTTATGTACCATCATATTAAACGTGCTTCATCTGATCAGCGGGATGACATTCCAAAATGGTCATGTTTTCCACATGGCAGGTATATTGAATGATCCGAACCCGGCAATGTATTTTTGGATCGACTTTTTATGGTTGATTATTTTATCCGGAATCGGCATGTTCGCGCAGGTAATCAACTTCAATCTCGGTACGATCCGCACACTTACTCTGGCAGCAGTGTTGATTCTTGCAGCGGTCACCGCATATTTCTTCCTTGATATAACACCATTATTCGAATTCATCATCATGGATCATCTGTTATTCGTTCATATACTCGCCCTGGCGTCACTAATATTGCTGGTACTGTCAGCATTCATGATGAAAAATGCACCTTTGGAACGCGGAGACAGAAAGCTCTTTACCGCTTCAGCAACAAATTAAACGACTTTGGAAACGTACAAGAAATAGTTCATGAAAAATGCTCTCCCTGCAACAGTCCACTTTAAAGTATCTGTCTCAGAGAGAGCATATATATGCCTTTTAAGGTATTTTGAGCTGATTAATGATAAGATTCTATTTAACCGCTTCTTTGGAGTCTGGATGTTCAATCCAGTCTGAGGACCAATTTTCTATATCCCTTAATACCGGTTCGAGTGACTCACCTTTCTCTGTCAATGAGTATTCAATGACAACAGGTGTTTCAGGATACACATCCCTTTTGATTAAGCCCTCCTGCTCCATATTTTTCAGTCTGTCTGAGAGCACTTTGCCACTGACACCAATTGCAGATTGAATTTCCCCGAATCTTTTTGGAGATTCCAGCATTTGATATATGACAAGCGCAGTCCAGCGCTGACTTAAAATATTAACAGCTTTTTCGAACCGTGGGCACATTTCACCTTGCTTTTGCCTCATGACTATCACTTCCTTTTCATATATTATAACATAAGTACTTATCTTTTAAAAGATTAACTTATTACTTGATTAAATCAATTGGTTAATGTATACTTGATTACAAATAGTAACTAATAAGGAGACTTAATATGAATTTTCATAAAGCACCTGTAAACAATGTTTCAGAAGTAACTATAAATGTAAGTGATTTACAAAAATCCTTGGATTTCTACCAGGAAGTCATCGGCTTCAAAGTCATATCCCAAATAGGCAATGAAGCAGAACTCTCTGCCGACGGAAAAACCACTCTGCTCCGATTGGTCAGACCTTCCAACCCCATGAATCAGCACAGAACAAGCGGATTATATCATTTCGCAATTCTATTGCCGAAACGTTCAGATCTTGCAGCGTTTCTCAGACATCTTTCCACGAAAGATATCAGGCTCGGCGCATCCGACCATGCTGTCAGTGAAGCTTTATACCTGGATGATCCGGACGGTAATGGCATTGAAATATACCGCGACCGTGCACCTGAAGAATGGAGCTGGAATGACGGTCAGGTTCATATGGTCACCGAGCCACTCAATGTACAAGAGGTTTTGAAGACCGAAACCGGCGAGCCGTTTAATGGTCTTCCGGAAGATACTGTAATGGGACATCTCCACCTCCATGTGGCAAATATTGAAGAGGCTGTCCATTTTTATACAAAAGGACTTGGTCTTGACATGATTTTAAGATTTGGTCCACAGGCTGCTTTTTTAGGTTTTGACAACTATCACCACCATATAGCTGTCAACGTCTGGAACGGCGTCGGCGCACCTAAACCGGATAAAAACAGTACTGGCCTGAACTATTATGTGATGAAGTATCATACTGCAGAAGCAGTTGAAAAGACAGTTGAAAACTTAAGGGAATTAGGCTATGAAGTCGAAGAAACATCTGAAGGCTATTTCTCGGAAGATCCTTCAGGCAACAGAGTCTTGATCAGTGAATAATTTTTTTATCAAATAAAGCCAATTTTCAATTGACAACGATTCTCATTTAGAATATAATTCTAATTGAAAATGATTATCAGTTACAATTTATTGGCCCCCCAAAAATTAGTACACATGAGTACTTTCTATCTATAGAATCATTTTCAACTACAATAAATTATATTCGAAATATTAAGGATCAATAGAGCCTTAAATATTCAAAAAGAGGAAGCAAATCTTGATATCAAGATTTGCTTCTTCTTTTATGTTTATCTTAAAAATTGAATCAATATCCTGTCCAGTTGATATTTGCCAGATAATAAAGAATAAAAGCACCGGTGATCATCCATAAAATGAACAATGGGATCATAAATTTCAACCATGAACCGAAGTTCGCCCTTGCCAGCGCAATCGCGCCCACCGTAGCCCCGAGTGTCGGTGTAATCAAGTTGCCAAGTCCGCCGCCAAATCCAATTGCCGTAATCAACACTTGCTGGGTAAGCCCCAACACATCTGCAACAGGCTCCAGAATCGGCACCATCACACCCATCAGTCCGGATCCAGAAGGAACAAGGAAATTGAATATCATATTGATGATGAAAATGACAATGGCAGAAATGCCGAGCGGCAAGTCATCCAGCTGATCCGTCATCATAAAGACAATCGTATTCAGAATCTGTCCTTCTGTCAGTATGACACTGATTGTTGTCGCCAAAATGATGACTATTGCAACAATCACCATATCCTGAACACCTTTTGTAAATGAAGAGATCATTTCATCCACTGATTTTCTCTTGATCAGAAAGCTTAATAGGAATGCTATAAAAAACACAGTGATGAATGTGCTGTTCCCGTATACTTCAGACCAGCCGAGCACTGTATTGCCGATTGCAAGAATAATCGGTGCAATAATCATGATCATCAGGACTGTCACATCCTGCCACGACACACTGTCCACCTTCACTGCATCCTCACTCTCTGTTTCAGAATCCAGTTCTTTCAGCCAATGGTCATTGCTCATCAGACTTTTTGCAGGTTTACTCTCAACCCGTTTTGTATACCACGCAACGTACAGGCCCGTGATGATCAAAAAGATGATGAAAATGATCGTCCTCATACTATAACCCGAAAACAGCGGTGTATCACTCGCAAAAATCTGTCCCAGCATCGCCATTCCAGACGGACCGACTGAAAAGCCCATGAACAGCGGCAAAAATGTCATAGCCAGTGCTGATATGGGATCAAGTCTCAACTGTCTGGCCATGATTACACCAAGTGTGACAAAAACAATCATCATATCTCCGCCGATAAAGAAACCTATGAAACCCATCAGGGTGAAAAGGCCGAGTGATAAAGCCATGGCTCCGATATTCTTATATTTGTATACGAGATAATTGATGATATTCGGTATCGAATCCAGCTGGAATATCGCACCAAAGAAGCCGCCCATGAAAAGCAACAGAACAATGACCGTACTGGCCTGCACTCCACCGTCAAGAATCAGATTCAGCGCCTCGACCGGATTCACCGGCGTCTGTTCTATCGTCCCGTATGTGCCGGGAATCGGATTGCCGTCTTCGTTCGTGTCAAACTGTCCTGCAGGTACTATGTAAGTGAATAAGCAGGCCACCAGCATAAGCGATAACATGATGACAATGACATTCGGCATTTTAAATTTCGATTTTTTCGGTTCATTCGCTTCCGCTTGACTCATAAATGATACCCCCCCTTTAATTCCTACTATAAAAGTAGGATAAAGGTCATGGTATCATATAACTTTCTCAATTAAAATAAAAAGGAACCGCTGAAATTTATTATTATCATCTGGATATTATCTTGTTAAAATATAGTAAATAACATAAAGCCAGCTGAAAATACCGTGTATGATCGCCCACAATATCGATTGATGAAGGCTCCAGGATATCGTTATTGCCAAAACTGTACCGAATCCAACCCCTGTTTTCACGACTGATTTTCCACTTTCCATCACCTTTCACTCCTTTATATTTAAATTGTGTAAATTTATAAAATTAAATTGTGTTTTTATATTGAATTTTATTAACCAAATTGATACAATGATTAATGTTCGGTTGAAAAACAATATTAATATTCCACAGTAGCTCAGTGGTAGAGCTATCGGCTGTTAACCGATCGGTCGTAGGTTCGAATCCTACCTGTGGAGCCATATGGAGATGTACTCAAGTGGCTGAAGAGGTGCCCCTGCTAAGGGCATAGGTCGCATTGTGCGGCGCGAGGGTTCAAATCCCTCCATCTCCGTTATGTACCCTGTAACCTGCGTGGTTATAGGGTTTTTGTTTTCTGTGACCTCTTTTTGACCTCACTTTGACCTTCATAAGCATAAAAACGCCCACTTTTTACGGTGGGCGCTCTACTCCATGACCAATGAAGATTCATTTGAACTACACGATAGACTAAGTATAACATTAATAATTAATTTATTGTAAGTATGAAGTCTGAACATTTCGAATGTGGTTAGTCAGATTCAATATATATAGTAGAATGATTGTAAAGGGAGGTATTCTTATGAAGCATAATGATGGATGGCAACCTTGCCCACGTTGCGAATCGAACAAAGTGAAACAAATCAGTAGATCAATGATGATGTTCGCTATTTGGTGTTTAGGCATCATATTTTTGTTAGTTGGTATCATTTTATGGTTCTTACTACCTATTGCAGGCATACTATTCCTAGCAGCGCCATTTGCCCTATTTGCACCCCGAATGAACCAATGCAAAGATTGCAATTATTCATGGGCTGCCAAGAAACAAAAGGCATAAAAAAATCCCTCCAGTTTCCACACTGTGAGGGATTCAAACAATTATATAGAAGTTCAATATTGTAATTTAATTATAACATACTCACTATCTATACAAACTCATATCAGCCATTTCCAGCAGAACTTTTCCAGCAGCTATTCTTTCGTAACTTTCCTCTTCTTCTATGTCTTTTAAATATAGATAGTAATCAATGATTGGCGAATAAATCTTTATCTGTTCAGTTTCATTATGTTTCACTTTCTGTGCAGATCCCCTCGTATAGTAAGTTTTATAGTCTTTCTTTTTATCAGTCTTTCGACTTGGATATTCCGGGATAACCCTGGATAATAAAGCCATAGATTTGAAAGGATCTAATGGGCATGAGCTATCTCCCCTTGTAGTTGAACTACACTTTAAGACTGCTCCCCTGGCCATGCGAATGAATTTCAAACGCACAAGCTGTATCCATAAGCATCAAATGAATCCATGTAGTAGTGGGTTCTGCAGCCATTGATGTTTATGAATGAATACTCATACGCGAGGTTGAATCCTGTCGCATGTATCCAGGGGTATCCCGGAGTACCCAAGTCTATTAAATAATCA
>NZ_FNFY01000012.1 GCF_900101075.1 Lacicoccus qingdaonensis | reverse complement strand
CCTCTGCATCAATGGCACGATATAAATAACTCCATTTTCCTTTTATTTTGATGTACGTCTCATCAATACGCCATTTGTAATAAGCTTTTTTATGCTTTTTCTTCCACATTTGATATAAAATTGGGGCATATTCTTGAACCCAACGGTAGACCGTTGAATGATGAACGTTTACACCACGTTCCCTTAATATTTCAGATATATCACGATAACTCAATGCATATCTTAGATAGTAGCCAACGGCTACAGTGATAACATCCTTGTTAAATTGTTTATATCTGAAATAGTTCATACAGAAGACTCCTTTTTGTTAAAATTATACTATAAATTCAACTTTGCAACAGAACCTTAATTGGCAAGTAAAATAGAGTTATACGAAAAAAGTTCTCAAGAATTCAAACCTTTTAAACACTTTACTTCACGCATCCAAGTAATGAAGAAAGAATCTAATTATGGAAGTGAAGTTGCCTCAAAATGGACTGATATTTTAAACCAATTTCTTGCAAACAAAACTTACCCAGTGGTACATCCAATCGGTAAGGAAACATTCTCGTTATATGCAGTGTTCCCAACTGGGATATTCGAGTATGCCCTAGATATTGACAAGGCTACTACACTTATTAAAGAAAAAAACATCAAACCTATAAAAGTCTCGCCATCGAATATAATTGAAGCTGTTGACCAAGGTAACATAAATAAAGACTTAAACCGAATAAAACCCAATCACAAAAATCCTGTAATGGTACTTCAGAGTTGTTATTTAACCAACAATAAACCTTATTGTATCAATGGAAACCATCGTATATTTGAAGCATATCAAAATAAAGATAAGCAAATAGAAATTTATGTTTTTAAAGATTTGGATTTTGTCCCTTTCTTTTATGATGTTCTAAGTAAAGCAACATATTTTTTAGAAATTGATTACTATAACGTAGTTAAGGATAAAAGATATTTATTGCATGGCGAAAATAGTATGTTTGCAAATGAATTTGAGTAGATACATTTCTTCAACTAAAGGTTGTATCAGTTCGAGATTCGCTATCCGAAGTAATCAATCTAATTTGTAAAAGTCAGATTTAAGTATGCTGGATAAAAACCA
The DNA here is from genome assembly GCF_900101075.1 of Lacicoccus qingdaonensis. Classification (GTDB taxonomy): domain Bacteria; phylum Bacillota; class Bacilli; order Staphylococcales; family Salinicoccaceae; genus Lacicoccus; species Lacicoccus qingdaonensis. The sequence goes on along the minus strand of NZ_FNFY01000012.1, from coordinate 65,609 downwards.
ATTTCAATCAGTTTTTGTTAAAATAAGTTTTTATTGTTTAGTGTAGAATACAGATTTGGGAGATACTCATGTCAAACTTCATCTTAAAGCTACACATGTAAAGTAATACTCAAATAAACGCAAATTAACGTCAAATTTCATAATACCCTTTGAGTGTCTATTTAGTGTAGACCCTGATCACACATATTAAATATGTATGATTGCCGAATAGAATTCAAGAAAGATGTAGGTATCATTATCCTTTTAATAACCGCATCAAAGACTGATACGCTGAAGTGTATCATAAGTGATCCAGGAACTAGATTTGATTATGACAAGAAAACTTGTTATAAACTCACCGCCCCAAATTGTTAGAACGGTGAGTTAAGTATCAAGATACAATGAAATTTCTCGAATTATAAGTCTTTAAATTTCATCTTATCACTTTCTCTATTTTTATTTATCAAATCCTCTATATATAATCCCATAAGTACTACAACTTGAAATAGGATGAAACTAGCACCAAAAGTGAGTGACACTAAATGGTATAGATAGAGCTGTAGAAGCTATCAAAATAATGCTTGGTAAATCCATTTTATGCATCTGTTTGTTTTTAACAAAATAAACTTCTAAAAGTCCGAAAGCTATACCTATTAACAAATATACTATATATATAATTATTGATTTTCTGAACGCTGATCTCTTTTTTGACATTGGAATGAATAATTAAATTTTCTCTGTCTGCCGCAAAATGATTTATATAAGCGAAAACCTGAGTTTAAGCTGTTGCTGTTTTTGTGAGTTTTGACTTCATACTCTTTTACCGGGATATCAATAAGCAATTCAGCCCTTATAACCTTCACTCTTAGGGCTGGGGGACATAAGTTCTCAAAAGTTATTATTTTTCTGGAGATATCTATGTCCCAGCCCCAATATAAAAACACAGCGTAAAATTGAGGTGTACCTAGGAATCATATAGCTTAATGTTTATCGAGTTCCAGCATTTCTCTAAACGTTTCACCGTTATAATCTTTTCTAAAAATGCCGCGTTTTTGCATTTCCGGAATGACTAAGTCGACAAAGTCTTCAAGACTTCCCGGGAGTGTTGGAGGCATTAAGTTAAATCCATCTGCGACACCTTCATTCATCCATCTTTCTAATTCATCGACAATTTCTTCAGGTGTGCCAACGAGTGTTAAATGTCCACCTCCAGCGTTGAGATAACCGAGTAATTCTCTGACTGTGGGATTTCTGTCTTCTATAATTTCTAAAACAGTTTGATAACGTCCAACAGGTCCTTTGAATTCTTCGACTGGTGGCAATTTTGGTACTTTTTCGTCGAGTTTCCATGATTTTGTATCTTGCTGAATAAAGAATTCGAGCTGATTAAGTGCAGTATCGATTGGAAGTAGGTTGTCTAATTTTGCTTTCTTTTCTTGCGCTTCTTCTCTTGTTTTACCCACGTAAGTCACTAGTCCTGGAAATACTTTGATATAGTTGTCTGGACGACGGCTTTCTTTTATGGCTTGATTTAATTTTTCACGATAAATATTTGCTTGTCTTAAGTTCCAGGAAACTGAATAGACGGCATCAGCATATTTCGCAGCAAGTGCAACACCTTCTTTTGAAGCCCCGGCTTGCATAGCCACTGGCTTACCCTCTTTTCTTAAAGGTAAAGTTAGCGGCCCTTTGACTTGGAAGTTCTCACCATTGTGATTGAATGGCTGAATATTTTTATTTTTAGTAATTGTGTTATTTTCTTTATCTGGCTTGTAGCTTTCAATTGACCACGATTCAAATAATTTATTCATGACTTCAGCAAATTCATCCGCTTTCTTATAACGAACGGCTCTCTCAGGCAATTCAGGTATACTGTGGTTTTGTGCTTCGCGGTCGGTCATTGATGTCACTAGATTCCATCCCATGCGTCCTTTTGTTATGTGTTGCAGTGTGAGTAACTGTCTTGCTGTGGTAAATGGGTTATTAAATGTACCTGAAATAGTTGAAACTAGTCCAACGTTATCTGTGACTTTACTCATAGCAGTTAATGCAACAACTGGGTCAAAATAACTCGCTGGTAATTTTGTTGGACTATCTGCGGGGAAGGCTTGTGAATCTGCAAAAAATACGGCATCAAATTTTCCGCGTTCTGCAATTTTTGCCAGATTTTCATAATAATCAATTGTCGTGAATTCATTGACACTCGAATCATCTTCTAACCATGCTGCCTGATGATGACCCACACCATACATTAAAATTCCTATATTTAACTGTTTAGAATTATTCATAATATATACCGCCTAGTTCATAGTAAGTCCGCCGTCTACCGTGATGTTTTGTCCTGTAACCCCATCTGCTGCCTCAGAACAAAGATAAACAACCATATTAGCAACGTCTTGTGGTGTTGTTACTTTTCTCAATGGTGTGGACTGTGCGATTAAATCAAATACTTCTGGTGTTGTGACTGCACTTGCGTCTGTTGTTTTCAGTAAACCGCCAGAAACAACATTTGCTCGGATACCATACTGTCCAAGTTCTGCTGCAACGTTTCTGGTGAATCCAATTAAAGCAGCTTTTGCAGTAGTGTACTCGTGATATGGTACTACAGGATTTTGATATAGATTCGTTCCAATACTGATAATTGCACCGTCTTTACGTTCTAAAAACTGTGGTATTACACTTTGTGATACGTTGAATGCAGCTTTTAGTGTCCCGTCTAACTGTTGCTCGTAATCTTTATAAGTTAAATCTTTAAATGCTTTTTGAGTGGTTGGATCAAATTTAAAATTAACGAGTGCATTGTTTACAACAACATCAATCTGGCCAAAATGTTCAGTTCCTTTTTTAACTAACTGTTCAACTGCTTCACGGTCTGTAATGTCCGCTTGAATCGCAATGGCTTGTGCTCCAATTTCTTTTTTTAACTTCTCCGACTCTTCTTTACTGTTGTTGTAGTTAATTATGACATTAAAGCCTTTTTCACTTAGCGCTTTTACGATATAGCTGCCAAGTCCTCTTCCGCTTCCTGTTACTAAAACTGTCCTTGTCAAATAAATCACTCCTATAATTTTTTAGAATAAAAAAATACGCAGCCTTCATAGGAAAGTTACGTATCGAGAGTAATTTATATGCCCACAAGGACATAGATATACAACTGTATCGATGTAACACTTTCCTACGCCAGTTTTAACTGGATCAGGTTCAAAGGGTCTGAGGTTACCCTCATCTCAGTTTATAAAAACGCCCCTAGTGCGAATCTATTCTATTTAACATCATTGTAGTACTTTACAAAGATACGTCAAGTAAATCACAAATTATGTGAATTGAAACAAACACAATTCAAATTCAAATCTGTAACTGTACTGCTATCTAGTTTTTATATTATTGATAGAATGTTAAAAGATGGTTATCAGCATAATTAAAATCTAATTTTATTTGCTATATTGATATTTTAGAGTAACTTGAGCTTATTGATTGAATAATTAAATAGTTAAGACCACTGGAAGTGTCTTTGAAAAAGGCTGAGATTAAAGTGTAGACTTTGGGATTCCGGGAACCTGATACAGTTCATACTGACGTAGGAAAGTGGCGAAAGTAATAGTTGTCTCTGCGCCGCACACCTAAATTCCTACTGTCAGCACAATCATGGAAATCATCAGTGTAAATCCCATACCGTATTTTTTGGAGATTTTCGGAATGAACGGTGAGAACAAATCAAAAACGACGAGCAGCAGAATATTCATAAAACCAACCATAGTAGTGCTTCTATTCAGTTCTTCGGTAAAGAATGGTACAAGCGGCCTGACAGGAGAGATTGGCGATCTTAAAGTCGCACCAATCAGTACAATTGCAATAAATAATAAAATAGAATAAATAAAACGCTTAACTATTTTATTTGAAGAACCCCTCCATACAATAACTCCGGAATCTTGAGTTTCATCAATTTGTTTCCGTCTCATATCATACAATCCTCAGTAGGTGTACATTACTGGAGAATTTTTGCAGAAAAAAGCCCGCTCGGTCAGCGGGCTGAACTTTTAGTTTTCAAATTTGGCCATTTTATTCGCTTTTTCTTCATACTTAGGGAATTTATCTTTCAGCCATAATACTAACAATACGAGCAGGTAAGCACCAGCAGCTGTTGCTATCAGGGTATACATTATTGTGCTGAATTCCATGTTAAATGCCTGGCCGAAAATCGCATCTTTAAAGCCAGACACGACGAATGCCATCGGCAGGAATTCATAAAGCGTTTGATAGAAATTGTTTGCAGTTTCTATCGGGAAAGTTCCGCCGCTTGATGATAACTGTACAATCAGCAGTACGATTCCGAGGAATTTGCCGAAGTTGCCGAATATCATTACCAGCAATCCTATAATGGAAATGGAAACGAGTGACCATACAAGCATCGCAAAGTAAAATCTCCAGTGGCTGGCAATCTCAATCTGCATTATCCAGACAATTGTAGCATACAGCAGAGTTGTAATGATTACCGAGTGAGATAAAAACAGCAGACCGCGGCTGAGCCACTGGCTGAATACATTTTTCTTATTTTCGAATATTTTATTCATCGGGTATACAACATTAAATGTAATAGCTCCGATATACAGGCTGACTGCAATAACTAACGGTGCAAAACTCTGCGCATAGTTTTGTGTATCCACAATGGATTCAATATCCAGGTTAACAGGACTTGCAATCGCTTCTGCTCCCTCATCACTGAAAACAATATTCTGTTCTTCTATGTCCGCAAGCAGCTCGTTAAATCTGGTATCAACCTCTGTAAGTGCTTCTGCCATTTCGCTGGAGCCTGCTTTCAACTCGCTGATACTGCCGTTCATTTGCACAATACCTGAATTCAATTCAGAAGCGCCGCCAGCAAGCTGTGTGCTGGATTCATTTAACTGGCCTGCTCCATTTTCAAGTTCTGACTGTGCACCTTGAACCGGCTGTGCGTAATTTCCAAGCATTGGTGCCAGCTGAGTGATCTGTTCTGTAAATTGCTGTTCACCATTATACAGTGTTGCTGCTCCCTCGCTGACTTGCGAAGCGCCGCTTTCAAGGTTGTTTGCGCCTTCTGTTAACTGCGCTGAGCTGTCTTCGAGCTGGCCAAGTCCATCGTCAAGCGCGACTGCACCGTTCTTCAGCTCAGCAATGGTATCTTGTGCCTCATCACTCTGGTCGGACAAACTGCCGAGTTCGCTAATCAATGTTTTGGTATATGTTTCTGTAATTTCTTTTTGAACTGTCTCGACCAAGACTGAACCGGCTTGTTCAGACATAATTGAACCGATGAAATTGAATCCCGGATTTGTCTTTAGTTTAAGGTTTACATTTTCCGGCGATTCGCTTAAGAAGGTCATGGCATTATCAGAAGCATCTGCGGGGATTTCCAGATAGCCGTATGATTCTCCGCTTTTAATCGCTTCTTCTGCTTTTTCCAGAGTAGAAAATTGCCAGTCCAGCTGGTCGTTATCTTTCAGCTCAGCTTCGATTTCTTTTCCGAGCTCTATATCTTCGTTGCCTGCATCTTCATTTACTATATGGAACTGCATATCTCCTGTGTGGTCATATGGGTCCCACATTGCACCGAGAAATGTCAATGAATATATAACCGGAAACAGTGAGATGACTGCTAGAGATATTAATAACAACGGTTTTTTAAATACAAATTTAAAATCCTGTAACATTTAATCATCCTTCATTTTTTGTGTTAAAGTTATCGTACACGTTGTACAATAACTCATTATAAGGCGATTAAATTATTCTTCAATGGTTGATATATCTTTTTTTGTGGGATAACCAACACATTGTATAGAAAGGTTGTTTATTTTTGAAAAAAGATTTAAGAGTGCAGAAAACACTAAATGCAATTGACAATGCCATCATTACCCTACTTGAGAAAAAGTCGTTTGAAAGCATAACCATCCAGGATATAAGTTCAGAAGCCATGATTAACCGGGGCACATTTTATACTTATTACAAAGACAAGTACGAACTGATAGAAAGTTATCAAAATTCGATGATGACGGATATTGAACAGCTGCTTTACAAAAATATTACAGGTAGCAGTTTTAAAGATGTGGATGAGAACGATCTTAACAATACTATTCTGAAAGTGTTCCAGTATCTTAAAGATAACCGCAAACGCGTACTCGTTATTGCAAATAGTCTCGGCAGCGCAGAACTTGCAAAATATTTTTCACAGCATATGTTTGATTTTTATAAAGTGAAAAGCAGAGAATTCGGTGTTGAACTGGATTCTGAAATATTTACTGATTATTTGATTACTTACATCACAAACGCCCATATTGGTATACTTTTAAAATGGCTCAAAGGCGGCTGTGAAGAGTCAATTGAAGTGATGGCAATGTTTATTGAAACATTTACGATAAATGGTGTATTGAAAACCGTGGGAATCTGATACGCTGGGTAGTAATGGGCAATAAACGTTTTAAAATGGATATTAAACATGTCCTTGGTCATGTAACTCATAAGGCTGCAAAACGCATCAATACACCTGTGATGATTATCAAATAGCATAAAATGCCTGCTTACTCGACTGGTAAGCAGGCATTCTTTAATTATTATCGTTTGTCAAAATAAGCTAGACAGTTCTCTATCCCCCATGTAACTCAAAAAGACTTCCAGCGGCGGCAGTAGTTTAGTGATTTTCTCGGGATGTGGTTTCTTCTTGCAGCGACGGATGAGACAAAAGCCTGATCGACCGTGTTGAAGTCCATGTCTTTAGGCACGTCCAATCCGTTTCGCAATCTGTGAAATCGGTGTCTCTTGATGGAAGTAGGCTTCTATGATTATCAGTTCATCCGTGGTAATATGGGTATGGGTCATGCGTGATCACTCCTATGATTTCTTTGGTCGGAAAACTATTTTGAGTGTATCATGGGTGCCCTTTTTATGTGTCTAGCTTAATTTTACAATCGGCGATATCAAAGATGTAACTGCTAAACTAAACTCAACAGAGGCTAATTATGTACAAAAATCCACAGCACGAAGGCATCACGAAAAGGCAGAATAAGTATTCCATTCGTAAGATGACGGCAGGTATCGCATCAGTCATGGTCGAGTCGATGTTGTTATTCGCTCCCCAGGCCAGCGCACAGGAAATAAGTGAGGATGAAGCATTGTCGATTGCTATGGATGCAGCGGGTGTTGATTCTATCGGAGCTATGGATGACTTTGAGTTGGACACGGATGACGGCCGACAGTATTACGAATTCGAATTTGTCACTGATGGTGTAGAATATGATTTCGAAATCGATGCCAACACTGGTGAAGTACTCGACCTGGACATCGATGGCGTTGACGCTCCAACTGGCGGTACCGGCACTCAGGATGACAGCACAGCTGATACCGGCACTCAAGATGACGGCGCTGCAGAAACCGGCACTCAGGATGACAGCACAACTGATACCAGTACTCAAGACGATGATTACTACGATGACGATAACGGTGAAGTAGAATACACAGGCGATCATGATTATAAAAAAGATTACGTCAAAAAAGATAAAGTGAATACGTTGGGCTATTATAAAGCATATGTCCATGGTACATTCGGTAAAGACGACTTTGTTGCCAAAGGTGAAACGGTGCCTCACGGCTATGTCAAAGTGATGCTGCCAAATGGTGAAGTTTATGAAACCAATGCGGACAAGCATGGTGATTTCAAATTGGGTCTGTCAGAATTGAAGGCCTGGGACGATGTGTCAGTATATTTCGCGGATAAGCATGGCAATGATGCCAAACTCGATTTCAAAGTGAAGCCGTTCGACAAAAAGGACAAAGATAAATACGATAAAAAAGATGATTAGTACCACGACGGCAAATAAACGGACAGCAGCTACAAGTAGGCAAACTGAATTTTAGAGAGGCAGAGCTGGAATCATTCCAGCTCTGTTTTTTTTTTTTTTTGACAGTTATCATTTTTGTGCCTTTATCACGATGGATGGCGGGTGATGATTCACCTTTTTAATTTGTACAAGGAATAATAATCACTTATCCTTTTGTTTCAGGAAGATCGATTCCGGTAATATAATAACTGTGGAAGATATTATGATATTGGAGGTTATTCAATTGTCAAAAGAACGTTTTCACTTTCAGTTGAAATCAGTCAGAGGAATGGTAATCAAGTCCATGGACGAAATCGACGACAGCCTTATCGAAGTGATTCCTGCCGGATATAATAACAATCTGTTGTGGCATTTTGGACATATTGCCACATTTATGGAAGGTGAAATCATCAGGCTGACAGGCAAGGATTCTTCTGTAAAAGAACGTTTCGACAAATATTTCGACAACGGCACTTCCCCTGCAGATTTTGATGATGATACTCCGGATAAAGAGGAAATCAGGAAAGTATTGGAAAGTCATGTGGACGAGTACAGCCAGGTGTCTCAGGAAAAGTTGGACGAGGAACTGGATGAAGAATTTTTGGGTATCACAAGAAGTGATGATCTTTCCGCGTTCATGATTCTGCATGAAGCCCTTCACGAAGGTAAGATACAGTCAATGGCTATTCTTTTGAATGAGCAATATTAATTAAAACGAAACTGAAACCAGTCAGACAGATAAAAAAACGCTATGAACACTGATATACCCGTGTTCATAGCGTTTTATACTGAGATTTCCAAAGTTTTTTCGGTCAATTTGACGCATGGTGTCCTCTGCCAATCATTCATCCCGCTTATTTCGTGTATTGCGCCAGTACTGGTAGGAAATCCATGTGGATATGAGGACTAGAATCCAGGCAGTGACGAGCACGGTACCGTTAAAGAGGGATTGATTGACTGCAAAGGCACCGATTGAGACGAGTGAGATTTGTCCGGGGATGGAGGCGATAACGGTGGCTGCTAAAAAAGCGGACTGATTGACGCCTAAAGCCCCTGCTCCGTAATTGACCGGCCAGTATGGCAGACCCGGCATCAGCCTTGCTGTACACATTGATATAAAGCCTGCGTTCCCCAAATACTTTTTAACCGTCGGTCCGTGACGGCCAAGGAGTTTGAAGGTCAGGTCCCGGCCGGTCAGTCTTGCCAGCCAGTAAGCCAGCCAGGAGCCGATCAATACGCCTGTATACGAGAACAAGCTGCCGGCTATAACACCGTATAGAGAACCTGCCACAAGGGCGGGTATGGTGACGGGTATTGGTGTAATGGCAATCAGAGCTGTAATACCGATAAAAACCAGCCAGCCGGCCCAGCCGTAGCTTTGGATCATCTCCCTTAACACTACAGGCTCCGGAATGTTCACATTAAAATTCACCCATATCAATGTGCCAATGGCTAAGACCAGGGTTAATAGTGAAACCATTGATCGTGGAGAAAAGGCGTCGGTACGGTCTTTATCCAAACTCATTGTGCTCCCTCTTTCCTGAAGAACTTATCCAAAATGATATTAATTACTAAATTGCTCCAAATAAACTGGGCAGACTCCCCCGTGTCTAAAGAGATAAAATCATTGTTTTAACTACTGTACCATTTATCATTGAATCTGGGCAGTTCATATTAATATAAAACATTTTTTGCCTGGCTATCAGTTTAAATATACTTCTACGATTTCTGGTCATAAAAAACCTCCTGAGATTTACAGACTTTTTATTTCATCTGTAAATTTAGGAGGTAACAGCTCCACTGCTGCGGTTAATGACATTTACTTTTATATTTTAATATTTAAAGCAATACAATGGATAAATATAACGACAGTATGATTAAAAACATGGAGAAGGATACGCTTGAAACCACAATGGATCTGGTCAGCGGCTTCTTCAATGCGGTATTTCTGATTAAAAAGATCAGAGGAACGACAGTGCTGATCAACCAGAGTATTGTAAGTTGTAAAGTGACATTTTCTAAATTTGTGTCTAAAAATAAAAAATTATTAAAAGTAAAATAGACAAGGACACCGATTGCTGCGAGGAATAGTATTGTACTGTACAAAAAAGGGAAAAATGGGTCTTCCTGTCTGACTGATTTTACACAGCCAATCACTAACTGATATAGGGCGGCTGCTGTAATGATAAATAGAATTAAGGCTAACATCCTGGTCTCTCCTGTATGATTTTTGAGTATGTCGTGAGGCATGTGCTTCAGTTATTATATTAATATCTTTTACAGCTGATCAAGCTGGACTGCCTCAACCAACTTGAGCAAAAAATCATAATCTCTCTATTTTGAAACTTATCATTTAACAGCTCAGGATGCAATTGACGATTTGTGAACATTTCCGAAGAAAAATGGACTATCCGCTTTTACCGGATAGTCCAACTATGTTTCAATTTTACTTTTTATTCAATTTCTCATTGATTGTTCTGCTGTCGAATACGGACAGCAGGTAGAACACGACAAAAATGATGAGCATAATGACAAATATTACACCGGCATAGAAGATAATGTCTGTTGTGTTGAGTGCGATCCATCCGTTGAACACGGCGATTGTGGTAAATGCGATGATTCCGGTGCCGAGCTGTATGACCATGGCCAGGGTGCTTGCCATCTGAGTATGATGCAGTGCAGATGCCACACCTATAAGGGCGGATGCAATCCATACAGATATTATTTCTGCAGGGTCGGCTCCAACGGTTGCGCCGAATACTCCATTCAACAAATAGATGAAACTCCCGATACCCACAGATAGTGATACAGTTATGATCAGATTCCTTAACATCAAATCCCCAGCCTTTCTTTTAATTTGGATACGTAACGTCTTGAAATACTCACTTTATTACCATTTTTCATGCGTGCAATCAGGTTTCCTGAGAACGATGGTTCCACACGGTCGATCATCTGAATGTTTAACATCCCGGATTTTGACACTTTCATAAATGTCTCTGACTGCAGTTCCTCCATCAGTGCACTCAAAGTTTTCGTTGTGACAATGTCATCGTCTTTTGTAGAAATCGTCAGTGTCTTATCCTGCACCTCGGCACAGATGATATCCGACTTCTGAACCATCAAAAATTCTTCATCTGAACGGATGGCCAGATTTTCTCTGTCAGTCGTGAAGTGATCTATGAATGATAGAATGCGTGCGCCGACTGTCGCAGTCTTTGTGTGAATTTTGATTTCATCATCATTTAATTGTTCATCAATAATTAATTCCGTCTTCATGAAAATCCCCCTTAACAGTTAACTTATTTTGCATATAAGCTGAATGTTTTTGCAAGAGATTTTAATACTATGGATGCGATAAAGAACAGCACGGCTATTTTAACGATGAACTGAACGGTATCTGTAATCGGCAAAGTCATATTCTGATAAGTGGCAGCGATCATGAAAAAGATGAAAATCCCGATAAATGTATTGATGAGAATTTTTTTCATAATAAATCTCTCCTTTGCTTTGTTGTTCACAGTATATAACGGGAAACTGTGCCGTCGGGGATTTTTCCGCAAGCGGCAGAAAAAATAGCCTGACCGGTAAATAAGTAATGGCTGATATCATGGTGCACTTCGATTTTGTGTGTTTTCAATCATTGTTAAACTGGTATATGTAATGAAAAGAGATTTTTTTATCAGAAGGAGTATATGTATGAAGGATGCCAGGCAACTTGAATCCAAACTGAATAATCTGGACGGCCAGAAATACGGGGCCTACAAACAGTTGAAGGGAATTTACCAGTTCAAAGATTTCAGGCTCGCAATCGATCATGTGCAGGTCGATCCGTTCGCACCGCCATCGAAGATGCGGTTGATCATGAACCGTGAAACCGCAGGTATTCCGGCTGCTCTGCTGGACTCGAAGAATAAAAGAATCGCAGTGTCAGATTTTTTGACACGTGCATTCGGAGAAAGTATAAGAAAACAAATCAAAACATCTGATATGAACAATAAAAATATCAAAATTATGATCGACCGTCCCGGGCAGGAAATATTGGAACGGACATCCACAGTCATCGATGAACAGGTTCTGGAAGTCCGGTTCGAAGCCGGTCTGCCAGCGGCAGGCAGGAAAATACTCGGAAGAGCTGCAGCACGCATCATTACCGGACTTCTGCCTGAAATTGCAGGCGATTCACTGTTTTATCAAAACATTGACCAAAAAGCACTGAGGGAACATGTGGAGATGATGCTGGACCAGGTACACATGCGAAAAGAGCTGGATGAGAGAGATCTTGTCGCCTTTGTTGCCGACGAGAGCATCCTGCCCCGCCACAGTGGTGTATCGGATAAACCGTTGAAAAATGCTGTGCCATTTTCAAGTCCGGAAAATCTGAAAGTTGAAATCAGCCTGCCGAGTGGACGGACGGTCACAGGCATGGGAATTGGCGAAGGTATCACCCTCATTGTCGGCGGCGGTTATCACGGCAAGTCCACCCTACTCCAGGCACTGGAACGCGGTGTTTATAACCATATACCGGATGACGGCCGTGAGATGGTCATTACACGAAATGATGCATCCAAAATCAGGGCGGAAGACGGCAGAAATATTGAAAAAGTGAATATCAGTACTTTCATCAACAATCTGCCGGCAAAGAAAGATACTCACGCATTTTCAACAGAGAATGCGAGCGGCAGTACTTCACAGGCTGCGAATGTAATGGAGGCACTCGAAGCGGATACGAGACTGCTGTTGATCGATGAAGACACTTCAGCGACGAATTTCATGATTCGTGATGCACGCATGCAGAAATTGATTGCACCGGACAAAGAACCGATTACACCGTTCTCCGGCAAAGTGAAACCGTTATATGAGGATAAAGATGTTTCAACGATACTGATTGTCGGCGGTTCCGGAGACTATTTCGATGTTGCCGACCGTGTGCTGATGATGGATGAGTACAAATTGAAAGATGTGACAGCTGCCGCAAAGGAAATTGCGGAGACGGAAGGATACAGGCGGGAAGATATGTCAGACAACACATTCGGTGAAATGACAGAAAGAGTGTTGCTGAAATCCGGATTTCCGAAGTCAGGCAAAGAATCCAGGCTGAAAACGAAAGGCCGGACGACGATATTGTACGGACGTGAACCGATTGAAATTTCCGGTCTGGAGCAGCTTGTGGATGACAGTCAGACCAACTGTATCTCGGTGATGATTGAATATTTCAGAAATCAAATATTGGATGACAGACTGACCATGTCTGAGACTGCCGACCGGATATACAATGATATCGAAAAGAACGGACTCGATTCAATATCCCCTTATTCCGGCCATCCAGGGAACCTGGCACTGCCGAGAAAACAGGAATTCATCGGAACACTCAACCGCTATCGCAGCCTGAAGGTAAAATAATGGTAAGGAGAATGTCATGAATATACTGAAAAATGACCAATACTTCCGCTATGGCGATGACAGATTTCAAGTAAAGACGAGAAGACCGGGATTGATTTTCCAGGATTTTGACCGGGAGGACTACGCTTTCGGTCCGCTCAGCCGTTTCGACCATGTGAAATTGGCACAGGACTACTGTATTGATATGCACCTGCATCATAATGATGAAATACTGAGCTATCTGTATAAAGGTGAAATGCTCCACCGTGATACAGCCGATAATAAAGTGCTGCTTACTCCGAACAAATTGATGACCATGAATGCAGGACATGAATTTTATCACGAAGAATCCACACCTGAGGAAGGGAACGAAATGCTCCAAATACTGATTCGTCCTGAAAAGGCGGATTTGACACCCGATGTACAGTTTTGGGACCGTGAGGTCAGCCGTAATTCCGAGTGGAACCTGATTGCGGGACCTGAAACAATGGAACCGCCGATGGTTTTGCGGAATGACGTTGCAGTAATGGATGTGCATGGAAGTGCCGGTGAAAAACTGATGATACCGGTCAAGGAAGGCATGACACCATTGCTGTATGTTATGGACGGCAGTATAGAAGTCCAGGGAGAGACGCTTTATAAAGGGGATGCGGTGACAGATGATCCCATCAGGCTGGAATCTCTCAGGCTGAAGGAAGACTCGACACTCGTTTTGTTTCTCGTCAACCTGGATGCACCGATGACACTGAAAGGGAATTTCAGCGGCCATAAATGTAACAATATGGAAAAATATCAGAAATAGAAGTAAAAAGCATCCATTTCAATGGATGCTTTCATTGTTTAACCGTATTTATTTATTCACCTGATGATCGAGCGCCTGGCCAGTCAGAGCTTTGACTGCCTGATCAGCCGCGGTTTCTGCCATCTGATCCCTTGCTTCAAAAGTATCATTCCCGATATGCGGTGTCAGAATGACATTATCAAGCTTTGCGAGCTTTTCATTGATGTGCGGTTCTTTTTCATGCACATCAAGAGCTGCAGCCTGTATCTCTTTATTTTCAAGGGCTTCATACAGTGCTTCTTCATCCACCACACGGCCGCGTGCAGTGTTGATGAAATATGCAGTGTCTTTCATCTGTTCAAATTCTTTTTTGCTGAACAGATGATGGGAGGTTTCATTGTAGTTCATCTGTGCAATTACATAATCTGCTTCTTTCAAGGCCTCTTTAAGGGTCACTTTTTCAGCATTGATCTCCGTTTCTTTCTCTTCGTGGTCCACATACAGAATCTTCATATCAAATGCCTGGGCAAGTTTGCCGATATACTGTCCGATCTGTCCGAATCCGACAATCGCGAGTGTTTTACCGATGACCTGGCTGCCTCCGAGGTAACCCATGACCTGCCAGCCGTCAAACTCATTTTTTACAGCCATTTCATGGCCGGGCAGGACACGTCGTGACAACGTCAGCATCAATGTAACTGCGAGTTCTGCCGTTGATGCGACAGACTTGTGGACCGGGGTATTCGTCACCGCGATATTATGCTTCTTCGCTTCTTCAATATCGATATTGTTGAAGCCGGCACCTACGTTTGCGATCATTTTCATGTCCGGGTTCGCGTGGATGACTTCAGCCGGCACCTGGACATTGACGCCTGTAATCAATCCATCAGCGTTTTTAATATTTTCGATGATCTGATCCTGGTCCGGTGTGGTCAATTTCTCATGCATATTCAGTTCAATATTTTGATCTTCAATAATTTTTACGGCACTATCTGGAAGTTTTACAGAACTATAAACTTGTGGCATAATCATCCTGCTTTCTTTTTCAAAAATAATGTTTTCATACATTCTGGCATACTTGAATGAAAATGTACCGCCTCTTTCAGCGTCGATATCTTGAGCTCATCCATCATTAACCGTTGATAACCTTATCCGTCAAACGAAAAAATAAGCGAAAGTCTGTCTTTAAATTTTCAGAGCGATAATTAAAATTATGTTAAATTGAAAATCCTTTTAACATCATTGTAAGCTTTTTCAGCAGTAGCCAGTGCACCTTCCAGGTGTCCTCCATGATTCTTTTAGAAAATTAAAATAATCATATCACAGTTATTTCCTTAATAGAATATTTAAGGGGCACTGGCAAAAAAAGAATCGTAAAATGATGAAAGTGCCAATAAATCGCATGTATAGCTTGTAAATGAATATATTGAAAATAAAGAAATGGTGCGGGCATATGTTATATACCTGCACCATTTTTACAGATTTGAACTGGGTTTGAGACCAATGGTACAGTCTCATGATGCCCTGATAATCAAGCTTTTGTCCTATAGCTGGTGTTATGGTCTTTCAATGTCCTGTCTTTTCCAAATAAAAAGTGCTTCTCCATATTGGGAGAATATTCTGAATTAATCGTCTCCTGCCCTATCGCTTCAGCAACAGAACGCAACATTGCCGGCGAAGCCCCACAGCATAACCCAATATAGTTGATGCCGATATTATGCGCCTTCCGAGCCCAATCAGCCAGTTCATAACGGTTATGGTACAGTGGATCTAACGCAGTTGGGAAAGTCGTTTCCATTGGCAGGTGACAACTGCATCCACCGTCCGGCAGATTAAAGAAAGTCGGGTGTTCTTCTGTCGTACGGTATGGCAGTGGAACGCCCCCGACATAGCCATCAACTTCTTTACGTATTTTTTCAAGATATGGGTGCATGCTGTCCGGACCGCGGAAACAGTTCATCCCTACTACAAGGGCACCTTCTTCTGATAATATTTTGCAGGACTCTTCCACGGTATACCCGTCTCTTAAAATATTTTCACCCATCAGTCCAAGTGTAATTACGGCTGGCAACCCTTGTCTTTGAATTTCTTCCAGCGCAATCAGTGCTTCTTCATGATAATAGAATGTTTCACCCTGAATATAATCGACGCCCTCCTCTTTACACCAACCCACCATCTCCCTGAATATTTCTCTGACTTTTTCTTTTGATTCAGAATCCTCGGGATCAAAAATATTAGTGTTTGAGATATTACCGGCGACCAATGCTTCTTCTTCCGGGTGTTCCAGGGCAACTTCTTTTGCTAACTGAATTGCGCTCCTGTTCAAAGGCTCCAGTAAATCTTCTTTGCCAATAATCCTCATTTTTTCTCTGTGGGCATTATAGGTGAAGGCGAGCACCACATCTGAACCTGCTTTCATGTAATCACGGTATGTTTGTTTCAGTGCTTCCGGATTTTTCAATGCGACCTCCGGAACGAAAGAACCTGCTTGCAGATATCCTCTGCGTTCAAGTTCAAACAAATAACCTTCCCCTACAATAACTGTGCCATTTTCCAGTCTTTTTTCCAAACTTCGTTTCATATGAATCCCCTCCTTATAAATTAAAATAAGTTTACCACGGTAAAATCGATATAGTGTAATACTGAATGTTCATGGCGCAATATAACATTTGGCTATATCCATAATGAATCATCCGGAAATGCTGAAGTTAAATCAACAGAGATGGAGGATGGTTCAGAACTAGCCCCGGATGATTATTGTGTTGTTATGATTGCTGAAATATTGCCGGCGTGATATTACGGTTATTACATATGGATATCCTTTTTGTTCAACAAGTCTCTTTCTACAGCAATGCATCGATGATCATATAAATGCCGATAATCAAAAGACCTGATATCAGCACCGTAGACAGTGTCTGACTGTCCAGTGACCGGTTGATCCGCACACCGATTTTGGAACCGATATAGGTCACAATGATAAGGATGATGACGTAACCCCACAATATATTGTCCTGGGCAAAAATGACCGACGGAACTGGCCAGGCTGGAAGTGAATATGATGATCATGCTTGTCGCAACAGCAACATAGGGGAGAAGTTCAGCACAATAATCATCAACGGAGTCATAAGTGCACAGCCGCCGATGCCAAAAAGGCCGGCACCGATGCCGATAAAGAATGAAGCAGTAATACCCAACACCGGTTTGAAATCCTTTTTCTCTTTATATAAATCAACTTTTCTTTTATCATCTTATTTTTTGAAGTCAGTACAGTATATATGAGCAGTAAAAATATCCCGAAAATGATACCGAAGGAATCTTGATTCAAAAACCTGCTTAAATAAGCACCCGTAAGGGAGCCTGATATAAATTATCATAACACAACTATTTCGTAATTTTGTTTCAAGTATAGCGCTAATAAAATATACATTATTTTTAAGATGTTTATATTTAACACTGATTATTTATTGTTTCTGCTGAAACTTAAAATATTATTTTAAGATTATATATCAATTAGTATAATATATATATAAATTGTGCTATCATATTTCATTGATGTATTTTACAAATATTAATTAGAAGGCTGGATTGTATGTCAAACTCAGATTCATTTGATTTTAAAAAGAACCTGCCGCTCCTCGTCGTTCTGCTGTCAGGTGCTTTCGTCACAATTTTGAACCAGACACTTCTTGGCACAGCCCTTCCGCCTATAATGAATGATCTTAATTTAAGCGGCAGTACTGCTCAGTGGCTGCAATCTATATTTATGCTGGTCAACGGGATCATGATTCCTGTTACGGCTTTTTTAATTGATAAATTTACTACACGCAGACTGTTTTTGACTGCGATGGGATTATTTACACTTGGTACATTATTATGTGCCATTGCACCGAGTTTTTCTATACTTATGGCCGGCCGTGTGCTTCAGGCATCAGGTGCGGGTATCATGATGCCTTTGATGCAGACGATACTTTTCCTGTCTTTCCCGGTTAACAGAAGAGGGACTGCCATGGGGCTGTTCGGTCTGATTATCGCTTTTGCACCGGCAATCGGGCCGAGTCTGTCAGGATTTCTGGTCGACCAGTTCCCTTGGCGAAGTGTCTTCATTGTTGTGCTGCCGATTGCTGTCATCGATATCATTGCCGCATACTTCCTGCTCAGAAACGTAACAGAACTTAAAAATCCAAAAGTGGATGTCACATCCATCATACTTTCCACGCTCGGATTCGGCGGTATCTTATACGGATTCAGTGTCGCAGGTGATACCGGCTGGCTCAGCTGGCAGGTACTGCTGACTGTAATCGGCGGCGGATTGATTCTCTACTTCTTTATAACGAGACAGTTGAAACTGAAAGAACCGCTGCTCGAATTCAGAGTGTTTCAGAACAAGACATTCAGCCTGGCGACAGCACTCGGCATGGTCGTCTTTGCTGCGATGATCGGTACAAATGTGATACTTCCGCTCTACATGCAGAATATGGCGGGTTTCTCAGCACTGGAATCCGGACTGGTTCTGTTGCCGGGAGCGATAATCATGGGCTTTTCAAGTCCGATCACCGGCTATCTTTTTGACAGATTTGGCGGAAAGTGGCTTGCGAGAATCGGAATGTTCTTACTTGCAGTCACGACCTTTGGATTCATAGACTTGAGTGCAGAGACCAGTTTCAGTTATCTGGCGACCATGCATGCACTGCGTATGATGTCCATATCGATGGTCATGATGCCGATGACGACATTGGCGCTCAACCAGCTGCCGAATGATCTGATATCACATGGTACGGCTGTGAATAATACATTCCGGCAGGTGTCAGGTGCGATCGGCACAGCGATTCTTGTAACGGTCATGAGTACTGCCGCCATCCCATCAGATGGTGTGGAAGGTACCATTCATGGCGTGAATGTATCCTTTATCGTTGCAGGTGTCGCATCCTTCCTCGGATTTATACTTTCTTTCAGATTGAAAGAAGAAGTAAAACCCGGAGATTGATTAAAATAAAAACCCATTAAAAAAACAGTCCGTCAAATCTGACGGACTGTTTTTATTCATACATATAAATATTATAGAAGCATTGTTCTGCCTATTTGACGATGACTACAGGAATGTTCGAGCGTTTGGCGACTTTATGGCTGACACTCCCCATGACCATTTCCTGCAGTGTATTCAGCCCTCTGCTGCCGAGGACCACCAATTGATATGAACCGCTGTTGGCTGCTGAAACGACCGTTTCATTTGGAGTGCCGTGTTCGAAACGAATATTGCAGGAGATTTTATTAGTTTCATACAGCTCAACAATCTTTGCCAGCTTTTCTTTCCGTTTATGGATGATGCTCTCAGAGGGGCTGCTGTGCAGCACGTCATTTTTGGAAGTCTCTGCATCAATCACATTAATTATGGTGATTTCTGTCTCACCATTGATGAAATTTAAACTTTCTTCAGCAGCCCTGAAGCTGTTATCAGAACCGTCTGCTGCAAGCAAAATGTTTTTATACATATATGTTCTCCCCTTGTATTAAGTTAAATGTTGTTCGTTGATCTGACTCAGTTCTTTAACAATTTTACGACTGTCTGCATTCAACTGGTGGACATAAACGGTGTTCCCTTTCTCTTCAAACTTTCTGACAATCGTATCGACCGCGTCCACTGCGGAATCATCCCATAAGTGAGCCCGTGAGAAATCCAGCTGAACCGGTTTATCATATTTCTTGAACTCAATCTGCTCGATTGTCGTATCGATTGATGCAAAGAAAATCTGTCCTGCAAAACGCAAAGTGACTGTGTCGGCCAATTCTTCCAAATGCACATCGACTTTTGAAATTTTGGTCGCAAAGAACAGAGCACTGAATACGACACCGACGATGACACCGATTGCCAGGTTGTCAGTCATTAAAACAATGATGACTGTAATCAGCATAACAAATGCGTCAGTACGCGGTGCCTTTTGAAGGAATCTGAAAGAGCCCCAGTCGAATGTACCGATGGATACCATTACCATGATACCTGCTAAAATCGGCATCGGTATTTGTACGACCCATTCGCCCAGTACGATAATGAGAAACATCAGGAAAACACCCGCCGTGAAAGTGGATAACCTTGTTGTGGCACCGGACCTGACGTTTATGACGGACTGTCCGATCATTGCACAGCCGCCCATGCCGCCGAAGAAACCGGTGACGAAGTTGGCGATACCCTGACCGCGTGATTCCCTGTTCTTACTGCTGTATGTATCTGTCGCATTATCGACGATTCTTGCGGTCAGCAGACTTTCAACCAGGCCGACAAGTGCCATCGAAACTGAGTATGGCAGGATGATCATCAACGTTTCCATCGTAAACGGCACATCCGGCAGGAAGAAACTCGGCAGAGAACGATCGATGTCCCCCAAATCACCCACCGTTCCGACATTTGAACCGAAGATGAGATAAATACTTGTCAGAACGACAAGTGCGATCAACGGTGCCGGTATTTTTTTGAAAAATCTTGGTACGACATATACGATAAATAACGTAATGATGACATAAATATATGTATCTATTGATATTCCAAAAATATGTTCCAACTGTGACATGAAAATCATAATTGCAAGCGCGTTGACGAAACCGATCATCACCGAATTAGGGATGAATTTCATCAGTTTGCCGACTTTGAGGATACCTAATATAATTTGAATGACACCCATCAGTATCGTCGCTGCAAGCAGATAATCCACACCGTACTCGCTGACCAGAGGGGTAACGAGCAGTGCGATAGCTCCAGTGGCAGCTGATATCATTGCAGGTCGTCCGCCGACGAAGGATATTATGACGGCAATAAGAAATGAGGCGTATAATCCAACCATCGGATCGACCCCGGCAATGATTGAGAATGCGATGGCTTCCGGTATTAATGCCAGAGCAACAACAATGCCGGCCAAAATATTAGTGCCCGGTGCCGTCAGCCATTCCCTTTTAAATTTTTCAACCATAAATACACTTCCTAATCTATTAAATAACTAAAGCAAGTATAACAGAACAGTTTCATAAGTCTACCCGTTTTGAGAACTAAAACTGAAAAATAATGTTATAATATTGTAAAGACAGGAGTGGAAACAAATGAAATATGGTTATATCCGGCCGATTGAATTATATGATGAAATTGCCGGCCAAAAAGGGAAAATAAAAAAACTCACAAATGATATTCATATAGAGGAACATGCAGAAAATAAAAGAAGACATCAGCTGGATACCCTCCTCGATCAGATTTTGCAGGAAAATGATGAACTGATTGTCACTGACCTGTGTATATTGGCAGATTCAACAAAACATCTCGCAGATATTATATTTGTATGCAGTAAAAAATCGGTTCATATAGAAGTCCTTAATCCGGGCATTTCAATTTCACCTGATTCTCAATATACTTTCGAACAGGTGTTGAATGAGATATCTGCTTTCCAAAGCGATGTTGTCAAATTCAGAACACAATTAGGACTCAATAAAGCGATCAAAGACGGGAAAAAGATGGGCAGACCGAAGAGAAGCGATGACAATATTAAAAAAGCGGTTGAAATGTATATGTCAAAAGAATATACACTGGATGAAATCAAAGAGCACACGAATATCAGCAGGGCGACACTCTACAGACATCTGGAAAGCTGATTTCTAATGGGCAGAAGTCTGCATCTCAGACCGGTCTTACCCATATGTCATTAATGTTCACATTATCAGACTGGCTTGTAATGAAAAGGATGATCCAAAAATTTTGGACCATCCTTTTGTACTATATTATATGAGAATTTCGGACCATATTTTTACTGCAGTTGCCAAAATGAGCAGTGCGAGTACCCATTGAAGTATTTTTACATTCATCTTCTGGCCGGCTTTGGCTCCGAGCGGTGCGGCAATCAGACTGGCGATGATCATTATCACTGCCGGTCCGTATAATACCTGATCGGTGACAATCTTTCCGACGGTAGTGCCGATGGAAGAGATGAACGTCACAGCCAGGCTGGTGGCAATCGTCACCCGCGTGGGTATCTTAAGGACGACCAGCATAATCGGTACCAGTATGAAAGCGCCGGCCGCACCGACTATACCTGCCGCTACCCCCGTTATGAGAGCGAGGCCGGCCGCAAGAGGCGCATTAAAGTTCAGTCTCTCTCCAGGTGAAAATGGTATTTCTTTTTTCGGCAAGAACATCATTACAGCGGCAATCGTTGCAAGGACGGCATATACAGCATCCACATGGTTTTCGGCTAGAAACTCGGAACCATATCCTCCTGCAAGACTGCCAGCTAATATCGCAGTTCCCATATAGATGATCAGCTTCATATTGAGATAGCCGCTGTTTTTATAAGCCCAGACACCGCTGATAGTGGCGAAAAACACCTGCACTGCGCTGATCCCTGCCACTTCATGCGAAGTGAATGCGGCGAAACCGAGCACAGAAGGGATATAAAGAAGCATCGGGTATTTGATGATGGAACCGCCGATGCCCACCATACCAGAAATGAAAGAACCGATAAAACCAATCAGAAATATGACGATGATGAATGAAATATCCATTATTTCATCGCTTCTTTAATGCCTGCATATCCTTTTTCGATATTGACGATATCATCGAAACCGTTGGCTTTGAGTACACTTGCTGCAATGGCGGAACGTACACCGGATTGGCAGTGGACATAAATTTTATCATTTTTATCAAACGGCACATCTTTTTTACCGAGCTGTCCGAAATGAAGATGTTCCGCATTCTCGAGGTTTCCTGAGTTATATTCGGAAAGGGAACGCACATCGAGGATATTGAATTCTTTATGGTTGTTGACAATATCATTTGGCGAGATGTTTTCATAGGAATCATCGGAATACTTTTCAGCCTCATCAGACGGTACAATGAGTTCAAGGTGATCAAAACCGATGGAAGCGAGGTCTTCCTGCAGTTCTTTGCTGTCTTTCGGGTTGCCAATGACTGTCATCGGCTGGTCATAATCGATATACCATCCTGCAAACTGCAGAAAATTTTGGTTATAAGGAACATTGATCGCCCCTTTTTTGAATCTTTTTTTAAAGTCTTCTTTACTTCTCAAGTCGAACACCTGCCCGGGAAGTGTATCCGGCGTTCCGACCGTCACTTCCCTGACTTTGAATTCCGGCAGCCCTTCTTTGTTGACCTTTTTCATTTGTGCGAAATACGTCGGGGGCTCCGGCTGATCTCTGGTCAGTTCTGTGATGAATGCACCTTTGTCCTCATACTCGAATACCCAGTTATTCTTGAGTTCATAACCGAGAGTGGATAAAGGTACTGCACCCAGGGATTTACCACATGCGCTTCCTGCACCGTGTCCCGGCCATATCTGCATGAAATCAGGGTAACCTTCCATCTTTCTTAAAGAATCAAACATGGCATTGGCCCCTTCTTCCGTTGTACCTTCCATATTTGCGGCTTCTTCAAGCAGGTCAGGCCGCCCGATATCACCGACGAACATGAAGTCCCCGGTGAAGATGCCCATCGGCTCATCACTTCCTCCGCCGCGGTCTGTCAGTACAAATGATATGCTCTCAGGTGTATGCCCCGGTGTGTGAATGACCTTGAGTTCTACATGGCCGACGTTGATGACATCCCCTTCTGTGAGGAAGACTGTGTTTTCAGGGACGTTTTGATATTTCCAATCTTCGTCCCCTTCGTCTGAAACATATAGCTTTGCTCCAAATCGTTTTGCGGCATCGCGCAGACCTGAAGCAAAATCTGCATGTATATGCGTTTCTGTTGCCTGGACAATATTGAAGCCTTCAGCTTTTGCGACTTCTTCGTAATCATCAAGCACACGTTTTGGGTCGATGATTATCGCTTCATTCGTCTGCTGACAGGCTACCATATAGGAAGACTGTGAGAGTTTCTGGTCATAAAATTGTTTGAAAAACATTATATACACTCCTTAAATTTTGATTTTTTATGTTTGATGTTACTTTAGATGAAAAGGTTGAGGTTGGCATTTTCAGTATCACCCAGATACGTTCCGACACCACCAAAATTTACATTTGGCAGCAGCTCGTCGCTGTCAATTGCCATAATATCCATGCTCATGGTACAGGCGACCATTTTAACACCGAGTTCATCCGCTTTTTTGATCATTTCCGACAAAGCATCCACTTTTTTCTTCTGCATGACATACTTGATCATTTTTTGTCCGAGCCCAAACATATTCATATTGGAAATCGGCAGTTTGGAAGCCGATTTCGGCATCATCATGCTGAATGCCTTATCCAGACCTTTTTTGTTTTTTACAGGTGCTTTGGGGTCTTTGATGACATTCAATCCCCAGAATGTAAAGAACATCGTCACTTCTTTACCCATGCTTTTAGCGCCGGCGGCAATAATGAATGAAGCAAGTGCCTTATCCATGTCACCGCTGAAAACGACCATTGTTGCCCCGTCTTTCGTTTCAACCATCTGGTGTCCTTCAGAATTCTTTATGGTCTGTGGATTATTCTTTTGAAGTACTACGGAAAGTTTATCTCCTGTTCTTTCATTTCTCAATATAGTATTGCCTGACTTTTTGGCCCAGGCTTCGACGTCAGTGCTGAAACCGAAATCGGTCACAATGATTTCCATCTGTTCTCCTGAATTCAATTGTTCCATTGCACTGTTGACTTTGATTAACGGACCGGGACATTGAAGACCACTGGCTTCAATTTTCATCCTGTCAGGGTCCAGACGGGTTTTCTTGTGTCCACTTCCGGCATCGTCGGATGTCTGATTATAGGAAGCAAATCCATTTTCAAGGTTCACCGCCTCAAAGCTGTTCTGTTTCAGTATGTCTGCTGCCTTCTGACTGCGAGATCCACGTTGGCAATAGACGTATATTTTCCGGTCTTTCGGCACTTCTGCAAGCCGTCTTTCAAGTTCCCCGAGGGGAATATTTTGTGCCGAAGAGATATGCCCGATTTCATATTCCAGCGGTTCCCTGACATCCAGGATAAACTCGCCTTGACGCACCAATTCATCCGCATCATTTATATTCCGAATTTCCTTATCATTGTTCATATTATAAACCTACCTCCAATTTAATATACCCTAGTAGGTATATTACAAGATCTTTTATTGTTTGTCAAATACGGTATGGGGTATTTATTATTATAAATAAAAAGCAGATGAAATCATCTGCTTTTATTAAGCAATTCGACGGCCTCTTTTACTAAAGCATCCGTATCTTCATCTGGATTGTCCATCGTATCTTTTACACATTGAACAAGATTTTCACTGACAATGATATTCATTGTACGATTGAGCGCATTTTTTGCAGCGCTCAACTGCATGACGACTTCTCTGCATCCTTTACCTTCCTCAATCATTTTCAAAGCACCGTTGATCTGACCCTGCAGTCTGTTGATACGGTTGATGATCGCTTTATCATATATTGTTTTATCATTTTCAAAAATCATTTACATCACCCTCCACAATTATTATATGAAATAATTGAGATCAGGTCAAATACCCTGCCAGGTATTTTATGTGCAAACTGAGAACTTCTCTTTTATAATGGTTACCAACGATATTTAAAAAGGAAAGTGAACTTTGTCATGAATCATTGGGATGAAAAATTTAAACATGAGGATTATATATATGGAGTAGAACCCAACGAGTGGATCCGTTCGGTTTTTAATGACAGAGGTGATTCAAAGATTGCCCTGCTTGCTGAAGGAGAAGGAAGAAATGCCGCTTATTTAGCGACTCTCGGCCACAAGGTCACCACTTATGATTTTTCAAAAGAAGGTATTGAAAAAACGAAGCGGCTGGCAGGTTCCAAAGGAGTTGAGGTTGACGCCAATCTGCAGGATATCACCATAAAAGATGCGCTTCCATCAAATGTTTACGATGTCGGTATCAGTGTTTTCGGTCATGTACCGGCAGAAGGTAAAGAGACTATGTTTTCCAACTTGGTAAACTGTGTCAAGCCCGGTGGAACGGTCGTGTTTGAACTTTACTCAATACAGCAGCTGGAATTCGGGACAGGCGGCCCTCAAAATCTGGATATGCTTTTCAGTGTTGATGAAATTGAAGGATATCTGAGGAATTTGTCTGCAGATGTGATTGAATTGAAAGAAATCATTACCATGAGACATGAGGGAAAAATGCATAATGGCAAGAGTGCCGTTATTCAAGGTAAAATTCTAAAAAGATAAAACATGAAAAAAGCCACACCAGTCAGCCGTTATTCGGCCGTCTGATGTGGCTTTACATTTACTCAGGTATTACCACCAGTTGTTTGCTTCACGGAATTCGATTGCTTCTGAAACTGAACCATAACGTTCATTTGCATAGTCGATCATACCTTCAGTCTGTGTTTCAACAGAACCAGTTCCCCAATACTCTTTAGTCTGACCAAGACCTTGGTAGCCGAGATGGTTGACTGCATTAGGGTCACCGCTGGATTCAGGCATTACGATTGAATCCCACATTGCCTGTGTACCACCGGCAGCATGGAACTGCTCTTTGACAGAGCCGTCAGCTGCTGATTCTGACTGCTGAGTATTTTGTTCAGGCTGTTCTGCGTTTTGAGCTGGAGCAGCAGGCTGTTCTTCTACAGCTGGTGCTTCCTCAGTTTCCTGATCTGCAGGTTGTGCCTGCTCAACATTTTCCTCTTCAACTTGTTGTTCTTCCTGAACATATTCTTCAGTCACCTGTGGTGCAGGCTGTTCAGAAGTCTGCTCTTTGGCTGCTGTGTTTTCAGCTGACTGGTCAGCATAACCATTGTATGCCCAAGTATAGTTCACACCATCTGACTGGAAGTCATAATCGACTTGATTCAGATTGAAATTATAGTGATATTCACCTTCATGAAGTGGTGCGTTGTCCAATTCACTTGAATGATTCTGAGCTTTCTCGGCAAGTTCTTCTTTATTGATGTTCTGCTCTGAAGCTTCTGCATCATCAGTGACTGCCAAGCCGCCAACACCCAGGCCAAGAGCTAGAGTTGTAGTTAATATAGTTTTCTTCATAATTCAAATTCCTCCAAAAGCTAGGTTATTATTAGTGATTCTTGATTAATCCTAAAGATTAAAAATCACTTTCAGCCTTTAATTTCAAGACATGACCTAATGTAACACAGAATTATTCTCAGCAGGTTACAGTGCAATAATAATAAAGTTACATTTAGAGTGTTGAATGTAATATTGAAATATCACTGTATTATTTCTGAATACTGCCATAGAAGGGACAAAATTCGTGGGAGGAAATAATGAATCCACTAATATAAAAAGCTCTGGACACCTGACAGAAAACAGTGTTCAGAGCTTGTATATCCATTCAGTCATATATTCCCTGCAGACAAGCGAATTTTATAAATCCTCTTCATCAATACCGGCATCTTTTTGTTTTTGGTACTCTGCCTCTTCTTTTGTGAGGTATTCTTTCATCCGGTGTTTATTCGGAGTGAGCGTCAGACCGAGATATTTCCGCTCTTCGTTCGCATCTTTATAGAATGACAATATCATCATGATAATGACGAAGCTGAACGGCAGTGCTGCAATGATTGCCGCAGACTGCAGTGCCTCAAGCCCTGTTTCCCCACCTGAAAGAAGCAGGACATATGCGATGGACGACAGTGCAACCCCCCATACGATTTTCAGCTTTGCGGAAGGACGCAATGAACCGTGTGACGTCTGCATGCCAAGGACAAAAGTCGCTGAATCGGCAGAAGTAATAAAGAATGACGAAACAAGGATGACTGCCAATATAGACAATGGTACACTGATCGGCATTTCATTAAATATGGCGAAAAGCTGTATCTCAGGGCCAAGTTCTACGATTTCCGGCACTTTACTGGCAACTTCTATGCCTGTTACACCAAAAACGGTGAACCAGATGATGCCAATTGTCGTTGGAACGAGCAGCAGTGCCATAACGAATTCGCGTACTGTCCTGCCTTTTGACACACGGGCGATGAAAATACCCACGAATGGGCTCCAGCTGAGCCACCATGCCCAGTAATAGATGGTCCATGTCTGCAGCCAATCGTTTTTCTGATCGTTCATCGGCGCTGCATCGAGTGTTCTTGCAACAAACGTGTTGATATATTCACCTGCGGCAGTCGGCAGCATATTTAAAATCAGCATCGTAGGCCCCAATATAAGGATAGCGATTAATAATATTCCTGCCAGCACCATATTCAGGTTGCTTAAATATTTTATGCCTTTACTTAAACCGCTCCAGGCACTTGCCAGAAAAAGGACGGTCACTGCAGCAATGATCATGCCCTGGGCAGCCAGGTTTATCGGCACACCGAATAAATAATTCAGTCCGCCGTTGATCTGTGTCGTCCCGACTCCGAGGGAGACTGCGACCCCGATGACTGTTGCGAAGACTGTCAGTACATCGATGACAACGCCGACCGGACCGTCAACTCTGTCCCCCAGTATCGGACGCAGCGTTTTGGAAAGCAGTCCCGACTCCCCTTTTCTGAACTGAAAATAGGCGAGAGCCAGTGCAACTGCACCATACATTCCCCAGGCATGCGCGCCCCAGTGGAAAATGGTCGCCCTGATGGCTTCAAGCATTGCTTCTTCAGTTTCAGGGTCTGCGGTTGCAGGCGTAAAAAAATGTGAAATCGGTTCTGACGTACTATAGAATACAACACCGATACCCATCCCTGCACTGAACAGCATTGTCAGCCATGAACGTGTGCTGAATTCAGGTTCATGATGCGGTTTACCCAACTTTAATTTACCGATTGGACTGAATACGAGAAAAATACAAAAGAATAACATTCCGGATGTAATGATCATATAGTACCAACCGAAATAATTACTCACCCAATTGGATATGGAACCGGCAACCGCCCCGAACTTGTCCGGATTGATTGCACCGATAATTACCAGTAATGCGACTATAATAACTGAATATATAAATACTCCCGACAACTTTTTGCTGCTTGGACTTGAAGGATCCTTCATTAATCTGCTCCTTAAAATTTTATAAAACATGAAATGAAAATCAATGTTTTTATATCGTTTAAATGAATAACCTATTGATGATAACAAAGATTAACCTAAAGAGCAATTTGGTTTCAGGAATATATAGACCGAGAATGATAATCGTCGTTATCGGGCAACATTGACGCATATTATCAAATTGAAAGAATTACTGATAAAAATATTGAATTTATATTGTAACCTGTATATTTTAAAAGACGAATACAGTATAATGAAATGCAAGCGCTTCATTTTAAGGTCGCTGATTTACAAAATACTTTTTACAATAAAGTTTACTGAGTATTGACAATTTTTTGAAACAAGGTAAAATTTCATGTAAGAATGTATATAAGGGGGATGTCAAATGAAATTGAACAAGTTTTGGTTACTGGCTACAATGTTAGTGTTTATGTTGGTGCTTGCAGCATGTGGTAACGGCGGCGACTCAGGTGAAGATGGTGCAGAGTCGGAAGGTACAGAAGAATCCGGTGGCGAAGATTCCGGAGACGGTGCTGAAGCCGAAGGAGAAACGCCTGACTTCCTGACATTGCTGACAGGTGGTACAAGTGGTACGTATTATCCACTTGGTGGTGAAATGGCTTCAAACATCACTGATGAGACCGGCATTCAAACAGATGCACTTTCGTCAAACGCTTCTGCAGATAACATAGTTGACTTGCAGGCAGGAGAAGCAGATCTTGCAATGGTACAAACTGACACAGTCGCTCAGGCTGTTGAAGGTAGCGGCGCATTTGAAGGTGAAGCTGTTGAAAACGTGTTGGCATTGGGATCACTTTATCCTGAGACAGTTCAGATTGTAACTACGGCTGATTCCGGTATAGAATCTGTTGAAGATCTTGAAGGTAAATCAGTTTCAGTAGGTGCACCGGGTTCCGGTACATTCTATAATGCTGAACAGATTCTTGAAATTCACGGTTTGAGTGTAGAAGACGATATTGAAGCTCAAAATCTTGATTTCGGTGAATCTACAGGCGGTATTCAAGATGGAAACATTGATGCAGCGATTATTACAGGTGGTACGCCAACTGGTGCTGTAGAAGAATTGACAGCTACAGTTGATGTGAAAATTCTTCCAATCGAACAGGATAAGATTGACGAACTGGTTGAACAGTACCCATTCTATGCTGAAGACACTGTGGAATCAGGCACATACGGTATTGAAGAAGATGTAACGACAGTAGCAGTACTTGCAATGATTGCAGTATCAGACAGCTTGTCTGAGGACGCTGTATACGATATCACAGCAGCTATTTACGAAAACACAGACTCAATGGCACATGCGAGAGCTGAAGATATTACAATCGATAGTGCTCTGGACGGTATCGGTATAGATATGCATCCAGGTGCACAGAAATACTTCGATGAGCAGGGCGTAAGTGCAGAGTAAAACATAATTAATGAATGTTATGACCGGCGGTCAATCACGAATTCATGTGATGGGCTCCGGTCAATACTTATTTTTTGAGTGCTTTTAGAGTGCAAATCTTATTTTGGATGGATGATACATGAAAAAATTCTTAATAATACTATTACCTGTCATCCTTCTCTTTACAGTATTAATAATTTTATTTATTCCCTTTAAACAATCACTCACATTTTATGAAGAAAATACAAGTGATATCGAAGCATACTTACCGTTAGAAGATGGGGGTACTTTCCAGATTATTTTCACACACTCTATTCACTTAACTGATGTAGTGGAAAAGTATATTGTTTTGGAAAATCAAGATATACAACAGTATGAGATAGTTTATGAGGAGTTTGGAATCGGAATGCCTTCCAACGCACAGGGGAATGAAGAATTCGTTTATGAGGACGGTAGATATCACATAAAGAATATGGAAAATGTTTTTCCTGAAATTAAGCTGAGAAATGGTAAGGCAGTGTCAGAACACAGACTTGTATGGGGTTCAGATCATGAATACATTACAGAGTTTAATAATTATTTTGAACCGGGTGCCTGGTTTACCATAAAAATTGATAAATTGTCTTTATGGCAAATGATACAAGGGGTGAGGATCCATGAGTGATACAAAAAAACAGAGTGGAGAGCAAAATGCACAGGAACAGGAAGACAAGAGAATAGAAGAGAAACAGGCAGCAGGAGAAGAATTATCCCAGGAAGAACAAGATAGACTGATAGAAAAATATGATACTGAATCAAACACCAGGAATCTTACCGGTATCGTTGGCACCATTGTTTTCCTAATACTTATAGCATTTTCATTATTCCAGATTTACACAGGTATGTTTGGGCAATACACGGCCTATGTACAACGTACGGTCCACCTGGGCTTTGCGCTTGTCCTGATCTTTCTGCTGTTTCCTGCAAGAAAGGGCGGTCCAAAAAGAAAAGTTGCCTGGTATGACTATATACTGGCAGTTTTATCCATTATCGTAGCCGGATACTGGCCGGTATATTATGACACGATAGTCCAGCAGCTTGGCGGTGTCACCGAAGCTCAATTGGTTATCGGTGCTTTGGCTATTTTACTTGTCCTGGAAGCTTCAAGAAGAGCCGTAGGTTTACCGATTGTGATCGTAGCCGGCGCTTTTCTTATCTATGCATATTTTGGACCACAAATGCCTGGAGGACTAGCCCACCGGGGCCTTAGTCTGAACCAGCTGGTCAACTCCATGTACTTCACAACTGAAGGTATTTTGGGTACACCACTAGCGGTGTCCTCAACCTATATATTCCTGTTCCTGTTATTCGGGGCTTTCCTCGTACAAACCGGAGTGGGAACGTATTTCAATGACCTTGCTTTGGCCATAGCCGGAAAACGTGTCGGCGGGCCGGCAAAAGTCGCCATATTCTCAAGTGCCCTTAACGGTACAATCTCGGGGAGCTCAGTGGCAAACACAGTAACAACAGGTTCATATACTATACCCATGATGAAAAAATTGGGTTATCGTAAAAACTTTGCCGGGGCGGTTGAAGCCGCCTCCTCCACCGGTGGTCAGCTGATGCCGCCGATTATGGGGGCGGCAGCTTTTCTGATGATTGAATTTGCAGGGGAAAGTTACTGGGATATCGCAAAAGCGGCGACCATACCTGCACTTTTATACTTCACAGGAATTTGGATCGTCACTCATTTTGAAGCAAAACGAATTGGTCTGCTCGGGCTGCCGTCGGATCAACTGCCGAACAAATTAGAAGTTTTAAAGAAAATACATTTATTACTTCCAATTGTAGCAATCGTATGGCTTCTGTTTCAGGGATTCAGTATTGAAAGAACGGCACTTTATGGTATAGCAATCACTATTATTGTCAGTCTGTTCCGTAAAGATACAAGAATCACTCCGAGTAAGTTTATCGTCGCTCTGACCTCAGGAGCCAGGACAGCGCTGGGAGTGGCAGCGGCTACAGCTTGTGCGGGTATCATTGTTGGTGTTGTGACAAGAACCGGCCTGGGATTAAAATTCGGTAACATGCTCGTTGATATTGCTGGAACTCTTGCATTTAATGTGGATATGCAACTAATACTGACGCTGGTATTTACAATGATTGCTTCCATTATTTTAGGTATGGGATCACCAACTACAGCAAACTATATCATTACCTCGACGATAGCACTGCCGGCAATTCTTGCCCTCAATGATCAGTTGGACGTTGCAGTGCCTGTACTTGCGGCGCATATGTTCGTCTTTTACTTTGGTATAGTGGCAGATATTACGCCACCAGTTGCTCTTGCCGCTTTTGCGGCAACTGGGATATCCGGTGGAGAGCCGATGCGGACAGGCGGAAACGCAGTCAAACTGGCGATAGCCGCATTTATCATTCCTTATATGTTCGTCCTTCAGCCGGAGATATTAATGATAGATACAAACGTTTGGGAAGTCACTTTTATCGTCATTACTGCATTGATGGGTATGAACGCCATCGGGGCCAGTATGGTTGGTTACTGGTATAGGAAGATCCCGTGGTATGTCAGAATAATCGCGTTCCTGACAGGACTGCTTCTAATGTACCCTGGTACGATGTCAGATATTATCGGTATCCCGGCCTTTGCACTGTTGATTATCTTACAGTTTGTAATAAAGGGCGGCACCGGTAAAAATAAAGAAGCACAGAGTGCAGGTTAAACTATTAAAGAAATGCATCCTCATATGAGGATGCATTTTATATTGCCAATTAATTTTACAGGAAACAGTCTCCTTAGGCAGGGACGGATGACATTTAAAATCGATGTAAAATTATAGCCAGCATACACTATGAGGTATGCTGGCTATATTTATTATGTTGCGGGCAGTTCTTTATTTTTCCATTTGAAATAATTAAATCCCAAAACGACTGCTATAATTATAATTCCGGAGATATCTGTAAAGGTTTCCGGTGCTACGGAAAGTACCGCTGCAGCGATGAGAACGAATCTGGAGATTGCTCCCAGATGGGTTTTAAAGAACCCTTCAAGTCCTGCAGATAACGCCGTCAATCCTATGACAGTGGTTATTACGACTATGATGATATCGAACACGCTTGCGAGCGGATATTCACGTGCGTTTGCTGCCAACCCTTCAATATCGACCATAAGAAGTGCCGGTTCATATATGAATATGAAAGGGATAAGGAAACCGGCTATGGACAATTTCAACGCCTGGAACCCGGTTCTCATCGGATCGCCACCTGAGACCCCTGCGCCGGCAAAGGCTGCAAGTGCAACAGGAGGTGTGACGTTTGCAAAGATGCCAAAGTAAAAGACGAACATATGCGCAAGCAGTACCGGCACTCCAAATTCTGCCAAAGCAGGTGCTGCCATAGTGGCTGTAATGATATACGCAGGAATCGAAGGCAGGCCCATCCCTAGCACCATTGACGCGATCATCGTAAAGAATAGTGTCAGGAAGAGTGAGCCTGCACCGATACTTGCAATTGCAGATGTCAGTACTGCACCAAATCCTGTAAGTGAAACGACACCGATAATAATACCGACCACAGCACAGGCGATCATTACTGACAACGCCTGCTGGGCCCCGTTTGCCATAGCATCAAATATATCCCTGAATGACATGCGTGTAGACTTTCTAAGCGTTGCAACGATGATTGTCAGAAATATTGTAAATATTGCCGCTCTTGGAATCGGCATGTTCATAAATAACATGACAATCAGTCCGATTATAGGGAGGAGTAAATGACCCCTTTCAATCAGTACTTCTTTTACTCTGGGAAGGTCAGCTCTTGGTATCCCCTTCAAATCACGCTTTCCAGCACGATAATGGACCTGCAGAATTACTGCAAAGTAATACAATATTGCCGGTAAAACTGCTGCGAGCGCGATCACACCATAGTTGATTCCAGTGGTCTCGGCCATGATAAAAGCACTTGCACCCATGAAATGAAAACGCTATCTGTCAGAGTTAACAAACTATTATCATATTTAAATTAAAAAACCATACTTCATAATTTTATTATGAAATATGGTTTATGGATAAAGGTTATTTTTCTATGATTGCGACAGGATTGCATATGCTGGCGTCCCTTCCGACAATTCTGAGCGGTGTACAGTATATTTTCCTGATGGTTTTATCAACGATCGGTTCAAGGTTTACATCTTCATAAATCAATATCGTATCATTCGGTCTGTCTGGATCGAGAAATGCTTTGTGTGTTCTGAAGCCATTGGTTTTCCCAATCGGGATATTTTCGATACTGAGTGTATCGATTGCTACAGCTTTCACTTTTGGCAGCTGTTCCCTGATGTATTCGGCAGCTTCTGGACTCACTGTTGAAAATCCGTCGGAATAGGATTCAAAGTCATCATTCCTTTTCTTGTAGGCATGTGTATTAAATATCAGTATATCCGCCTCCTGCAGTTGATCGCCATATGCCAGCAGCTGTTCAATTGTAATCAGGTCGTTTTCTTTTTGAGCGGGTACATCCAGCATTAAAGGACTGTCATAAAAGAAGTTTTCAGCAGGGATGCTGTCAATTCCGACGCTTTCATCACTGAAATGGTGAAAAGGAGCGTCTACATGAGTACCGGCATGCAAATATGTTGTCAGTACGCTGCCGTTCCAGTGATCACCTTTTTCCTTATCTTCTCTCAATTCCACTTTAACTTCCGGCAGCCCCGGAAAGACCGGACTGCCTTCATAAATGGGATAGCCCAGATCTACATATTTTTCTGTCATCCTCCATTTCCTCCTTTCTCTTAATCTCTTATATGATGATTGTGACATAAATGAATGGGTACAGCCATTTATTTTCTGAAAATTGTGTTGTTCAGCTTTGATGACATATTAGGATGAAACCGTTTCAGCACTAAAAATTAAATTTTATTTCGGCTGAAGAGAATGTATACTGGAATATGAACAGTTAATATTATCTGTAAAGGAAGTTTTATAAATGACTAACAGATACAGACAGGCACAAAGGGCCACAATCATAGGCATAGTCGTCAACATTATCCTGGCGATTATAAAAGGAATTGGCGGAATAATGGGAAACAGCCGTGCACTTATTGCGGATGCTGTTCATTCGGCCTCGGATGTCATCAGTTCGGTGGCTGTCTTTATCGGTATCAGAGCTGCACAAAAGCCGCCTGACAGGGAGCATCCATACGGTCACGGGAAATCTGAGAATGTTGCTACACTAATAGTGGCGATTCTGCTGGTCGTTGTCGGTTTTGAAATCATGTATAACTCAATCTCTTCAATATGGACTGAAACGGCCAATGAAGTGACATCCATGATGGTGCTTTACATCATTATTTTCTCGCTTGTCATCAAAGAAGTGCTATTCCAATATAAGTATCGTCTCGGCAGGAAAATCAGCAGTCCTGCATTGGTTGCCGATGCCTGGCATCATCGTACGGATGCAATATCATCTGCGGTTGCACTGTTCGGTGTCGGTCTGACTATAATAGGTTCCCGTTTTGATATCCCCTACCTCATTTACTTCGATCCAATTGCGAGTGCCGTCATTGCAATCATCATCATGTACATGGGTTTTCAATTGGCCAAGGAAGCTGTGAGTATGACACTTGAAGTCGTGTTGAACGAAGATGAGACAAGGGACATGATGATGACAGTAAAAGCTGTGGAAAAAGTTGTAAAGATAGACAGCCTCAGTGCCCGTTCACACGGTTCGTATGTCATCGTGGATATTAAAATTTCGGTAGATGCGAATATCACTGTGGAAGATGGACACAAAATCGCAAGGAATGTGAAGCAGAAGCTGATCAGAGAACATGATATTGTGAGAGACGTCAATGTTCATGTCAATCCGTATGATCTTGAAGATAAAAGCGAAATTTAAAATATTGAAAAATAAAAATCACTGCCAAAAGTCAAGATTGATTGTGGAAGTGATTTTTTATTATATTTCCTGATTTTTTGATTCCATCAGTTTGTTATAGGCGTCCAGATATACTTTTTCTGCATCGGAAGCTCTTTCCATCGAGTTCATCGCTCTGTGCCAGAGTGGATAGAGTGCCTCTGGTGCAGTGAGGTCATTGATCTGTGCAATATCCTGATCAGTAAGCTGGAGATTGTATGATGCGACATCTTCATACCACTGCTCATTGTTACGTGCGCCGATAATGACAGAATCGACGTTCGGCCTGTCACGCACCCACGCAAGGACGACCTGCGTTACGGTGGCGTTATGCTTCGATGTAATATCTTTCAGCATGTCGACGAGATTATAAAGCATTTCTTTATCTTTGATATAGGGTTCCGGCCAGCCTTCACCCTGACGGGTGCCCGGCTCGGCTTTTTTATTTCTGGAAATTTTTCCTGTAAGCAGTCCCTCGCCTATCGGTGACCAGATTGTATTGCCGATGCCGAGTTCCCGTCCTGCCGGCAGCAGTTCATATTCTGCTTCACGTGATTCGGGTGTATAGTAGATCTGATGGGCAGCCGGCGGTGCGAGATTATTCTCGACAGCATACGTATGGGTCTTGGCCAGCTGCCATCCGCTGTAGTTCGAGACGCCCCAGTAGAGGATTTTACCTTTTTTGATAAGATCGTTCATTGCATGGACGGTTTCTTCAACAGGCACCTGGCCGTCCCATGTATGAACATAATATAAATCAAGGTAGTCCGTTCCGAGCCTCTGTAATGATTCATCGATGGAAGCTTCAATATTGATTCTTGTCGCTCCGACATCATTCGGGTTGTCAGACAGCCTGAAGCCGGTTTTGCTCGCAATCGTCATCTCTTTACGTCTGTTTCTGACTGCTTTGCCGAGGACTTTTTCGGCATCGCCTGTTGCATAAAGGTTCGCAGTATCAAAGTGGTTGATCCCATGATCCAGTGCATAATCGACCATATGATCCGCCGTGTCCTGGTTCATATCAGCTGCAGGTTCAAAACCTTTAGTGCCGCTGAACGGTATGGTGCCGAGTGCATATTTGGAAATGTTCAATCCCGAGCTGCCAAGTAATGTGTAATCCATCATTATCCCTCCATTACTTATAAATTCCCCGGGAAATAAATGATTAAACCGGAATATTGGAAAGTGCCTGCTCAAGGTCCTCTTTCAAATCTTCAGCATTTTCAAGGCCGACGGACAGTCGGAGCAGGTTGTCCGGTGCCATCGTCAGTTCCTTTTCAACGGATGCACGGTGTTCGATGTAAGTGTGGGTGCCTCCGAGACTCGTTGCCTGCGTGATGATGTTGACGCTATTGGCGACTTTCAAGGCATCTTTTTCACTGCCTTTGACTTTAAATGACAGCAGACCGCCGAAACCTTTCATCTGTTTTGCTGCTATGTCGTGACCGGAATGGCTTTTCAGTCCGGGATAATAAACAGCCTCGATCTTTTCGTGGGCTTCGAGGAAGTCAGCGATGATTTTTGCGCTGCTGCACTGCATCATCACCCTTGCTGAGAGTGACTGGACGCCGCGGAGCGCGAGCCAGCAATCAAATGAGGATGGTACAGCGCCTTTTGCATGCTGCCAAGCTCTTAAATTTTGAAGCATGTCGTTGTCCTCAGCTGCAATTACAGCACCGAGCAGCAGGTCACTGTGACCGCCGATATACTTTGTCACTGAATGCAGCGAAAAATCGACGCCGAGTGAGAGCGGCTGCTGGAGCACCGGTGTCGCAGCGGTATTGTCGATCACTGAAAATGCGCCGGCCTGTTTCGCCATTTCAGCAACTGCTTCAATATCGATGATTTTAATCTGGGGATTTGAAGGGGTCTCCATCCAGACCAGACCTGTCGGTGCACTCTCAATCGTACTTTTTACTTTATCGAGGTCTGTCATATCGACTGTGACGATATCGAATCTTCTGCCGATATCCGTTTCCATCAGCATCGTGCGGACACCGAAGTACATATCATCTGCCATGACGACCCTTTTCGGTTTTTCTTCCGGCAGTGCTTCGATGACTGATGATATGGCTGCCATCCCTGATGCATAGGTCACGCAGTCATGACCATTTTCCAGGGAGGTCAGACATTCTTCAAGTGAACGGCGGTTTGGATTGTCTCCCCTGCTGTACATGAATCCATCCGTATAAGATCCGTCAGAAGATCTTTCATATGTAGTGGAAAGATGTATCGGTGTAGTTACAGCGCCTGTCGTCGGATCAATTTCACGTCCGGCGTGGACGGCTTTTGTTTCAAAACGCATATATATCCCTCT
Organism: Lacicoccus qingdaonensis; assembly: GCF_900101075.1. Lineage (GTDB taxonomy): Bacteria > Bacillota > Bacilli > Staphylococcales > Salinicoccaceae > Lacicoccus > Lacicoccus qingdaonensis. The sequence goes on along the minus strand of NZ_FNFY01000012.1, from coordinate 27,063 downwards.
TTTTTTCATAATATATTAACATTATATAGTTTATTGACAGACTAATCACTAAATTCAAAATAAAAAAGCCATAAACAGGCTTTTTTATTTCAGTCTCCCTAAATATTGAGCACCATCCCGGCTTCGGCCAGTTGTATTTCTTCTTTACCATGCTGTTTTGCACTGTCCAATAGAGCATCCAACGCACCCCGGTGAGGCAGGTTCGTCAAAACAGTCAGGCCGGCATCGGATTTTGCTGCAAGCTGGCCTGCTTCACCTGCGTTCATATGTCCTTCGGATTTTGCATCGAAACCTTCATAGAAACTGCAGTCTGTGAGCAGCAGATCGGCGCCGAATGCAAACCGGACCAGTCCGGCATGATAACTTGAGTCCGAAGTGTATACGAATGTTGCCCCTGAATCATCCACTGCCCTCACTGCATAAGTTTCAACCGGGTGGGCAGAGCGGTGGAAATCAAACTTGAAAGGGCCGATTTCGAATTTACTGTTCTTTTTGATGGCATGGAATTTACTGAACTTCGCCCGTTTCAGCAGTTTAACGGCTGTACCGCTGTCCGGTCCATACAGATTCAAATACTGATTACGGTGGTTGAACCGCCCTGCCAGCCTCCGCGCCAGCATGAACGCCACTACATCTGCAGCGTGGTCATGGTGATAATGCGTCAATATAATATGATGGATATCATGGATGCCGATGTAATCCTGTACATGCGCCGCAATACCGCTGCCGGTATCAATGAGCACAGTAAATCCATCTTTCTCCAAAAGATAGCCTGAAGTCGCTTCATTATTTTTAGGGAAACTGTTCCACATACCTACAATTGTAATTTTCATGGTATCATCCCCTGCTCCGTTTATTATCTATACCCGCATGAGTGAATGTACAAGCAATATTTTTATAATTATGCATAATATTGAAATTATTTTCGTGAAAAAATAAAGAAAAACCTCCTGCATATTTTGCAATGCAGGAGGTTCTGTTTATGACTGATGGTTTTATTTATCAGAACGGTCATTCTTCATTTTATCGATTAATTTTTGCATTTCACTGATATAGTCTTCTTTTGACTCTGTGCTGTAATATTCCTCAATTTCAGGCGCTTTTTCACTGTCATGATCATGATAATCATAACTGTCATCATTTTCCTGACTCATTTTCTGCGCTTCGGCTTCTTCCCGTTTTTTGGCATCGACTTCTTTTTGAGTGATGACCTCGCCGTCAGGTGTCATATATTTTTTATGCATATTGCGTGTTTCCTTATCTATATAGCTGTAGAAGACTGGAATGACGAACAGTGTAAATACGGTACTGCTCAGAAGTCCGCCGATGACGACTGTACCCATCGGTGCGATCATATCTCCGCCTTCACCCATACCCATGGCAAGCGGAAGCATTCCGAGTGCAGTAGTGAGTGCTGTAATCATGATCGGACGGAAGCGGTGCTGCACGCTGAGTTCCAGTGCTTCAAGTGTCGGCATGCCTTTTGCCTTCTGCTGGTTTGTATAGTCCACGAGAAGTATGGAGTTATTGACCACTATACCAAGCAGCATGATGATACCGACAAATGAAACGACACTCAATGGACTGTCGGTGATGAATAATGCAGCCATTACACCGATGATGCTGAGCGGCATGGCGATGATGACTATAAATGGATGTCTGAATGATTCAAACTGTGCAACCATCACAAGGTAGATGAATATGATTCCGAGAATAAGAGCGAGCACCATCTGCGGCAGTGCGTCTGAAAGCATTTCCAGGTCTCCGCCGATGGAATGAGACGTCTCGTCACTGTAATCTGCACTTTCCAACAGGTCTTCAACATACGGTCCTGCCTGGCTTAAAGACATATTCGAAGAATAAGTCACAGTCAGTTCACTTGTTTCTTCCGAATCTGCCCTTGTAATCAGCGGCAGCATCTGTGCCTCTTCAAGGTCTGCCACTTCACTGATTGCTACATATTCACCATCAGCATTCGGAATTTCAATGCTTTCGAAATTGTCTACGCTGTCAAGAAATGCAGACGGATACTTAACAACAATCGAAAGGAAATCTTCATCGGTTTCAAGGGTGGTGGCTTCTATACCGTTTGAAGCTTCGTACAGCGCCGTACCGATCTGTGCAGGCTGCAGACCATTTTCCCTTGCAGCTTCCCTGTCGACAACAACCTGCAGTTCTTCAACCATATCTTCACGGGTGGAAGTTACATCCTCTATCTGACTGTCTGATTCCAGTTCATCAATGATGATCTCCTCTGATTCTTCAAGCCTCTCGGAATTATCATCGGAAATACTGAAGGTCATCGTATTCGGCTCTGAACTCATGCCCGACTGTGACATCGGAATCACATTGATATCCGCCGATTCATCCAGGGATTCGATATCCTGTTCTATACTGCTGATGAAATCATTTGTCGTCACACTGCGTTCATCCGGACTGACCAGAGTGGCAGTGATATTGGCTTTATTCGTCTCTTCCGACATGGACATCGGCTGTGTGGAACCGATGTTGCTCAAATAAATGTCTATTTCAGAATGATCTTCAAGCTCTGCTTCAATGCTTTCCACTGTTTCCAAAGTATCCTGATAAATCGTGCCCTGTTCTTTTTCAACTTCGATCGTAAAGGCACCTTCATCACTTTCCGGCATTAAAGTCATTCCTTTTGTATATATGCCAAAGATACCGATGACCATTAACAACACCGTAACCAAAAGCACGATGACGCGGTGTTTCAGTGTCCAGCGTGAAAACTTTCTCAGGAGCTTCATGTAAGACCGTTCGCTTCTGACTTCTTCAAGATTTTCTTTCGGAGCAACAAGTATGCGGCTCGCAATCATCGGAACGACTGTCAATGCGATAAAGAGTGATGCAAACAAACTGAAGACCACAGTGATCGCAAGTGGTGTGAACAGCTGTCCGACGAGACCACTGACAAACACTACCGGAAGGAACACGGCACCGGTCGTCAGAGTTGCCGCGATGATGGCTGAAGCAACTTCCTTGGTTCCGTCACTTGCCGCTTTTTTTGGGTTTTTGCCCATGGACAGGTGACGGTATATATTCTCAATGACGACGACCGAGTTATCGACCAGCAAACCGATACCGAGCGTCAATCCTCCGAGTGTCATCAGGTTGATGCTGATATCTGTAAAGAACAGCAGCGCAAATGTTGTGATTACGGAGAATGGGATGGCCAAACCAATGATTAAAGGTGCTTTCAAATTTCTGAGGAAAGCAAACAGAATGACCATTGCGAGAATTGCACCCAAGATCAGAGCGGTATATACACTGTCTATGGCGATATCGATGAACTCACCTTCGTCATACAGTGTTTCAACGTTCAGGTTGCTGAATTCATCTTCAGCGAGTTTCTCATCTAAAACTTCGTTGAATTCACTGTTGACGTTTGAAGCGTTCGCATCGGAGGCGAGCATGACATCGATGGAAAGCGCGTCTTCCTGATTCAGTCTTGTGATGGAATTGCTGTCCTGATTTTCAATCGATACATCAGCTATATCACTGAGGGTCAGGCTTCCTCCATCGGGTAAATCGGTGATGACGAGTTCTCTCAGTTCCTCCACGCCGTCGATACTGCTGATTGTACGGGTTGATATGGAGTCACCTGCCTCCTCATCGACAATTGTTGCGTTCGGAATGGAAATATCATTTGCTTCTATAAGGGAAGCCACATCAGACTGGCTGAGCCCGTATTCAGAAATTGCATCCGTATCCAGATTCACCTGGACTTCTTCAACGACTGCGCCGTTTTCTGTGATTGAAGCAACGCCTTCAATATTCTCCAGGTCTGAAATCAGGTCATTCACCTGATCCTGATATTCAACGACTTCTTCCCCGCTCGATGATACAGCCATCTGTATACTCGGCATCATCGAAATATCAAATTCAAGAAAAGACGGCGCACCTGCCTGTTCAGGTAAGTCAGCACTGTCCATCGCTTTTGTTATATCATTTTCAACATCCTCGATAGACATGTCGTAACCAAATTCCAAAATGACGATGGAAGAACTTTCCTGTGATTGAGATTGGATATTGGTTAAGCCGTTCAGCGAAGACAGTTCTGTTTCCATGGGCTTAGTAACATCTTCCATAACTTCTTCAGGACCAGCGCCCTGGTATGTTGTGGCTACAGCTGCGATTGGCGGCTGGATGTTCGGCATCAGCTGCAGAGGCAGTTGTGTCACTGACACGCCTCCAAGTAACATCAGAATAATCATAATTACGATTGTGAATTTAGGCCGTCTTATGGAAAAATCCGATAATTTCAAATTATTTTCGCTCCTTATTTTTATGTATTTATTATATGTAATCGTTTATTTGTTTTAATCCAACACCATGTTGTACAATATTAAATACTACCGATATTACGCTATTCTGTCAACAAACAATCTTTGGCAAAGTGTTGAAAAGAGGGAATTATGTCGAAAATGAGTCAGACAGAAGAGACAAGAAAAAACTTGATTGAGGCATTCTGGGAGTTATACAAAGAAAAACCGCTAATGAAAATAACAGTCAAAGAAATTACAGATAAAGCGGGCTACAACCGCGGCACATTTTACACTTATTTCTCTGATGTGTATCAAATTCAGGATATACTAAAAAAATCTCTAATACCAGAAAAAGATATGATATTGGATCCTCTGATGTCACTGGAGAAAAGCGGGGGTGAAATATTTGAATCATTTGAGAAAACGAACGCTTATATACAGGAGAATAGTGAAAAGATAGCTGTTATGATTGGTCCTGAAGGTGATCCGAGTTTTGTTCATGAATTTAAGAAAGAGATAAGAGAGGTTATCATGAGTTATGTTTACGAAATCGGTATTAAAGAACCCGGGAAGTTTGAGTATATTATCGAATACGAGATATCCGCGCTGATCGGCATATTCCAGTTATGGATGGAAAAAAATGAAGATATGGATGAATATGCACTGGCTGAGCTGATGGAAGAGGTTTCAAACAGCGGTGTCACCTCCATGATGGAATCCATGCTGAATGATAAAGCATAAAATAAAGCACCTCTTTACCAAAAAAGTAAGAGGTGCTTTATTATTTTATTCAGCCGGCTCGAGTTCTTCAATGGATTCGATATCCATATACTCAGGAACCACAATACCGTTTCTTGTATCTGTTGAATTCGCGCCGAGGTCTTCAAAGTTTCCTTCGTGCTCTTCATAATGGTGACCTTGAGTCACAGGCAGCCACGGTGCGACAGTTGCATCTGCTTCTCCGTTGGCGATGGCCTGGAACACCACTGCCGGGTCGACATCAGTGACAGTCACTTCGTAACCGAGTTCTTCCAGCACCGTGCGTACAACTTGTGCAGAGGCAACCTCCGATTCCCAGGACATGGATACAAGTTCGAACGGTTCGCCGTCTACAGGTTCAATACCGTCCACCCATTCGTCCACTTTGTCCCTGTTGTTGTCCACCCAGGCTTCTGCTGCCTCAGGGTATGTGCTGTCTTCACCTTCGTACATGACCTGCTCCATATCTTCAAGATCCCAGGAAAATGCGTCCAGCATCTGGTACGCTTCGGGCTTATCTTCTTCAAGTCCGAGACGGGCGATGGTATGTACGTCTTCAGTTTCGCCCATTCCGCTTTCTGGATCATCAAGGTATTTTAAATCGAATTCGACGAATTTATAGTGCGGTGACCATCCGGTAATAAAGATAGGTTCCTCGTTGTCAATCGCATCTCTCAGTTCTGTCATCATGCCGCCTGTGGAACTCTCTTCCAGAGTCCATCCGTCAAGATTATCGTAAGTGTCCAAAGTATTGTGGGCGAGTTCAGTGATGCCCGCTCCCGGTTCGATGCCGTAGATGGTATAATCGACCGCTTCACTGTAGTTCACATCTTCGCCGTTGTTTTCAACATCTGCAGAACCGTCGTCCCCGCCTTCATCTCCATTGCCGCAGGCTGCAAGAATAAGTGTCAGTACGGCTACTGTAAACAGATTTAAAAACTTTTTGATAAAAATCCCTCCATAAATTTTTAAAATACAGAAATTTACATACAATGTAACCCTATCATAATGGATATTACTGTCAAGTTCATGACTTGTCGCTATTTCGTTGAATTATAAAATGGCTGTAAATGTTAAAAGCATGAGAGGAAATCTTAAATGGTTCATCTGATATGTGTATAGAGATTTTGGTATATTCGCAGGCAACCAGGTTGTCATGACAATAAAAAGACCGGAACATAAGTCCCGGTCTGTGTAAAAATCAGTGTAATGAATTGTATCTGTCGTGGTCCTGTGTATCATGGCCGTCATCGTGTCCTGTGCCGCCTTTATCATTATGGGATGCTGTGTCTGACGCCTCTTCTGTACTCACGTCAGTATAGGGTTTAACTGCATCGGTACCAGCGACTAATGAAGCGGCAACACCTGCTGAGGTCAGTACTTTTAATAATGCATGTCTATCCATGTGAAACATCTCCTGGATTAAGCTGTATTCGATTTTCACCAAGCATATTACATATATTGAAACGGACTTGCAATCAAAAACTGTGAAGGCAATGACACTCCAATTATTTTCTGAATTTAATCTGTTACCAATGAAAATCTCATAATTTAGAAGTACAATTGAAGAAATTGATATTTTTATTTTAAGTGACAGGTGAGAATATGACAGAAATCAGAGTCAAAAAAGATAAACTGATGATTGATGAACCGTTGGACATTAAAGTCTATACATCGGAGCCGAACCAGCAGGTGACCATCCGGATGGAAGTTGATGATGATGAACAAAAGACGTTCCACTCCTATGGTGATTTTACATCAGATGAAAGTTATGAAATAGATTTGAATACCGCAGCACCGGTAAATGGTACTTATCATCAGGCTGATGGCGCCGGTCTGCTCTGGTCGATGATCAGTAAAAAAACAAATAAAGATGATTATTTCGTTAAAAAATCGGATAAGAACCTGGAAGCGACATTGTATGTGACAACAGATGATGAAATTCATGCAACAGAAGTCATAACAATCCGCTTCAAAGATGATTCAGTTGAAAAGATAGAATTGGATCATGATGATATAAAGGGTAATCTATATGCGCCTGCAGCACCTGGCAGTTACCCATCCGTCATGATATTAAGCGGTTCCGACGGCGGCAATGAGGCCCATGCGGCATCATATCTTGCGGGTAAAGGTTATCTGGTGCTCGCATTGTCCTACTTCAATGATGAGGGATTGAACGAACATCTGGAAAAGGTGGATCTCGCTTATTTCAAAAGGGCAGCGGATTACTTATCACACCATGAGAAAAGCAATGGCAAAGTCAACCTTGCCGGCTACTCGAAAGGAGCCGAACTTGCATTGCTGCTCGGGAGTGTTTTTAATTGTTTTCAGTCCATCGTGGCAGGATCTGCTTCAAACTATGTCACTTCCGGCATGAAAGGCGGTATTTTTGCACCGGTGCCGGGATGGATGCTGGACGGTGAGGCATTGCCCTATTTGAAGATGAAGTTTCCGGTCAGTTTCATGTTTTCCACAATCAAGAATTATATAAGGAAACGCCCGATGTACTTTCTTGAAATATGGAAAAAATCCCTTGGAAGGAAAAATGTCTCAGAATATAAAATCCGTGTGGATAAAATTGATGCACCGCTTCTTATAATTTCGGGCGGCGATGATAAGCTGTGGCCATCCGGAAATTTCAATGATGAGATCCAAAAAGAAAGAAACAACGAAAATGACATTTATCTTTCATATAAGAAGGCGGGGCATTTTATTTCTTTTCCATACAGTTTCTATCAATCGCCGGCAAACGTCCATATGGACCTCGACGGCATGATCATAAATTTTGGCGGTACAAAACATGAAAATGCCCAGGCGGCGGAAGACTCCCTGGGAAAAATCCTTGCGTTTCTCGAACAGAATAATGGTTAGGATAAACCTGACTGACATTATCTTATTTTATATACATTGTGCATATAAGCACTGTATCTATGGTAAACTGAAAACGTCTTAGAAATCTGTTTTATATCATACAGAAAATCAGGTGATGCTGCATATGGCAAAGAAAGACTATGAAATGCTTGCTGCGGAGATAATTGAACTCGTCGGGGGCAGGGAGAATATCAACAGTGTCATTCATTGTGTGACCCGCCTCCGTTTTTATCTGAAGGACCACTCCAGGGCAGACACTGGAAAGATCAAGGAACTGGACGGAGTAATGGGTGCAGTTGAAGCAAGCGGGCAGTACCAGGTCGTCGTCGGACCGGCTGTTGATGATATTTATAAAGAATTGACAGCACAGCTGCCTTCGACAGATGATACAGATCAAAAGGAAGAAGCGGAATTTATTTCGTCCGACAGCAGGACTATATATGGCAGTGTTAAAAATAATTTCAATAAATTTATCGGCCTGATTACAGCTTCGGTCATGCCGGTGATCAATATCCTTGCTGCGGCGGGTATTATAAAAGGGCTTCTCTCAGTATTTACAAGTTTTGAGCTGATTACCGAAACAGGCAATGCCTATTTGATCATCAATGCCATGACTGATGCGGTGTTCTACTTCCTGCCGGTTCTTGTCGGTTTCAATGCAGCAAAAAAGCTGAATGGAAACCCACTTTTAACCGCTGTCATCGGCGGCGTAATCATCCATCCTTCCATATTGGAAGCGGCAGAAGCTGAAGCGAACATTTTTTCGCTCGCAACATTCGAATTTCCATTCGTCACCTATACATATTCTATTTTCCCGATGATATTGGCAGCATGGATGATTAAAAAACTTGAGGACTGGCTGAAGACTTGGGTATCCTCTTATATTCAGTCAATCTTCATCCCGATTGTTGTTATTGGAGTCGTTTCCTCGATTACGATCATACTGACAGGTCCTGTACTGGTTGGACTTTCATCCGGGTTGGCCAACAGTCTTGAAACGATGCTGAATGTAAATGCCCCGCTCTTTGGTGCCATTATCAACGGGTTTTATCAGATACTCGTAGTATTCGGGCTGCACTGGGGTATCATTCCCGTTTATGTCAATGATTTTGCCACACTGGGATACAGTTACCTATCTGCCATGGTCAGCATGACGATTGTCGGCCAGGGCGGTGCGGCACTTGCTGTCGCCGTAAAATCCAAAAAGAAAAACATTAAAGAAATCGGGTATGCGGGCGCATTTTCGGCATTTTGCGGTATTACGGAGCCTGCAATCTATGGAATCAACCTCAGGTTCAGGAGGCCTTTCATCTGTGCCAGTATCGCCAGTGCAGCCGGCGGATTTTTAGCAGGTCTCTTCGGCATAAATATGTGGAGCATCATCGGTTCGATAATCGGTCTGCCTTCATTCATCGATCCACAAAACGGTATTACGGCGAATTTCTGGTATGCAGTCTTTGTCACGTTCTTCACTTTGTTTTCAGCATTTATACTGACTTACATTTGGGGATACAATGATAAGATGACCATGGACAAGAAACGTGAGAAACCGAAAAATCCTGCTAAAGCGGATTAACTGAATAAACATGAAAAAACAACGAATTTATTATTTTCGTTGTTTTTTCATGTAAGATTCTGTTTGAAGTTTTTATCGTAATATGACAGTGTGAACGTTGCATAATACGGAACCAAAGCAGTCTGAGTCAACCCGTTTTTCCACACTTTTTCAAAAGCATTGTCAATATTATAATTTAAAACACTCCCGTAGTAGATCGGATCATACACTTTGCTTAAAATATGGGGGTTGTCATTAATGATTACATTCATCACGGTTTTGAACGTGTCATTGAACTCACCTGTATTTTTCTCAATCAGCTGCAGAAAGGGTTCCATACTTTTGGTGAAAGTGATGATTTTATTTCTGACGGAAATATTAATGTTTTCCATTTCTTCAGGCAGCTGCAATTCATAAAAATTGATTTCATTCTTATTCAACGTGAAATTATCCAGCACTTCCTGATCTGTCGGATAATGAGGAGTGTCACCCTCCGTAAAGATTCCGTGGGTACTCTGGATCAATGATAGTTTCAATAATTCCACCCGGATGAAGCTGCGGCATAATTCGACGGCGGAAAGGTGGTTGAATCCTTCGTCTTTGAAAGTTGTCTGTATCTCTTCGAAATGGGCAGTTTCTTTGTCCATCATCCCGGGCAGGTATCGGGAACGTATGATAAAACTTCTGTAATCCTCTGTTTCAAGCAGTCTTTCTTTTGTCTTCTTATAACTTTCCATTTAAATACCCCCATTTTTGATATCATTGCCAGTATTCTAACACACCTTTTCAAACCATATTGAAAATTACAGTCCACTTATCTTTTAAAATTAACTAATTATTAGGCAAAGTATTAATATTGCGTGTAATCATGGATGAGCGGGTTAATTTATTTATTTTAATGCATTTTATAAATGGACTGTATATAATTAATTTTAAGTGAAGTTTGCAAATGTTATATTAAGATTGTAAATATACGGTTAAGCTTCTCAAGTGCCAAAGTGGAGGTATTTAAATGGAACTCAGCCCGATGGAAGTGCTGTTCACTTTTTTAGGTGGACTCGGTATTTTTCTTTACGGTATTAAAAGCATGGGAGACGGTTTGCAGGCAGCAGCAGGAGACCGGTTACGTGAAATACTTAACCGCATGACTACAAACCCGTTTCTGGGTATTTTGGCAGGTATTATAATCACAATATTGATTCAAAGCAGTTCCGGAACTACGGCAATTACAATCGGTCTCGTTTCGGCAGGTTTTATGACTTTAAGGCAGGCAATCGGCGTCATTATGGGTGCTAACGTCGGTACAACTGTTACAGCTTTTGTCATCGGTCTTGATATCGGTGCATATGCGCTTCCTATCCTGGCCTTGGGTGTAGTGTTGATCTTTTTCTTCAAGTCACCGAAAGTCAATAACTTCGGCCGTGTATTTTTTGGTTTTGGTGCATTATTTTACGGTTTGGAATTAATGGGAGACGGTGTTGGACCGCTTGCTGACCTCGCATGGTTCTCAGACCTTATGCTTCAACTATCTGATAATTCACTGCTCGGTTTTGCAGTAGGTACAGTACTTACGATAATCGTTCAGAGTTCAAGTGCGACAATCGCAATTTTACAGAATTTCTACATGAATGATCTGATTAATTTGAATGCGGCGCTGCCTGTTCTTCTGGGTGACAACGTCGGTACAACGATTACAGCTCTGCTGGCAGGGCTTGTAGGTACGATCGCAGCAAAACGCGCAGCGGCAGTCCATGTAGTGTTCAACTTGATCGGTGCAGTCATCTTTATGTTGATTTTGCCAATCTTCACAATGTATGTGGGGTACCTGGAAACGGCGCTGGATCTGAACGGCCGTATGACCATTGCCTTTGCACACGGTTCTTACAATCTGGCAAACACATTGATCCATCTGCCGCTCATCGGGTTCCTTGCATGGCTTGTAACCAAGATTGTACCTGGAAAAGATTTCTCGGAAGACTACAAACCTGTACACCTGGACGAGGCGCTTATGGTACAGTCTTCATCACTTGCGCTTCAGGCGTCGCAAAAAGAAATCCAGCAGCTTGGGAAATTGACACTCAGCATGCTTGAAGATGCGAGGGATTTCAGCGATAAATATGATTCGAAAATAGAAAAACAAATCCGGGAAAAAGAGAACGTGGTAGATGGTTTGAATGAAAGCATCAGAAAATACTTACAGAATTTGTCCAAATATGATATTTCAAATGATGATGCAATCAGACAGACAACATTGCTTGAAGTTAACAGGATATTGTATAAGGTCAGTGAACAAATTGTTTATTTCACTGATTTGAATGTCAAGAAATACAATAAGGAGATAGAGCTGTCGGAATCTGCAGAAAAAGGATTGCAGGATTTCCTGAAACACGTTGGGAAATCATACAGAAAAGCTGTAGATGCCATTGATATCTATAATCCGCAAGAAATAGAACACATTTTAAACATGAGTCAGAAAGCGACAAATATTGAGAAGAAACTGAGAAAACAGCATGTGAAACGTATGAATAAAGGTATATGTTCCACAGATGGAGGCCACCTCTATGTTGATTTAATCAGTACTCTTGAAAGAATTGGCTATAATACAAGAAACATCATAGAGCTGAGTCTTGAAGAAGATGACGGAACAGAAGAAGAACAAATCATTTTTGAAGATTAGAGAAAACATCCTGCAGTGATTACTGTGATGGGAAATCGATCTTCAGTACACTTATTATTTATCAGTGCGCCCACGCTCCCACCTTTGAGCGTGGGCGTTTTAAGTTGAAAAAATAACCGATGATTTTACAGGGTGGTATTTTCATGACCGGAATATCAAACAGATTTATGGAATTGTCGAAGCGGATGTTTTGGACTGGCTCATTAATTATCACTTCAAGCACGGCTGATGAGCCGTTAAAGGTTGTATGTTACAATCAGGATACTATTTAAATGATGTGAGGATATGTAAATGAATCAATTATTGGATGTATCTGATGTTAGTAATGTGAAGTTCACAGGTGTGTCATTCATTGATGATATTGTCGGTCTGGGTGAGAAAAAGATTGCACTTGATATCAAGCATTTCAGAGATTTGAATTTGAAATCCGATAAAGTGGAACTGGTCATTGACCGGAAATCGCTGGCTAAATTTTTGGAAGGCCGTAATGAAGTATTACTGCAATATGAAAATTATCCCGAGTTTGATCATATGAACAGCATGATTGTCATGCTTGAGTATGATTTCAACAGTATCGACAGAATCAAGCTGTTCTATAAAGATGAACACAACCTGTCAGGCGAATATGTCATCGATACTTCGGATGAAGACATAGTGGCGATGAAAAGTGAATTCGATGATAAAGAACTGGTGCTGAAGGTGGATACTAAATCATAAATCGAATACAAAAAGGGTGAAGCTTATGCTTCACCCTTTTTCATTATCAGATATTCACTCTTTGTGAATATCTGTTCTCTTTAAATTTCAATCCGAGCTCCCCGCGTAAAGTGTCGCTTTCATAAGATGTATCGTAATACCCCTTCTCGACAAGGATTGGAATGACTTTATTTAAGAAATCATCATAAAGCTCACCGAGAACATGAGGTGTAAGAACAAAACCGTCCGCAGCCTGCTCATCCACCCACTCAATGATTTTCTCTGCCACTTTTTCAGGCGTGCCCATAAACGGTGTTTCACGTGTCGTTTCCTCAAGGGCGACTTCACGCAATGTGAGATTATTTTCCTTTGCTCTTCTTTTGATTTCATCTGTCGTCGACTGGAAACTGTTTTTACCGACGTCCCCGAGCTCAGGGAATGGTGCATCCAGATCGTACTGTGTAAAATCATGGTGATCGAAATATCTTCCGAGATATGCCAGAGCTTCTTCTATTGTCACGAGATTTTGGATTTCTTTATATTTCTTTTGGACTTCTTCATCGGTCTCCCCGATAATCGGTGACAGGACCGGGAAGATTTTAATGTCGTCTGCGCTTCTGCCGGCATCGACTGCTTTTTGTCTTAAATCTTTATAAGCATCCTGTGCCTGCTCAAGAGTTCCGCCGTTTGTGAATACTGCGTCTGCATATTTTGCGGCAAAGCCTGAACCTTTTTTGGAAGCACCTGCCTGAAAAATGATTGGCTGGCCCTGTTTAGAACGGTCAATATTTAACGGACCTTTTACTTGGAAATACTCCCCTTTATAGTTGAGTTCATGCATTTTCTCTTTATCGAAGTATTGGTTGTTTTCTGCATCGCGGACGAAAGCGTCATCCTCCCATGAATCCCACAGCCCCTGAACGACCTGCAGGTGTTCTTCGGCTATATCATAACGGAGGCTGTGCTCGGGATGTTTATCCTTGCTGAAGTTATACGCACTGCCTTCAAGCGGTGAAGTAACGACGTTCCATCCTGCACGGCCGCCGCTGATCTTATCGATTGAAGCCAGCTGTCTTGCTACGGTGAACGGTTCACTGTATGAACTGGAAATCGTACCGACCAGTCCGATTTTGCTCGTTATCGGTGCCAGTGCTGCAAGTATCGTCAGCGGTTCGAAACGGCTGAGGAAATGAGGGATGGACTTTTCATTTATATACAGTCCGTCTGCTACGAAAACAAAAGAAAACCCTGCTTTCTCCGCCTTTTTGGTCACGTTCATGTAATGCTCGAAGTTTGTACTGGCGTCAGACGGTACATCGTCACTGCGCCATGCGTTCATATGCCCGCCCGGGCCATGAAGCATCACGCCGAACTGTACTTTTTTACTGCTCATACTATCCCTGCTTTCTCTGAATTATGAATCGTATTGACGGGTGCGAGTGCTTCAAGTGTCTGTTCACGTATTTCAGGATCCGTCGTCGGCAGATGAAACATGAATTCATCGATATAATTATCTTTGTTGAGTTCAGTTAATTGTTCCAGGACTTCATCCGGGCTGCCCATTATGATATCAGGCTGTTTTTTAACGACTTCAATTTCTTCATCTGAATTTTTCACGAAGGTCTCAGCCTGCTCCTCTGTTATCACCCTGTACTTTCTGCCGTCTTTATACAGTAATTGATAATATTCATTTTCTTTGATCATCGCTGCCTTGCTGTCTTCGCCTTCAATGACCAGTACGGATAAGGCGACGATGAACTTTCCTTTCCTGGCATTATTCTTATAATTTTTTGCGACCTCTTTTAACAGTTCGACATCGTTGTTTATAAAGTGGGCGAACATGTAATTCACATTTTCTTCAGCTGCAAACAGTGCCGAACTCACACTGCCGCCGAGAAGGAAAAGATCAGGCGGATTATCGGTGTCCGGGGAAATTTTCAATTCATCAGCATTTGAATGTTTACCGTGAAGGTATTTTTTCAACTGAACGAAACGGTCATTGAACGGTGCAATATCATCTTTCAGTTCATGTTGGAGCGCCTTTGTTGCATCAGGTGTACCGCCGGGTGCCTTACCGATTCCAAGATCGATGCGCCCATCAGCCAGATGGTTGATCAGCTGGAACTGCTCGGCGACATGAAATGGATTATGATGGGACAACATGATGCCGCCTGCCCCGATATGCATCTTGGAAGTATGGGCGGCAAGATGCGAGACGAGCACTTCTGGTGCCGTGCCGATCAATGTTTTCAAGTTGTGGTGTTCAGAAACGAAAAACCTTTTGTAGCCTAGACGCTCAGCTTTCACCGCAAAGTTTATAGTATTCTGCAGTGATTCTTTAACTGTATGATTTTTTAAAATGGGACTTTGATTTAAAAGACTGAATTCCATATACACCATCCTTAATATATAGCCTACTATGTAAGTATGAATTAAAACCATAGTAACACAGTCGGAAAAAGAATCAAGTCTTTAACATGGAAGAGACTGAAAATTTTAAGAATAAAAATCCACCGGTCACATGCCGGTGGATTCAACATTTGATTTTACTGATTGTGATTCGGTCATTCATATTCCTCCCAATATACTTTGGGCATATCCGCCATAAAGTTGTCCATCGGTTCGTCCCTTATCAGAGTACACGCCTTTCAGGAAGGGTCGTAATCTTCAATTCCGAGGTTTTTCATTGTTTCAGTTTCTCTATGGACCTGACGGACGATATCCTTTCTGTCGTATTCATAATAATAGAAAGCATCTGTGTAATCCGAGTGGTCTCTCAGCATTCTGGCAAGGTACATTCCATCTTCAAGACTGAGTGTTGTTCCCATGCTTGAAAACAGGCGGAGGTTCAAAAATCCATGCTCAATGAGAAACAGCCATTACCTCCGGCAAATCAGAAGTAATGGCTGTTTTTCTATGCTTACAATCTTGAAGGTTCGCCCGATTCATTGTTTGACAAGGATGTTTCTTCCTTTTCGGCCGGGACGATACCCAAGATGAGACTTCCGCCGACATATATGACCAGGTTGATCATCAGTCCCAAGACCCCGCTGAATATACCGAGCGGTGTCAGACCAAGGAAAGTGAAGGTGGCTGCGACGACTGCCCCGACCAGCATACCTGCAAAAACGGACTTGGAATGGCTGCGTTCCCAGTAGAGGCCGAGTATGATCGCCGGTGCGACTTGCACGAGAATTTTCAGCTTCAGTACAAAGATCTGATACAGTGTTCCCGGAGGGTTCCATGCGATGATGAGCAGCAGGGCTACTACAATGACACCTATGATTTTACCGATATGAATCTTCATTTTATCAGAAGCTTCCGGATTGATGTATCTTCCATATATATCTTTTGAAATGATGGAAGAGAAAGTCAGCAATACGGAATCCGCAGTTGAAACAATAGCGGCGATGATTCCACCGAACAGAAGTACCATGGCGATATAGAAAATAATATTCTGGTTGGCAATCGTACTTGCCATGATTCCTACGAGCTGTTCAGATTCAGCAACCGAAAGGTCTGGATATGCGTTGTACGCCATAATGCCGATGAAGAAAACAACACCGGCCGTCAGAAACGGCATCCATGCCATCTGAGTGAATGAACGCTTTAATGCACGTTCATTTTTAGCGGAAAATATTCTCTGGATGGCATTCGGGTAGACGGCAGCACCGATTCCGACAAGAATCAGGAAGTTGCTCCACCTGACGAGGCCCCCGCCTTCAGGCACACCGAGATTTTCCGGGGAATAAGTCCGCATATATTCACCCGCAGAAGGTACGCCTCCAAAGTAGACAATCGTACCGATCAGCAGCATGAACACCCCGACCAGCAGGGCGATTCCCTGCATAGTGTCTGTATAGGCGACAGAGCGCATACCGCCGAGCCAGCCGTAGGCGATCATTATAGCGATGAAAAAGATCACGCCCGCCTGATAAGGCACGGTGCCTCCTGTAAGACCTGCGACACCCTGTCCGAGTGCGACAAGCTGCTCCAGCAGGAAATTCGCGAGTGCATAAAGCATCAGTATCGCAGCGAGAATGGAAACGCTTTTGGATTTGAACTTCATATCCAGCCAATCGACAGGTGTAACGATATTGTGTTTTTTACCAAGTTTGTACATACGCGGTGCAAAACTCAGGTAGACCAATATGATCATTATGAAGAAAGGTATGGTTACAAGGTTTGCGTAACCGACTCGGTATGCTTCCGCTGAATAGCCGATGACGGTATTTCCACTGTACTGGGTGGCGAAAAAGGTGAAGAATAGTACCATGGTCCCCAGTCCGCGACCACCCAGATAATATTCATCCAGACTGCTGTGAATGTTGTTGTTTTTCAAATATGTAACGATGCCGATGCCAAGCATGAGCAGGCCGTAAAACAACATGATCAGTATACCGGACATTCCGGAAAAAGCCAGTTCCATTTCCATTGTCATTCCTCCTCCCTGATATCTTCATCCTCATCTGTATCCCAGTGAAAATGGATGACATAAGTGATATAAAGCGATAAAACAATACTCATTAAAATAATTACGAGAGCCCAGAGCGGCACACCAAATATAAGTACAGGCTCTCCCCCGGATGGAAAATACCAAGGATTAAGCAATATAAATATAATAAGAAAACCAATCCAGACTTTATAGTTTTTAATAGGTTCCTTCATTTCCTCACTCCCAGTCTTTAGTGCAGATATTACTGTTAAATAAAATATAATTATCGATACATTACCATTGTTTGACGCAACTTTCTATACTTTCTGAATTTTTGATGTGAGAATGCGTTTTCACTATTAATAAAATAAAAAAACCGCCGTCTCGATTGTTTTGAGGCAGCGGCTGCTGTGGTCATTTGAAGATTTTAATTGGTATTGTCAGTACTGGATTTAAGTTTATCATTCGGTGAAAAGCACTTTTTTGTCCCATTTGCCGAATCTGTAGTAACCGTAGGCAAAAGCACTGCTTAATATAAAACTTGCTCCCATGCCCATACCGATTCCGATTGACCCGAACCATGATGAGAAAATGTCGGTCAGCGGAAATCTGAGCACCCAGAAAGAAATGATGTTGAGCACGAGTACCTGGAACATTGCGCCGGAAGCACGGACAATGCCGTTCAGTACAAAGTTAATCCCGAGAAACGGAAAGCACAGCGCGACAATCCTTAAATAGGCTGCGCCAAATTCAACGGCTTCAGTTTCCTGTATGAACAAACGAATTCCGGCTTCTGCAAAAATCATTATGATGACGGCAATGGCGATCATGATGGACAGATTATATACCACCGCATATTTTGCAATGCTTTTCACACGGGTCCAATAGTTCAGACCAATATTCTGTCCGGCCATGCTGTTGACCGCCGTACCGAGAGCCATTGCGGGCAGTGTAATCAGGCTGGTCAGCCTTTGTGCTGCACTGAATCCTGCGACCGTCTGTCCGCCGAAGCTTGTCACCACACTCAATATGGCGGCTGAACCTGCAGCGATAACTCCCATCTGCAGCCCTGCCGGGATGCCCAGCTTTAATATCAGTGAGACTTCAGAGAATTTCGGCAGCGTCGGATAAGTGAAAGGAATCAGCTTGTATCTCATGGAGTGATAGACACTGTATAGAAATGCGATGCCCTGCGATGCCACTGTTGCGAGAGCTGCACCGACAATGCCAAGATCAAAAATAATCATCAATACCGGTGCCAGAATGGCATTAAGCATTACAGCAATCAGAACAATTCTCATCGGTGTCTTACTGTCGCCGAGTGCTCTTAAAACGGTATTGATGAAGTTATATGCAAACAGGAAAAACATGCCCAGAAAACTGATTTGAAGATATATTTGCGCCTGGTCCAAGATTGCTTCAGGCGTCCCGAGCAAAAGGAGCAGTTCGGCAGAGAATATGTAACCGAGAATGCCGAATCCGACCGCCATCACCGTCATAACGACGATAAAAGCGTTTAAATAACTTTTCAATCCTTTTTCATCACGTCTGCCGTACTGTTGTGAAAGGATTGTTAGGGCGGCATTGTTCAACCCGAGTACAAATGACAGAACAGTAACGAGTATCGTTGTAGAAATATTAACTGCAGCTAGCGCCTCTGCCCCGAGAATATTGCCGACCCATAAGCTGTCGACGATCTGAAACGATGTCTGCAGCAGATTGGTCAGCATGATCGGACCCGAGAAGAGTATTAATGGTTTCATTATCGGCCCCTGCGTGAAATCCTGTGTGTTATTAGCCACTTCGTCACCTTCCAGTTAATAATCATTAGCATATATTATAAAGATGATGGATGTGTATTGCTAGATTCGAGATCATAAGGGGCCGGTCTGTGCAATCAATTTGTTATCCATTTACAAATATTAAATTTTTAATCAAATGAAATCGGTCGTGAAACTTTATTGATCTGGCCGCCGTCAACCATCATCGTCTGGCCGCTGACAAAGGCTGAATCATCAGAGGCGAAGAACAGGCATGCTTTTGCAATATCATCAACAGTTGCGATGCGTCCCATCGGATTGAATTCCAGGGAGTGCTTCATTGCCTCCTCCGGATTTTCCAGACTTTCAAAAGTTTTTTGCAGAAGCGGTGTATCGACAGTGCCCGGCCCGACTGCATTTACTCGAATTTGATCTTTACCGTAATCAAGAGCCATCTGGCGTGTTAATGCAGTCAATCCGCCTTTGGCACTGGCATAGGCGGCGAGTCTTGTAATCGTTGTCTCAGCATGCCATGATGCAATATTGATGATTGAAGCATTATCCTGCTTCTGCATTTCAGGAATCGCATATTTACTGCATAGGAAAGCGCCTGTCAAGTTGACGTTCATTAAACTGTTCCACTCTTCCAATGTTGTTTCATGTACTGCTTTACGATAATTGACCGCAGCATTGTTAACAAGAACATCAATACTTCCAAATTTATCAGCGGTAAATTTCATAAGATTTTTCACATCATCTTCATTTCCTACATCAGTTTTATGAAAAGCAACCTGAAGTCTTTCGTTTGTAAACTCTATTTCCGCCTGTTCACCCGTCTCTCTGTTAACGTCGGCAATGACAACTTTTGCGCCTTCTGCGGCAAATAATCTCACAATGCCTCTGCCAATGCCCTGACTGCCACCGGTAACGATGGCCACTTTGTTTTTTAATCTCATATTTTCATCCCTTCTGTTAATTGAGTGCTGTTGGTTTATGCTGATAAATCAGGACTCCTATCACGCCACTTCTTACTGTCCATCCATCTTTTTATGCCCGGCAGAGCCAGCTGGTAAAGGCTTATTGAGATGAATATTCCCGCCATGCCAAAAGTGAATCCTCCGATTGTATCCGACGGGTAATGGACGCCGAGATATACTCTTGAAGTCAAGACGAACAGTATGATCATACCTGCAATGCCGCCGATGACAATTTTCTGCCAGAGCTTTTTTACGACCAGCATGAGTATCAGTCCGACAAAGCCGTAGAGCATCACCGAGGATATGGAATGACCGCTTGGGTAGCTCATTGACGATTCCATCGTGATGACCAGCAAGTCCGGCCTTTCACGCCCGATGACCGCTTTCATCGTATCCATTAATAATGAAGCGCATATATAGACAGTGAGGCCAAACCATAAAGACGCGATATACATCTTTTTAATCAGCAGTGTCAATACGACAGCCATGGTCAGTACGAAGACTGGTGGAAAGCCGGCAATATCCGTCGCCACGGCGACAAAGTCTGCCCCGTCTTCGGTGATCCGGCCCTGGATCAGTGCGGTCAATGCATAATCAAATCTTTGGACCCATTCATGGCCTGCAATCACCCCCCAGGTGATGACAGAATATAATAATAAAAAGACAGTCCCTGTAAAACCGAATTTTTTAGCCATTATTCCTCTCCTTTGATACGATCGAGCTCATCTTTCTTTATTATATAGATTACTGCTGAATATTTTAAGTGCTTTGGAGAGTGAGTATGTAATCAGAATGACGACCGCCTGAATAATATTAAAGATGATAAAAGAACCGGGTATGTCGGTTGTGAATGTCAGGGTATCATAATTGATGATCAGAAGAAGCGGGAAAACGGTGATCAGCATGGTTATATAATGTATGAAGATTTGTTTTATGAGCGGCCATTCAGAAACCTGGAATATGACGCTGCCGAACCCTAAAAATAAAGCGATGAACCCGTAATAAAGAAAGACTCTTACATTTTCAGCCGGACCGATGAAGAGACTCCATACAGACAACAGCACAAAAATCGAAAACAGTGCAGCGCCTCTGAAAAAACCCCGTACGAATAAACTGATAAGAATCCCTCCTTTTTTTGAATAATATAACAATTTTGTATTTGTCTTATATTATAACCATCAATGCATGAAAAAAGTAGCCCATATTTTAAAAGACTGCTGAAAGAAAAGATCATATCGCCATCAACGGTGAACTCTGAACCTGTCGAGTAATTGGATTCATCTGAAGCGAGAAAATATTATAAAAATGCATGTTACAATGATTGAAACACTGACATTGTTTTTTAGGAGGTATTTTCATGGGGACGATGAATCTGAAGTAAGGCCGATTTACCGCATATTACATTGACGGGGGTCTTTAACATGAAAAGTAAATGGGCAGACGAATTTTATAAAATGCAGTATGGAAACATGAGTGCTGTCGATGCGTCGTATTATGAAGTGCAGGCAGATGAAATAATGGAGCAGATCGGCAAACCGGTTGATTCACTGCTGGAACTTGGTGCATGGGACGGCAGCCTGGCAAAAGCGATGTCGAAAAAGGTAAGCCATATGACGACAGTGGAACTTGTTAAAGAGATGGCTGAAGCGGTAAAGGAAAATAACCCGGGGAATATTGAAGTGATTCACGGCAGTTTTTATGATGTTCAAATCACAGATACATTTGATGCAGTGATTTATATTGAGGGTTTTGGGGTGGGGACCGATGCGGATCAATTGGAGCTGCTTAGAAAAATTGGACAATGGCTGGACAATGAAGGCTGTGCGTTGATTGATAATTATCAGCCGGAACATTGGAAGAAGGCAGATGACATCGAGATGCGTCCCGACCCTTCAAACAACCCTGATGTCATCCGCAGGTACTCATATAATTTTGAAGAGAATATCATAATGGATACATGGTGGAAGAAAGGTCATGAGAAACTGGCACAGACCCAGTATTTAAAGTGTTACACACCGGAAGAAATTGATAAAATGTGCAGACAGGCAGGACTTAGGGTTACTGTCTATTTTCCGGGCGGTGCGATGGATTATGAAAATATGAGATACTTTGAACATGCGTCTTTAAAGGAATGCATGTCATACCGTATTAAAATTATGAATTTATAAAATGATTTACTCATCACCTTTAGTGGTATATATGTTGTACACATCAATATAAGAAGGTGAGATTTATGGATCAATCAAAAGCGATAGAACGTATTACTGAGATATTGGATGATTCCAAGATTGGTATATTATCTACGGCAAAAGACGATGTTCCGAACGCTCGTTACATGTGGTTCTATAATGACGGCATCACACTTTACGCAAAAACGAGTGATGAATCCCCGAAGTTTGATGAGATAGAAGAGAACCCGCAAGGATTTGTATTGCTCGGTTTCCATGATGAAAAGAATCATGCATTTGTAGAATATTACGGAGAAATCGAAGTCATCAGAGATCAGGAGACGATTAACTGGCTGTGGGAAAATCAGGACAAGGACTTTTTCGATAATAAAGAAAACCCTCACCTCGTTGCGCTTAAAATCAACCCGACTGCGATCAAGATCATGAATGACGATGCATTCGAAAATGTGGAATTATCATTTTAAACATTGTGCTGAAAGTGGGTCTTTCCCCACTTTCTTTTTGTATACAGAAGATGGAAATTTTGAAATTAATCGTGAGGATTTCGGGTAAAGAGAACTATGACTATCTTTTAGAGACAAGGAGAGATTTTAATGCTGGCATTTGTCTGGGCTGAAGATGAAAATAAATTGATCGGTAAAGGTGACGAGCTGCCATGGCGTTTACCGGCAGACGTTGCTTTCTTTAAAAAGGTGACGATGCGCGGCGACATGGTGACGGGCAGAAAAACTTATGAGACGATACCGAGAAGACCGCTGCCGGGACGCCGCAATATTGTATTGACAACTCAAAAGGACTACGATGCTCCGGGCGCCGTCGTCGTCAATTCCAAAGAAGAGATTTTGGAGCTGGAAGAAAAGAACGGTGAAGATCTGTATATCATCGGCGGTGAGTCTTTATTCAGAATGTTTGAAGATGAAGTGGATGAGCTGTACAGAACGGTCATTCACGATACTTTCGAAGGCGACACATACTTTCCGAAAGACTTTGATTATGAACCGTTTGAACTCGTTAAATCCGAGGACGGGCCTGTAGACGATAAGAATAGATACGAGCACACTTATGAATTGTGGCGTCGTAAGTAAAATTGAAGATCGCTCACTTGTTAACACTCGTGACAAGTGAGCTTTATATTTAAATGATACATAAATGATAAAGGAGCACGTCCCTTATGAGAGAAGAAGTCAATTTACGGAGTCAGAGAAAGAATGAACACGTCCAGCATGCATTGAATCAAAAGCCCCAAAATGTAATATCAGATTTTGATAAAGTTCATTTTGTCCACCATTCCATGCCTGCCGTTAATCTGGATGAGGTAGATCTTTCTACAGCTATCGGGGATATGAAATTTGATGTACCTTTATATATCAATGCGATGACAGGCGGCAGTTCGTGGACGAAATCCATTAATGAAAAGTTTGGAAAAGTGGCTGAAGCGACAGGTATTCCAATGGCTGTCGGTTCCATGCATGCTGCTGTCAGACACCCGGAACTTTCAGGTTCCTACTCCATTGTAAGAGAAGTCAATCCTGAAGGACTGGTATTTGCGAATGTCGGTGCGGACGTTTCCTTGGAAGGTGCAAAGAAGGCAGTCGATATGATCCGCGCAGATGGTCTGCAGATACACCTGAACGTTGCCCAGGAGCTGATTATGCCTGAAGGCGACCGGGATTTTAAAAGCTGGCAGTCCAATATAAAAAGTGTTTTAAACGGTGTGGATGTGCCTGTCATCGTCAAAGAAGTCGGCTTCGGCATGAGCAGGGAAACGTTACAGTTATTAAAAGCGGCCGGAGTAAAGTACGTTGATGTCAGCGGCAGAGGCGGTACCAATTTCGCAGAAATTGAAAATGCACGACGCAGTGCGCAGGATATGGACTATCTCAGTGACTGGGGAATGTCCACTGTGCAGTCGCTCATGGAATCGAAGGGGTTTCAGAAAGATATGACGATACTCGCAAGCGGAGGCGTCAAGACGCCGCTTGATGCAATGAAATCACTCGCTCTCGGAGGCAGTGCAGTCGGCATGTCTCATACACTTCTGAAATATGTTGAAGACAATGAGGTAGAGGCGACGATTGAATTCGTCGAACAGTTCTTTAATCAGATGAAAAAAATTGCCGTGATGGTCAATGCAAAGACTATAGAAGAACTGCGCACCAGCCCCATCGTATTCAGTCCTGATATCGTGTCGTGGATGGAACAGAGAAATATTCAGAGCCCTTAAAAAAATAAGCCGCCGGAGAAAAATCCGGCGGCTTATTTTACTGTATAATCAGCTGTCCCATTTTGAATTGACGATACATGTACAGAAGTTCGGATTCGCATAATCTGGCTCGAAGTGTTTGATGAAATCTTCTTTCATATTGCCGAATGTCGTTTCAGGTTTATGTTTGATGCCGTTGTAGAATGCTTCGATTATATCGTTTTTGAAATTATTTCTCGGGAATTTCTGAGTGACGGCTTTTCTGATCTCTTCAGAAAACTGATCAAAATTGTCACCCATGACATCCATGCCGACACCGTGAAAAAGCAGTGCGACTTCGTTCTCTTTATGCTCTGCAACCCCTGGGGTGGTATGAAGTGCAATCGCATCCCAGACAAGCTGCATCTGATCTGGTGTAATGTTGTGGATATCTAAAAACTGGCGGGCAGCATTTGCGCCGTCGACTTCAAATCGCAGATCATCGCTGCTGTACTGCTTCGTAAGACCCAGGTCATGGAAAAGTGCACTGATGTATAAAAGTTCATGATCATACTTTACCTTGTCCTGGTCGCCCTTTACTGCGCCGAAAAGGTAGACTCTGTTCGAATGGTTCCAAATCAGTTCGTTACCGTGTTCATGTACGAGGTCTTGCGCTTCGATGATTATTTTACTCTCCGGGACTATGATTTTATCCAACTCTGTAATCATTACTGAATCAGCTCCTTATATACCCATGCTATAAGTGAAATGCATGAACTTCTAACAATCAAAATGATTTCTTCGAATAAAATACTGAGGTCAGCCTGTTTTCTAACGTCCATTCAAGGGTAAATGTGAAATGCATGAATGATAAGTTCGAATATTTAGGAGGAACTTTAAATGACTGAAGAAACAATTCTCGTAACAGGTGCAGGCACAGGCTTCGGTAAAGGCATCGTTTTTAAACTGGCTGAACAGGGGAAATCTGTGATTGCCGGTGTAGAAGTGATGTCACAAGTATCAGCATTGGAAAAAGAAGCGGATGACCGCGGCGTGGATATGCAGATTGAGAAGCTGGACGTGACGAACCCCAAAGACCGGAAAAAAGCATGGTCATGGGATATAGATGTTCTGGTCAATAACGCAGCCGTAAAAGAAGGCGGTTCACTCGTGGATATACCGGAAGAGAACCTGAGACATCAATTTGAAGTGAATACATTCGCACCGGTACTTCTGACACAGGAGTTTGCGCGTAAAATGATTAAGAAAAATAAAGGCCGGATTGTCAATGTATCATCCGTGTCCGGTCTGATGGCAGACCCGCTGTCAGGTCCATATTGCGGTTCTAAATTTGCACTGGAAGCATTTACTGAGTCGTTGAGCAAGGAACTGCAGGAGTTCAATATAGAAGTGGCAACAATCAATCCGGGACCGTATTTAACCGGATTTAACGATCGGGAGTTTGAAGCATGGAAAAACTGGCATGAAGATAATAGTGAAACAGTTTTTGACTACGAAAATGCAGCATTCCCTTATGAGCAGTTCGACCCTGAAGAAGTAATCGATCTCGCTGTAAAGGTGATTCTCGGTGAAACGAAGACTTATAGAAATGTCATTCCTGAAGCCATGGTGCCTGAAGTGAAGAAAAGAAGAGGGGCTGTGTGGGACAAAGAAACAGATGACGCACTTGGTCAAAGACATGAAATGATTGAAAAATCATATCAGATGAAACCCGGAACGAAAGCAGAATAAAAAGCATATCCCGGGAAGTGAGCGGCTGTTTCATTTCCCGGCTTTTATTGATTGGAGTGAGTAAATGACTCGACAAAGGAAATGGGTTATCGGATATTTCACGGCATTCATCATTATGATTATTATGAACTATTCTGTCGGTTCGGATGTAGGAAATGTGGCAGATGAGAACCCAACAATAATTCAGCCTGCAGGTTTTGCATTTGCCATCTGGGGCCTGATTTATGTATTAATTTTTATATGGATGATAAAACTGTTCTTTTCCAAAAATGAGCAGCCCTCTATTACAGAGCGTCTGAAATACTGGCCGATTATAAATTTCATATTGAATGGTATATGGATTGTTGTATTTACCCAGCAGTGGATGATCATTTCGACAATAGTCATACTGTTACTCTTATTTACATTGATTAAAATTCATATTGTCATTTCAGCTGAACTGTATCATTGGTATGACAGACTCCCGTTTTCAATTTATTTCGGCTGGGTGACGATTGCTTCAATAGTAAATATATTCACTGCTTTCTCCAACTACAATATAGACAGCTTTCTTGGTACAGATGAATTGATCTGGACGATTATAGCGATAATTGCAGCGGCACTTATCGGGTTGTTTATTGCCTGGTTCTTGAGTGACTGGCTGTATCCACTTGTGTTACTCTGGCCATTTTTCGGCATTTTCATGGAGAGCGGCGACGTGTCCACAGGCCTGAATGTAAGTCTGGCGACAGCGAGCTTAATACTTGTGATTACGGCAACAGTTATTATTATCAGAAAGATAAAAGCGGTGAGTGTTTAAAAGTAAAAAAGGAGCGGCTGTCAGCCGCTCTGATATGCTCCCCTCGTAGTAGACAGAGAAATAATAAAAACTCTGTAACTACGACGAGGGGGTATTTTTATGTCTAAACGAACAGCCAAGTATAC
>NZ_FNFY01000010.1 GCF_900101075.1 Lacicoccus qingdaonensis | reverse complement strand
AGGTCTTTTATCATCGGGATACGTTCAACATATCTAACAAAGATAGAAATAATCATGGCGGCATAGTTCAACTCTTCAGGTGCACCAAGTCGGGACTTTTTCGTTACTGCATGATAAATTTTATCCAAATTTATCGTAGAAATAATGGCATCATATTTTTGGGGAGGTGCCATGTCATATAATTCCTGGATGCCAAATAAGCTTGGTTGTCGTATAATGGTCATAAGAAGCACTCCTTCAGTCTTTTTATGGTTTGTTCGTCAACTACCATTATACAAGATTTGGGGAGGTGCTTCTTTTTTTAACTCTCAAAACTGTTGGGAGACATGGGGTTAGAATTATGAAATTCATTCTTGTTATAAAAAAACCAAATATAATTGAAATTGTATTGAGTACTATTCCCATGATTTCATGCTTACTTAGTATATTGCTCAAATTATCGCTAAAATATACCAACATAAATGAAATAGTAGTTAATATGAAACTAATATTAGTAAGAGTTAAATGATCACTTACTTTCTTTCTATCAGACATAGTACTCACCTACTTTCAATTATACTTTAAGTGCATAAACATCTCTAAATTGAGTTTCCATTGTATCTTGAACTGTAAACCTATTTAATTCTTGCCTAGAACTCAAGTTAAATGATTCGTATGCCACCAATTTTTGTTCGTAAAAGTCGACTGGCGTTACATTATCACCTTCATCAATTACAATTTTACCTTGTATTTTTTCATAATCATCCTTGTCACTTATTATTTCTTCAATTAAATCTCTATCCAAAGTAGCGCCTTTAAATCTACGAGCACTTATTTTCAATTCAATATAGTCTAAATCTTCAGGAGATGCAGATCTGAAAAGTCCTTGCAACATATTCCTCGCCTTTTCCCCATGAGATTTAACTACTAAACTTCTTGTAGAGTGAGCTGAGATCAAGTTGTCTCTAGCATCATCATCGCGAACTACTGATAAGCTTATCTCAGCATTTTGATTATATAATCTTAAATATATACTCCTTAGCAATGCTTCTATTGAAGCTTCATTTAATGAGTTTATATTCCTTTGTACCATAAAAGTACGGTGAAATGGTGAATATAAGACTGATATTTCATGACTGATATACTCATCATCGTCAATATTTAAATCTATTGTTTCCCCATACATTTTACTAACTTTTGGTATAGTATGTTGAAATCTATCAAAAGTTAAAAAATAATAATTATCTGACCTAGTAATATCAGTTAAACGTATAGGACCACTGCTTAATACATTTGTATATAAATATTCACGCGAATCATTATCAGATTCTAAACTATCGTAGCCTTCTTTATATTTAGTAATAATATCTTCTAAAAAATTTTCGATATTGGACCTTTGATCGTTTAAGTGTGAATAGTAAAAATAAAACCGTACATTTTTCCTCGCCATAATTATTCCCCATTTCATTGTGTAGTTAACTAAATATTACAGATATTTACTATATTAGGCAATAATAGATTAAAAATAGCCGATAGCGGGGAAGGCTACCGACTCAACTACACAACTACATTATAACACGAAAAGCTCTCTTAAAGAAAACGCATGTTCTTAGAAAAATTAATCTTAAAATGGTATGTATCCCCGACCAGCCAGGGTAGGAGCTGATTGGGGCAAGAAAACAATATATAGTGTACGTTATTGGCTTACCTTACAGGGACAAAACGTCCAAACAGCCCGGCATTGGTCACTCGACCGCCGCCACCATTCCATTTTTTGATTGGAAGGTCACGCTCTCTGCCGGAACCTGTTTTATAAGTGCCCCAAACATAGCCGTCCTGACGCCTTAATTCGTAGAACTTAACACGTGTGCCAGCCTTTACAATTGACGGCGCTCTGTTCGCCCTGACGACGAACGGGCCTCTTTCATAAGGCCATATGCCGGTATCTCCAACGACAAAAGTGGCATCAACAGCGACATAGTGCGTGCCGTGTCTGTTCGTCTTCCAATTATACCACTTATACTTAATGTTCCCTGCACCGCCTGTGCCTCGTCCTTTTGAAGGAGCGCTCGGTTTAGATGGCTTTTTAGCCGCACTGTTGCCAGACTTCTTCTTCAACCCGTAATAAGAAGCCACGCCCGCAGCGACAGCTCGACCTTGTGCAGCAAGCATATCATTTCTACGCATTGCTGTAATATCAATTGTGGAATCCATGAAACCACCCTCAATTAATATGGCGTGTTGATTAGGCTCTCTCACTTCGTGTAAGTTACCCGCCTTTACGCCTCTATTACGGATGTTCATTGCTCTAGCGACACGTGGCGCAACATTACGAGCTAGTTTTGCCGCTTGGGGTGCGCCCGGTCTCACCCAGACTTCCGAACCGCCATGCCTGCCCCATCGTCCCGCGAGTGCGTTGTGGTGGAAGGCCACATATAGTGTTGCACCCCAACGATTTGCGCTATTGGTGCGTGTTAAAAGTGGTGTGTCTGTGTATCCACTCGGGTCTGACACTCTGTTAATCTGAACGTTTTGATACTTCTGTATTTCAGATTCAAAGGCGTCTGCAACCTTGTCATTGAAATACCATTCCCGTTCCCCAGCCGGTGACCGTTTGCCGAGTGTGCTTCTTCCATGCCCTCTAGAAACCGCTATTTTCACCATGCTATTCATCCTCCTTTTCGTTCGGTCGTTCTTTACTTTCTTCAAATGATTCTTCAGCACCGAACAATTTATCAGACTCTGATTCTGCCTCTTCAATGACTTCAAAGTTATCTTCAAGCTCATAAGGTTCATTGATGATGTCATCTTTTTTCATTTCGACCACTCCTTTTATATAAATAAAAAAGACACCTCGTATGAGATGTCTACTTCAATCCTTTTTTCTTCAATTCTTCATTCTGCTTAACTGCTTTCTTGCCACTAAAATGGTTTTTATAAATCGTGTATGCCGTATAAGCAAAGCCTGCGATTGCGTAGAGCAGTAAACCAAATGCATTGATCAGTTCTTCATTCAGCCAATCTAAGCCGAATCCAGCCACACCCGCAAACGCTGAAAATGCAAGCAAGACACCTAGAATCTGGTGTATCAAGCCTCTTATTTTATCATTTTTAACCTGCTCTTTAATTTTCGCTTCATTTACTGTTGTTTGATTTCTATCCATTTACTCGCCTCCTAAAATAATTGGTAATAATACTTCCACAATTCCAAATAATCCAGCGATGATTGCCACGAATATACCTGACAAAATACTGACCCACTTGACAAGCTGCCCCTTTTTACTTTCTGCAACTTCTTGTTGCATCTGAATAAACTCATTATGCCTGCTCAGTTCGTACTCGTGCGTTCTAACTTTATCTGATAACGTTTCGTGACTCTTTCGATTCTGTTTTAATTCTTCTTTAAGTTCGCTTGAAAATTTATCGAATGAATTACTCAAGCGATTGTTACTACTCACAATATGCTCATTTGTCTTTTCCGATATAGCAATCATTTTCGCAAGGTCGCTGTAATTTTTGTCGTGCTTCCTGTCCACACCATCAATTTCTGATTTCAGCCGCCGTTCTGCTGCGTCTAATTCGATTTGTGTAATGATTGGATTCTTTTTCTCTCTCTCCATATACAAACCCCCGCATGTACGAATAAAACCAAGTTAAAAAAGGCAACTAATGTGATGGTATATTGTGTGATTGGCATGTGACTT
Organism: Lacicoccus qingdaonensis; assembly: GCF_900101075.1. Classification (GTDB taxonomy): domain Bacteria; phylum Bacillota; class Bacilli; order Staphylococcales; family Salinicoccaceae; genus Lacicoccus; species Lacicoccus qingdaonensis. The sequence continues at coordinate 75,226 of NZ_FNFY01000010.1, read as the reverse complement.
TCAGCGACTGACATTAATGAAAAAGGAATCCCGACAAGTATGCCGAGGAAATTACCAACAAGCAATCCGTAATACTTCTTCACCGTCTGAGATACGGAACTGCCAGCAATGATCAAGGCAGCGATAACAAAGATGACACCCCAAATCGGAAACGGCAGTATACTGTCCATCGTCGAATATAAATCTGAATTGTTAATACTTTCTTGTGTCATTAAAACAAGTGTAATCCCCCGAATCGCCATGAATGCACCAATGAGCCAGAATGCAAACATCGCTTCAAGTTCTGTATTTGTTAAGCGTTTATCCTCTCTATTCACATTTTATTCACCTCTTTCTGAAATTAAAAAGAGGACGATTTACTCGCCCTCAGTTGATTCTTCTTCGACTGGTGCTTCCTCTTCAGGTACTTCTTCCTCTGGTTCAAACCACTTTTTAGCTTCGTCAGATAAATTATTTAAATATGGGAAAGTGTTCTCGTCTCTGCGTGTGAAGTAATATTCAAACTTGCCGTTAATCTCTTCAGAAATCTGATTAAGCCTCACTACAACTCGACTAGCCACCGTTGCATCGTCATATCCGTTCACGTCGTCAATGGACGCTCTCGCACGGGGTAACTCGTCAAACCTTTCAATAGTGATATAACCAATTTCACCTGTTTCTCTGTTGATGCGTGTAATGTAGAATCTCTGAATTCTTTCTTCTGTCATATTAAATAACCTCCATGTATTTTTATATTAAAAAAGAGAATGAAATTTATTCATCCTCTGTGTTGCCCTCAAATGCTTCATACAAGTCCGCAAAGTCATACGCTTCCTTGCCTTGCCATTCTTCTTCTGATTGCTCCAATGATTGTTTAACGCTTCTTAAAGTGGTCTGTGAGTCTCCAGAATCAATGATAACTTTCTCTTTATAAAATTCTGCGATGGCATCTTTAAAACCTGCTTCATCTTTCAAATCCAGCTTGCCATCAATCACGATCGGCTCTCCCTCATCATCCAAGTTGCTATACTCTTTGCGCAACTCTTTTTCCTCATCGATGATGCGCTTCATATGTTCTACAAGTTGATTGCTCAATCGTGTCCTGTGGATGGACTTCAAGCCTTTTAATGACAGTTTATCGAGGACGTTCAACGCCCCGTTTAATTTGATGTTTTCAATTGATAGTTTCATAATAAAGCTCCTTTGAGTGTTTCGATTTCTTGTTCAAGCCTTTTAATTTTCTCGGTATTGGATTCGACTTTGAAGTCAATTTCTTGAACGGCTCTTATGGTTGGCGCAATCAATTGTTCGTGCTGCACACCGTAATAACCATCATCATCTATCGATAACATGGCAACATCTTCTGTATCTACGCCATGTGAAATTAAATTATCTCTAAGTTGTTGTGCAATCAAACCGAATTCGATATGATTTTTTAATCTGCCCTCATTGATGTCAGCCTCTTTCGCTATCTTTCGGAATGATTTAATCTCAATGCCATTAATGAAATCTAAACCTAAATCAGATGATTTTATTTCTTCTTTCAAACGTTCGTCTGATGACACGTTCGGGCTGTTGTTTAAATAAATATTGTTCATCCTGTAAGTGCTTGAGCCGAGATTGTAGTTCCAATCTATTGTATTAACTCCTCTAAGCGTGATGGTCGTTCTACCGGTTTCCGCGATTGTTCCGACATGCCAACCGCCCGAACCATTCCAATCTCTTATCCACAATTGCCCTGAAGTGCGAATATCTCTGATGTAGGCTTGTGTCCACGGATTTAAGGCAGAACCTAAGTTATAGTCATAAGTCCCTGTGTACTGAGGATATATACCTCTCGGGCTTCCTCCTGTGGCGTGCAATCTAAAATTGATACCGCTCCCCGTTCTATCTGTGCGAGTGTAGAATCCTCCGTCTTGAGATATGATGTTTGAACCATATCCGAGCAAACCCTCCGTGCCCAAACTGTGGACGATTAATCCACGGAAAGTGCTGTCATTGACATTAAAAGCACCGTCAGAAACACCTACAGCAGTCATAGGTCTTCCGTCAGAGCCTAAAGAGTGGTCGAATTGCATGCCTGCTGTAATGCCACGATTACTATACTCAAGTCTGTTGTTCCGACTCGTAAATATGATTTTAGCACTACCGCCAATCGTCCAGTCGCCGGTATTAAGATTTAATCGAGTCGCACCATTCAAACTATCCAACAGTCCACCTCGAATATGCGTGCCCGTCAAATCTCTGATATTCGCCGCCTTAACTTCCAGACGGTCGATGAACGCTTCGCTTGACGTGAAGCGATTAAACAGTGCGGTGTCCACATCGAGCCAATTCGACTTGATGATATTCGATGTCATAATCTCGGAGTTGACACTCGTTAAATCAGCATGAACGGCATCAATGCTTGTCGCTTTGATTTCATTGACGAAGTGTGTTTTTGTAATCAATTCATCAATCCTAGCGGATGTAGCAAACATTTTTTCGATTAATGCTGTACCGACAGCGATATGCTCAGATTCGATGACGTTCGCTGACAATCCAGACGTGACGATATTCCCCGCATTGACATCGACGAAGTTACCGACGAGTGCAGTTACGCCGTCTGCAAATACGTTCTGGGATACTAACTTTTCAATATTCGCATCGAGCGTGTAGAGATAATTAAACCTTGCCGTAAGACCGGATATATCATCCGCCTCAATCGTGATGGCGCTAAATTCATCTGCCCACAAGCGAGCAAACTCACCCTCTATCGCATCAACTGCGAGTGCTGTAATGTCACCATCGACATACAAATCACCGCTTAACCGCATCGCTTCAGCAACCGCATCGATACCAGACGGGCTGACTCGTAAGAGTGAGCCTAAATTATCGCCATCAATCCGTTGACTCCCCAACTGCACATAATTCGATCTGATTTGTATGTCAGACTGCGATAGAAAGCCAGAACCGTCAATACCTTGAACTGCTAAGCGAATCTCTTCTGCCGTCTGTTCTATCGCAGAAAAACTATTTAAGAATGGCGTTCTTACACTGCCACGTTCTATTTTAGGTTCTTTTATACTGATTCTTAAATCGTTTCCAGAAACAACATATGCGCCAATCCGTATGCGAGTTAAACCGCTATTTTCTGCGGTGAATATATACTCATTTCTATAAATACCATCACCCAAGTGCGTTTGACGGTCAGGGGGTCCTAAGAAAATAGAATTCTCGCCTTGCAACTCTGTCCAGTTGTATGAAACATTCACACCCGAATAGTTCTTTACCAACACAGAAAAAATGTATCTGTACCCAGATTTTAAATCAAAATATGGTGAGAATATGCCGAGTTTCGTTCCAGAGTTTGTACTTCTGTACACATAAAATCCGTCCGAATCAACAGCAGTCGCATTACCGCCAGTGCCACTCCAAAAATCCCTGGATTGCGGATAGTCGAAATTCGCCATTGGAATCAAGTTCGGTTGGATGTCCCCCAGGTCACTCAGCCAAACTTGTTGCTCAAATCCGTCCGCAGTCATTTCCATGCGTGCGCCATTTGCCTCGAACCAATTATCATGCTCCTGAATCGTTCGCTCCACTCTGTCGGACGTTTCTATATATTCATTCGTAAATGTGGTGAATTCATCTGTTAGTAAATCTAATTCTGTCCGGGAAGCCAAACTTTGCATGCCGTCGTCGAGCTCACGCACTTCGTACAATAGCTGATTGACGACCTGGTTATTATCAGACGCTGAAGGACTCCACGGAATATCATGTGCATCTCCCTCGTATATATGTGCTTGACGAGTATCAAACCAGTCTCGATCCATATCTCCATAATTAAAGTTCGTCCCAACCATCACTTTCGCTTCCCGACTCGTGTTAATCCAGTCAAAGGTAAAGTAATAGCGATGCCAAGTGCCGTCTGCGGTCAAACCTCTAGTTTGCGATAATGGAGAAAAGGCGACGTTATTATATCTCCCTAAAAAGTAAATGTAGTCTAAATCCTCCACGTTCTCGCTCCTAAAATCAATCCCGATGGTATAAGTTTTACCTTGCTCTAGGTATACGAAGTCTGGGAACTCGTAACCTGACTGACTCGCGGTTCCGGGATAAACGCGGATATAACTTAGACTCTCATCTTCACGTAACTCGATTTCTGAATCCTGCCAGGGCATGAAACCTGTGATATCTCCTAGTGACGTTCCGACAAGCAAGTTCGGATAGGCACGGTTGTATATCTCAATCTTTTCTTCGAGTGTAAGACGTTGCTCGTCTAATATCGATTGCAACGTTCTGTCACGCGACCCGATGAAGTCGTCAATGTTCATTACGTTAGTTTCTAAATCCTCAAGCATACTTTGATGTCCGCTTGTGACCGTTTCTAAATCTGTTCTGACCGCATTAGCTCTTTCCTGCGCTTGCTGTTCAGCATAGGTACGTGCATCGTTCACCTTACTGTTGAATTCCGATTCCATCTCGTTACGCGTGGAATCAATAACCCCCGTGATTTCTGTTTCGATACGGTTGTAGTCCTCGTCAGCCTTGCGGTAGATTTCAGCTACTTCTGCATCGAATGTGTCTGTCCAATCATTATGCGTAGTGGTGATGAGAGTTTCCATACGCTCCTCAGCGGCTTGTATTTCGGCGTGTGCGTCGATTAAGGCTTGTTCGTAGTCTTCACGCATCTGATTTACTTCGCCGTCGAATCGATCATTAAACTGTTCTTTCAATTGCTGGATTCGACTTGAAGTTTCTCGTTTGTATTGATTGTTACTTTCTCTTGTTTTTCGCTGTACTTTAGACTCTTTAAAATGTGCATAATCGCCGAGCTCAACATCTGCATTTTCTGCGTCAAGTAAATCGACCATCAGCTTGTGAATGCGTGCGTTAAAGTACACATCATATTCTCTACGAATAATCAGTACACCATCACCCATGCCCACATCGCCCAAATCAACCACAGACGCTTCAAACAGCATCTTCGGACGGGATTGTTCCAGATACGCTTCATACGTTGCGTTGGCCAATTCTGATGCACTCTCAATGTCCTCAAAAGTGACTCTTCCGAATTTCGGAGAGCCGTCATCTTTTCCGTATTGTGCGGTTACATTTGGATTCTCCATGTATAGCTGGCCGGACGGACTGACTACGCCGTTGCGACTGAAATTCAAACTACTAAAATTAATCCGTCTGCCGTAGCCGTCGCCCACTTCTTCGCCTTTACCGTGGCCATACAACGCCGTCACAATTTCGCTGTAATCGACTTCATATTTCAGATTAATCACCCGACTGCCAAATGGCACTCTAATCGGTGTATCTTCCCCGATTCGATTTGCCACATGCAACTGGAAACCGTTGATATCCTGACCGTCGAATAATATTTTAGGCACATACTCGATGCCCACATTTTCAGTTAAATCGTTCAAAACTTCCATCGGAGGCACCCAGTAATATGTTTCAGAATGTAGCTTAGATGTGTCCGTCATGACCGTCTGCCAGCGTGTGTTAGCGGATATGGTCTGATTGAGTATATACAGTGCGTCCCGATTCACCGGTCTGACATCACGTATATAATCGCCGTACAGCATATCCTCAAAGAAGATGTGACGGCCAGTGATCCTGACTAATTCATTTTCATGCTCGTGTTCCACACGTTTGATTTTGTGAAGGTAATAATTATCTTTGTAGTAGTAACCGAAGTAGTCCACATCATTAATAAACGCTTCCGTGTAGCTTAAATCAGTCTCTACAGTACCCAGTATCAATCCGTTCCGTTCGTGCTCGTGTACGGCGGATATGACGTTTTTAGAAGTGGCTACCTTGACCATATTTAATTCATTATCGAAAAAATAAATCATAGCAACAACTCCTTGTACGTCAGCTTAGCTTGTGCCGTATCACTTGCATTCGTCAGCACGACCACATCACCATTCTTGATTTTAAAGTCCTCGAATGCACTATCTATTCTGAGTAAATTCAATCTATCCAAACCACTGTTTGTTTCGTAAATCGTTTCATTCTCGATGTCGATGGTTAAATTCTCTGGCAGGTTACCACTTAACCGAATACGCCGGAAGCTGTCTTCGCTGATTGACACCTGCACATCGTTACCAGATAGGCCTGTCAACTCGATTAATGGCACTGTCGGTATCTGCGTCTTTGAATTGATCGTGACGCGCTTCGTTGTTGTGCCAGTTGTTTGTGTGCGTTCTTCGTCATAGAATTTGTGGGAGTACGGACTCACAAACTGTACTTCTGTTGTCGTGAATTTATCGAAATGCGGTGGAATATAAAACGGCCCCGTAAACTCCCCGATAAAATACCAATTTGTATCTTCTGCCTTGAAGATTTCAGGTCCGTCAGAATACAAAAGACGACTCAACCTCGCGGTCAAATCGTCTCTGAATATTCTATCTCTGCCTTGTAATAAAATGATTGGTACTTGGAATGTAAAAGGCTGTCTATTTTGCCGCCTTTTTCGTCTAAAATCTGAATGCGTTGATTCATGATACTGCACTTGTTTTGAAAAGGAGGGAAACGTAAATCCCTCCTGTATTGCGAATAATTCATCTTCTTGTCCGTTATAAGAGAAGTTCATACATTCCCTCCTAAATTGCTAAAGTGGTATCGTCTTGACGACGATTCATTTTCTTTATGACTTCATCAATCTGAACTCTAACTTCTTTACTCTCGATATTTTTCGAGGATGCTAGTATTTTCATCAGAGTGACACTAATATCATTCATGATTTCGTTTTGTTCGTTCATTTTCGAAATTACTTTCTCGATGAACTCCTTGCTGTATCCACCGTCAGTGCTTGAACGACTACCCCCGCCAATCATGCTCAGTGCCTCATACATCAGCTGTATTGCCCTTGAACGATTTGTCAGAGGTATCACCATTTCAGGCTTATTGCCCTCAGCACCTTCATAAAAACCATGAGAACTGATCACTCCACCGTTCTCGTAAGAACCTTTGTTCTTCAAGCTTCTTAATACTGGCAATGGATTCTTTGCGTTATGGTTACCTGGTGCGCCCGGCATATACTGCGTATGCAAGTGTGGACCGGTCGTCCATTCGCCCGTGTTCCCAGTGCGTCCTAAGAGGTCGCCAGCTTTGACCGAGTCGCCTACACGTGGAATCATGTTCGCCATGTGCATGAACCACCAGTAGTCCCGACCGGATTTAAGCTCCAGTGAACGTCCACCGCCGTAGTCGTTCCATCGACGTGTTACTTGACCATTTACAGGAGACCTTAACATATCAAATACATGTTGCGTATCGAGTCCATAGTGGATTCCATTATTAAAGTTAATCCCAGGTGGGTATCTGCCAAAATGTGCAGTGATTGGCTTACCTAAAATATGCGAGCCGTCACCGGTTGATGACGATTCTTCAAACATCTCCTTAACTTTGTCAATCATGCCAGATGATAACTTGCTGACCATGCCACGACCGATTGTAACCGCTGATGAAATACCCTCAAAACTGACATCAGATATCAATCTGCTGATTAAAGTGCTTGGGTTGTCCATATAGTCATAAATGTTATCGACCATAGCACCAAAAGAATGTCCGACTTTTGCTGCTTTGTTTGAACCGGAAACACTCGGACTTGCAATGACTGGCGACATGAGTAATGAACCGGAACCGAGATGTTTATCTTCTAGGTTGCCCGCACCATACTCATTTGCGAGTATTGCTTCGGTATCTCTATTATTTTTAACTTTAGCCCCCTGTGGGAAGTCCGGCCAGATGACATCACCATCGACCAGGTAACGTTTTTGATTCGGTAACTCCACAATCTCGCGAGTGCGTGAGCCACCAACTCCCGGGCTGTTACCTGGGCCTTCATCACCGAGCAGCGCATGACCACCCCTGTGGTAGTTTGTACCCGCAGAGTGTGCAGCAATTGCCCTATTCCCGCCGGGTCCGACAATTCCTTGACCGTGACTTCGATTTGTACCGCCGAATTTACGCATCGGGTCTAATCTAAAACTGAGATCTAAAGCTTCAGGGATTTTGTTGAACTGTTCTCTTAACCAGTTCAAACCGTCGATGATGTTGTTTGCGAACCCTTTACCAATAGAACTGGCGCTGCTTAGCATACCGGACATGATGGCCGGTACAACGCCGCCGCCTTCGAGTAAATCTCGTTTTAATAGTTCCCAGCTACTTAAAATTTCACCGGTTTCACCATCAACAATAATACCGTGCTCTTTCGCTTGTTCACGCGCCCAATCAAGTACATCGTCGTGCTTATTTTCTGCGTGACGTGTCGTTTCATCATATTGGAGTTCAGCACTTCGGATGATTTCGTTCTTTTCATCTTCTGATATTGTGCCGTGATTTTCATATTGGTCAATTGCCCATTCGATAGTCTTGTCACGTTTCTCTTTCGCTTCTTCGATTGTTCGTTCTCGCGCCTCAATGGAGTCTTTGATTAAATCGGAAGTCATTTCTTGAGATATGGCTGTATTATTATTTTTAATACGCTCCATAATCGCTTCTTGCTCGATTTCAGAAGTCGTTAAATTATCAGCAGTGCTGATATTGTGGTCTTCTTGTATACGCTGAATGGCAGCATAACCCTCATCAGTGATTTCACCATGTCTTTTCATTTCACTTTCAATGACATCGAGTATGCGTTGGTGTTTGTCATTCAGCATGCTTTCTTCAGTGTTGAAATGTTCTTCTTGTCTAGTCAGTATGCCTTCTTTATCTTTTTCATCGAGTGTCTTTAGACCTTCAAGGCGTTCTTCTGTCTCTTCGATCTCAGCAATTCTGCGTTCTTCAAGCTTAGTCAGCGCCTCTTCATGCATCGTGTCATAAGCTGTTTTTAAATTTTCAATCTGCTCATCGGTCAATGTTTCTTGACTGTTATAAAGTTCTTGCAGGCTCGCATGCGCTTCTTCGCTGAAAACAGCGTAATCTTCAATCATTTCAGCAGTTTCTTCAGAAACGACATCGCTGAATCCTTGAATGGTCTCTTGACCTTTCATGTGTTCCTCATAAAAACCGTCCATAGACTCAACGAGGAAGTCCCAAGCACCGCCGACAGCACCTTTCACGCGATCCCAACCACGTCCAACCGATTCCGTGAACGTAATGGTTTCTCCGTCCAGTGTTTGTAAATCTCCGACCATGCCATCTATGGCATTGGCAGAGGTCTCTCCGAACGTTTCAAGGCCGTTTTTCGCAACCTCTATGCTGTTGACAAGCCCTTCGCCAGTCATGGAAATCAGTTCATCCACAATGCCTTTGAAAGACTCAGAATTATTATAAGCAAGCACTAAACCACCAACTAAGGTTGTTCCGAGTGCGAACGCTGCAATACCGACTGGACCGCCGAGCGCAGATAAACCACCTGCAAGCAATCCAGTTTTACCTGCCAATCCAGTACCGGCTGCCGCCGTTCCGACTTTCGCACCCGTGGATGAAACAATGCCGCCGAAAGTACTTAACGCCTTCGCTGTACCCGCTCTAATACCGATTGCTGAGAATAGCTTGCCGAATCCACCAGCCAGTACAGATATACCTGTTCCGAGTCGTCCGACAACGCTTAACACTGGACCAATTGCAACTGCAAACAGTCCCATTTTCACAATTAAGTCTTGCTGCCATTCGTCCAGCTCGATGTACCAGTCTACAACGCCCTTGATGCTATCTCTGACTTTTGTAAAGGCTTCGTTGAGTACAAGGCCCATGTCCTGCGCCCATTGAACCGCTTCATCAGATGAAAGTAGTTCGATGAACTCTGCGATTTCTTCTTTTGACATCTGGAATACACCTTCAAGTAAGTGTTGACCAAGTATGCCAATATACGCTTTTGTATTCTGTACCATACCAGCCCACGATTCGGCGTAAGATGTTGCCATGTCGCCAGCAAAATCATCCATGATGTCCAAGAACTCATCTGTAGTAATTTCGCCATTCCTGAGCATGTCATACATCGCCTCAGAGCTAACACCGAGATGCTCCTGTACAGCCTTACTAAACCCGGGCATCCGCTGCGCGATCATATCGAACTCGTTACGCGTCATGTGTCCCTGGTCGACGATACGACCGAATATTTGTTCCATTTCTTCAAATGTACCTGTGGAACCAGCAACAGCACCATCAAGTATTTGGATATATCGTGTGAGCTCCTTGCCCTCTTCTACACCGGCCGCCATTGCAGTTGCCGCTGCTGAAGTCGCCTCGCCCATCGTGAGCATACCGCCTTCAAGGGCATCAGCAAGCTGTAAGGATATGCGCTCTACATCTTCAGCAGAATAGCCTAAACCTTTCAATTGCGCCTGTGCAGAGTCGATACTAACTAATCTGCCCCAACCAAAAGCTGCAACAATACCGCCTGCAGCAGTCGCCACACCGAGCGCTGGCATCGTGATTTTACGAGTGAGTGTATCGCCGACTGTGGTTGCCACACCTGAAATCTGACCTAAGTCTTCAGAGAATCGAGTCAAGCCGTCTCCGGCTTTCGTCCAACCAGAGTTTGCAATTTCCTGCTCAATGTGGAGTTGTTTCATTTCTTCAGTGTAGCGTTCCACACTACGGGAAATGTTGTTGTACTCCCGCTCCGCTTTATTGAGTGAGATTTCAGCCTGGTCGAGTTCTCTTCTGTTCTTCCCAACCTCTTCATTCAGCTCGCTATAAGCCGCTTCTGTTTTCGCCAGTTCGTCTTTCGCTTCCTGCACCGCGAAAGCCGCATCGTACCATTCTTCGTTTGCTGTCTTGTTGGACTTTGACAGCTCGTCCAAACGCTTCTCAGCTGACTGATAACTCTGGTTCGCGTCCTTCATGGCTTTGTCTGCCTTGCCTAGTGCGTTCCGGTTATTATCATATTCTCCGGACAGGTCGTTGTAATTTCGTCTGTTCCGGTCAACTATTTTTTCTTGGACTTCGAGCTTTGAACTCAAGCCGGAAACTGTCGTTTGGTAACGCCCCATTGAACGCTCGCCACGGTCGAAACTGGATAATGATCGACTGAACTCACTGTTGACACGTGACATTGTACGATTGAGGTCTTTCATGCCTTTCTCAACCTGTAACGTGTCCAAGCCGAGTTCTATATTAAAGCCTTTGATTACTTCTGACATGTGCTTCCTCCTTTCTTAGATATTCCTAAAGATTTTTAATGAAGTCAGCACCACTCATCACTTCGTTTTTGTTTTCCTTCTTTTCCTTATTGATGATGAGCTTCATCAGTTTTTCATAAGGCTGACTGTCTACTTCTTCAATTGTCCATCCAAACTCACGCATGCAATATCTGCGTATTTCGTCTAAGTTCTCTTTGAACGCTTCGAGCGTGAGTTTTTTTGCTTTCCCTCGTCATCATCTTTAAAATCGTTCGGGGAGATTTGTTTAAAGATGCCAACAATTGTGTCGTCTAACTTCTCAGAGTCGATGCCGAGTTTGAACTCTTTCACTGTAAATGGATCATGCGCTTCGAATATCTCCACAATGTACTCAATCTGACGGTCGCGCATACGCTTTTTATATGGATAAAAACTGATTGCTTTTGGTTCTGGTACGTCAACATCTTCGCCGTCTTTTTTATATGTCACTGCCTCTTGATAGGCCTGTAGTTCCGATTCATACGCGGTCACTTCTTTAACGTACTCCTCATAAATCTTCCCGAGTTCATCTTGGAACTCCTCAAATTCTTCGAGCTCTAATACGTTCGTATTCGGTCGCTTATGCGTTTTATACTCATCATCTTTTTTAAGTTTCAACTCTATTGCCATCTCGGCACGCTCCTTTATAATTAATCAAATAAAAAAGAGGCAGAATCAATCTGCCTCTTACTTATGCTTCTCCAGGTACTGAAACTCCTGGGAATACTAGTTCTCTGAATGCATCAAAGCCTTCACTACCGATATGCTTACCAAAGGTGCGACTCTCGTCTTCGATGTCGCGGTTCTGCCACGTACCTGTCAGTGTAGCGTTTGTCGGTGGCGTAGTATCTGCAGTGCGTGTTGCAAGTGCGATTTCGTTCTGTCCCATCATACCTTTTGTGAGTGCGAAGTATAATGCAGTACCATCCACATCTTCCGTCTTAGCGATTAACGCGACGTATGGCGGGTTTGTTTCTTCTCCGGCCCATGACGTATTGCCGTCAACTGTACGACCGAGCACTTTATCAAGGTCTTCGCTCGGTGGATTGAACGTTTCAAACGTGCTGGTCACGTTGCCTGTACCCTTCTTAGAGAGCCAAACACGCTTATCGGATGCGTACACCTCGGATGCTTCCTTTTCAAGACCTGTGATGGTCATGTTGACCGTACCACCCTCTTCATCTCTCCATACAAACGTTTCTTCGATAGTTTCGCCTGCAGCGTCGAATATTCCAATTTCTACTTCTTCAAAACCTACTGTAGTCATATAATATTTCCTCCTAAATGATTGATTTTTTATAGTTTAATTTTTGTGGCGTACCAATAAAACGGACAGATATGAGATAACGCTTCGTTTCTTCGAAGTAGTCATCCAATCCGCCCGCTTGTGGGTACATATTCAATTCGTTGATCATGATTCTTCTGACTTCTTTAAACACCGTTTTTAGTTCGTTGTAATTACCAGACTGTACATCCATCTGAAAGTGCTGCTGCTCAGCCAAGTAGGTGTCGCTCGCGCCTTTAGTCAACGCCTCTGGTTCAATTGGTGTCATGATGATAAATGCACCGCTTGTGTCATTCGGTTCAACGTAGGGGCGCATACGCCCGCCTACAAGGTTTTGAATCAATTCAGATTGCATTAATTCATCTCTAATGACTGTTGAAAAGTTCATCGCGACAACTCCTTTCGAACCGCTCTGAAATAGACGGCCTCTGAACGGCTTAATGCCCGGGCGATTGCACCAAATCCACGCGGTCGATGTTTACGGCCGTTGCGGTTATACCCATGTTCATTCAAGTGAATGAGACGGTAACGATCGCGTGGTCCTTGCCAATAGACATGGCCTTGAACGTTACCTCTTCGGGTGTCCACAGTGAACGATGTTTCGTCTCGTGATGCACCTGACGTACTTGGTTGGCCACTATAAACAGACAATGCACTCTCTATGTTCTTATGCACAATTTGACCGCCAGAGTTTATGGCTCTTTCAGATTGTGCCCCGGTCACACGGTTCATGCGAGACTGTATTTCTGACATCATTCGGTCGAAGCCAGTGACTTTAACTGCCATAAGCAACACCTACAATCTTGAGCAAATCATCTTTCGGTGCGATGCTCTGCAAGTTAAAGACGACATCCTTGTACATCAACTCGTCAACCTCAAAGTGATGATCATATTTCGGTAAATAACTTTCGCGCGGAGCTGGTATCAGTATTGTAATGACATACTCAGCGTTCGTCGTATTGACGATTTCGTAATCCTTAACAGACGCTTGATACATCTCTGCCATACAAAAATACAGTTTCTCCTTCGTCGTTTCGCCCGGCATCCAATCATCATCAGTTTTTTTATAAAACGTAACTGGTGTATTCAAGTCTCCGGTTGTCGTCTCGCGCCTTTTATAACGTTCCGTCAACGGCTTCATCATCAGGTTTCAACTCCTCTAAGTTGCGCAGCATGAAGTTCATGACCATACTTTTGTAATTCACATCGAAGTATTCTACTGCGTCATGATAAACGTAGCGAGTACGTTCAAAGACAAGTTCCTTGCCTTGATTCGGCTCATCCATCGAGAAATGACCGCACTTATTCGTAAGAAAGGCGTATGACCCTTCGAGCATTGATTCAATACGGTCATCTTCATGGTTGTGATAGACGCGCATACGTCCTTTGAACTCCTGCACAACATCGTCTGTGATTTCCATTGTGACCACCTACACTTTCAACGCTTTGATGTAGTCCTCTTTTTTGATTGCGCCATTCTTTCCAGTCCCCTCAACATGCAAACTTTTTTTGTCCACTTCTTTTTTGAGGTCATCAAAGTTCATGGCTTCAAAATTGTCACTTACAACTTTGTCCTGCGCTTGTTTCAATGTTTTCACTTTATCGCCAGAGATATTCTTCTTCTTGACCAGCTCATTGATGCGCTCTTTGTCATCTGACTTATAAACAGAGCCTTTTGGATATGGCTTCTTTGTGTTCTTATCAGTGAAGCCTTTTGTCACCTTGCGCTCATACGTTTGTTTTGCCATTGTTTTGCCTCCTATTAATTAAAGTAGGCACTGTATCGCCAGTGCCGAGCGGTTTATTGTTATGCCCTTGCAAGGTAGCCTAATAAGATATGGTCATATCTTTATTCATGGCCGGATCACCTTAACCTTTCTCCTTTATCAGGTAGTTGATTAAACACGTGATCCTCACCTCCTAGCTTTATATGAGGCTGTTTTATACTTCTGGAAGCTCGGCGCCACCAATTGAGAGGTCGTACACGAGTGAAGAAGTGTTATCCTTCGGTTCACCATATGCGAACTGTTTCGCTGTATACAAGTCGCAATCCTCGATCGCAAGCGTCTGGTCGTACATTCTCACAATCTTATCGCCGCCTACACCAAGCGTGTAATTGTCTTTGATATAAACAACAGCTTTATCTGCAGGGACGAACTTATTTTCAACAATTTCCACACCGAATGGCGTTGCTGTGACATACACGTTGTTTTCTGTCACTTTCATGAATTTCGATTCAGCGAACAGCGCATTGACAGGATTGACCGCAACTGCCACGCGACCACGTACATTTCTGTACTTATCGCCATTCTCGCCGTATACAGACAGTTTAGAAAGTGCGTCGGTGAACTCTTCGATTGCTGTATCCGCATCTGCAAAAGTTAGTGTGCCGGAAGACGTTTTATCTGTCACAGCGCCTGTGTCGGCATTAATTTCTTTCATCAGTCCGACAGGTTCGTTTTGATTTGCGCCGCGGCCTTCAATTGCCATCTTTGCAAACGCTACAGAGTAAGCCTCTCGGATTTGCGCACGGACAAACGCGTCAATGTAAGTCACACCCGTATCTTTCAAGTCTTTCGGTAAAACGACATAACAAGTTGCCTTTCCGAGTGTAAGGTCGCGTTCAGTGAACACCGCATCCAACTGACCGCGGATATCGCCGAATATTTTACCCCACACAACCTGTCCTTCTGGTTCTGCTTCGATAATGCGCGTGCGTACACCCATCGTTTCAATATTGATCGTTTGAAGGAATGGATATTCATTCTCTAGTTCATCGAATACACGCGTTAGAATTGTTTCTGGGATTAGGGACTCTTCCTTGTAACCCACATCAGTTGTTAATTCATTGTAGAACTTCTTCTCTTCGTTTGTAAGCGTGTTTGCGCCACGTGCCGTTAATACGCTTGAATCATAATTTTCTTCGGCAACAGACTTCCTCACTTCGTCTGAAAGGTCGTTTGTCATTGCATCGAACATTTCGCCAAAGAGTTCGTTTTGTTTTTCGTCATTTGCACCTTCTTGTACTGCATTCACAAATGCATCTTTCTTTTCCTGGTAATTTTTCATTGTATCTCCAAATTTTATAGCCATATTATTTATTCCTCCTATAAATTAAAATACGAACCGACTAAAGCCATTTTTGGCTTCCGGCTCACTGTCCCCTGGTTCATTTTCTTCTGTTTCTGTCAACTCTTCCAACTTTTGTTCTATAGCGCCAATGCGGCCTTCCAACTGACTGAATCGGCGCTCTATTTCCTCGTCAATCTTCGTCTCTTTACTTTCCTCATCTGCTTCTTCAGGTGTCTCAACCATTTTCATGAAGCGTTCAGGTGTCTTGTTGAACACATTCAGTTGTTTTTCTGATGCACATGCGACTAATTCACGTGTTGCAGTCACTTCATCAACAAGTCCGTAATGCAATGCTTCATCTGCCGTAAGCCAAGTTTCTGCATCCATCAACGCCTTTAGTGTTGCTTCATTTATTTTATTTGATTTGCTGAGGTAGGTTGTCATAATCGACCCACTTACTTTATCGAGTAGTTCAGCGGTCTCCCTCATGTCATCTGCGTTACCCATCTGCATCGTCATAGCATTGTGTATCATTAGCATGCTGTTTTCCGGCATTCGTATCACGTCTCCAGCCATCGCTATGACTGAAGCAATGCTCGCCGCCAATCCATCCACATTGACGACTATGCGTGCTTTATGACGCTTTAACATATTGTATATTGTTAAGCCTTCATAGACGCTCCCGCCAGGCGAATTGAGGTTGACAGTTATTTCTTCTACGTCACTAAGACGGTCTAATTGCTCTTTGAAATGAGTTGCGCTCATTTCCCCTTCGAACCTCCATGATTCCGGCACGACCTCGCCGTAAATATCGATGATGCCCTTTCCATTTTTTTGGTTCATCATGAGTATATTTTTTGTCATTCATTTTCACCCCCTTCATCTGAATCAACTAAGTTATCCTCAATCGTTTCTTCATCGTCATCTACATATTGATAGTTTCGCGTCACCATGTAGCGGTCCATTTCAGGATCATCCACCCTTTCGTCTCCGAATTTCTCGCGCACTTCATTTCTGCTGTAAACCCCGCTCGAAACAAGCCTGTCACCGGCTGTGGCGTTACGCAGTGGATCGATGCGGTTGATGCCGACGATGTTGATATAGTTCCCATCAAAGTATTCTTCCGGTTCGAAAAACTTTGCGTTCAGTTCGTCCGCAATCAGTTTCATGAGTGGATTCACACAAAAATTGATGTAAGCCTCCATCGTGTTTTCCAGGTCGGCCACATCACCGTGGATCAGGTTCGTCGGGATGCCGAGAATCTTTGCCACATCATCCACCATATCCCGCTTCATCTTGACCAGGTTGTTGATCGATTCGTCGCGTTGCGCCGAATTTGTACTCAAGTCCTGGATTTCAATACCTTCAGTCAGCGGTGCTAGGGCGACCGAGTTATTTTCGAATATCTGCGACAGCCGCTCGACCTGTTTTTTCTGTCTCTCGAATGTGTCTTCGTCCAGTGCGCCACCGTCTGAAAACTTAAACGCGCCACGGAACTGATTGAACCTCATGCTGTTGTCGAGCATCTGCCCGAACAGTTTGCCGTAATCGTTGTATAACGCATCTAAAAAAGTGGACAGATGCTCGTTGTTATAATTGATATAGAGCACTTCGTCCATCATGAAACTGCGTTGGAAGGTGTAATCCTCAATGGTCACATCAGTGAACCGGTCTTCATACAGCGCGTAACGTTGCCTTTGGAAATCGTCTGCGATGACGAGGTCGTCCGTGTCCGTCACGACGACAAGCACCTCATTATCGCGTATCAGCTTATATACAAGGCGTTGCCAGAAGTCCGAAGCGCTCGAATCGGTGTTCGGCCGGACGTTTAGCTTGTGATACAGCACACTGCGCTCGACGCGCTTGTCCTTCATCACGCGGAACTCACTGTTTGCGATGGTGCGTGCTACATAGTTGATGCAGATGTTGAGTGCCAAATTCTTCAAGTACACTCTATTCGTTGTTTCCATCAGCACCATTTCGCTCATGCGTATCTTGTTGTCTTTGCTTTTAAATAAATTGAATATATTCACACTGGTCATCACTCCTTTCGATGGCTCCATTTATCCAAGCAAGCGATCCATCATGTCCATCGACTTCTTGATATCTTTTCCAACAATTTCGTCGGATTTGAACAACGCGTGTAAGAATGCGTGGAAGCCGTCTGTCTTTCTTCGGATGGGGTCTTTTTTAATATATTCTTTATTTCCATCCTTTTTAATCTTGACCGCAGTGTTTTGTGTATTCCACCGCATCAGCGGATTATCTCCCCAGATGACCTGACGGTTATTGAATATTAACTCAATCCTCGGTGAAACCTGGGCGTGGACAGACGGCATATAGTTTAATGGTTCTAAATTAAAACCAGCCCCCTCAAAGGCTGGTCGCGTCAAATCATATCTAAATCGGTCAATCATAACCTTGTGCACCCGAATGTTCAGGCGCTTCACCTCGCGTTGTACCCACTCGACGAGTAACTCCGGCTCGATTGTCGGCCGGTCGACGATGGTCAGGTGTCCTTCTTTCTCCCATTCTTTAATCGGTGGCTTCAGCTTGATTCGGTCAAGAAAACCCTGTCTAGCGAACTGATGCGAGTGCCAAACGTAATCATTATCAATCCTAAATAAAAAACCAACGGCCGCGAAGTCCGTTGTGTTCGCATAGTCCACACCGACGATTGCTGTGCGATTGTTCAGCAGTGGCATCGGCCGACTCGCCTTCTGTATATTTTCCCAACTCGTCACCGTTTTTGTCGGGTCCTCTTCCGGGAAGTTCATTCGCTTCGTTAAAAATTCCACCAGACTCGAATCGTCATATTGTAGTTTCATAAATTCCTCTTTGATTTCTTCAAGCAGTATCTCGGCATATTCGTTCAGCGGGCGTTCAAGCATCGGATTGGCTTTCGACCACAGTTCGGGGTTTTCGTACTCTTCTCTTTCGTCCAGTTTGCAAATGAAAGGAAACAATCTTGAATCAGGGTGCTCCCCCTCAATCACAGACTCGGCAATGGCTTTCTGTGTATCCATGAAACCATCCCTCACGTACCCCTCAGAACCGATGTAAAAAGTCCGGCCGTCTTTGACCTTACCTAAACCGGACCGGAACACATTGATCAGTTCGGATGTTTCGTATTGGTGAATTTCATCGAATATCAGAAAGCCTTGTCTGCCACCGTCTTTTGTGTCGGGATTCGATGTTGCAAAGTTGAATACAGACATTGTTTCCCTGGACAAAGTCTCTGTTTTTGTGGCCGGAAACAGCTTTATCAGCTTCTTCGACCTATCGCCATGTACCACGTTGTATATATCGTTGTAGCTTGTCTTTGCCTGCTTCTCACTGTTGGCCACAACTGTGCCGTGATAATTTTGAACGCCATGCAGGCCGGATATCATATAGTGACTGATACCGGAAACTAGGCCGTTCTTACCCGCGCCTCGACCCATCACCCATAGGAACTCTTTGTAGTACGCTCGTCCAGTTTCGCTGACATAAAGAAAGACGAAAGAGACCAAGTATTTTTGAAAATCCCTGAGTTCGAAGTGCCATTTTTCGATGAATTGAATGCACTGCTCAATCTGCCGTTCATCGAAGTGCAACTCTCCCGATTCGACTTTAGGGAAGATATTCTCTTCGAGTATGTTGAAGAATGCCAGCCTGTCTTTATTGATGCCTTGCTTATTCTTTCTGCACTTATTGATGTAATCTGTGACATGTTTAGGAATACGCGTTTTAGTTTTGGTCATCTAAATCAAATCTTCCGATGTATATTCTTTAGACTTTTCTTTTTCAATCAACTTCAACTCATATTCCTTGACCGCCTTATCAATATCTTTCTTAAGATTAATCAACTGTGCATTTATATTCTTCATATCGCTAATCAGAGGATGAGATTTGATGAACGATTGACTGCCATTTTCAACCTCTATCCTTGCCCCATCTTCTTTTATACTCTTTTGCATACTCCTGTACAATTCGACCAGATCTATATACCTCTGAATGTTTTCCACAGTTGAATAGTCATTTTGATTGATGCGTTCCATGTAATATTTTCTAAGTCTGTTTATTGCAATCGCCAATTTTTTTCACCTCCTTTAGCCCCCTCCCCGATTTATAAATATCGCGTGAAGGTTTTCTCTGCCGACTTTGGAGAGTCGTATACCCCTCCACCGGTTCTCCACGCCTTACATAAAACCAATCTGGTTGCAGGCGGGGGGTTGACTTCCTTTCATCTTTACTTTGACTTACCAAACTTCATCGGCCGACCACTTATTTTCTCTTCTCTTGTAATTATTTTCTGTCCATCTTTCGTGATGTCTCTCGTGACATTCAAAGCAAACTGTAACTAAGTTGTCATCATCAAGCGCAAGTTCAGGATGATCTAATCGTTCTTTAATGTGATGGACAATCAATGCATTGCGCTTTCTACCGTTCCGATTGAGTGCACCAGTGTCGATGGTTACTCTTCCCTTTTCTTTACACCACTGACATTCATAGTTGTCTCTCTTCTTTATTCTCTCTCTTGTCCATCGCCACTTCTTGTTGTTGTAGAAGTCACGTCGCTCTTGTTCTTCAGGTGTCACTTCACTACTCATCCATCTGCTCACTCCTTTCACTACGGTGAAATAGATTTGGTTATGTGGTTTGGTTTATCTGGTTTTGTTTGTGCATTGTGGATCAGTTACATTGGTGATGGCTCTGATACTCTGCTTTGATACTTTTGATGTGTACTTTGTGATCTGATGTATAATATAAATACCGTTATGAAAGTGAGGTGATACTATTTCTAGTTACTTCAATGAATTCGATGCTAGCATGGCAAGCGTCAAAGCGGCATTTAATTATTCAAGTTCCATCGCTGCAATGGCAATGGAAGCGAGCCATAACATCAGCCCTCTCCAACAAGCGGTTCGAGAAATGGACAGTACTCTCGAACCTGTAAGAGAACAAATAAGATTGAACACTTCTTTCGCAGAAAGTTTTAGAGAGAAGATGATCATCAATCAGTCATTCTTTGAAAGGGTCACTCCTCGTTTCGAGATGCCATCAGCAGTTATTCCTCAATTTGAGTCGGCAATTCAGGCAATGGACATCTCAATCATCAAAGAGGTGAGTGAGTCTTTCACCCTTTTTAACAAGTCTGTACTTAATGAGATAATGACCAGACAACTTTACGTGAATGTTGCCACCGCTGAAGTTAGTGACGACCTGAGTGATGATAAGGTTATTTTTTGGGAGTGGATATCCAATAAAATTTTCACTCACTCCCAGGCGTTCGGATATTATTTTATTGTTACTATGCATTTTACTTTGACCGCACACGGTATCATTACTGATCCTAGTTACATCGCGTTGCTCGCCACCCTGTCTGGCTACATCTATCAAGAACAAGAATCAAAGCGAAACAAAGACCGCGACACTGAATAGTGAAGCGGCCTTTTTCTTTGCAATGTAATTATAATCCGAATGAATATCAAAAAAGAAATAGTGTTTCTTCTTTCTCTTATGTCTCTTTTTTCTCTTTCTTCTCATGTTTCTCCTTTGTTCCGGGTTGAGAGTTAAATAAAATGATGACGACCTGGTCAATCCTCTCGTACAGATTGCGGTTACTAATGTTTAATAATATCTTAATTCTCTGCTTACTTTCCCCCTGCTTCAACAGCTGAAGTATGTGGAAGTTTTTATCACTGTTTATATGTTTCTCATGCTCATCAATAAACGACACTTCTTTCACCAGAGCTTCAAGCTTGCGACTCTCTTTGTCATTCTTTATGACGATGGACGAGACTTTGTCACTCGTCTCGCCCTGTGCTTTTGGTAGTGATGACTCGATGCCGTAAGCACTCGTCGCAGTAGAATCCATCTCATACACCTGAGACTGAATGAGTCGCTTCTTCCAGTGGTAATCGTTTATGATTTGTCGTATGTCGTTTATCAAATACAATTGCGACACCCCTCAATATTTAATCTTCCAGAGTCATCTGTTCATCATTCTGTTTATCGACATAGCCACGCGCTGGATCATAATCCTGGCCGAACACGTCATCGTTAACTTTGTCTTCTTCATCGACGAATAGCTCAGTCTTCATTCCGAACAGTCGAGTCATCTGCTCTTTGATGAAATCATCGTCCTGGCTTTCCAAAGTGAACTTCGGCTTCACTGCATCTTTAGTAATGGTCGCTTGCAATATGTTTCCAGTCTCTGTCCATTCCAGGTCAAATGTTAGATGTTTATCTGTGATGTTAAATTTGTTGAACAGAACTTTGTCGTGGTCCACTCCGAATGTTTTAGTGATCAGTTCCTCGCTTGCTTGAATGTTTCTCATTTTGTTTTCAGTAGTCATATTATTTGTCCTCCAGTATTTTAGTTTCTGCCATCCACTTGTGATTACAATCGAGGCATGTGTTATGATATCTATCCAGAAGTACGCCATACGATATTGCACTAGCTATGTTTTCAGTTTCGCATTCTGGGCATTGACTGATTGACCCAGTCGTTGATTCGTAAATAAAAGTATCTGTTTCTTCAGGTGAATTCATTTTTTCTATCGCTTTAAGATGTGGCATTGGGTCTACTCCCTTGAATTTTCGCGTTTCTTCAAACAACTTTTCTCTTTGCTCTTTCAACCGTTCAAGTTCTTTCATATCCGCTTTGTGCTGCTCCAGTCGTTTAATCTCTTTCTGCTCTGCCTTGATTTCTTTTTGGAGCGGTGTGCTGCGCTTGAGAGACTTATTGTAAACTTCGTTAAAGAACCACTTTATTTTCCGTCGGTATTTATAAATTACCGATACATTAATTAAAGTAAGGGCAATGAAAAACATCAAGGCTGATATAATTTCTACAATCATCCTAAAACCTCCTTAATTCTCTTTCTAAGCGCTTTAATCATTCACATGATATAAATTCTCGCTTAATCTACCCCATAATTTTAAGGGGATTTAGATATGTCCAATGGTTATTTCTTCTTTCTCTTATCTGCTGCCCTCTTTTTAACCAATTCATCATATTCGATCCATCCGAACCGGTCGCCGTACTTTAAAGACTTCGCTATCCAGATAATGTGCTTATCTTTGTGCATGTACTCGGTAATCTTGCGTTTCATCTTTGCATCTGCCGTCGCAAAACCTTTGATGTCAATCCACACTTCGTAGTCATCATGATAGGTGACATGGAAGTCGAGCTTGTAATCCATCTTGCGGCGTTTCTTGCCGTAGTAATTAAAGGTTGGCATAATGTTCAGGACTGGCTGAAGCTCTATCTCTTTGATGTAGCCCGCCTTTTGTTTGGCAAGCAGGTGCTCGTAGTAGTCGGCCTCTTGCTTTGAATCGAATGTGATGCCGTTGACGACCGTTTTATTTGCGCCGTATTTAGTCAATGTGATCCTCCTAATTCACTGATGAAGTAATTTTGTTTTCTTCAAGATCAACCACGAATGCATCTTTCATCGTCCATTCGTCATAGAAATTTACAGACAACCGCTTTACACCTAACGCCCTAGAAATAGCTTTCCTGCGCCTCAGCAATACCCGCTTTGTCCTGTCGATGGTTTCATCCACATTGGATTGATTAAAAGCCGCATCGTAAGGCTCAACCTCCAGAAAAGCGTCGTCGCCATCGATATGATTAAGGTCTATTGATTTTAAAAGGCAGTTCCCTTCGCATCTGCAGTTTAAAATCCCGTGAAGTGAATTGTTCAATTGAGCTTGAATCATTGCATTCATCCCCATTGGTCATCCTCCTCTATTTCTTTATAAATAACATCCATAAGGCCAAGCATACTTTTCACGGTCGCGATCCTTGAGTGGTTAGCCCTGGATTGTCTGGCTAAGGCCGTTACCATATCTTTAAGGCTATCTTTCAGCTTGTCCCACGCCTCAGCCTTGTACCTTTCAGCATCCAGTTTGGCGCTGAACTCTGCCATCTGCCTTAATGCTTCTTCATCCGATACACCCCAGAACTCGGGATGCATATGCCTATTAACTTTGAATATCGGCTTACGCTCTTCTCTCATCCCATCACCTCCACCGATCCAAGCCCGTAAACCACTGCTCGGACTCTTTATTAATCTCAGGCTCGACGGTCGTGATGCCCTCTCTCGTCATCGCTTCAAACATCTTGTCGCAAACCATGCGTTGGCCGGCATTGAACAGTTTGTCGATGTAGTGATCATTGAACATGTCGAGCGACTGCACGTCTGATTTTGTGATTTCATCCTGCGCCATTAATTTTTCATACATGATATCGTGCGGCGTTTTTGGGAATATAATCATGTCGATGTCATTGATTGTTTTCATTTACATCAGCCCCTTTCGTCTATAATCTGCGCCTTTGATGACAATAGCTTTAGCGCGATTCACCATACGAGATAAGATCCTATTCAGTTCTTTTGTCTGGGTAAATTCTTCACTCGTCATGTTTGTGGTGTACACAGTGCATTTATCAATGCGAGCATCGACGAGCCTGAACAATTCTGATATTGCGAACTCATTCATACGATTCGCACCCACATCATCCAGAATTAAAAGATCGGCTTCAGTTGCCCATTTATAAATTGAGTGATGGTTCGATTTATCTCGAAACTCTTTCTTGAGTGCTTCGATGTAGTTTGGCAGTGAAATAAATAACACTTTATAATTTTGCTTTGATACTTCATTTCGAATGGCAGCAGCAAGATGTGTCTTGCCAGTTCCAAACGTGCCCTGAATAAAAAGATTCTGTTTCTCTTTAAGATGCGAACTGAAATTCAATGCATAGTGTTTAGTAAATTTGAGTGCTTCAGATTGCATCTTCTTTTGTTCTTCATCATCGCTATTGACAATATAATTATCGAATGATTTTTCCAGGTACTCATTTTGAATGACAGAAAACCGATCATAATCTCGTGCATTCAGTTCACGTTGTCTTTCTTGCGCTTTACGATTTGCCTCACACATGCAACCGGCCTCATTCATCTTTTGGGAACCGCCTTCGAATGTGATGATGACCCTCTGTATCTCCCTGCCGCACCCTAGACACTCAATGTCCGTATGCTCGACCTGCGTATCAATGATTTTGTGTTCTGCCATGAATTTTGCGATTTCTTCCATTTTGACCCCTCCTTAAAATCCTAGGTTTTTATATTGATTACGAGTTTCTTCGTCGTTGGGAGTGCCGTATTTTGGTTTGTTACTCTTATTTTCGTACTGCATCAAGGCTTCGTAAGATGTTTTGCCATCTTCGAACCAATTCTCAATGATTCGTAAAACGTAAGGTGCTTTGAGTACGCCCTTGTTATCTGCGACATCTATCGCTTTATGGAGATACTGAATATCATCAATGCCACTCATTTTCTGACTGATTTTAAAACAGGCTTGAGCATTACTCATGTCGATTCCTCTTTTATTCAAGACATCATAAACTTCCTGATTGTAGGAGAGAGAATCTTTTTTCTCTTCTTCTCTCTCTTTCTCTATATCTAATTCTTTATCTAAGTCTTCTTCTCTCTCTCTTTCTCTCTCTGTAGCGTGACTGTCACGTGACATCACGTGACTTTGTTTATTTTGGTCACTTTCAGGCATCTTATTCTGTGCTTCACGCTCCCTTTCTCGCTGTTTTCTCTTCCTTAATTTCGCTTGTTCTCTTGCTCTTTCCATGCCCTCAACGTTCTGATGATTTTCCCAATTCTTTATCTTTATAACGTCGTCCTCACGATTGATCATTCCATACCGTTCAAATACCTGAAGAGCGTAACGAACAGTATTTAGTGGTCTGTTGAATATCGTTGCGATTTCTTCTTCATTCATCGGTATCGTTTCGGTCAAAAGGATATAGCCGCTTGAATTCGTTTTGCCTGCATAAGTAAGCAGCTTTATCCAAATAACCAAAATACTATCCGCGTCGGGCATGGCTTCAATCAGCTTGATTTTTTCATTGTCGAACATATCGACTTTAAGTTTTATCCACTGTATTTGGGCCATTATTCATCCTCACTTCCCTCTCCAATTCCAAATCAAAATCCCGAGCACAATCAAGATGGGTATTGCCAGTGCGATATATACCATCAAGGCATAGATGACTATGATCTCAAACGCCAGGGCGCTCATTGTCACCACCCCATCCCCTGAACATATCTCTAAACACCATCCGCCAGTAAAAATCCATATTGCTCGTCAAGATGACACGACTTTCTTTCGGCGGTTCAGATGCTTTATTATGCTTACTGTCTTCAAGTTGCTCACCGACGGTATCAGCGACGTATACATATTCGCTCGTCGATGAAATATCATACCTGCTTGAGTTGTGCAGTGAATCAGGGTTCTGCATACCTAATTTCTTAGCAAGTGCGTTTTTCGTGCCCTTTGCAACAACAGTTCCGTCGTGCGTGTTGGCCACTTGGTAAACGGGGTACATGCGACCGATTTTTATCGTCTCCCGATTTGCTGTCGGCTGATGAACATAACGGCGTATATGCCTTTGGTCTAAACCAGTCTTCTCAACCAACTCGTCAACTGTGCCGTAATAAAATTCATCTTCGATTCTCATTTCATAGTAATTTTTAGGGCTGACCTGCTTACTGATCATCTTCATCAATCCTCATCACATAATATTCGTCATCATCCCAAGTTTTAATCTTATGATTTGGCAACTTACCTTTAAGTGTTTTGTGCAGTGTCCTGAAGAATTTTCCATCATAAAAGCTTTTGTTATATTTATTGGTTTGAGTACGTACCAGATGGCGCATGATGAAATTTGCTTCACCTGCGACCAGGTTGTTTGTCGTTTTCATTCCACCAGCCTCCCATAATGCTTGAATCGGTGCGTCAAAGCCTCAAAGTCATCGATTTTATGTTTTAATATGGAAACTTCATCTTTCAACTGTTCTATCTCTCCTGATATGGTTTCTATCGATTTTGGATTATATGATTTCAGACGTTTGATTTCCGCCTCGTGCATCTTGATGGCTTTCGTTCTATATTCTCGTTTTAACGGTTTTAATTGCTTGTCGACACGCTTGCTGACAATCTCTTGTATTTCGTCGGCCAGCTCCCTTGATGCATCTTTGTAATACGATACGGTGATAACTTTATTTTCCTTGCAGATAATATTAAATTCTTTAAATTTATAGTGTCGTCTGCCATCGTCATCAATTGCTGTTAAGCTTGAATGCGGCATAACGGAATTGATCCAGTTTTTTGCGTTTTCCATCATGGTCCGATTCTTAGATTTCTGGATGCCGACGCGTTGCTTTATCCTCATTTCTGCATGGTATGTCAATTCGTACACAGTCACATTTCATCGCCCCGCAATTTTGACCGGAACACCAGTCACTTTTTGTATTCTTTCTTTAAACTCATTCGCTTTGGCATTATCTTTTGACAGGTGGATCATTGTGATTTCTCGTAACTTCGATAGGTCGCTGGACTTTAAATATTTGATGGCATTGTCTATGTTCAAATGCGACTTCATAATTCTGTTTGCCAGTGCCTTGTGAATGATGCCCTTTTCAACGTTCTCCATCATATATCCATAGTCATGATTGACCTCTAAAAGCATGTGTGTGAGGCCGGGAATCGTATATTTGATGTAATACGTATCTGTGGCAAACAGGAGCTTGCTGTCGCCCGATTTAATCAAATAACTGCATGGTTCAGCGACATCGTGCTGTGCCTCGAATGGCATCACTGTAAATGAGCCAATCCTGATGACTTCTCTGTACTCGATCGTGTGTAATCTGTAATGGCTGATGCCGAGTGCCTCTTTCGTTCCTGCTGTCATATAAACATCCAATCCGTTCTTCAAGAAATCCATCACATACTTAGAATGATCAAGGTGCTCGTGAGTAATGAAAACTGCCTTAATCTGTCTCGTTTTAAACTTGAGTGCCTGCTGTACCTTCTTAAATTGTATGCCGGCTTCCAGGAGGATGGCCGTTTGGCCGTCTGAAATCTTATAACTGTTACCAGACGACCCACTGCCAATAATTTGAATATCCATCAGAACGGCTGATCATCGTCAAACGATGCCTGGTCTGCATTCGCAAATGGATTTTCTTCTTGATTCTGCTCTTTTACTTCGCCAGTTTCTTTATCATGCGCTGGTACTTCCTGAATTTCGGCATCTTCAAAGTCGTCGGGAATATCAAGGATTTCTGATGCTTGCCCTTCTTCGACATCCGCATCAAACACTTCTTTTCTTTGGCGGTCATCGGCTTCCTGAGCAAACTTGAGTAGCCCTTCATCAGTGGAAGTATTGATATAGCGTTTGGCAGCACGGTTGATGACGGTCTTACGTGCCATTTCTTCTTTAAAGTTGTTATGCGTTTTTGAACGTTTCAGTGCATCTCTGTCTTTGATCATCGATGACTGCATCCACGCTTGTTCAATTTGGTCAATGGTCATGACCTCAATATGATTTTGTTTATTATCAAATATGATAGTTGCATAGCCACCGACGATTTTATCTTTATTGATATTTCCAAATTTTTGTTTGAGTCTTGGATTTACGATATAGCCGTTCTCATCAATCTCATAAGTGAAATCATCACCTTCATAAATCGGTTGAAACGTAATGTCTTTTGTCCCGGCGTCCCTTTTAAGCAGCATCACATTCCCGTGCACACTTCTTTGGAGTTGCATTTTATTGCCGTAAGGAATGAAATATGCTTGTTTCTTCGCAGGGTTCAAACCTTGTGTGACCATGTCTAACAGCGCATTCGCTTTACTGGTGTCCGATGTGTCCATGAGCTTCTTATCCTGGCTGATTGTGAGCCATGCCTGTTTCATTGCATTGGATGGTGAATAGTTTGCTGGAAGCTCCAGGTTCCCTTGATTTTCGAGGACACGCACCTTGTTCAGTACGCTGTCCGATACGTTTTTTTCGTCGAGTAATTGTTGTTCTACCTTTTGCAATTTAGTGTTTTCAGTCATTACTTATTCTCCTCTTCCATGATTAATTTAATGTCCATAACTGGCATGCAAGCGTAACTAGACGCTTCAGTAATTTTTATCGCTATATCTTCAACAAGCTCCATCTGCTCTTCGGTCAGGTCGTATTCAATGCATGTTGAGTCGTCACATCCATGAACTGCGATTTCGAATTTCTTTTTCATTATTGATTCACTTCCAATCTCAATTTTTTATCCGGCTCACTGACGATGAGCTGAATTTGTTGTGACGGTATTTCTTTCAGCTGTGTCACTGCCTCGCTGTTATCGACAAAGCAAGGCGCTTCCACTTCGAAATGCTTTGATAGGACACCGATAATGTCTAAACCGGCATTTATCCTCATAGCATTATTCAGACCGCCGTCATACGTCACGCCGTCAACCATAATCTCACACGTCTCCTTGATGTCGCCGTTCACTTGCGTGTGGAACAATTTGAATCTCGCAAGGTCGAACATGCTGTTGACCTTTTCAGTAATCAGATTGACCTTCGTTTTCGTAAACTGATCAATCAGATGCTTTCGATATTTCAAGTCCTCGATGGTGTCGAGGATGCTTTCTTCTTCCTTGCGATAATCATCTATGGACTGCTTCAATTGTTGCTGATGTTTAACAGATGCCTTCTGTTCTTGAACCTTATCTAGTTCACCCTGCTTAACAGTAATTTGTTGAGTGAGGTCTGCTACCTTCGATTCTGTAGTCTGTTTCTCGTCGCCCAGCTTTGATTCCAGTGCCGTCTTTTCTTTTTGAAGGGTTTTATACTCACTGTTCAACTCGACCTTCACAATGGATGTTTTGGCCTTATCCAGACGAACAGACAGCAGGCTGATTTCTTTCTCTTTATCAGCAATCTTCTTTTTGAATTCTTCAACTTCCGATTCGTTATGCTTAATGGCAGAACCGAGAGATTTACCCGCTTCAACGACACGCTCCATTTCTGCATTGATACTTTCGAGCTTATTCGATTTACGTTTATTAAATTCAGCCTGTGCATGTTCAACGGATTTTTCTGCATCGTGTTCAGGGAGTGGCTGGCCACAGTGTGAACAGATGGATTCATCTTCATTTACTTCAAACTGATCAGCCTGCACATTGTCACGCTCGGTAGCAAGCTCTTTATATTCTTTGAGCTTCGAGTCTTTACGAGCTGTTAAATCCTTAATATCTTCAAACGTGCGATTCTGGCGGGATTCATAGATGCTGACATCACTCTCAAGAGACTCTAATTCACGCTGCAGACCGTTCACTTTATCCTGTGCGCCCGTCTCTACCTCACGCTTCAAGTTGTCCATCTTGTACTGGATTTCATCAATCTCACGCTTGATTTCGATGACTGCACCGCCGTGCTCAATCTGAGTACGCTTATCTTTCAGTAACTCAATTTCTTCGTTAATTTGATTTATGGTTTTATCAATGAGTGGCTCGTCCAGTTCATCATCACTTAACTGCTCGTTCAAAGTATTGATTTTGACCGGAATATGTTCCAGATCCTCACGTGCTTTTTTCAGCTGCTCATTGACCACTTTCTTTTCATCTTCGATTTCTCGACGGTTAATAACTTCGAGTAGGTCTTTAAGTTCTGAATTACTATTAATGACATCCTCATCGGACACGTCGCCTGCAATTTCGAATAGCATTTTGCGCTTATCCTGCCAGTGCAGCTGGGGGAAGGCGTCAGGATTGGTCACAAGCTTGAATACCTCTTCATCAATAATTTTGTTAATCTCTGCTTTGTATTTGGTAATCGGGAATGGCACCTCGTCGATGTACTGCTTGGTGGAACGAGAGTTTTTATAATGTTTCTTCGTGGAACCTTCAACCTTTTCATAATTCGGATGGGATTCTCTTTTTAATGTCAGTGCATTGTCGTCCATGTCGAACACTGCTTCAACGGTCGGCACAAGCTCATGGATATGGTCGTTGTTCTCATCCTTCGGCACGATGTCGATTTTCTGCCCCTCAAGCCCTTTATCAAACAGGAGCCAGTTGAGCGCAATGGCAGTAGTCGTCTTGCCTGTCGCATTGTCGCCGTAGATTTTGGCATCCTTGCCATCAAAGTTGAACGACTCATTTTTAATGCCGGCAAAGTCCTTGATGGACAATGATTTTAATTTGAGTTTCATGCTAATCCTCCTAATGTGTTATAATTCCGGTAGATAGTTTGTTGATGGCACGCTTTGCAGAGCGTGTCTTTTTTATTTCTCTTCTAACTTTGCTCTCACGAAGCAGTCTTTCGCTTCAAGGAGTTTTCTCATTCCCGCCTCTTTTTCGTCGCCAGCTATGAGCGACTCATCCATTTGTTTTGCGAGTTCACCCAATGGCTTACTAACTTCCTGTAAGTGTTCTGGTAGATGTTTGTATTCGAAGAAATCCATGTTCATTTACCTCACCTCCTCCAGCACCCACCGAGGGATGCTCACTGTTTTCCTGTCCGAGTAGAACAGCGCGTTCCCGGTCTTCGTGTAAGTGTCCAATTCACCGTTCTGGAACAGCTTGACCGCCCGCACCTTGCCGCGCTTGTCCTTATCCACCTCATGTAACTCAAAGTGTTCAGCGACACCTGTATCGGCGTTGACGAGTTGTAATTCTTTAATCATTCGCTCACCTCTCTCTTTAATATGTCGGGTAATGGAGCGCGTTTTAATTCGATGAGGCTGTTGTATTTCGCCATCAAATCCATGTACTCACTTGCATTATTCTCATTAATTTTCAACAACTCCTCTTTCTCTGCTTGCAACTTGTCGTTTGCGACCCTTAACAGGCGATTTTCTTCAAGTAATTTATCAATCATCTTTCTGCCTCCCGATGCCATTGTCTTTGTTCAAAGCTTTTAAATATCTTTCGTAATGATCCATTTCTTGGTCGTAAGCTTTTCGACTGGCTTCATTTTGCTGCTCAACCGGCGGCTTATCCGGATGAATTTGGTGCTTGCTCCACTTCGGGCGCTGTGATTCTGGTCTAGTCATCTGAATCACCATCCTCCACCGTTTCCGGATGCTCTTTGATAATTAGAAGCGGCGGTGCTGCATATACGAATTCTTCATCGACATTAATTTCGGACTTTGACACTCCTCTGGAAACCTTTACCTCTATCGGAACTTCATATCTTCCTGCTAAAGAACGCACTTGCATCTTCACTTCTATATCTCCGTGAATCTCACGAGCCTTTTCTAAATCCTTGATTAATTCACTGATTTTCATTCAAAATCCTCCTTATTTACACTTCTCAACATCACCCAGAACCCTGCGATGAATGTAAAAGCACCCAATACAATCATTGGTGTGTTACCTGCGAATAAGCCGACTGCAACAGCGATTAAGAATAATGATAGATATGCCATTAGTAGCCCACCTCGTCATTCAATATTGAAGTTAATGAAATGCTGTTTTTATGTCCGTGACCGTGACGACCAAGTGAGTAGTTGTCGGGGATCATCCTTTTGACATCGAGCGGGATCCATTCAGTTTTACGTTTTGACCTATAAACAGCATATGCGATTAAGCCAGTTGTAACTGCTGTGATTGGTAGTAGGTATTTCATATGATGTCCCTCCAATTTTCTCCGGTTTCATAACCCCATTGACTGCGGTCTGCCAGCTTGTCCCCATTAGAGTCATAATCAGCACCACAGAAACATGAGTTGGTAAAACCTGTACAAGCTACTTTTTCGTCACACTCTTCGCATTTGATAATTAATACATCACGTTCTACAAGCCGTCCCAGGTCATCGACAAATGATAGTTTTTCGTAATTCATTTCAAACCCTCCTTAGTATTGGTAAAAACTCTTTGTCCAGATACTCACGCATTTCCTTTGCTTTGAACGACCAGCGGTCGCCCTGAGTTTGCGGAAAGTGCGAAAATGCTTCAATCTCTTTCAAGCGTCTCGGGTCGTTGAGCAAATTCTCTCGTATGAACGTTTGCGACTTCCCGGTTAATTCACAGATGTCCTTTACAGATAAATACTTGCCAGTTAAATCGTTTTTGATTAAGTCTTCGTATTCGATTTTCTTAATCAGTACATAGTCTTCGGGGATTGTGATTTGTACATCGAAGGATTGCATGTGATCACCCCTCTCTTTCAATCATCGGAAGAATGTCATTCTTCTTCAGTAACTCATATAAAAATATTCTTCCTTTTTGAGTCCATTTCGTATGAAGATTAAAATCAACAGTGCCGTCACTCTTTTTATATTCGTGGGTCTCTGATGATGTATAGCCTTTGTCTTGATGCTTTGCATACAGTAACCATTGACCGGATTGCTTGAATTGTATTTTTAAATCATGTAATAGCTTATTCATTGTTTGAGAAGTCATGCCGTAATCCTTTGCAATTTGACCGATAGCAAGTAACTTTTTGCTTTTTAATATCTGATCGTAGTAATCCGCTTTTGGCTTCAACTCTCCGATTCGTTGTTTCTGAACACTGTTTTCTAGCTGAAGTTTTTCATTCTCTTCGACTCTTTCAACAAGTTGCAACAGAGCCTCTTTGTAAGTGCCAGGCAACTGATTCTGTAGTTGGCTTTCCATCTCATTAAACTTATTGATATAGGCCATTTTGAAATCGTTGTAACCTTGAATGTTGAACATGTAAAGAATGAAGCTGTCTTTGGTTAGAAGGTATTCTCTGTACTCTCGGCCTCTAGAATTTTTATATTTACTTCCAAAAATCTCACCGCTCAAATCTGTGCCGTGAGATTCAATCAAATTATCCAAATCTCTTAAAACGACTTTATGTTCCTTATTAAGTTCTTCAGCTACTACTCGACTGCTTACGACAAGACCGAAGTCTTCTTTATTTTCAATTTGAATTATTGAGTTCATTTATTTCGCTCCCTCCTTTTCTTTCTCATCACGTAAGTCTGTGCTCAAAAAAATATCTACGCCTTCATCTGGAGTTAATTCTAAAGCAAAATAAATGCTGTTCATTACTTTAAATGAAGGTGATGTCTTTCCATTAAGTACATTGGAAATAGTATCTCTGTGCAGTCCTGACGCTTCAGACAACTCCTTTATGCCATAACCTTTAAGAGCCATTTTCGACTTTAATAATTTTGAATCGATATTCATTTTCTCACCTACTTTCTTATTACGTAAGTAAACCTTACCAATTTAAAATGAAGAAAGCAAGCCTTTTACGTAAGTTTATTATTATTTTGCTGAAATATATTGCATATAAGGAAAGTATTCCGTATAATGAATATGAGGTGATAAGAATGAGCTTTTCAAAAAGAATGAAGAAAGCAAGAGACAACAAGAAAATGACTCTAGCTCAGCTCGGTAAAATTATTGATAAAACAGAAGCAACTGTTCAAAGATACGAAAGTGGTAGTATTAAAAATCTTAAGAACGATACGATTGTTCAAATAGCAAATGCCTTAGAAGTTAACCCTGCTTACTTAATGGGATGGATTGACGAACCAAATACGAGCGAGGAAGAAAATGAACACACCAAAGCAATCGCTGCACACATCAGAGAAGATGCAACTGAGGAGGAAATTAAAGAGATTCAGAAATTTATCGACTATACATTTCATAACAGGAATCAATAAGGGGTGATACATTGTTCAACTATGAGAAGTTAATGTCAGCTCATAACCATATAAATTTTAAAGAGGTGTCGTTCTTACCCGCAAAGCTTGATGGCTTGCTGATGTCCGACACCATTTTTATAAATGAAGATTTAGACCCTCATGAGAAAAATGCAATTGTAGCCGAAGAAATAGGACACTATTACACCGTTTCGAGTCGCATTACAGACTATGAGAATATGAATGAATATAAATATGAATTGAAAGGTCGGCGCTTAGGTTATGAATTCAATGTCCCGATACAGAAAATAATTGAGTGTTATGAATTGGGATTGTCAAACATCCATGAAATGGCTGAACACTTAGAACTGCCTGAAGAATACATATGTGAGGCATTAAAACACTATGAGATTAAATATCAGAATAAGTTATTCTATAAGGATTGCTTAATCACATTCAATCCTTTGAAAATTATTGAGGATTAGGAGGCACTCAATGTCAGTAAAGAAGCGAGGCGCTACATGGCAATATGATTTCTACCACGATGATAAACGTTACCGCAAGTCCGGATTCAAAACCAAACGTGAAGCGACGATGGAAGAAAATGAGCGGCTCAATCAGCTCACAAAAGGCTTTCATCTGGATGACGACATTTCTTTTGCTGAGTATTTTAGGAACTGGACGAGATCACGATCAATCAACAAGGCGGCAGGCACAATCCAAAACTATAATTTGTTTTCGGACATCATCAATGATTACTTTGACGATGCGCCCTTAAATAAAATGACGCGCCCGAAGTATCAAACTTTTTTAAATTGGTACGGAATGGAAGCACCGAGCCGAAACGGCGGAAAAGGACACGCAAGAGGGACACTTAATCAGATAAATTCAATCATACGGTCATGTGTGAATGATGCCATTTTCGAGGGCTTGATATACAAAGATTTCACTTATAAGGTAGAACTCAATGCAGCAGTCGCCACTAAAAAGCCCGCAGATAAATTTATGGACTATGACGACTTTAAAAAAATGAAGCAAGCGACGACAGAAAATAAAAACTGGAATAATCTCTTTTTCTTCATGATGATTATTACCGGCGCACGCTACTCAGATATCATTGACATGCAGTACTCGCACATCAACGAACTAAAGAACGATGTTTATTTAAGCGGCACAAAGACCGACACTGCCGCTAGGACGGTCAAAGTTTCCAAGAGTGACATGTTAGTCCTAAAAGATTATCTAAGCGTTCTGCCGTACAATATGAGCGGTTATGTATTCAGGCGGAATGGATTCAGACCTTATTCATCTTCGTTGAATCTATCATTGAAAAAATTGTGCTCAGAATTAGATATTAAAGGTGTTTCGATGCATGCGATCCGTCACACGCATTGCAGCGTGTTAATCAAGGAAGGCATATCAATCAGTTACATCAGTGAGCGATTAGGTCATAAGAATACACAAATCACTTACGAAACATACGCGCATCTGTTGAAGGAACATAAGAATGAAGCAGAAATGAAAGCGGCAGATGCGATTGCGAACTTGTGACTACAAATGTGACTAAAAATTAGTGGATTGGTGACATCTAAAGATTATTGATAAATTGATGATTGTTGATATATCAACGTTTTAAGATTTTAAAACATGCTTGAGTTAGACTTATCACTTTCGAGTATAATGTGAATATCAGTGGCATCATTTTCCTGTGCACTTTCCAAAATGTTGATAACTTTATTTTTCATAAATTTCCCTCCTACTATATATAATCCTAAATTCTGCCTTTTTGATTTATTCTCACTTAATTTCACACTTTTTGGATTTCTGTATATATAAAACGGAGTTATTATAGTATTATGGAAGTTATTACCACGAAATTTAATATAAAGCCTATTTACTTTAAGAATCAGATTATCTATAATTAGTAGTGATGAAATGTTTATAAATATTTACTTCGATGAAAGGACTGGTCCGATGGATAAGGTATTTAAGACTTTAGGATTCTGGACAGCGATGTTCAGTATTCTGTTCTATGTGGGCGACATGATGATGATGACATTATTCTTCCTTGCTCAGACAGGATTCTTCGTCTTACTTGGATATATGAAATTGACTGAGAGAATGTATATGTATGTATTTGCAGCATATTTGGTGTTCTTCTTCGTTGGATTTACATACTACACAACGTTTATAATGGAGCCGGCATTCGGCTAAAAGACAAAAAAGTTCAAACCTCACATGGTTTGAACTTTTTTCTGTTTATCTTTAAAATATATATGGATTTGTCTGTTTTTCTTTTTCAATCGAGGTCGAATTGCCATGACCGGGATAAACCGCCGTTCCGTCATCCAGTTGGAACAGCTTGTTTTTTATCGATTTCATCAGGACGTCAAAGCTGCCTTCAAGCAGGTCCGTTCGCCCGACACCGCCGTTGAAGAGTACATCTCCTGAAAATATTTTCTGCTCTTCCTTGAAATAAAAGCTTAAGCTCCCCGGTGAATGGCCAGGCGTGTGAAAGATTTCAAAGTTAAAACTGTTGATTGAATAATCACCTTCCTGCAGAATGACCGGCTCGATATCACTCTCTATCGGTTCTATGCCCATCGATACGCGTTTAATTGACATATTTAAATTTGGATCTCCGATCCATTCTTTTTCTTCACTTGCCATATAAACATCTGTATCGTACTTTTGCTGTACTTCATCAAGTGCCCCGATATGATCATAATGAGCATGTGTAAGCAGTATACCCGTAACAGGCAGGTTGATTTCTTCTACAGCTTCAAAAATGACTTCTGCTTCCGCAGCCGGATCGACAATCAGCACTTCTTCTCCATTGGATATTACATAACAGTTTGTACCAAGCTGTCCCAGCGATAAAGTTTTTACATTCATTCAATCACTCCTAAAAATTCTTCTAGACAAGGTCCGATATTAATTATACAATAATAATGAGCTTAAAGAGAAATATGGGGGGTTAAGATAACATGCCTTTCTTAGATACAGGAGAACTATTTGAAATTGGCGGCATTACGATTCGCATCGGCATTAATGCTCTCGCATTACTAATGATTATTGTTACTGCCTTTTCAATTTGGGGCATCGTAGGTGCACTTAGAGCAAGAAATCTATTGGCTGTACTGATGAGTATTGGTGCAACTCTTACATTTGGCTTCTTTACGGTGGCCACAATACTTACATACGGCTATCCGGAACTCGGAGCTTAAATTGTAAATTCTGGAGATTAGGATACCCTAATCTCTTTTTTATATTTAATAAGAGGAGAGAATTGTATGAGATATGTATTTATTACCGGAACATCCAGAGGTCTCGGAAATGCACTGCTAGAAATGTTTCAGGAAGACCGGATCATCAGTATTTCAAGGGGCAGGGTCGAAACGGAATATCCTTTATACAAAGAATTTAATGTTGATTTTCTCGATGAGAAGAAACTGGAAAGTACTGTGGATGAGATTTTTGGGTCGATAGAACCGGAACCGGGCGATGAAGTGTTTTTAATCAATAATGCCGGTGTGGTCGATCCGGTGAAATCCGTTGAAAGCATAGATGCGGAAGGATTTTTAAACAATTACAAAGTGAACGTCCTAGCACCCGCCTTATTTATGAAAGGCTTTGTAAACCAGTTTAAAGACCTCCGGGGTGCCAAGCGTATACTGACGGTGTCAAGCGGTGCAGCATTGAATCCGACTGAAGGATGGGCTGCCTACTGCAGTTCTAAAGCTGCTGTAAACATGGTCAGCGATGTTTTAAGACTTGAAATGGATCGATTGGATTATCCAATTTTCACTGCGACATTCCGGCCGGGTGTAATCGATACGGATATGCAGAGTGATATCAGATCATCAGAAGAAAATGAATTCCCCGATGTGGAACGTTTTAAAAAGTATAAGGAAACAAACAAATTATATAATAAGAAAACTGTCGCATACGTTTTAAAAAGAGTGATAACGTCGGATAACTTTGCATTCAGTGAAAGCTTCAGCATCAGCGACTTCCTATAAAAAGTAAAGTAACAGCGAAAGCTGTTACTTTTCATATTGGGAAACTATTTTTGCTGCACCGTATATACCGGCATCATTGCCAAGAGATGCAAACACTATATCAGTACTTTCCACCGCCGGCGGAAAGGCATATTTGCGAAATTTTCCCAGTATTCTTGAACGGAGAAATTCACCGGCCTGGCTTAGGCCGCCGCCCAAAATGATATGTGACGGGTTGAGCGTTGCAGCGATATTTCCGATGCCGATACCGAGATATTCAGACATCTTATCCACCAGATACAGGCTCAGCGAATCTCCGTTTTCTGCATGTTCAAAGATTGTTTTGGCGTCAAGTGAACCAGACGATATCTTATCATCCAGTGCAGACGGGACGAATTCCCTGTGGTATTTGGCCGCCATGTTTTTCAGCCCCGATGAGGAAGCGACGGATTCCAGACAGCCTGTGCCGCCGCAGTTACACTTCAAGTCTTCTTCCACAGCCACTTTTATATGGCCGACTTCACCTGCAGCGCCGCCTGCACCATGCACAAGCAGATTGTTTACAATCACGCCGCCCCCGACCCCTGTGCCAAGAGTGAACATGACCACATCATCTTTGTTCTGTCCTGCGCCGAATGCCTGCTCACCTAAAGTTGCAAGGTTGGCATCATTATCGACTATTGTCCACACCCCGCTCATCTCTTCAAACTCTTTCTTTATATCTTTCAGGCCGTACCAGTTTAAATTGATGGCACCGTTCACTGTGCCTGCTTCAAAATCCACCGGCCCCGGGACACCGATTCCGGCACCTGTACAATCATCGAACGATAATTTATGCACCGACAATTTATCTGTAAATGAAAGATGTATATCTTTCAGTATGTTTCCCCCTTCGTCAGATGTATCAGTCGGTATCTGCCATTTTTCGACCAATTTCAAAGACGAATCAAATAAACCGAGTTTACATGTGGTGCCTCCAATATCCACCGCTAAAATCATTTTTCCTCATCCATTCTTTTGTTGATTATTAAAATGCAATTCAAATATTCCTCTTTATTGATCAAACCGTTCCTGTATAGTTCCTGGATTTCCATTTTCATCAGTTCGAGCCGGTTAATCATATCCTTATCATAGACATAGCTTCCAAACCGCAGCAGTATATCATTGATATATGTCAGATTTTTACTCAATTTCATCAAGCTCCTCAACGATGAGTGCAAGATCCGGATCCTCCACATCTCCCTCATACTGATTCATAATGGCTCTCATATCGTCATACTGCTGATTTTTTCGCAATTCGATCAATCTGTGTTTAATAATAACGTCGTTCTGCTGGTCAAGTTGGAAACTCAAATCATAATACTCTTCTGCTTTGTCTTCGTCTCCTGCATGCTGATACAGAGATCCTAGTGCGTAATAAGTAAGTCCTGTTTCATTATTCATCGCAAATGTCTGATTAACCATATCAAGTGCATCCTGATAATTGCCTTCTTCTATCGCAGTCAGTGCTTCCGTGTCCATCGCCTGCGTCTCCCCTTCCTCGGGTGTCTGGATAAAGAAGACCGGAAGAACAGCAATGATTACAAAAACTGCTATTGCACCAAAAAACCATTTCTTAAGTAATTTATCAGGATTAAATATCAATCCCAGCAGCAAACCAAAAATCAGACCGCCAATGTGGGCATAATGATTCACATTGCTGAATAGTGAAGACAGGACAGCTATGACGATAAAAATTAAAGCAACCTGTACAAGTAATTTATAATTAAACTTTTTATTCAGCAGCAGATGTATGATAATAATTCCGAGCAGACCATAAACCGCCCCGCTTGCACCAAGTGAAATTGCATCTTGAAGAAACATCAGGGAAAATAGGCTGGCAAGCGTCCCTGTCAGTAAATAAGCGGCAAGAAGATGCCATTTACTGTACAATGATTCTACAAATTTACCAAGCACGAAGAGCGCAGTGGCATTGAACAGAAAATGTTCCATACCGCTGTGCAGGAATGTACTCGTCAATAATCGATAGTAATCGCCATTGGCAACCGCCTGATAGCTGACAGCCAGATTATCCGTAACTTGAAGAGAACTTTGTATATAAAGATAAAATAAATTCAGCAAAAATATGACCAGGTTCACCGCGAGGAGCAGATAGGTCATCGGCGTGTACTTAGTCAAATGGGTTTCAAGAGGATGGTTGGACATCACCTTTTTTCTGTAAGATTCATCACTTTTTTTGGATTGCTGATTCATTTCCATTTTGTAGAAGGGGTGATTGATCAGGTTTGAAAAATTGTTCAATCCTTTATGAACAATTTTCAGTCTGTCATCTTTATCTTTTTCCTTAAAAGGCTCGGCAGTTCTATAATAACTTCTGACATTTTTTATAGTGAAACCTGCCATTTTTGAAAATTCATGATGCCGGTTGAAGATATTATCAGATAACAGCTTCCTTCTTTCTTCTGATAGCGGCTCCGGGTTTATGAGCATCACCGACTGTTTCTTTTTGTTCTTCAGCCAGATGATATTGTTGTAATCATCATAATTGAAAAAAGAATAGTCGGTATACCGTATCACTTCATAAGCTGATTTCCATATTCCAGACATGGGTCAGCGCCCTGCTTTTGCATCGATTTTTCTGGTTGGTGTAATAATATAGTCCACAGGGATATCATGGGATTCATGCTCGACATGACCAAACTGCTCGTCAAAAATGACAGATACTTTCTGCCCTTCGAATTCTGCAAGGAACTTATCATAGTATCCGCCGCCGTAACCGATACGGTAGCCCTGTTCATCAAATACAAGACCTGGAACGACAACAAGTTCAAAGTTATTGGTCTTTACAGTTGTCGGCGGTATTCTGATGCCCTTCTTATCCTTTAATATATCTTCCATATTCGTAAATGGGTAGAAGTTCATTACCTTCGCCTTATAATCGACTACCGGGTTGTATACTTTGATACCATCTTCAAGAAGTGTCGATATGATACCGTCAGTATCCATTTCATGCGGCATTGATAACACGATGCCGACTGATTTGAAATTATTCACTTTTATAAAATCGAGCAGTTCTTTCTTAAGTATGTCTTCCTGCTCTGTTTTATAATTCTCATCCAGCTCTGACAAAGTGTTTATCATATTTTTACGTGATTCTTTTTTAGACATCTGCTGTCCCTACTTTCTTCATTTATACCTCAAGTATCAATATACATAAGATTATAACAAAATAAAAGTATCCCTAAGGATACTTTTATTCGAAACTAATCTATTTTCTCGATCTTTTCACCAGTTATTACAAAGTACACATGCTCTGCAATGTTCTTCACATGATCGCCTATTCTCTCCAAATACTTGGCACAAAGCTGACTTTGTCCTGATACAAACAAGTCACTGTCTTCAAATATATCAGAAGTCGTCACATGTACAAACAGACTGTCGATATCTTCATCCCGTTCGTACACCTCTTTGCACAATGAAGTATCCTGATCGAGATAAGCGGCGTAGACATCTTTGAGCATTAATGATGCAAGCTGTTCCATTGTTCTTAAACGGAGCAGTAATTTTTCATTAGTGATTTTCACCCGTTTCCTTACCTCTGCTAAGTTACTGATGTTATCACTGATTCTTTCCAGGTCATAAGCAATTTTAATACTTGATATGATGATTCTTGTGTCAGTCGCCACAGGTGCCTGTGTTGTAATCAACGTCACAGCCTGACTGTTTATATTATACTCTCTCCTGTTGGCTTCCACATCACCTGAAACCAGGTCTCTTGCAGGTTCAATATCATCCATGCTGAGCAGATTAGTTACGCCTTGCAGGCGGTCGTAGCAAAGCACGCCCAGGTCGATGACTTCATCGGTCAGTGATTGCAATTCACCGGTAAATTTTTCTCTGTAGGACATTTTTATCCGAACCTGCCGGATACATAGTCTTCCGTTCTCTGGTCTCTTGGATTTTCGAAAATCACTTTGGTATCGTCGTGTTCTACAACATATCCCTGATAGAAGAATGCTGTAGTGTCTGAAACCCTTGCAGCCTGCTGCATGTTATGAGTCACTACGACGATGCTGTAGTTCTTTTTCAATTCCTGCATCAGATCTTCCACTTTAGTTGTAGAAATCGGGTCAAGCGCACTCGTCGGTTCGTCCATTAAAATAACATCAGGTTCTGTTGCAAGTGCTCTTGCAATACAGATACGCTGCTGCTGACCGCCGGATAATCCAATCGCATTTTCATTGAGACGGTCTTTCACTTCATCCCATATCGCTGCGTCACGCAGACTTTTCTCGACAATTTCATCCAGTATCTGTTTTTTACGGATGCCGTGAACACGTGGTCCATAAGCAACATTGTCATAAATTGATTTTGGAAATGGGTTAGGCTTTTGAAAAACCATGCCCACCTTGGTTCTCAATTCTTCGACAGTGAACTTTCTTTCAAATATATCTTGATCACGGTAGAGAATCTCGCCTTCTGTTCTTACTATCGGGACAAGCTCAACCATACGGTTCAATGATTTTACAAATGTAGATTTGCCGCAACCAGACGGTCCGATTATTGCAGAAATTTCATTTTTGT
The DNA here is from genome assembly GCF_900101075.1 of Lacicoccus qingdaonensis. GTDB lineage: Bacteria > Bacillota > Bacilli > Staphylococcales > Salinicoccaceae > Lacicoccus > Lacicoccus qingdaonensis. The sequence continues at coordinate 32,750 of NZ_FNFY01000010.1, read as the reverse complement.
TGAAAGTCAGATTGATATCCTGCAAAGCATGGTTGTCACCGTACCATAAATTAAAATTATTTGTTTTGAAAATAGGTTCCCTGATGATTTCAGGTTTTGTTTCACCTTGTGTCTTATCTTCCAATGTTGCAGTATCTACAGTTTTTTTGATTTCGTTTCTTTCTTTTATATTAGCCATAAATTATACCTCCAAATTAATAACGCGTTGAGAACTTGTTACGTATGAAAATTGCAGCTGAGTTCATCAGCAGTAATATTACAAGCAGAACGATGATACCGGCAGCAGCAAGATACTGGTATTCTTCCTGAGGCATCTTGACCCATGAGTAAATCTGCATAGGCATTGCCTGGAATGAATCAAGAAAGCCGTTCGGTGTGACGAGCAGTGTCGTCGGTACGCCGATTACCACGAGCGGAGCTGTTTCACCGATGGCACGGGAAATCGCAAGTATGATACCTGTAATTATCCCGGGTATGGCAGCAGGAAGGATGATTCTTGATACCGTCTGCCATTTTGTTGCACCCATGCCTATCGATGCTTCACGTACGGTCGATGGTACAGAACGTATCGCTTCCTGTGAAGAAACGACGATGACAGGCAGTATCATGAGCGCAAGTGTCAGGCCGGCGGCCAGTACGGAGTTGCCCATTGCCATTGCACGTACAAAAATCGCAAGACCAAGCAGTCCGAATACGACTGAAGGGACACCTGCCAGGTTTGAAATGTTAATTTTTATAAATTCGGTCACCCTGTTTTCCGGAGCATATTCTTCCAAATACAAAGCTGTTGCAACAGACAAAAAGATAGCGACCGGTACCGTCACCAGCATCAGCCATAATGACCCGATTATAGCGCCATAGAAACCTGCTTCTTCTATACGGGAAGATCCCATACTCGTCAGAAAGTGCAAATCCAAATAGCCGACTGCATCGATCAAAGTATCGACTATCAGCGAAATCAGGACAGCCAGTCCCACAAGTGTACACAGGAAGAAAAGCCATTTCAATATTTTGTTTGTCATTAAACGGCCGTTACGTTTTTTGGCAATCAGATTTTTATCTATCAACTGCATATCAGTATTCCTCCCTGAAACGTTTAGTGATCCACTGTGAAAGTATGTTCATTGCAAATGTGAACAAGAATAATGTCATGCCGACTGCGAACAGGCTGAAGTATAGAGTTGAACCGTATGCTGCATCACCTGAAGTGATCTGAACGATGAAGCCTGTCATCGTCTGCAGCGGATCAGTCAGATCCAGACTCGCGTTCGGCGTACTGCCGGCAGCAATGGAAACGATCATCGTCTCGCCGATTGCCCTTGATACGGCCAATACCACTGAAGCGACAATACCTGATACCGCAGCAGGCAAAACAACTTTGAAAGTCGTTTCCAGTCTTGTTGCACCCAGCCCAAGTGAACCTTCCCGGGTGGAATTTGGTACAGAACTCATGGCATCTTCACTCAGACTTGCAATCATAGGCAGTATCATTATACCCACTACAATACCTGCACTGGTCGCATTGTACAGGGAAAAACCGCTGTAAATGGACTGGAGAATCGGTGTAATGAAGTTGATGGCAAAGAAACCATAAACAACAGTCGGTATACCTGCAAGTACCTCAAGAATCGGTTTGATGATTTTCTTCACTCTGTCAGTTGCATATTCACTCAGATAGATGGCTGCGCCAAGTCCGAGCGGTACTGCAAAGATGGTTGCCACAAACACTATTTTGAAAGTACCCATTGCCAATGCCCATATGCCGTATTCAGGATCCGATGAATAAGGCATCCATGTTGCCGAAGTGAAAAAATCGACAATTGATTCTCTGCTGAAGAACTCAACGGATTGTGAAATTAATGTATAAAGAATAGCGATGGTCGCAAGAATAGAAACCAAAGTGATAATAAATAAAATAACAGGAATGGATTTTTCAAAAGCACCGCCTTTATTGTCGGTATTCTTCTGAATCATCTCTTGAACATTATAATTCTTGGTCATGATATACCTCTCTTTCAGTGAAAAAGGACGGGCAAAATACCCCGTCCGGTTTAATATGCTTAGTTGTAATTTTAGTTGTCAGAGTTAGGCAGTTTGTCGTACTGCTCTTGAAGTACATCATCTTGAAGAGGTACATAACCTACTGATTCAGCAGCTTCAGCTGAATTGGCAAGAGCAAACTCGAAGAATGTGTGCAGAGTTTCATTCTCGTTTAATGACTCATTATTTACATATGAGAAAAGTGGACGAGCAAGTGGATATTCGAAACTCATGACGTTGTCTTCTGTCGGTTCAACTGCTTCATCACTGTCTGGACCTTGGATAGGTACTGCTTTCAACTGATCTTGGTTTTCAAGGTAGAAAGCATAACCAAAGAATCCGACTGAGTTAGGGTCGCCGACGACTGAAGATACAACTTGGTTTGTATCCTGGATAAGTTGTCCTTCAACGCCTTCCTCATCCATTACTTCTTCATTGAAGAAATCGTGAGTACCATGTGACTGGTCCGGACCATAAGCTGTAATCGGCTCATCAGGGAAGTCTTCACGGACATCTGACCAGCTTGAAGCTTCGCCACTGTAGATAGTGTTCAGTTCATCGAAAGTCAGGGAGTCAACAAAGTCATTCTCTTGGTTGACTGCAACAGTCAAGCCGTCAGTAGCAAGCTGGATTTCTGTCCACTCGACACCACCGTCAGCAAGCTGCTCTTCTTCATCTTCAGCAATCGGACGTGAAGCGTTCGCGAATTGTGCTGAACCATCAATCAGTGCACTGAAACCAGAACCAGTTCCGTTACCGCCAAGTTCGATAGGTATTCCATATTCGGAGTTGAAGTCTTCAACCAATACGTTCATGATCGGGAACACTGTTGATGAACCTTCACCAGCAATTTGAGGGTCATCTTCATTTACATCACCAGTAACGGCAACTTCTCCACCTCCATTTGATGCACTTTCATCTTCAGATCCTTCTTCAGATGAAGCGTCCTCTTCTGTTGAACCTTCTTCTGTTGATTCTTCTGTAGCTGCGTCGTCTCCAGATTCTTCTGTAGACTCTTCAGACCCGCCACCGCCGCAGGCAGCAAGAATGAACATCAGGCTCATAAGTAAAGCCGAAAGAAACAAGCTCTTCTTCATACTAAAATTCCTCCAATTGTCAATGTAGTAACTGGTGTTACATATATACAATAACGGTTGAATGTAAATGTGTAATGAACTAATTGTAAAGATTGTGTAAAGTTGAAAATACATATAAAAAAACCTTTTAGAATTTCTTCTAAAAGGTTAATATTCACCGTATTCAAGTTGTTGATAGAACCAGTCTGTATCATAGTTGAAAGGCTCTTCTTCCTCATGTCCGTATTCAAGTTCATAAAATTTGTTGATTACATCCGCTCCGAAATACTGTGCCGGGAAGAATGGAATCGTATATGGCATGTTAGGGAATATTACCGAAAATGCCATGTCCGGGTCATCGTATGGTGCGTATCCCAGATAAGTCTGGTTGAAGACATCGGTGCCGTCTTTGAAAGTTTCTGCTGTGCCGGTTTTCCCGGCAGCTTTCAATTCCAGTTCATGGAAGGCATCCCAGCCTGTACCGTATCTGTCCGTCGACTGATCATGCGTATTGAAAACGTCATAAAAGCCGTTTTGCACCTGATCCCATTCCTCTTCTGAAATATCCACTGTATTAAGAACCGTAGGATTGAAGGATTTTAAGACAGGACCTTCTTCATTTGTATCACTGCCACGCACCTCTTTTGCAAGGTTGAGTTCCATTCTTTTCCCGCGTGTCGCAATCGTTGATACATACTGGCTCAACTGCAGTGCAGAGTAGGTATCATACTGCCCGATTGACAAGTACAGATAATTACTTGCAGGATATTGTCCGAAGTCGGGAGACAGTCCGGTTGCTTCATTAGGGAGGTCGATTCCTGTAGATACTCCCAGCCCGAATTGATTCATGCCGTTTCTCAAAATCTGGCCGGCCTCGGTTATATCGTGCGGCAGCGACATATTGTCCGTATATTCCATTCCGGCAATACGGAGGGCCGTTTTATACATATAAACGTTGGATGATACCATGAGCGCTTCCTGATCATCTATCGGAATTTGGGAATCCCTGTTGAAAAATGATGTCCTTGGATTATTGTCACCGCTGAAATTGAGCGGTTCATCCAGCATGACCTCACCGGCTTCAAGAACATCTTCCTGATACCCTGTAATGATTGTAGCAGCTTTGGTGGAGGATCCCGGAACGAATGTTGAAGTCAATGTTCCATAATGATAGTCCACAATCTCGCCTTCGTCATTGATCTGCTTTCCGACCATTGCAAGGACATCCCCGTTCTCAGGGTCCTGTACAGCCAACAGCACAGTGTCCAGATACTCAGGTATGATTGTATAATCTATGTCGCCTGTCACTTCATCTCTTTCCGTAATCTCTTCAGCAAGTTGTCTCAGTGATGTCAGATGATGTTCTGCCAGTTCTTCAAGTTCAAGCTGCAGTTCAATATCTATGGATAAATAAAGATCATCACCCGGTTTGCCGCTCTCTACGGTTTCCTGGTTGATAATGCGTCCGGATTTATCCGTCGAATATTTCACCTGCTCCTTTTCACCTTGAAGCACATCTTCATACTGATATTCGAGGTAGGTTTTACCTACCCTGTCATTTCTCGAATAACCTCTTGACAGATAATCTTCAAGCAGTTCCCTCGGCAGACCTTCATCCGGTGAAGATACCTCTCCAAAAATAGTTTTTAAAGTATCGTCATAAGGGTAGTATCTGTCCCAGTCCATGCCTGTGGAAATGCCTTCCAGTTCTTCCAGTGCTGAATTGACACTTGCAAATTCTTCTTCTGTAACATCTTCATTCTTGATGACCACCGGGTTCAGTTCCGGTGCATTCGCCATTTCTACATAAATTCCGAGAGTATTTAAATCTTCATCAGATAATATACTGTCTACAAATTCTTCATCTGCCCTGTTATAAAATTCTTCATTGAATTCTGAGCGGCTGATGTTTCCGTCTTCCAGCAGAGTGGTTTCATCACTCATCAGTGAACTCGTTTCATCAGGATAGTTATTGATGATGAAGTCCTGCTTGTCCCTCAAAGATATTGATTCGACATCCATCTGTATGTAGTTGCTCAATTCAGAAGCGACATCCATGATTTGTGAAGTATTCATATTTCTATGTCTTGTGAAATAAATGGCAGGTCTGGACTCGTTACCAACAAGCAGGTTGCCATTTCGGTCATAGATCTCTCCGCGCGGTACACTCTGGTTGATTTCTACATACTGCGCATTTTCTATTTCTTCCTGATATTCGTCACCCTGCACAATCTGAAGGTAGCCCAGCCTTAAAATAAGCAGCAGACATAATGAGAATATGACTATGAGAACAAGATTGATTCTGCTTTTTAATGTTTGTCTGTTAATTTCTTCAAGGCTTTTGGTTTTTGCTCTTTTCAATAGACTTCATTCCTTAACCCATAAAAATACTAACGTTATTTTATCATAGCAGATGATTTATAGATATAAAAAAGACGGGAACAAAGTCCCGTCTTTTTAATTAAATATATTTATTTTGCATTTTTGTAAAGTTCGTTTACTTTATCCCAGTTAACAACGTTCCAGAATGCTTTCAGGTATTCAGGACGTTTGTTCTGATACTTGAGGTAATACGCATGCTCCCATACGTCCACACCAAGGATAGGTGTTTTACCATCAGTAATCGGGTTATCCTGGTTTGGAGTTCCAACAACTTCAAGTTCTCCGTTATTGACAACCAACCAAGCCCAGCCTGAACCGAATTGGCCAGCACCAGCTGCTTCAAATTTCTCTTTGAAAGCATCCAATGAACCGAATTTTGCTTCGATTGCATCTTTTACTTCTCCGTCTGCTTCAGAAGCATCTGGAGTCAACATCTGCCAGAACAGTGAGTGATTGTAGTGTCCACCACCGTTGTTGCGAACTGCAGTTTTGATGTCTTCAGGTACTGAATTTAAATCTTTGATCACTTCTTCGATATCTTTTGATTCCAAATCCGTGCCTTTCACTGCATCGTTCAGCTTCGTGACATAAGTGTTATGGTGCTTAGAATGGTGAATTTCCATAGTTTCTTTGTCAATGTGTGGTTCCAATGCATCATATGCATAAGGTAATTCTGGTAGTTCAAAAGCCATAGTTAATTCGCCTCCAATAAGATTTTACATATTAAATATAACAATTCACTGATATAATAACAAATGAATTGTTTACCTTACTGTTATTATCATACCTTTGTATGATTCATTTTAAACATCATGAAGAAACAAAACCGCTCTGATAAAATAGAAAGATGAATTAATAAAGCGAAGTAGTTACATTTCATGATTAAATTTAGTATAATAGCAAATGATTTAAGAAAGTATTTATATTAAGGAGTTTGGATATGTCTGAAATTATACATCGTACTAAGACACGACAAGTAAAAGTCGGCGACTTGACCATTGGCGGTGAAGATCAGATTGTCATTCAAAGTATGACAACGACTAAAACACATGATGTTGAAGCGACAGTTGCGGAGATACACCGTTTAGAGGAAGCCGGATGTCAGATTGTCCGAGTGGCATGCCCGAGAGAAGAGGATGCTTTAGCAATCCCGGAAATTAAAAAGCAGATTAATATACCATTAGTTGTAGACATACACTTTGATTATAAGCTGGCACTTCTTGCTGTTGAGGGCGGTGCGGACAAAATCCGTATTAATCCTGGTAACATCGGACGCCGCGAGCGCGTTGAGGAAGTAGTAAAAGCATGCAAGGCAAAAGGAATTCCAATCCGTATCGGGGTGAACGCAGGAAGTCTTGAAAGACATATCATTGAAAAATATGGTTATCCTACTGCCGACGGCATGGTTGAAAGTGCACTGCATCACATTCAGATACTTGAAGATCTTGATTTCCACGATATTATCGTTTCGATGAAAGCTTCTGACGTCAATCTCGCAATCGAAGCATATACAAAAGCTGCAAAAGCCTTTGACTACCCGCTTCACCTCGGGATTACAGAAAGCGGCACTTTATTTGCAGGAACAGTCAAAAGTGCGGCAGGACTGGGTGCAATCATTTCACAGGGGATAGGCAACACGCTCAGAATTTCATTATCAGCAGACCCTGTAGAAGAAGTTAAAGTCGCAAAAGAACTGTTGAAATCATACGGCCTGGCAAGCAATGCAGCAACATTGATTGCATGCCCTACATGCGGACGTATAGAAATAGACTTGATTTCAATTGCCAACGAAGTCGAGGAGTACATCGCGAAAATCCAGGCGCCGATCAAAGTTGCTGTACTAGGCTGTGCGGTCAACGGACCGGGAGAAGCACGTGAAGCCGATATCGGCATTGCGGGCGGACGCGACGAAGGTCTGCTCTTCATGCATGGTGAGACAGTCAGAAAAGTGCCGGAAGAAACGATGGTAGATGAACTCAAGAAAGAAATTGATATTCTTGCAGAAGCACATTACGAAAAAGAACGTAAGGCCAAAGAAGAAGCTGCGGGAAAATAGTACAGAAAAGAAGGGATACTCCTGATGGAATATCCCTTCTTTTTATTTACATCCGGCACACAGGCCGTACAGTTCCACTTTATGATTGGTAATCTCAACATCGTCAAGTTCATTCTGCCAGGTATCTACCGGACAGTAGTGAATCACTTTTGTATTGCCGCACTCTTCACATATGAAATGATGGTGGTGATGGTCGGAACATGAGATTTTAAACTGCATCTCTCCTTCGAAATTAGTGTTTTCAAGCACTTCTATTTCTTTTAAAGTGTAAAGGTTGCGGTAAATAGTATCGTAACTCAAACTCGGATAAGTTTTATGAAGCTGTTCCTGTACTTCCTTGGCGCTTAAATAACGATCCTCATTCAAAAACAATTCAATCATTGTCATTCTTTTCTCTGTTACTTTTAAACCATGATCTCTCAATTTCATTTTATACTTCTTGAGCTCTGCTGCCATTTCTACTCACCCCTAATCGATTTAATAAGATTGTTCCGAGCAAGATTAATATTGAGACTAAAACAATCGTACCGCCTGGAGAAATGTTCAGATGGAAACTTAGGAATAAACCGGCGATTACAGCTATTTCACCGAATATTACACTGACGATCATCAGCTGTTTGAAGCTCGATGTTATTCTCATCGCGCTAGCTACCGGCAGGGTCATCAATGCACTGACCAGCAATATTCCAACAATGCGCATGGATGCACTGATGACAAGGGCCACTACAATGATGAAGGCGACATAGATCCATTTGTTTATGTTCATGACATTTGCATATTCTTCATCAAATGAGACCATAAATAATTCTTTATACAGAAAGAATATGAAAAGGATGACTATGAGGCCGATTCCTGCTATCAGCAGAAGATCATTGATGCTCACAGCACTGATGCTGCCGAAAAGATATCCGAACAGATCCTGATTGAAACCGTCTGCCAGTGACAAAAATACGATACCTATTGCGATACCAAGACTCATTATTATCGGAATCGCAAGTTCCTGGTAATGCTTATAGACAGATCTTAACCGCTCTATACCGAGAGCGCCCATGATTGAAAATATGATGCCGGTGATCAGCGGGTTGATGGTGACTGTGAATATGGATGACAGATAGACACCGAATGCAATGCCTCCAAGAGTGACATGACTGAGTGCATCGGCAATCAGTGAAAGTCTTCTGATGACTATGAATGTCCCGACAAGAGGAGCGATCAGTCCTGCGATGACACCGCTTATGAAAGAATATCTTATGAATTCATACTCCAAAAGTGCCTGGATCATACACAGCACTCCCTATCATGATCATGACTGACAAGCTGGAGTGGAAAACCATATATCTTGGACAACTCGGCCTCTCCCAGGTTTTTAAATTCATGATTGGTTCCATGGAAATGCAGGTGTCCATTCAGACAGGCAACTTCATTCGCATGATCTACGACGACGCCGATATCGTGTGTCACCAACAGTATCGTGACGGACTGCTTTTTCAATTTTAAAAGTACATCGTAAAATTCCTTTACATGCTGATTGTCGATACCGACTGTCGGCTCATCCAGAACCAGTATGGAAGGACGGTTGATCAGTGCCCTCGCAATAAATACACGCTGTGTCTGCCCGCCGGATAATGAAGAAATGTTCTTATCTTTCAGATCCTGTATGTCCAGCAGTTCCAGTACTTCTTCCAATCTTTTTTTATCTTTCCTCGAGAATCTCTTGAACAGTCCCTTTTGTTTTGTCAGCCCACTTAAAATCACTTCACTCACAGACGCCGGAAAACCTTTGGCAAAACTGTTCGATTTTTGGGAGACATAACCGATTTCCTGCCAGCTTGCATATTTCTGGTGATTATCCCCTTTAATATAAATTTCACCTTTCTGAAGTTTCATTACACCCAGAATCAATTTGATCAATGTTGTTTTACCCGAGCCGTTCGGACCGACAAGAGCAACAAAGTCTCCTTTATCAATCTTCAAATTAATATTTTTCAGGGCTGGTGTATGTTCTAATTTGTCTTTATAAGTATATGAAATATTCTTTAATTCAAAGATTGCTTCAGACATTTATTTCGCTCCTTTATAATTATAATCATCTTATTATAAAGTAATCATTACGATTTGTAAATAGGAACGATTACGAAAGAAGCCGCAGCAAATGCCGCGGCTTCTTTTACTCTGCTTCAGACATTAAAGGGTTAATGTCTGTAAGTAAGTCTGGATTAAATTTACCTTTTTTAATCATTTCAATTTCATGTTTGTATGGTGCTTTCTTATTCTTCTTATCTGTACCGACAAACGGGGTTTCCAAAATTTTCGGTACATTTTTAAATTCCGGATGATTGATGATATAAGTCAATGTGTCAAAGCCGATGTGACCGAAACCAATATTCTCATGGCGGTCTTTATGGGCACCGACTGGATTTTTAGAGTCATTCACATGGACGACTTTGATACGGTCAATTCCGATGATCTTGTCGAATTGTTCCAGTACACCATCGAAATCATTAACGATATCATATCCTGCATCATGCACATGGCAAGTATCAAAACAGACACTCAGACGTTCATTATTTTCTACACCGTCTATGATTTGTGCCAGTTCTTCGAAGTTCCTGCCGATTTCTGTGCCTTTACCTGCCATCGTTTCAAGAGCAATCTGTACATCATTATTGTTGTCGAATGTTTCATTCAACCCTTTTATGATGGATTCAATCCCTTTACCTGCCCCTGCACCCACATGACTGCCGGGATGCAGAACAATCTGATTGGAACCTATATGCTCAGTCCGGACGATCTCTTCCTGAAGGAATTCCACGCCGTGGTCGAATACTCCATCGCGAACAGTATTTGCAATATTGATGATGTAAGGTGCATGAACAACAATATTCGACATCCCATGTTCTTTCATATGCGCCTGGCCCGCTTCTATATTCAGGTCTTCAATCTTTTTTCTTCTTGTATTCTGCGGAGCACCTGTATAAATCATAAAAGTATTTGCTCCAAAGCCTGCAGCTGATTCGCTTGCAGCTTCCAACATTTTTTTTCCACTCATCGATACATGCGATCCTATTAACATAATACCATCCTTAAAAATTTATTTCTTTCTTCTTTTCGATTTAGAATATTTGCGTCTCTCCTGCTGTCTCAGCTCATTCAGTTCTTTTGACATCTTCTTCTTATAACCCGGCTTCACTTTCTTTGGTTTTCTGACCTTATAGTTTAAATTTTTAGCCACGTCTTTTTCGACTTTCCTTCTGCTGACACGTGACGTTCTGGATTTGACCGGCTTCAATTCACCCTGTCTGACATCTTCATCCTCAAAATGGTAGCCTTTCTTCTCAAGCTGGTCGATTAAATAGTTTTCATCAGGCGTATATATTGTGATCGCGACACCTTCATACTGTCCGCGTCCGACACGTCCGACTCTGTGTGTAAAGAACTCAATGTCTTTCGGGATGTCGAAGTTGATCACGTGGGATGCGCCGTCTATATCCAGTCCGCGTGCAGCAAGATCGCTTGCAATCACCCATTCATATTTCAATTCCCGTATGTTTTTTATTTCTTTTGTTCTTTCACGCGGCTTCAAACCACCGTGAAAAATGCCTATATTCATGTTATGCTCCCGCAGGTAATCGTACAAGTCGTCCGCTCTCGACTTTGAATTTGCAAAGATGATACCGATATATGGATTTATCACTTCAGTCAGCTGTTTCACTTTCCCCATCTTATCATCACCTTTGACCGGGACAAGTGAATATTTGATGGAAGCTTTGTTTTTTGGCTGATCGATGACTATTGTTTCAACTCTGCCAATATACTTTTCAAGGAATTGCTGCAGCATCTCTGGAATCGTAGCTGAAAACACTAAAAACTGTGCTTCCTGATGTAGCGTGTTGGCAAGCATATCCACATCATTCAGGAATCCCAGATCAATCATCAGATCCGCTTCATCAATGACGATTGTCTTTGCCTCGTGGACTTTGAGCACTCCCTCTTTCATCAGTTCATTGACCCTTGTCGGTGTTCCGATGATGACCTGCGGCGATTTCTTCGCTTTATCAGCATCCTTGTTGAAATCAGTCCCGCCGATGAACAGTCCCGTCTTGATATCCTTATAATTTCCAATCAGTTCATTGGTCATTTGAAACAGTTGGCTTGCAAGTTCCCTTGTGGGTGCTAGAATTATGGATTGAGTCGAGTATTTGCCGACATCGATGCTTTCAAGTATTGGCAGGATGAATGCATGTGATTTTCCGCTCCCTGTCTCACTCATCGCAACGACGTTCTCTCCTCTCTGGACTTTGGGAATCACTCTTTCCTGAACTAATGTCGGATGAGTAAAGTTTATGGATTTTATCGCCTTGAGCAGATTTTCATCAAAGTTAAATCTTTTAAATGCGTGACTCATAGTATCACCTTTTCATTATTAAATTCGAATTCAATTATAACTGAAAAGCGTGTTACATGCTATAATGTAATTTCGGACTTCATGATGATTTTAATTATAAACGATATTAGATATAATGATTATTAAGGAGGAATGGACTCTATGGATATTATAAAAATTACACCACGAGGTTACTGCTATGGTGTTGTTGATGCGATGGTCATCGCAAGAAATGCCGCGATGGACAAATCATTGCCGAGACCATTATATATATTAGGGATGATCGTGCATAATAAACATGTGACGGATGCTTTTGAAGAGGATGGCATTGTAACATTGGATGGTCCTAACAGACTGGAAATTTTAGAGGACATCAATGAAGGAACTGTAATCTTTACAGCCCACGGTGTCTCTCCTGAAGTGAAAAGGCGTGCAAAAGAAAAAGGATTGACCTGCATAGACGCTACCTGTCCCGACGTACAGGTGACTCATGAATTGATCCGCAACAAGACGGAAAAAGGCTATGATGTAGTATATATCGGTAAAAAAGGCCATCCTGAACCGGAAGGTGCCGTAGGTGTTAATCCTGAACATGTACACCTGGTTGAGACGATGGAAGATATTGATGATCTGCCGGAGTACCTTCATGAAAGAAAACTGATCGTTACGAATCAGACAACAATGAGCCAATGGGATGTCGGTCACTTGATGGATGAACTTAAAGTGAAATATGAACACATTGAAGTGCAGCAGGAAATCTGTATGGCGACACAGGTCCGTCAGGAAGCGGTTGCTGAACAGGCAGACCAGGCGGAACTGCTCATTGTGGTCGGGGACCCTAAGAGTAACAACTCAAACAGACTTGCACAGGTTTCAAAAGAAATAGCACACACCAATGCCTACCGGATCAGTTCACTAAGTGAATTGAAAACAGAATGGCTGCATGGAATCAATTCAGTAGCCGTTACAGCCGGTGCTTCAACCCCTACTCCGATAGTGAGAGAAGTAATCGAGTATCTGAATCAGTATAATGAAGAGCTGGCAGAACAGCCAGTTTCATCTGTTCCTAAAGATAAGATTCTTCCAAAAATCAGAAAACCGAAACCGGTTGAAATTATGGATTGATATTAAAAAAAAGATGGCGATGCCTCCGTATGGGTGCATCGCCATCTTTACGTTATTCTGTTTTTTTACAGAATTAGGATAAATAATAAAGCTCTTATAACAATTAAAGTATTGAAAAAATTTATACTCCGGGAATTATACCCCTGCCGCTTCATCGTATTGATTATCATTGAAATGGATTTGTATTGGTTTTACTGGAAACTGCATTTAAACCAATGTTATCTTTTATTAAAGTTTCAAGTCCTTCTTTCATGAACATTTCAAGATAATGACCGGCATCGATGATATTCCTGCCAAGGAGTTTTGCATCGTAGGCTTCATGATATTTAACATCACCCGTAATGAGGACATCAATCCCCTGCCTGAACGCTGCATCTGCATAGCTCATCCCCGAACCGCCGATGATACCGACCGTTGATATATCCTGTTCATTGCTCTTTACAACATTGACAACAGGGTGATCCATTTTGTCTTCCAACAGTTCAATCAGGGAATCCAGCCTATCATCGTAATTAAATTTCACTCCCAGTCCTTTGTTGGGCACATTATTGATTGTGAAGATATCAAAGGCCGGTTCTTCGTACGGATGCACTTTCAGCAATGCATCAATGACTTGATCCTGTCGGCCGGAATCGAAGACTGCCTCGACTATATATTCATCAACGGTTTCCAGTTCATTACGGGTACCGATATGAGGATTTGCATCTTCATTCGGCCTGAACTGTCCGGTCACCGGGTATTCGAAGAAGCATTCAGTGTAATCACCCTGATTGCCGACACCGCCTTCTGATAATCCTTTTTTCAGGTCTTCCTTATCTTCTTTCGGTATGTTCACCCTCAGTTTTTTCAGCTCATATTTTTTCGGTATTAAAATCTCTGTATCAGGATAGCCTAAAGCTTCGGCAATCATATGGCTCACACCATTCGGCTGATGGTCCAGATTAGTATGCATAGTAATCAGGTTGATATCATTTTTAATCAATTTTCTGATGATTCTTCCGTAAAAATGCTCTGTTATACTGTTCACTTTCGGAAAGATGAGCGGGTGATGCGAAACAATTGTATTCAAATCCTTACCGATTGCTTCATCCACAGTCTCAAGTGAGCAATCCAGCGTCGTTAAAACACCGGTAACTTCGGCTTCGCTGTCTCCGACAAGAAGTCCCGTATTATCCCAGTCTTCACTGTCTTTAAACGGCGCAATCTCATCCAATCGTTTCATCAGTTCATTAATCTTCATCATTCAGCACCTCTTCCAGCATTTTGATTTTAGATTTTATTTCTTCCTTTTTATCACTGCTCTTGTCACTGTTTATACCATTATATATTCTAACCATATGGTCATGTTCCCATTCCACTTTTCCAATAAACGCCTCATCACGCTCAGACAGGTTGACAGGACCGAAAGTCATCTCTTTATCTGTCAAGGACACCTTTTCTGCTTTGTAGTCACATACGATGATTTCATAATAGCGTCTGCCTATTTTCAATACTTTTTCATGTGTGATCGTGTAATTGAGATCAGTAACGGCTTTTCTGATCGGATATGTGAAGTTGTTCGCCTGCAGAACAAGGCGGGGATGGCCGTTTACATTGCTGTACCCCTCTTCCAATATACTGGCAATCAGCGGACCGCCCATGCCGCATATCGTTATCGTATCCACTTCATCTTCTTCTGATAGAACTTTTAAACCGTCGCCGAGCCTAGCATCAATTTTATCAGTCATATGATACACATCAATATTTTTCAGCGTCGCTTGATACGGCCCTTCCACCACTTCACCACATATTGCATTTTTAACTATTTTATTCTGAATCGCATAAATCGGCAGATAAGCATGATCCGAACCGATATCCGCCATTTTATCTCCAATTATATAATTCGCTGCGTATTTTAAACGTTCATCAATCATCTTTAACATCCTCTAAAATAAAAACCTCCACTTCTGTGGAGGTTTCATAATTAATTATTATTCTGAGAAAAAGTCGTAAAGTGCAGTCAATTCCTCATCACTTACTTGACTTTCGTCAAACGCAGGCATTGATCCCTGGCCGTTTCTTACGATATCAGTGAACTCGTCCTCACCAAGACTAGTTCCTGCAAGTGCCGGTCCCATACCTCCTGAAAAGTCCTCACCGTGACATGATGCACAGCTGTTTTGAGCAATGCCTTCTGCATCCACATCGCCCGATGATGCGCCTTCTTCTGAGCCTTCTTCACCGCCACCTTCTTCTGAACCTTCTTCAGTAGCAACCTCTTCTCCTTCTTCTTCCTGGTTTGCACCTTGTGAAGACAGTAAGAAAACAAGACCCACACCTAAAAAGATGATAAGTAAAAATGGTATAATCGGATTCTTATTCAAATGTTGACCCTCCCTTATATAAATGCATATACAATTATAATTGTATATTAAAAATACATAATGTCAAAATGATTTTAGTTATAAAATTACACCTTTAATATCATCTTAATCCATAAAATCCCTCAAGCGTTTACTTCTGCTCGGGTGACGCAGTTTTCTAAGCGCTTTGGCTTCAATCTGACGAATTCTTTCTCTTGTCACACCGAACACTTTTCCTACTTCTTCCAATGTTCTAGTACGGCCGTCATCAAGGCCAAAACGTAATCTAAGGACGTTCTCTTCCCTGTCTGTCAGCGTATCGAGAACATCTTCCAACTGTTCTTTCAATAACTCATAAGCAGCATGATCTGACGGACTTTGAGCTTCCTGGTCTTCTATAAAGTCTCCAAGGTGGCTGTCATCCTCTTCACCGATAGGTGTTTCAAGGGACACAGGCTCCTGAGAAATTTTAAGAATTTCACGAACTTTATCGGCAGGCAGGTCCATTTCTTCCCCGATTTCTTCCGGAATCGGCTCACGGCCCAAGTCCTGCAGTAACTGGCGCTGTATTCTTATAAGTTTGTTTATTGTTTCAACCATGTGAACCGGAATACGTATCGTTCTAGCCTGGTCGGCAATGGCTCTTGTGATTGCCTGACGGATCCACCATGTAGCATAAGTTGAGAATTTGAATCCTTTTGTGAAGTCGAATTTTTCAACAGCTTTGATAAGACCCATATTACCTTCCTGAATCAGGTCCAGGAACAGCATACCGCGTCCGACATACCTTTTAGCGATACTGACAACCAGTCTCAGGTTGGCTTCGGCTAAGCGGCTTTTGGCAAATTCATCGCCCTGCTCTATTTTCTTGGCAAGTTCGACTTCTTCTTTTGCACTCAAAAGATCCACGCGGCCGATTTCTTTTAAATACATGCGTACCGGGTCGTTGATTTTAACCCCCGGCGGTGCACTCATATCATGCAGATTCAATTTTGCGTCAGTATCTGTTGCATCTTTTTCATTTATTAATTGTATGTCACTTTCATTCAGTTCATCAAAAAACTCATCCATTGTATCTGCATCTAATTCAAAATTGGATAGTTTATCTGCAATTTCCTCGTGTGATAAATGCCCTTCTTTTTTCCCTTTTTCAAGGAGTGCCTGTTTTACCTGTTCAACAGAAGTAAACAACTCTTCATCTTTTGTCTCGGTTGCTCCTACTTTATTTTCAGACATAAATGTACCTCCTAATTATATTGACTAACTTTTATATCTGCTGTTAATTTCCAGCAATTGCTGCATGATGCTGGCCTGCAGATCGATATCATTATCTGCCTCAGCTTCAGCAAGTTGTGCAAATAATAATTTTTTCTCCTTGTTACTATTTCTTTTACCACTTAAATCATCGAGGTAATCATCTATTTCATCCCGTGAGACATCACTTTGAATCTTCAAATTATCAATATCAATTACAACTTCTAATAATTCATTCGGTATCTGCTGAATAAAGGATGATACTTCAAATGTGTCATGGTCGTCAAAATAATTGCATAACCCTTTAAATATACCATAATACTGCTGTGAAGTTAATACTTCAGCGTCTATTTGATTTCTGCAATATTCGAACAGGCTTCTATCATTTAACAGTGCTTTTAAAAAGTAACGTTCTTTCTTCTCCCGGATGGAAAGTTTTTCAACCTGTTGTATACCACTTTCCCGTTTTACCGGATTTTTAACAGGAAGCCTGCTTTCAATCTGTGATTTGTCTATATTATATCTTTCACTGATATGCATGATCAATCTTGATTTTATCGCACTATCATTTACGTACTTCAATGCATCGATCAATGCATTGATATTCTGTGAATAAGCGAGGTCGTTATGCATACTTTCATTCAGCAGTTTTTCGGATAAAAAGTGCACATAATGGCGTTTTTCATTTTTAACCAGATCGCGGAATGCCGCTTCACCATTTTCCACGATGAACTCATCAGGATCCATGCCGCGAGGCAGCTGAATGACAAATGTATTCAGCCCATGTTTCAGCAGCTGCTCACCAATGCTCATCGTCGCCTGGGCTCCCGCGTTGTCGCCGTCGAACATCAAGGTGACATTTGAGGCAAGCCTGTCGAGAAGGTTTATATTTTCATCACTCAGTGCGGTACCCATGAGCCCTACAATGTTCTCGACGTTCACCGATTTCACTTTCAATACATCCAGATGCCCTTCCATCAGTATCACTTCATCCTGCTGCCTGATGGATTTTCTTGCGTCACTCAAATTGAATAATAAATGCCGCTTTTGAAACACTTTGGTTTCCGGTGTGTTCAAGTATTTCGGTTCGGAACCGTCTATACTTCTTGCAGTAAACCCGATGACATAGTCCTGATGGTTTTTAATCGGAATCATGATACGGTTCACAAAACGGTCGTAATACGAAAAGTTTTCTTCATTGCGTGAAAGCAGTCCAGCGCTGTAAGCCGCTTCTTCCGTAAATCCTTTTTCAAGGATTGCATTTTTGGTGAAAGAAGACATTTTCGGAGCAAGTCCTATTTTCTCCCTTTTCAGGATGTCGCTTGAGAATCCTCTGTCGATCAAGTAGTTTAAAGCGGCCTCGCCTTCGTTTGTATGAATCAGTATATGGTGGAAAAGATCTGTGATATGTTCATGCATCTTGATGAACTGCATATCATTATCGTCCACTCTGCTTTCACTTGTGGCAACTTCCACGCCGAGCGGCTCACCCAACCTTTTGACTGATTCGGAGAATGATATATTTTCAATTTGCATCAAGAATTGAAAGACGTTTCCGCCCTTTTTACAGCCGAAACAGTGACAGATCTGCTTTTCCGGACTCACGCTGAATGAAGGTGTCTTTTCATTGTGAAAAGGGCAAAGACCGACGTAGTTTCGCCCGCGTTTTTCAAGTTTTATATACCCGGAAACGAGCTCTGTAATGTCGGTCCTCTCTTTTACATGTTCAATTGTCTGTTGTGGAATATTCACTCTCCATCATCCTTTAATATCTATTTTACCATCAACATACTTCATTATTTCATTTGCAGTTTCTTCAATGGCTTTTTCAGATACATCAATGACAGGACAACCTATTTTTTCTATGATCGAATCGAAGTAATCCAGTTCTTCCTGAATTCTTTCATTTTGGGCATAGCTGGCAGTATCCTTAAGACCCAGCTGGGTCAACCTCTCTTTTCTGATTTTATTCAGCGCGGAAGATTTTATTCTCAGTCCTATGCAATTGGAGGCAGGGATTTCAAACAGTTCTTTTGGAGGTGTCACCTCGGGAACAAGCGGCATATTCATGACTTTATATTTTTTTAGCGCCAAAAATTGGGATAATGGTGTTTTCGATGTTCTCGAGACACCGATCAGTACGATATCCGCCTTGTTAAGTCCGCCTGCATCTTTGCCATCGTCATATTTTACCGCAAATTCTATGGCTTCGATTTTTTTGAAGTAATCCTCGTCCAGCTTATGGACGCGTCCGGGTTCATAATACGGTCTTTCCTCGGTTTTTCCTTCAAGTATCGACATCAGCGGACCCATCACATCGACAGATGGTATATTTTCCCTTCTGAGCTCTTCTTTGATATAGTTTCTGAATTTAGGGGTGATGATTGTATAGACAACGATTGCCTCTTTGCTTTTTGCGAGGTCGACGACATCATCCACGTTATCTTCCGAATCGATATACGGGTATCTTATTAATACATCCGATGAACTGTCTATATCGAATTGTGCCAGGGATGCTTTAGCCACCAGCTCCCCGGTTTCACCTACAGAATCAGATGCAATGATTACTTTTATGTTAGACATCCAGACACTCCTTATTCCATTAGATTAACAAATACTTTTGTAATATTTGTTTTCGTTATACGGCCGATGACAATGTCTTTATCGGCGTCTTTATCTATTACAGGTATCGAATCTATCTGTTTCTCTATCAGCTGATTCGCTGCGTAAATCAATAAATCGTTAGGATAACATGTAGTGATATGCGGTCTCCTTGTCATGATGATGCTGACCGGAGCGCGTTCTATGTCATTTTTGCCCATAGTGCCTTTTAACAGGTCTTTTCTTGAAATGACTCCAACAAGGTCCTTGTCCTCATCAATTGCATATAAAGTGCCCACGTCTTCCAGGAACATCTTTACAATCGCTTCGTATATTGACGTATCCTCTTTTATCACTATCGGTAAACTCTGCACGTCCCTCACCAGAATATTTCTGATTTTATTGGTCAATACTTCAGCCGGCTCTTTGCCGGTGTAAAAATATCCGACCCGCGGACGGGCATCCAGATAACCGCTCATTGTCAAAATTGCAAGGTCCGGTCTTAGCGTTGCCCTTGTCAAGGACAGCTGTTCTGCAATTTTGCTGCCGGTTATCGGTCCATGCTGTTTTACAATCTTCAGTATCTTTTCCTGTCTGCTGTTCAGTTCCATGGCCTCACTCCCAATAATGATAATTATAATACATCTGATAAAATAAAGAAATACAATGAAACATTTGCACTTTCAAAAGACATTTTATATAATGTGAATTAAGCGAGTTAAGGTTGGTGTGAGCTTAACATGTTAAATGGCATATAAACTCTTAAAAAATAACTGTATATTAAAAGTTGAGTGGAAACACTAATTTGGGTGGAACCGCGGGTATATACTCGTCCCAGGATAGCTTAGCTATCCTGGGACTTTTTATATGCCAAAAAAATTAAGGAGTGTTTGATTATGGATATGGACAAGATTGTGAATTTGTCAAAAGCAAGAGGTTTTGTATTTCCAGGCAGTGAGATTTACGGCGGTCTGGCGAACACCTGGGATTACGGTCCCCTCGGCATCGAGCTGAAAAATAACGTAAAAGCTGCATGGTGGAGAAAATTCATCCAGGAGTCGCCATATAACGTAGGTGTCGATGCTGCAATTCTGATGAACCCGAAAACCTGGGAAGCATCCGGCCACTTAAACAATTTCAATGACCCGATGATCGACTGTAAAGAATGTAAAAGCCGTCACCGCGCGGATAAACTCATTGAAAATGTCATTCAAAAAGAAGATGACACTTTTGTTGCAGATGGCTTAAACTTCGATGAAATGAAAAACATCATTGAAGAGCGCAACATCGCATGTCCGAACTGCGGCGCCCAGGATTACACAGAAATCCGCCAGTTCAACCTGATGTTCAAAACATTCCAGGGTGTAACAGAATCATCAACGAACGAAATTTTCCTAAGACCGGAAACGGCCCAGGGTATTTTCGTCAACTATAAAAACGTTCAGAGAACGATGCGTAAAAAACTGCCTTTCGGTATCGGCATGATCGGTAAATCGTTCCGCAATGAAATTACACCGGGTAACTTCATTTTCAGAACAAGGGAATTCGAACAGATGGAACTTGAGTTCTTCTGTAAACCGGGTACTGAAGTCGAATGGCAGAAGTACTGGAAAGATTTCTGTCAGAACTGGCTGCTGAACCTGGGTCTTGCAGAAGACAACCTGCGTATGCGCGATCATGATGATGACGAGCTGTCCCATTATTCGAACGCGACGACAGACATCGAATTCAAATTTCCGTTCGGCTGGGGCGAACTGTGGGGCATCGCAAGCCGCACAAACTTCGACTTGAGGCAGCATATGGAACATTCCGGTGAAGACCTCACCTACCATGATCAGGAATCCGGCGACAAGTACATCCCGTTTGTCATTGAGCCCGCTTTGGGTCTTGACCGTGTGACACTTGCATTCATGAGTGATGCATACGACGAGGAAGAGCTTGAAAACGGTGACTCAAGAACTGTTATGAGATTCCATCCGAGCCTTGCACCATTCAAGGCTGCTGTTCTGCCGCTGTCCAAAAAATTAAGCGACGATGCATTTAAAGTGTATGAAAAAATTGCACCTGACTTCAATGTCGAATTTGACGAGTCACAGTCAATCGGTAAAAGATACCGCCGCCAGGACGAAATCGGCACACCGTACTGCATCACTTTCGACTTTGATTCATTAGAGGACAACATGGTGACAGTACGTGAAAGAGATACTATGGAACAGACAAGAATGCCTATCGATGAAGTAAACGGCTTCCTGAAAGAAAAAATAAAATTCTAAAAGTAATGGTCCCACATAAAAGCAGGCATCCGGTTTTCTTAAGAACCGGATACCTGTATTTTACTTGTAATTTACGAATTTCGATTTGAAGGTCTTTTTCTGACTACCCAAATCGAATATAGTACTGAATTTCGATTTCAACTTGTATTTTTGTGCTTCCAAATCGAATTTGATGTCATATTTCGATTTCATGAGCAATTTTTCAGACCTCAAATCGAACGTCAGTATCGACTATAAATTTCATAACCGACATAACCGAATAATAAACCTATTCCAGGCCCCATGCCAATTGCATGCATCATGGAAACTGCCGGGAACAAACTGAGAATCAATGCAAAGATAAAGCCGGCAATCATTCCAAGCGGTATCAGACTGTCCAAAATATTTTGCTTTTTCTTTGATTCTCTCCTGCCAAGTGTGCCACTTTTAGCTTTATATACCATTCTGAAGATAACGAATATCACAATTCCGCTGACAATGACAAGTGGCAGTATGATATTCACGATTTCCTGATTGGAATACATACTATCCCCCCTGAACTGTAAACAAATCTAACCATTACTGATAAGTAATTCACCCATGGTCCGCTGCATTCGCTCCATTCTTCGACATGAGTTTAGAGACGATTGGAACTACAACTGCAAAAATCCAAAATTCAGAGTTGGAGATGTTGAAAATATTAGACTTTGGTTCACCGACAAAGATATTCATGGCAAAGATTACGGTTAAGAATGTAGTAATCATCATTGAATATATAAAAGGACTCAATTTTCTTCCTTCGGGTTCTTCACGGTCCTTATATAATTTAGATGTAATGAACGCTCCGCCTAAAATATACAGTACAAACAGAGCTATCGGTCCATACTGTACATAGCTGTTCACCCATTCCAAATGATGGTAAAAATCTAATATGATCGCATTCAATATTGCAATAAACCCCAACATTCTCATAATAGTAATGCTGAGCTTATACATCTGATCTCCTCCTCCTCTGTAAATCATTTACAAGTTTTCTCGCTTTAAAATAAACACCTGCATATTCGTCATAGATCATCTCTATGAAATTAAGCAGTGCTCTGCCATTTTCGGGACTTGTTTTGACTGAATTGATCAAATCGAGTTTAACGTTTTTCATGTATGCTGCAAGGTAAATGCTCCTGTTGCCGATATTTACCGAACGTGCGAGCGTTTCCTCATTCGCACAATAATCACAGATGACGCTGTGGTACATGAATGAATAATGGCTGAAAGTATTATAGTCCTTGCTGCCGCAAAGTGCACATTCATCCACGTTGATCTCGATACCATACTGAGGCATCAACTTGATTGCAGCCAGTGCAGTAACTGCGTTCTTTTCGTTTTCTTCCTTATTTTCAAGTAGTCTGAAACACTTCATCAGAAGCTCGAAGTTTTTGGGTGTAACATCCTCATCACTCAATATCCGCGTGACAAACTCCATTATATAGCTGCCATATGCAAATACATCAAAGTCATTATTGATGCCTTTGAACTGCGAAATGACATCAACTTCATTCAAAGTCCCCATGCCTTTAAACCGGCTGTATGTGAAAAGTGCTTCTTTGAACCCCTGTCTCAAAACGATAAACGGGCTTTTCGTCTTGTTGAACCCGCGTGCCATCAGCGGCACTATGACCCCTTCTTCATTCAAAATAGTAATAATCCGGCTAGACTCGCTATAGTTTGTCTGCCGGATCATGATACCTTTTTGCTGGTATATCATCTCATCACCTAGTATTCATCATCTTTGTATCCAAGTGACCTTATAAAGTTGGATTTATTGCGCCAGTCTTTTTGTACTTTGACCCAAAGTTCAAGATAAACTTTGTTTCCAAGCAGGTTCTCTATATCTGTTCTTGCAAGCTTCCCTATTTCCTTCAACATTTTGCCGCCCTTGCCGATTACCATGCCTTTTTGGGAATCACGTTCGACATAGATGACTGCCTGAACATGAATTTTATCACCTTTATCAGCTTTCATCTTTTCGACTTCGACACCGATGGCATGCGGTATTTCCTGGCTTGTCAGATGCAGCGCCTTTTCCCGGATAAGCTCACTGACAATGAAATGTTCCGGATGGTCCGTCACCCTGTCTTTGGGATAATACATCGGTCCTTCAGGCAGATAGTTTCCAATTACTTCTAGCAGGGTTTCCACGTTATTGCCCTGCAGGGCAGAAATCGGTACAACATCACTGAACTCAAGTTTATCCTTGTAGACGTCTATCTGTTTCAGAAGGTCGTCAGGATGTACAAGGTCTATTTTATTCAGCACAAGAATAATCGGAGTTCTTGTATTTTTAAGCATATCTATGATGTATTCATCACCTCTGCCGATTTCTTCTGCAGCATTGATGATGAAAAGGATTACTTCAGTTTCCTTTAATGTATTACGGGCAACCTTCATCATATGCTCGCCCAGATGATGTTTCGGCTTATGGATGCCCGGTGTATCGATGAATATCATCTGTGTGTCTTCAGTCGTATATACACCCTGCACTTTATTCCTTGTTGTCTGAGGTTTATCCGACATGATCGCAATCTTCTGCCCGAGCACTTTATTCATAAATGTTGATTTACCAACGTTTGGACGCCCGATTATACTGATGAAACCGGATTTGAAATTATCTTCTGACATTACTCCATATCCTTCCCTGAAAAACCGAGTGGTAATAAATCATCTACGGTACGTTTGATGACTTCTCCCGATTTGCTTGTTAAATAAACAGGCATATCATCATCACACAGTTCCTTCATGACCTGACGGCAGACACCGCAAGGGCTCGCAGGTTCATCTGCATCAGTGACGACGACGATTGCCTTGAATTTAGTGACATTGTTGGAATAGGCACTGACCAGTGCACTCCGTTCGGCACAGATGGAAGCAGGATAAGCTGCATTCTCAATATTGGCGCCGTAAATATATTCATCATCTTCCGTGACCAGCAGCGCACCGACGTTAAATTTTGAATACGGCGTGTAGGCCCGGCTTTGTGCCTCAATGACTTCATCCAACCATTCATCTTTAAAAATTCCATCGTTCATATATGTCTCTCTCCTAAGTGAATAATTCAATTAATTTTGGTAAAAAAACGATCAGACCTGTAATAACTGCATATGATGCTGCGAGCAGTACGGCAAGCGCCGAAGTGTCTTTGGCATACTTTGCCAGCTCATGGTAATCAGCCGTCACAAGGTCTACAGTATACTCGAGACTGGTATTGATTATTTCAGTAATCAGCACAATGAAAATTGCACTGATGATAAACAGCCATTCCACTGCATTCAGGCTGAATAAAAAACCCATTACCGTAACAGCCAGCGCAATCATCAGATGGCCTGCAAAGTGAAAATCTTTTTCAAATAACGCTTTGATACCTGCAAATGCGTATTTAAACCGCTTCATCGCTACTCATCTCTTGTTATACCAAACGCATTCAAAATCTCATCCTGTGTCTGGTTCATTTCTTTCTCATCTTCATCATTCATATGATCATATCCAAGCAAATGCAAAAAACCGTGAAGGGACAAGAAAAGTAATTCACGGCGATAGCTGTGTCCGTAATCGTCTGCCTGCACTTTGGCACGATCTGTCGATATGATGATATCACCGAGCGTTCTCGGCGCATCTTCATGAATCAGATTGAATTCATCATCTTCCATTGCAAAAGAAATGACGTCGGTCACTTCATTTTTATCTCTGTACTGGTGATTGATACCGCGGATGGATTCACTATCCACAAATGACACACTGATTTCGGCATCGGCTTCAGCTTCCAATTTCTCATAGGCAAAGTTCAATAATCTATTAATCTCATTTTGCTCATCACTTGATGTATAGCTTTCATCATCTATAAAATCGACTGATAGCATAGTGCACCTCTATTCATATGCTTTAATTATTTTTGAAACAAGCGGGTGTCTGACAACGTCAGTTTCATCCATACGGTTGACCGCAATGCCCTTTACTTTTTCAAGCCTTCTCACAGATTCAATCAGTCCGCTCTTAGAAGCACCCGGCAGATCAATTTGAGTTTCATCTCCCGTAACTACCATTTTCGAACCGAAACCGAGACGGGTCAAAAACATTTTCATCTGCATCTCTGTAGTGTTCTGTGCCTCATCAAGAATACAAAATGCATCATTCAGTGTACGTCCTCTCATATAGGCAAGCGGGGCCACCTCGATAACGCCGCGCTCAATCAGACGGTCGGTCTGTTCTGTACCGAGCACCGTGTGCAGCCCGTCGTAGAGAGGTCTTAAATAGGGATCGACTTTCTCTTTCAAATCGCCGGGAAGGAAACCCAGATTTTCACCGGCTTCCACTGCCGGACGTGTCAGTACAATTCTTTTTATCTGGCCGTCACGCAGCATCTGGCATGCAAGGACAACAGCAAGGAAAGTCTTCCCTGTCCCCGCGGGGCCGATACCGAAAGTCAAATCATGCCGTCTAATATTTTCAATATACATTCTCTGCCCTGTGGTTTTTGCACGGATACCTTTTCCTTTAGTATCTTTTGCAATCACTTCATTATATAAATCTAATAAATATTCAATCGTGCCATTTTTAGCCATACTGGATGCCGATTGAACATCTCTTAAGTTTATTTTCATCCCCCGCTGGATGATTTTCAGCAGATGAATGAGCACATCTTCCGCAAGTTCGACATTTTCATCATCCGACCCACCTACTGTAATTTCATTTCCCAGTGTGTGGATTGTGACATCAAACTCGTCCTCCAAATAGGTGATATGCGCATCATTTGCCCCGATGAGTGCCTGAGCCTCTTCGAGACTATCTATACTTATTATATTAGGCATTTATAAACCCCTTTAAATTATATTGTGATTACATTAAATTTACCATTATCAAAACCCGACTGCAATGATTTCGTAAGGCAGTTTCACGTTTTAATTTGACCATACATTACTGAATTGACGAATAAAGTTCATATGCATTTCAGGCTTAGAAGAGAAAAGTGATGGCTTTAGCCCTCTTGTTAATTAATAGCTTTCATCAAAGTATTTGCGATTGTTTTCATTCCACGGGTGTCAGGATGTGCACCCACTTTTGAATAGGTAGGTATCAGAACATTCTCTATCCCCAACTCAGCAGTCACTTCTTCCATGATTACGGCATAATCAGGTTTCAATAAATCACTTTGGATATTTATGATTCTTGTCGAGGGATTCCAATACTGCAATTCAATCATGAGCTTTGAAAAGGCACCGCCGAAAGTGTCCAGGTCAGCCTCGGTCCAGTCGCTGTATTTAACAGTGCCTGCCGGCGAGTTTTTACCACTGTCATTTGTACCGCCAAAAACAATGATTACATCCACTTTGGTTCCAGCACCCTGCCTTGTCCCATTGTTTTATCAAATCTGC
This sequence comes from Lacicoccus qingdaonensis, assembly GCF_900101075.1. Lineage (GTDB taxonomy): Bacteria > Bacillota > Bacilli > Staphylococcales > Salinicoccaceae > Lacicoccus > Lacicoccus qingdaonensis. The sequence continues at coordinate 5,815 of NZ_FNFY01000010.1, read as the reverse complement.
TGATGAAACTTCTGTAGCTTTCATCTGTATCACCGTTGTCGGCTTTATTACATACAGTCGCACCGCTCCAACTGTCATTCGTCATCAGTTTATTACCCGTCTGCTTTAAAAATAAATGCCACCAGGTTTGTTCAACATTCACTACCCCGGTCCCTCTGTCTGCATCATCTGAATACCAGAACTTCGCATCAGCTGGAATCCATCCTTTGAATGTTGTTATCGAGTCTCCTAAAAAACTGATGTTCAATGGTTTTGACTGTGAATGATCTGATTTGATCTCAAATTTTTTATTAACTTCATTCTTATCATTGCCTTTTAACTTTCGGATGAGACGGCCTAATTTCATATCTTCACATCACTCCCTTTTATTACTCGAAATCATACCATAAATATGAATTTGTACTTCTTATACAGTAATTTTAAACATAAAAAATGAATCAGTCTCTTTTTATTTCATCCTTTAACAAATACATGCATGGGTATAATCATTTTATAACCTAGTTTTTCATATAAGTGAAAGCCTGCTTCGGTAGAACCCAATATATTTGTTTTGATTTCGTTTTGTTCAGACACTTTTAACATGAAAATACATAATTCCCTGGCCAGTCCCAGACCTCTAAAATCTTGATCTGTATATATACGATCCAAGCAAGAGACATTGTTTTTTTATTGACATGACACCAGTACACACAGGCCGGTCATCTTTAACAATGAAATAATATCTTAACTGTGCATCCTGTATTCTATCGGGATTAAACTTTTTGAAACCAAGAATGTTATTTATAGACTCTGCTTCCTCTTCTGTCCGAACTTCCTGCACTTTATATATTTTTTCTTGGAACAACTGATCTTTTCCAGAATATTTCATTATGATTTATACGTCTTCTCAAATAAGAGCATTATGGCGAACAGAAGCTCAACAACACCTGTCAGATAAACGATGGTTATCGGAAATGGAATGAACGGGGGAACCATTGCAGCAAGATTTGATGGAATAAAGAAATGACTGATGCCTATGAAACTGAGCATGGCACTCATAGAAAACCTTCCAATTTTCTGATAGGTAATGTTCATATAAAATCGTTTTAAAATGAACAATACTGTAAAACTGACTAATAAAATAAAAGTGGCCATTATTATCACTATGCTTTCCTTTTATATTCATGTCTGCAAAGTGTTTTTCATCAAATTATAAAAATCGTTAATTTCATATGAAATATCTTCTTCCAACATCCCTCGTACTCTCAGACCATATGAAAAGCTCATGAACATTTTTGCAGTAGATTGTGGGTCCAGTTCAGATTTAATCACCCCTGCTTTCTGTCCCGTTTCAACCCATGAAATAGCATTTTTAAGTGAAGCCTCATATATATTTGATAATAGTTCAATGATTACAGGATTATCTTTAAGACCTAATAAATAAATGAATATAATATTTCTCACATCATCTTTATCCGTTAAATAATCCAGGTGGCTTACTATCGCCGACAGCGGCTCATCTAATCCTGCTGTTTCTTTACTTGCCTGCTTAAAAAAACTGTCATCAACGTTAACTGAATGGTTTCGTAATATAATACCATATAACTCCTCTTTACTCCTGACGTAATGATAGATGGCCCCTTTAGACAATCCAGAATGCCGAATGATATCCTGCAAAGTCGTTTTCTTACATCCTTTTTCCAATATTAAATGTTCTGTCGTTTCCATCAATTGTCGGAGACTCTTTGTCAGTTTAATCGGCTCAGTCATTAATATCATTCCTCTTTTTATTTCACATTAAAAACCGACCGTCGGTTTGTCAAGGTGTATAAAGAAATCTTAATTGTAAATAAAAAACTTCCAGCCGGATCAGTTTTGCTCACGGTTGGAAGTCTTCTATTATATCTATATCTGTTCTTTCCTTTTCAAAACCCCTAGAAGAATCGCACTGACAATCGTACCGACAAGAAGTGCCAGCAGGAACATCAGTACATTGTCACCAACACCGGCTACGAAGATACCACCGTGCGGTGCCGGTATGGTTGCTCCTAGACCAAGTGCCATTGCACCCGCAACTGCCGACCCGACCATCATGGATGGAATTACACGGAGTGGATCTGCCGCAGCAAAAGGGATTGCCCCTTCAGTTATGAACGAGAGGCCCATCACCAGGTTCGTCGGCCCTGAGGAACGTTCTACAGGAGTGAATTTGTTTCTGAACACCACCGTTGCAAGTGCAATCGCAAGCGGTGGCACCATTCCGCCGATCATTGCAGCCGTAATCGGTTCTGGATTTCCTGCTGTCAGAGTTGCGATACTGAACGCATATGCGGCCTTGTTAATCGGCCCGCCCATATCAATCGCCATCATACCGCCGAGAATCGCTCCAAGTATGACGATATTTGTGCCGCTCAAGTTTTCAAGGAATGAATTGAGTGCTTCATTCAATGCCGTTGCAGGCGGATCGATGATATAATACATGATTACACCAGTTAAAAATACGCCGAGTAATGGATAAATCAATACCGGTTTGAGGCCATCCAGTGCCTGCGGGAATTTTTCAGTCAACTTTTTAATGGCAACCATCAAATAACCGGCAAGGAAACCTGCAACAAGACCTCCTAAAAAGCCGGAGCCCATCGTTGCTGCCATCAGACCACCGACCATGCCCGGTGCAAAGCCCGGTCTGTCTGCAATGCTCATCGCTATGAAGCCTGCTAAAATCGGTACCATCAGCTCAAATGCATTGCTTCCGATAAAGTTGATCATCTCAGCTATCGGACTATAATCTGCATGATCCGGGTTTGCGGATTCTATACCCCAGAAAAAGCTGATTGCAATCAAAATACCACCGGCCACAACGAATGGCAGCATATTGGAAACACCATTCATCAAGTGTTTATAGATTGACGGTTTTCCTTTAGAGGAACTGCTCTGGCTGCTTCCTCCATCTGAACCTTCATACACTTCTCCCTGCCCATCAAGAGTGGACTGAATGAGTGCTTCCGGTCTTTTAATACCATCAGACACCGGCACTTCTAAAAGTCGTTTGCCATTAAAACGTGCCATTTCCACTTTCGTGTCAGCAGCTACGATTACGCCCGAAGCTTTCTCTATATCCGCTTCGCTTAAAGGTTCTTTCACCCCGCCGGAACCGTTCGTCTCCACCTTGATATCAACATTCATCTCTTTTGCCTTGTTTTTCAATGCATCTGCTGCCATATAAGTATGTGCAATACCCGTCGGACAGGCAGTAACTGCAACAATGTACGGTCTGTCTTCATTGCTGACGACAGTTTCGGCCGTATCTTCCGATGGTTCCGATTCATCATAATGATCGATGGTGTTTAACACTTCATCAGCACTATCTGCTTTTAGAAGCCTTTCCTTTGCATCAGGGTTCATCAATATACCTGAAAGTTTGGCCAGTGCATCCAGATGTGTGGTCGCCTGGCCGTCAGGTGCAGCAATCATAAAGAACAGATATGCATCCTGACCATCCAGTGAATCATAATCTATGCCTTCTGCACTGCGACCGAACATTATTGCAGGCTTTTTAACTTCCTCGGTCTGTGCATGGGGTATCGCGATACCGTCACCGACACCTGTTGTACTCTGTGATTCTCTTTTTTGTATCGCCGCTTCAAATTTACCGGCATCCGTAATAATACCGGCACTGTCCAGTTCATTGACCAGCTCTTTTATCACGGCATCTTTATCTTTTGCTTCTACGTTCATCTTGATGGTCTCTTTTGTCAGCAGTTCTGTAATTCTCATCTATATCACCCCGATTAAATTTTTTCGATTTTTACTTTGTCCAATAAAGAAATAATATCCTGAGATGTCGCAAGATCGCTGTTATAAGCAGTGGCGCTCCCTGCAGCCACCGCATGTTTCACCTGCTCTGTAATACCTTTGCCATGCTGGCTGATAAATCCGGCAACAGTCGAGTCGCCTGCACCGACCGAATTGACAAGCTCTCCATCAGGAGGAGTCAGTTTCAAAGCATACTCTGCGTTAACAAACATCGCGCCGTCCCCACCCAGCGTGATCAGAACATTTTGAGCACCGCTCTCCAACAAAGCGTCGGCCGCATCTCTTATATCCTCTGATGATTTCAATGATTTTCCGGTGATCTGCTCAAGCTCGAACAAGTTGGGTTTGACCAGGTACGGGTTAAAAGGCAGTGTCGATGTCAGTTTCTCTTCTTCCGAATCTATAGAAAATGGAATTCCATTCTCATATAATTTTGCAGCCAATCTTTTGTACGCATCTTTGTGACCGCCGGGCACGCTGCCCGCAAATATCACATGGTCCTCCGGCTTGAGACTGGACAATTTTTCTTCCAAAGCTTTGAAATTATCATCTGAAATCCTGGGACCATCGGCATTAATTTCTGATTCCTGTGAAGTTTTAAGTTTTACATTGATTCTTGTATCACCCGACACTTCTATGAAATCATGTATTATATTTCTCTGTTCCAATTCAGATTTTATATAATCTCCGGTAAATCCGCCTGTGAAACCGAGTGCCGTCGTCTCAGCTCCGATTTCCTTCAAAATCCTTGATACATTGATGCCCTTTCCACCGGGGTACTTTTCAGTCAAAGAAGTGCGGTTTAACTCACCTTCTTTAAAATCATCCAGTTTCATAATATAGTCCACCGATGGGTTAAACGTCACGGTATATATCATTTACACCTCTCCTATCACGTTTGTTTCTTCTCCAATTTTTTTAACAAACTCAGACTTTAAGTCATTAGTAATGAGTGCTGCATCACCGAGCGCGGCAAATTTAACAAAGGCCGTCTTGTGAAATTTCGAAGCGTCGCCCAATATGTACTTCGCTTTGGACTGCTTCAATGCTGTCCATTTGATTGCCGCTTCCTCACCGTCCGGCGTTGAATAACCATGAGCGCTATCTATGCCATTTGTACCGATGAAGCATTTATCAAAGGACAGACTGTTCAGTTTATCTACGGCTTCTGTTCCGATAATTGCGTATGTCGTCGGTTTTACTTTACCGCCCAGCAGATATACAGTGTGACCGTCCCTGACCAGCGAACTGATCAAAGTGACACTGTTCGTCACAATCGTTAAATTCTTTTTATTGATGAAAGGCAGCATTTCATATGTACTGGTCCCGGCATCGATAAAAAGTGTATCACCATCTTCAATCAACGCAGCTGCAGTTTTGGCAATCCGGATTTTATCCTTTAAATTCCTTACTGCTTTGTCTGTGTAACTGGCCTCACTCTCAATCCGGTCGATTGTCGCCCCGCCATGGATACGGGAAAGCAGTCCCTCATCCTCCAGGTGTGTCAGGTCACGCCGGATCGTTGCACTGCTCGTACCCGTCAGTTTTACAAAATCATTGATGGTACCGTTACTATTTTCATTTAAAAAATTTAAAATCGCTTCATATCTTTGTGTCGTTATCATATCTATCACCATCTATAGAATAATGCATTTACCAATCAAAATCAATCATAAACAATCATTTTCAATCAATAATTATAAAAAGCTGTACAGGACACCCCTGATATGCTCCCCTCGTAGTAGACAGAGAAATAATAAAAACTCTGTAACTACGACGAGGGGAGATTTTTATGTCTAAACGAACGTCCAAGTATACGATCGAAGAGAAAGTCGATATGATTCATCAAGTGTTATCAGATCATCAATCCATCCATAGTGTATCTAATTATTATCAATTGAGCAGTCACACAATCGAAGCATGGATCCACCGTTATGAAACGGCTGGTGTGGATGGGTTAAAAGAGTCCAGAGGCTGGAAACATTACTCTGAAGCAACTAAGATAAGCGCTGTGAATGAC
>NZ_FNFY01000018.1 GCF_900101075.1 Lacicoccus qingdaonensis | reverse complement strand
TCAGACGATATGCCAGATATGAACTGTTAATCATTGATGAGATCGGCTACTTGCCCATTCAGAGACATGAAGCCGACTTGATTTTTCAATTACTGAACATGCGGTATGAAACCCATTCAACCATTTTCACCACCAATATCTCACTTTCTGGATGGGGTGAATTATTCAGGAGTCCGGAAACAGCTGCAGCGATTCTGGATCGAATGGTACACCATGTAAAGATTTATAAAATCAAAGGTAAATCATACCGAATGAAACAAACTTAGACAACATTCATCCACAAATTGCATTGCCGAAAACCGACATTTCTAAATTGCCATAAACCTACATTTTTAAATTGCCGTTGACAAACAACATGATTAAACGGATCATTTTCATATAGAAAACCTGCCATCTAGTTGATGTATTGTGTAAAAAACATAAGAACTCCCTGAAACAGGGAGTTCTTATTTATAAATTATTCTGAGAACATATCATACATTGCAGTCAGTTCTTCGTCGCTCACTTCATCCTCACTGAATGAAGGCATTGAGCCCTGACCGTTTCTTACGATATCAGTAAATTCATCTTCACCAAGGCTGGTGCCTGCAAGTGCGGGCCCCATACCGCCTGAGAAGTCTTCACCGTGACATGAAGCGCAGCTGTTTTGAGCAATGCCTTCAGCGTCTACGTCGCCTGAAGAAGCGCCTTCTTCTCCGCCGCCCTCTTCTCCTGAACCTTCACCTGACTCTTCAGTTTCTGCACCGGAATCGGCAGTCTGTTCACCGCCGCCGCCTTCGCCGCCAATATGGAATATCATTAATGGAATGATCAGGATGACTACCATGATCGGAATAACCCAGACTAAAGGATTTCTTACATCCTCTTTTTGCTCTTTCTTGGAATGGATTATCATTTCACGGCCCTGGCCGTCGATATAGGTTCTGTCCTTATCTTTGGCACCTTCCATATAAACTTCCTTATCTGTAAGGTTTTGATCTTTTTTATCACTCATTCGCTGTGACCCCCCCAAATATTATTCATACCTATTATACACTTAAATGGACAACTATGAAGCATAATTTTTAGTTACTTTTTACTTAAACGCTCTAAAGCACTGTCAAATGCGCTTATTGTAGCATTAATATCTTCTTTTGTATGCTTCGTTGAGAGGAACATGCCTTCAAATTGTGAAGGCGGTAAGTAAATACCTTCTTTAAGAAGCTCTTGATAAAGTTCTTTAAATAAAACAAGGTCGCTTTCGTTGGCACTGTCAAAATCTGTTACAGGACTGTCTGTCAGGAAGAAACCGATCATTGAACCTGCACGGTTGATCGTAATCGGACGGTTATGTTTGCCGAAAATCTCTTTCAGACCGTCTTCAAGGAGATCTGCAAGCTCATTAAAATAGTCATAGCTTTCTTCTGTCAACTGATTTAGTGTGTGGTAGCCTCCTGCCATAGCAAGCGGGTTGCCTGAAAGTGTACCTGCCTGATAAACATCGCCGACTGGTGCGACTTTTTCCATGATTTCTTTTTTACCGCCATATGCACCTACCGGCAGTCCTCCGCCAATCACTTTGCCAAGACATGTAAGGTCGGGATTGATACCATAATGGCCCTGTGCACAGTTATAGCCGACTCTGAATCCTGTCATGACTTCGTCAAAGATCAACAGAGTATCATTGTTCTCTGTAATTTCACGGACTTCGTGCAGGAAGTTGTCCACCGGCGGGACGACGCCCATGTTTCCTGCAACCGGCTCTACAATGACAGCGGCAATATCTTCACCATATTTATCGAATGCCTCTTTTAAGCTTTCAGAATCGTTATATGGGACAGTGATCGTATTGATTGCCGTTCCTTCAGGAACACCCGGGGAATCCGGAAGACCGAGTGTCGCAACACCTGACCCTGCCTTAATCAGCAGTGAATCACTGTGGCCGTGGTAACAGCCTTCAAACTTAAGTATTTTATTACGGCCTGTATAGCCTCTTGCCAGTCTGAGTGCAGCAAGTGTCGCCTCAGTACCCGAAGATACCATGCGGACCATTTCAACTGACGGCACTCTGTCGATAACAAGTTCAGCCATTTTATTTTCAAGCTCTGTCGGTGCACCGAAAGTTGTGCCCTTTTTCGCTGTTTCAGCAACTTCTTCAACAACTTTATCGTCGCTGTGTCCTAAAATCAAAGGACCGAAACTCAGACAGTAATCGATGTATTCATTACCGTCCACATCATAGACACGCGCATCTTTTGCACGGTCGATAAACAGAGGATGATCACCTACAGATTTGAATGCTCTTGCAGGTGAATTTACGCCGCCCGGCATCAATTCCACCGCTTTTTCATAAAGTGCTTTAGATTTGTTAAACATTACTGCACCTCTTCCTGATTAATCTTTTTACAAATATCTTTCGCAAAATAAGTGATGATCAGATCTGCACCTGCACGTTTCATTGACAACATCTGCTCGATGATGACCTCTTCGTCCAGAAGTCCCATGTCGATGGCAGTCCTTGTCATGGCGTACTCGCCGCTGACGTTATACGCAACCACCGGCAGGTCGGAACGGTTTCTGACATCACGTATGATATCCAGGTATGACAACGCCGGTTTTACGATCATCATATCCGCACCTTCATTTTCATCACTTTCAAGTTCCCTCAAAGCTTCAAGGCGGTTTGCCGGATCCATCTGATATGTTCTCCGGTCACCGAAAGATGGTGTGGATTCCGCAGCGTCACGGAACGGTCCGTAAAATTTGGAAGCATATTTGATGCCGTAGCTCATGATCGGAATATGGCTGAAGCCGTTGTCATCGAGACCTTTTCTGATTTCAGTGACGAATCCGTCCATCATGTTGCTCGGGGCAATGATGTCTGCACCCGCACGCGCCTGTGAAACGGCTGTTTTGACAAGCAGCGGCAATGTCGCATCATTGTCGACATCTTCCGTCTTTTCGTCAATCAGGCCGCAGTGGCCATGATCAGTATATTCACACAGACATGTATCCAGTATGACGAGGAGCTCAGGGTAATGTTCCTTGGACAGACGGCATGCCTCCTGGACGATGCCATGGTCATGGTAGGCCCCGCTGCCCACTGCGTCTTTTTCATTTGGCACACCAAAGAAAATAACAGATTTAATGCCAAGGGAGACGACTTCATCCAGCTCTTCTTTCAGCATGTTCAATGAAATCTGATAAACCCCCTTCATGGAAGGAACCTCTTTTTTAACATCATCTTTTTCCACTACAAAAATCGGATAGATCAGATCATCTTTGCGGAGATGTGTTTCTCTGACGATATCTCTCATAAATGATGACTTGCGAAGTCTTCTATGACGTTCAAATTCCATTATTACACCTCATAATTTTTCTTTTATTAATTCGAATATACTTTCAAGTGTCGCCTTTTCGGGAGATATGGAGTGAATCCCGATTGATTCCAGCTCTTTTTTTGTCACCGCACCGATTGAAACGACCGGTTTCTCTTTCAGCATATTCTTTTCAAAGTATTTCATCAATACTTTTACACCCGAAGGGCTGGAAAAAGTGATGATATCTATATCATCCCATCTTTCCCTGATCATTTGAATGGATTCAGCATTGTCCACCGGCTTATAGATTGAGAATTTAACCACTTCAACCCCATGCTCTTCCAGGTAGTCATGAAGAATATTTCTCGCATCTTTGCTGGTCGGATAAAGTACTCTTTTCATATCCACTTCATCATCAAGCGGGAATTGCTCTATAAAACCTTCCTGTGTATAGACGGAAGGCTCGAAATCCACCTTATAGCCGTTTTTGACAAGAAGTTCCGTCGTTTTTTCGCCAATGCTGGCGATTTTCACAAACCGGGTCTTTTCCAGATAAGGTAAAAATAGATTCACAGCATTTTTACTCGTTAAAATGATCCAGTCATAATGTTCATCCAGAAAATCCTCATCGAATGCCAGTGGCTGTATTTTGATGAGCGGTGCATGAATGATATCAAATTCATCACTCTCAGCATTTAATTTCGTCTGGGTTACGAGGACATTTTTTGTACTGCTGTTATAAGTTTTCATTGATTTTATCAATGATTTCCTTCGCTCCGATTTTCTCCATCTCATCAGCAACCAGGTTGCCGAGCTCATAAGGATCCGATGCGGATTTTTTAACGAGATACTTCTCTTCACCATCTTCGGACATGATCAGGCCTGTCAAATAAAGTTCGCCGTCTTCAAGTGTTGCATATCCGCCGATCGGCACCTGGCAGCTGCCGTCCATACGGCTCAGGAAAGTCCGTTCTGCATTTGTACACAATGCATCATCGCTTGAATGTACTTTCTGAAGCATCTCATCCAGTTCATGGTCATCTTTTCTGATTTCAATGCCGAGTGCGCCCTGTGCGATTGCAGGAATGAACTCTTCCGCGTCGAAGTATTCTGTTACACGGCTGTCGCCCCAGCCCATTCTTTTAAGTCCTGCAGCCGCCAGCAGTATTGCATCATACTCACCGGACTCCATCTTCTTGATGCGTGTGTCGATGTTTCCTCTTACCCAGTTGACGGTAATATCGTCACGGATGGATTTCAGCTGTGCTGCACGTCTCAGGCTGCTTGTGCCGACGATGCTGCCTGCAGGCAGATCTTTGAAGAGCACTTTATTGTTCGAGAGAAATGCATCCCGCATATCTTCTCTGTCGGGGATACATGCAATTTTAAACTGATCCGGCAATTTGCTCGGAACATCTTTTAAACTGTGTATCGCCATATCAATTTCTTCATTTTCCAGAGCCTGTTCAATCTCTTTGACGAAAAGACCTTTGCCGCCTACTTTCGACAATTGGACGTCAACGATACGGTCTCCTTTTGTGACGATTTCTTTTATTTCGAATTCTGTTTCAGGAAACTGTTCCTGAAGTAAAGCGATAAACTGTTTTGATTGTGTCATGGCCAAACCACTGCGTCTGGATCCGACGATAAATTTTCTCATTGAAAATACTCCTTTTAAGTCCATATATGGAAATTTGAAAACTGTGAAACGAATAAATAATTAGTCATGCAGATTATGAACAGAACCATATTTAAAATAGCAAAAACATAAATATTGCGCATCTTTTTCAAGTAAAAGAGCAGCATGATGTATAAAACGACTATGAATGATGTGCCTAAAACCTTTACATCAACAATGATACCCGGACCGATGATCTGAAGGCCCCAGTGAAAACCGAGAAGTATGCTGATCGTCATGGTCATCAGGCCGATGCCGACACTGCGCATCATCACTTTGCGCGCCGTTTCTATGCTGAATAAGGAAAAAAATGTACGGTTGAAGCGTTTCTTCTTTAAATTCGTATATTGAATGACGTATATCAGCGCATGCAGTGCCGAAACGAAAAACAGAACATAGGCGAGCAGGGCCAGACCGACATGGATGACCAGCAGCTCATTCATTATGACCGATACTTCCACCTGCTGTGATAACGGCTCAGGCTGGAATGTAAACATCGAAAAGAATATAAAGCTTAAAAATATGAATCCCAACAGCACCTGTTCGCTGTCATTCTTATAATAATACATAATGCCGACAATTGATAATACTAAGGAAAGTGTGAACATCCCTTCGTAAGTTGTCAACATCGGTATACGGGAAAGGCTGAAAACAGCATTCAGATAAATCAAAAGATGCAGAGCTGTCGCCAGTATGATGACATAAAAGGAAACCTTTCTGGCCTGGCGATTTCTAAAAGCTAAATCGTACGCCAGCACAGAAAGGCCGCTAAAGTATAAAAGCATGATAAATTCATTGATGCGGAACAGAATATCCATATTGGTCCCTACCCATTTTATTCAAATGCAATTTCAGATTGCTTGCTGATAAGCGCCTGGCGGTGTTTGTCACGCTCTCTGTTCTTGACTTCCTCGACTTCTTCCTCGATTCCAAATAACATTTCTATTTCTTTAAGTTTTTTCATCGCATGCTTTTCATTGCCGATTTCTTTTGTATAAGTAATCGGATCTTTCAGCATTTGATTGATGATGCTCTTCATGTGCTTGCTGATGACCGTCTTTTCTCTGTCAGTCATGTCAGGCATTTTACGTTCCACACTTTTGAACGTTTCTTCGTGTATCGTCAATGCTTTCGTTCTCAGAGCCTGGATGACCGGCGTCACCCCAAGCTGGTTCACCCATGTATCAAAGTCATCCTGGGCTTTTACAATCATCGATTCGACTTTTTTCGCCTCCTGCTGTCTTGTTTCAAGGTTGGAGTCGATCAGGCCCTGGAGATCATCAACGTTATACATATATACATTATCGTATTGTGTAGTGCCCGGTTCTATATCCCGCGGCATCGCTATATCGATGAGGATCAGCGGACGTGCCGCCCTTTTCGCCTGAATGCTCTCCAGCATATATTCTGTGATCACATAATTTCTTGAAGATGTACTTGAAATGACGAGGTCGGTATCCAGGAGGCAGTCTTCCAGTTCGTCCATCGCCTGATAGCTGCAGCCGAACTTATCTGCCAGTCTTTGTGCATTGTCAATCGTACGGTTGACGATCGTAATGTCTGTGATGCCGTTTGAAGTCAGGTTCAGAACCGATTGTTCAGACATCTCACCAGCTCCGATGACGACAGCTTTCACCGCTCTATTTTCGTCAAAAATCTTATTGACCAGCTGGACAGCCGCATATGAAGTGGAAACCGCATTTTTAGATATATCAGTATCATTGTGGCCTTTTTTAGCAACAGTGATTGCTTCTTTGAACAACTTGTTAAAGATCGTGCCTGTTGTCTGTTCATTCTGGGCTTTGAGAAATGCATCCCTGATCTGCCCAAGTATCTGGGTTTCACCGAGCACCATGGAATCCAGCCCCGCAGTCACGTAAAATAGATGTTCAATCGCTTCCTCACCGACTTTTACATCTATTATTTTTTTTATGGTTTCCAGGTCAACGTCAAACCAGTCAGCGAGAAAACTCTGCGCATAATATTTCCCCGTATGGATCTGGTCACTCACTATGTAGACTTCGGTTCTGTTACAGGTCGACAGTAATACCGTCTCCAAAATACTTTTCTCGGTTCTTAATTTATGCAGAGCTTCTGTCAGCTCCACTTCGTTGAACTGTACCTTCTCACGCTCTTCGACTGTCGCTTTTCTGTAATTTAAACTAAGCGAAATTACGTGCATTAAATTTCCTCCTACCACAATTAAACGTTATTAATAATAATTCTAATTGTAACAAAAAAACCATGCTATATCTACATAACACGGTTGAAATCGGCCGGAAATCATAAATGTACCAGCCTAGACAAATTTACTTAATGCTTCATGGACTTTCGGCAGATTTTTCTTGTCCACCGATGAAAAATCGATGACAATATCTTCCGGTTCGACTTCCATGGTTTCCCTGACTATTTTCAAATGTTTATCTATTTTACTTTTCGCAATCTTATCCGATTTGGTGCAGATAACGATTACAGGAAGATCAAGATGCTTTAGGAAATCATACATTAAAACATCATCCCCTGTCGGTTTATGACGAAGGTCGATCAGCTGGACGACAACCTGCAATTCCTCCCGCTCAGTAAGGTAGGATTCAATCAGCTCTCCCCATTTCTGCCTGTCCTTTTTGGACTGTTTTGCATAGCCGTAGCCTGGAACATCCACCATGAGGAACTGATCGTCGACATTATAAAAATTCAGGTTTACCGTTTTACCGGGTTTTGATGACGTTCTCGCAATATTTTTACGGCCGACAACCGCGTTTATAAATGAAGATTTACCGACATTTGAACGGCCGCTCAGCGCGATTTCATTTTTGTTTTCACCTGGATACTGGGAAACATCCATCGCTGAAATCATGAACTCCACGTTATTGGGGTTTATTTTCAATTTCATACTTATATACTCCTTATAAAAAAAGCTGTCTGAATCCAGACAGCTTTATAGGTTATGCACTTTTACGATTGAGAGAGATTTCTTTACCATCTTTATCGTAAAGCAGTGGTTCACTTTCATCCACTATCGTTTCTCTGGTAATTTTGACTTTTTTGATATCATCATTTGAAGGCACGCTGAACATGATGTCCACCATACGTTCTTCTATGATTGAACGGAGTCCACGGGCGCCTGTTTTTCTTTCGATTGCGAGCTCACTGATTGCGTTCAATGCATCTTCTTCAAATTCCAATTCAACTTCATCGATCGCGAGCATTTTCTGATACTGTTTGACGAGGGCGTTTTTAGGTTCTGTAAGAATGGAATTGAGCGCGTCAACATCCAGTTCGCCCAGGTGGCTGATGATCGGCACACGTCCGATGAACTCTGGAATCAGGCCATAGCTCTGAAGGTCATCCGGGCGTACTTTTGACAGAAGCGCATCTTTATCTTCTGCAGATGTTGCCGGTCCGCCGAAGCCGATGATTTTCTCTCCGATTCTGCGCTTGATGATTTCATCCATACCGTCGAATGCACCGCCGAGTACAAACAGTATGTTTTTTGTATCTATTTGGATGGATTCCTGGTTAGGGTGCTTTCTGCCGCCCTGTGGCGGTACGCTTGCAGTCGTGCCTTCCAAAATCTTGAGCAGAGCCTGCTGGACACCTTCACCTGAAACATCTCTTGTAATTGATGTGTTTTCACTTTTACGTGCAATCTTATCAATCTCATCGACGTAGATGATGCCCTGTTCCGCACGTTCTACATCAAAATCGGCAGCCTGGATCAGACGGAGAAGGATATTCTCTACATCATCGCCGACATAGCCGGCTTCTGTCAGACTTGTCGCATCCGCAATCGCAAATGGAACGTCAAGTGTCCTTGCCAAAGTCTGTGCGAGCAATGTTTTACCGCTGCCGGTCGGGCCGATCAGAGCGATATTACTTTTGGATATCTCTACATCGTCATCGCTGCTTTCCTGGTTAATACGTTTATAATGGTTATAAACCGCCACACTCAACGCACGCTTTGCATCATCCTGTCCGATTACATAATCATTCAGGGATTCAAGTATTTCCTGAGGTTTTGGTAATTCAGTAAAGATAGCTTTATGTTCAGTTTTCAGTTCTTCTTCAATAATTTCATAACACAACTCGATACATTCGTTACAAATGTAAACGCCGCTGCCTGCGATCAGTTTTTTAACCTGCTCCTGATCCTTACCACAGAAAGAACAAGTCAAGTTTGTGTCATCTTCATTAAATTTAATCATATTAACACCTCTTTTATCATTGTCGTAAACTATACTAGAAGTTAATGCCTAAATCAACGAATTAACTCACCATCATTGATACCAATAGCTCTGCAGCCGGTCGGCCGCAGAGCTATTGATCATCAAACCGATTTATTTTTCTTCTGTTGATTCTTCTGAATCTGCTTCAGTTTTTTCTTCTTCAGTTCCTTCAACGATTTTTGCATTGTCAACAAGTACATCCAATGCTTTTTGAACTTTGATATCCTGCTCAAGCATTGACAGGTCGCCTAAAGTTGATTTGATGTCTTCAACTCCGATACCGAACTGTTCACTCATTTTCTCAAGCTCTTTATCAAGATCTTCATCTGCAACTTCAATATTTTCATCTGCTGCAATCTGCTTCAGCGTGATATTTGTTCTGACACGCTTTTCTGCATCTTCCTTCATTGTTTCACGGAGTGCATTTTCATCCTGACCGGATAACTGCTGGTACATTTCAAGATTGATACCCTGTTGTGATAAGTTCTGTTCGAATTCCTGAAGCATTCTGTCAAGTTCAGAGTTTACCATTGCTTCCGGAACATCAATTTCAGCATTGTCGCTTGCTTTTGTAAGAAGTTCTTCTTTCAATGCTACATCAGACTGGTTTTCTTTCGCTTCTTTCAAGTCTTTTTCAAGTTTGGCTTTCAGCTCATCTACAGTCTCAACGCCCTGGTCAAGCTCTTTTACAAGCTCATCATCCAGCTCAGGAGTCTCTTTCACTTTGATGGAGTTGATTTTGACTTTGAACACTGCAGGTTTTCCAGCCAGCTCTTCCGCCTGATAATCTTCAGGGAAAGTAACTTCTACATCTTTCTCGTCGCCTACTTTAAGGCCGACAAGCTGCTCTTCGAAACCGCCGATGAATGAACCGGAACCGACTTCAAGATCGAATTCCTCAGCTTTTCCGCCTTCGAACTGCTCTCCGTCAAGATAACCGTCGAAGTCGAGGTTGACTGTATCGCCGTTTTCAATCTCGCCGTCATCTTTGATGACCATTTCTGTATGATTTTCAAGCATATGACCGATTTCATGTTCAATGTCATGGTCTGTAACTTCTGTTGAAAGTTTAGTGCCTTCAAGTCCTTTGTATTCGCCCAGTTTTGCTTCCGGCTCCACAGTGACTTTAGCTGTAAAAATAAGATCTTTTCCTTTTTCAACTTCTACAATATCTACTTCAGGCTGATCAACTGGAGTAATACCTTCTTCTTCAACAGCTTTGGCATAGTTTGGTGAAAGTACGATATCCAATGCATCCTGGTACAGGGATTCAACACCAAATCTTTTTTCAAACATTTGACGTGGAATTTTTCCTTTTCTGAATCCTGGAAGTGAAACATCCTTCGATACTTTGACGAATGCTTCATCCAATGCTTGATTGAATTCCTCCGCAGGTACTGTTACCGTCAGAAGACCTTCATTTCCTTCTTGTTTTTCCCATTTGTGAGACATAGTATAAATTCCTCCGTTAATACAATTTTTCATAACTTTTTTAGTATAACATACTACTTTTCCTTATCCAACAATTGACTTATATTTAGGTTTTTGTCGAAGTGACGATCTGTTCCATTTCTACGATCCACTCATAAACCCGGTCATCGGCGCTGTATGAATGGTCCACATTCAACAGATCGAGGATATATTCCAGATAACCTTCTATCATTTCATCTGAACTGAAATCCAAAGGTTTAGGATAGTTGAAAATCGCATGGCTCGTCATCAGAAGCGTCGCTTCACTGACAATCTGCGGCGCCTGTGATTCCAGCACATCCAGCACTTCTGGCTCCACTTCATTGATCAGCGTCACTTCCTCAAGCACCGGCAGTTCGCTCGGATTGACTTCCACCGCCTGTCCGAATTTATAATGCTTAACCTTGCTGTCATACCCTATCTCCTTCAAATAAAGGAGCATGAAGGTGACGATGTCTTTATCATTGATCTTTTGGAGTGCATCCAGTACAAAATCTTCATACTTATCATTTTTTTCATCTGCAAAAGTACTGAACATCCTCAGTATTGCCTGATGGCTCATATTATCCAGATCTATATCTGCTGTGTCGGGCTCATCCGATTTCTTGTCTTCCGTCAGATCTGCACTATCGCGCCTTTTTTCATCAATTGATTTCTTCGCCTGATGGCGAAGCCCGGCGACATCGATTCTGAAACCCTGGGGAATGTTCTCCTCCATAAGATGGTCGGAGAAATTGATGACTTCATAGTACCTTTCCTGCTGGATCAGGGCTTTAAGCAGTTCAAGCATATGCATTTCATAATCTCCGCCTCCTTCATTCAGCTTCATCAGTGCATAATCCGTCACTTTTTCATATTCACCTAGCGCATCAAGTGACTCATAGAACATTTCTTCCAGTCGGATATCGGCGGTGCCCATGCCGATATAATGATAATATCGTTCTGTAAAAGTCTTGAACTCACTGTCCTTGAACAATTGAACCAGATCTTTTTCAGCTTTCTTTAAAAATCGCTGATGCGTTGTAATTTTATCTGCCATAAGCATCACGAATGATCAATTCACTCCAGGATTCGTAAGGTGAAAGATCTGACAGTTCATTATTATCCTTCCATTTCAGGGCCAGAGTGTCCGCCTCCATATTAGAGACACTGTCCTTACTAACGGAAACTTTCAATACCAGACCGATGTGTACAAGACCGACATCATTATCATCGTCGTTGATCAGTCCCATGATTTCTATGTCATTTACATCTTCACCTGCTAAGCCCACTTCCTCTTCAAGCTCGCGCTTAGCGTTGATGGACAGCTTTTCATTTATATCCGTCACTTCCGGTATGTCGTTCATATGACCGCCGACACCGATTGACAGCAGACCATGCAGCCTTTCTTCCCCGCCGCCTCCGAGTCTTTCATAAACTAAAGTTTCCTTATCATCAGCAGTAGAAATGATGACGTAGCTGATCAGCTGCTTATATGAAGAATCTTCTTCCATATCACCGCGGCGTTTTACATCAAAATTTTTAAAAGTATCCACGATGGCCTGATAGCGCGGATCTTCTTTTCCGATAAAACCATTAAAGGCATGCTCTTCAGAATTGAATAATTGTTCTCTTGGTACTACTAGAATCTGTTCATCAAATTTACTCATGATCTTTCTCCTAATTTTTATTTCGCTCACATCTCATTCTATAAAACGTTTATTTACTTGTAAATCAAATAAGACAATAAACTTTTTATAACAAATTGTAAAGTTCGTAAATATAATGTAATTTCACATTATTAATTTTAAAATAATAATTGACTTATACCCTTCACATTGATTATAATTGAATTTGTTCTTAATTAAGTCTCGATAGCTCAGCTGGATAGAGCAATGCCCTTCTAAGGCATCGGTCGGGGGTTCGAATCCCTCTCGGGACGCTACGGAATATATTTCTAAATTTACATACCCTGGTAAACAACGGTTTACTGGGGCTTTTTTGTCCCGGTAGCTCAGCTGGATAGAGCAATGGCCTCCTAAGCCATAGGTCGGGGGTTCGAACCCCTCCCGGGACGCTTAAATGATGAAAACTGCTTCCGAATCCGGTAAGCAGTTTTATTTATTTGTGAAGATATGCGAATAAAGTCCTGAGTCCGGCCATTAATCCTCTGCATACAGCAAAAGGCCACTGAAACCCGAACTGCTTTCAGTGGCCCAATGTTTATCTCACATTAACGGTTTTTATCATCTTTTGTAAACTTATCGATGGTTTCGTTTGCCTTATCTTTTGCATTCTCGACAAATTCTTTAGCTTTTCCGGAATTTTTATCTTTTTTACCTTCTGATTCCAATTCTTTATCTCCGGTTACGTTGCCGACTGTCTCTTTTAAATTACCTTTTGTCTGTTCTTTTCTGCTTTCGTCACTCATATTTAACACCTCTCATATAATGTTTAACAGTCAATACCACTGTTCAACGACGTCTAAACATCTTGAGAGTGCCATTCGCTCCTAAGCATACGGTATAAGATGCAGTCATGATAGTGGTCATACAGGAATTCATATTCCTTCATGACACCTTCTTTAGTGAAATTGAGTGATTCAGGTATTTTACGGCTTCTTAAATTGTTCACACCGGATACGATTTCTATACGGTTCAGTCTCAATACATCAAACCCATGAGAAATGATTGCCTCGACGCTTTTTCTCATCAGACCGTGGCCTTCGAAATCTTTGCTGATCCAGTAGCCGATCTGCCCTCTTCTCGAATTCGAATCGATTGAGGTGAACCCGCACATTCCTACAAACTCATTATTGTAGAACAGACCAAGTTCCATTCCCGTGCCAAGTTCAATATTCTGCTGCCATGATTTTATCATGGTCACATAGCTGTGGGAACTTTTCGTATAATCCAGCCAGGGCAGCCATCTTTTCAGATAAACCCTGTTGTAGTTGACCACATCGTAAATCATTTTGCGGTCTCGCTGGGTCAGTTCACGCAATTCCGTATCCTCATCTATATTGATTTTTATCATTGTCTTCACTTACTTTCTTATGATGAAATAATTCTCTTTCTCACTTTCGAATTGATTTCGCATGCATCTCCCCTGTTCAGGCGGTGTCTGTTTCCGGCAATGAATTTATACAGACGGTTTCTGAAACATACAGGAATCACTTTGAAAGCACTGAATATTTTTGTGCGAGTCGCATCATTCAGCACTTCGATCACCGCATCACTCCTGATATAAAGATCATCCGAATAATAAACCACTGAATCTATATCCTTTGGTAAAATATCTTCAAGTTCTTTTATCGATGCGAAATATATTTTTTCGCGCCGGTCGAGTTTAACTATCCACTTTGCAAATGTGTTACACATTATACAGTCATCATCGAAATATAATATACTGATAATACCACTCCTGTCACAATATAAAGGGGGATACGATGAAACAGACAATCAATATCTTTTTATCTACATATTTTATAATCATCGCATTACTGTATTTGACGATGCGTTACACTTCTTTTAATATGAATGCCGTATTATTTTCAATCTTATGCGGCCTTTTCATCATTATCATCGTCATACTGTACACGAAAAAACAGATCTCATTGAACATTTTCACAGTCAGTCTGATATTCCTGACTGCCATGATGTTCCTGACCCGTCTGATTGAATGAAAAAGGGAAATAACATTTTGTTATCTCCCCCTTCTCTCTTTAAAGATCCAACAGATTGACCTCTTCAAATTTTTCATGCGCTCTGTTGAAATACTGCACTGTATCTTTTTCGGTATCGAGTACACAATAGCTCGCTTCCCATTCACCTTTCGGGAGCGAGATGCTTCCCGGGTTGATACAGAATACACCATTGACATTCTCAGCGAGTGCAATATGCGAATGGCCGTATAATGCATATTTCGCTTCGAATTCAAGTGCCCTGTCACTGAGGACTTCACGGTCGCCCTTAATGTTATAGAGATGCCCGTGCGTCAGGAAAATATTTGATTCTTCATCATGCGCTTCCACAGGGAACCTGCTGTCATCATCCACATTGCCTCTCACTTTGTTGAATTTTTCGAGCTCAGGATTGTCAAATGTGAATTCGCTGTCCCCAAGATGGATATTCAAGTCTCCGGGATTATGGTCCAATGCACTTTGAACGATTTCATCTTCCCCATGATTGTCACTCACAATTAAAACTTTCATTAAAATTCTCCTTTTAATTTGAAGTTAATTTTTCAAAGACTTCCTTATCTTTCATCAGTTCTTTCAACGCTTTGCTTCTATGACTTATTTTCCCTTTTTCCCCGCTGTTAATCATGCCGAGATATATTCCCTCGGAAGTCCTAAACAATGGATCATATCCAAAACCATAAGTTCCGAACGGTTCGGTCAGAATCTCACCTTCCAATACACCTGTATAGGTTCGTGTCTCTTCACCCGGAACACTGAGCGCGATGACACATGTAAAATGGGCGCTTCTTTCCGTAACGCCTTCCAGCGCTTCAAGCAGTTTGGCATTATTACTCTCATCCGTTGCGTTAACACCTGAATATCTTGCAGAATAAACACCCGGCGCACCTTCCAATGCGTTTACAGATAATCCAGAATCATCGCTGATGACAGGCAGACCGAGCGCTTCGGATGCTGCCTCAGCCTTCAATATTGCGTTGCCGCCGAAAGTATCCGCTGTTTCCTCCACTTCGAAATCCGACAGCATTTCCTTAATGCCGACGACTTCATAATCTGTGAATACTGCTTTGAAATCATTTATCTTTCCTTTATTCCCTGTTGCAATTACTATTTTTCCAGACATTATTACACCTACAATTCAATTTCTTGGATCTTATACTCCAGTTCAGGCAGCCAGTCCCGGAGGACATATTCGAAGCGGCTGCTGTCACCGTTGATCAGTATCGTGTGCACGATACTCTCCCCGGATGTCCTGAGTAAATTGTTGTAATTCAGAATCGTGCTCGTTTCACGGGCAGTCTCATACCCGGAGTCAATCACTTTCTTTTCATTGTTGAAATAGTTCCTTATATCCGCTTTCAAAAGTGGATAATGTGTACAGCCGAGAATGATCGTGTCCGCATCGGTATGCCTGTGTTTTTTCAATGATTGATGGATGATGATTCCTGACACAACATCATCCTTATATCTCAGCTGTTCAACTAGCGGCACAAATTTTGGGCAGGCCAGGCTGGACACTGAAAAACCGCTGTTGATGCCTATGATGGCGTCACTGTACGCATTTGATTTAACTGTACCGGATGTTGCCAGCACCAGCACCTTCTTGTTTCTGCTGTTTTGAATCGCACTTCTCGCCCCCGGCTGAATCACTCCAAGTACAGGAATATCCAGACGTTCCTTTAATATTTCGAGTGCTGCGGCTGTGGCGGTATTACAGGCGATGACAAGCATTTTAATCCCTTTGCCTACCAGATAATCGGCAATCTGAACAGTATAATCCCTGACCTCTTCCTGGCTTTTCTCACCATACGGACATCTCGAAATATCACCGAAGTAAAGAATTTTTTCATGCGGAAGCTGTCTGACGATTTCTTTGACCACAGTCATGCCGCCGACACCCGAATCCATGACACCGATTGGTTTATCCATGAGTGTTTTTTTCACTTTCTCTCAGGATTGATTCCAGTATTTCAGGTAACAGATCGAGTTCTTTTTCATCCAGGTGGGCGGTGATATCACGAATATAGGAAATCCGTTTATTGATCACCTTATTGATGATTTCTTTACCCGTCTTTTCCATCTTGACGAGTACGAGTCGTTTGTCCTTCTCAGATTTATACCTCTTTACCAGATTTAATTTTTCCAATTTGTCCACTATATCTGTTGTTGTGGAATGTGCAAGATACATTCTGTTGGACAGTTCACCGATGGTGATGCCCTCTTTATCTCCTACCCATTGCAATGCGACAAATTGCGGCGGAGAGATTTCATACTCCTTTAATATTTCACGGCCATGCGCTCTGACATGTACTGAAATATACCTGATAGATTTTTCTATTGAGATGATTAAATCTTTATCTGACATAAATTCCAGTCCCTACTATCATTTTTGTATTAATTATATCGTAAATCGACATAAAAAAATAGGAAGAGCATGAGCTCTTCCTAAATATATATCGATTAATCCACCTGGTGGTCACTTCCGAAGAAGGACTTGAACATGTGGAATGTTGTTTCTCTCTGCATTGCAGCAATGGATGTAGTGAGCGGGATGCCCTGCGGGCAGGCTTCCACACAGTTTTGTGCCATGCCGCATTCAGCGACACCGCCGACACCCATAAGAGCGTCGAGACGTTCGTTTTTGTTCATGCTGCCTGTCGGGTGAAGGTTGAACAATCTCACTTGTGAAATTGCTGCTGCACCCATGAAGCTTGATTTGTCATTGACGTTCGGACAAACTTCCAGACACACACCGCAAGTCATACATTTGGAAAGTTCATATGCAGTCTGACGTTTTTTCTCAGGCATTCTTGGTCCTGGACCCAGATCGTGAGTACCGTCGATCGGCACCCATGCCTGAACACGCTTCAAGTTGTCGAACATGAATGAACGGTCAACCTGCAGGTCTTTGACGATTGGGAACGTTGACATAGGTTCAAGTTTGATCGGCTGCTCGAACTGGTCGATAAGTGCTGTACAAGATTGTCTTGCTGTACCGTTGATCACCATCGAACAGGCACCGCACACCTCTTCCAGACAATTCATATCCCATGTTACCGGTGTTGTTTTATCACCTTTGGCATTCACAGGGTTTCTCTGAATTTCCATCAGTGCACTGATCACGTTCATATTCTCTCTGTATCCGACTTCGAATTCTTCCCAATAAGGGCTGGACTCAGGGTTTTCCTGACGTTTTATATTTATTTTGATTACTTTATTATCAGCCATTATTTATTGGCACCTCCTTTAGATTTTGAAGTGTAGTCACGTTTACGCGGCGGAATCAAGCTTACATCTACATCCTCATATTCAAATCTTGGTGCTTCCAGTTCCCCTTCGAAATAAGCTTTCGTAGTTTTCAGCCACTCGTCGTCATTACGCTCAGGGAAATCAGGTTTGTAGTGGGCGCCGCGTGATTCGTTACGGTTGAGTGCACCGATAGTGATGACACGCGCAAGTACCAGCATATTCCACAGCTGCCTCGTAAAGAACGCCGCCTGGTTACTCCACTTCTTCGTATCATTGATGTTGATGTTTTTATAACGTTCCATCAACTCGACTATTTTCTTATCTGTTTCTTCAAGACGGTCATTATGCCTGACAACAGTCACGTTGTCCGTCATAAGCTCGCCAAGCTCTTTATGGATGACGTAGGCATTCTCTTCGCCGTCCATATTCAGGATGTTATTGAATTTGTCTTCTTCAGTCTTTTTGGCTCTCTCATATATTGACTCATCAAGATCTTCATAAGATTTATCAAGTTCTTTGACATAGTCGATTGCCTTAGGTCCTGCAACCATACCGCCGTAGATGGCAGAAAGCAGAGAGTTCGCGCCGAGACGGTTGCCGCCATGCTGTGAGTAGTCACATTCACCTGAAGCAAACAGTCCGGGTACGTTTGTCATCTGGTCGAAGTCTACATAGAGACCGCCCATTGAGTAGTGTACTGCCGGGAAGATTTTCATCGGCACTTTACGAGGATCGTCACCTGTAAACTTCTCATAAATTTCGATGATGCCGCCAAGCTTGACATCCAGTTCGTGCGGATCTTTATGTGACAGGTCAAGGTAGACCATGTTCTCGCCGTTGATACCCAGTTTCTGATTCACACACACATCGAATATTTCACGTGTTGCGATATCGCGGGGAACCAGGTTGCCGTAGTCCGGATATTTCTCTTCAAGGAAATACCAGGGCTTGCCGTCTTTATATGTCCAGATTCTTCCGCCTTCACCACGGGCTGATTCACTCATCAGACGGAGTTTGTCATCTCCCGGGATTGCAGTCGGGTGAATCTGAATGAATTCACCGTTCGCATAAATCGCACCCTGCTGGTAGACGATTGATGCCGCTGAACCTGTATTGATCATAGAGTTAGTCGATTTACCGAAGATGATGCCCGGTCCGCCTGTCGCCATGATAACAGCATCGGATTTGAAAGTTTCAATCTCGCCGCTGTCGATCTTCTGGGCAGTGATACCGCGAGATTTACCCTCATCATCCAGAACCACACCGAGGAACTCCCATCCTTCAAACTTATTCACAAGACCATCAACTTCATATTTACGCACCTGCTCATCAAGTGCGTACAAGAGCTGCTGCCCCGTTGTTGCACCGGCATATGCAGTTCTATGGTACAGGGTACCGCCAAAACGTCTGAAATCAAGAAGACCTTCCGGCGTCCTGTTAAACGTAACACCCATACGGTCCAGCAGGTGAATGATTTCCGGCGCCGCGTCAGTCATTGCTTTTACCGGGGGCTGGTTTGCCAGAAAGTCACCGCCGTAAACCGTATCGTCAAAATGTATAGCAGTTGAATCGCCCTCACCTTTTGTGTTGACTGCTCCATTTATACCGCCCTGGGCACATACAGAGTGAGACCTTTTCACAGGTACGATTGAAAACAAATCCACTTCGGCTCCTGTTTCTGCTGCTTTGATCGTCGCCATAAGGCCGGCTAACCCACCGCCGACAACGATGATTTTATTGTTCGCCATGTTTTACACTCCTCTAATTATATAAACGCTAATATTGCCTGGATTCCGATGACACTCACTACAACAAATACAAGAAGTGATGCATAACCCATGTATTTCTGTGCTCTGTCAGACTGTGTAATGCCCCATGTGATCATGAAGCTCCATAGACCGTTCGCAAAATGGTATACGGTTGCAAGAATACCCACAATGTAGAATACCAGCCATAACGGATTAGCTACAATATCCGCGACAAGGTCAAAGTCCAGATCATGACCAAGGAACACCTGTACTCTTGTCTGATAGACGTGGATGGCTATGAAAATAAAAGCCAGCACACCTGAAATTCTCTGCAGCAAAAAGCTGATGTTGCGGAACGTACTCGGATAGCCGTACTTGTAATTGGCTGTAAAAGCTATGTAAATACCATAAATACCATGGAATAAGATCGGTATATAGATAACAAAAATCTCCAGGAATATTACGAATGGTAAATTAGCCATAAAACCGGCCGCCGTGTTGAATGCTTCCTCTCCTCTAGTTGCAAAGTGGTTAACCACCAGGTGCTGTACTAAAAAGACACCCAGAGGAATAACACCAAGCAACGAGTGAATTCGGCGTATTAAAAAACTTGAATCTTGTTTCGACACTTGAATTCCCCCCTAACTCTACTATAAGTTACATTTTCACAATGTCTATTTTACGCCTAAGGATACTATAAATCAAGGCACTTTGACGTGTAATCGTAATGCTTTTCAAAGATTGTGAAAATTTAATCATGTAAAGTTACTTTATACCCTCAAGAATATGTTCCGCAACATTTTTGGGAATTCCGATTTCTATGAAATCATTCACTTCTTTATCCTTCATTCTTTTTATCGAACCAAAGTGTTTCAACAGTTTCTGCTTTCTTTTCGGACCGACCCCCTCGATATTATCGAGTACGGACACGGCCTGTGATTTGCTCCTGATACTTCTGTGGAAACTGATCGCAAACCTGTGGACTTCATCCTGAATGCGCTGCAGCAGATAAAAGCTCTGGGAGTTTTTCTTCATCGGCACAATCTCCCCATTGTCTCCGAACAACAGCTCAGCTGTCTGGTGTTTATCGTTTTTCGCGAGCCCTGCCACAGGAATATCCAATGACATTTCATCCAGCAGCACACTTTTGACCGTATTCATATGGCCAAGTGCACCGTCGACGATGATCAGATTCGGAAGAGGCAGTTTTTCTTTCAGCACTCTTGTGTATCTTCTTCTGACAGCTTCTGCCATCGATGCATAGTCATCAATATCTTCAACGGTTTTAATCTTATATTTCCTGTAATTTTTCTTACTTGGCTTGCCGTCGATGAAAGACACCATCACACTGACGGGATCCACACCCTGAATATTCGAGTTGTCAAAAGCTTCTATGCGGATCGGCGTCTCTATGTCCAGCGCTTCACCAAGCGCTTCAATTGCCTTGACCGTGCGCCGCTCGTCACGCTCAATAATGTCGAACTTATTGTCTATAGCGATTTTCGCATTTTTAACAGCCAGTTCTATCATTTCCTTTTTTGCGCCACGCTTAGGCTGGAATACTTTCGACTCAATCACTTCGGATATGATATCTTTATTGAATTCCTTCGGGATATGGACTTCTTTTGGCAGCAGGCTGGATTTCAGGTCATAAAACTGAACGATATATCTGTAAAATTCTTCTTCGATATCATCCTGTATCGGGAACAATTCCGCTTTTTTCTCTATCAGGTTGCCGTTTCTGATCAGCAGTACCGAAATGGACATCCACCCTTTCGAAACACTGTAGCCGAAAACATCTCTGGAAGTCATATCCGCCGTCATCATCTTCTGCTTCATCATCGTATTTTCAATGTGACCTCTCAAGTCCCGGTATTCTTTCGCCTTTTCAAACTCTAGCGCTTCCGAGGCGGTCTCCATCTTGTCTTTCAGATCCTGCATGATCTGATCGGTCTCACCATTTAAGAAACGGGTGATACCCTGAATCATTTCATCATACTGTTCCTGCTCCACATCATAAACACAGGGTCCGAGACATTGGCCGATATGATAGTAGAGGCACAGCTTATCCGGCATCGTGTTACATTTTCTGAGCGGATAGATACGATCGAGCAGTTTTTTCGTTTCATGGGCACTGTAAGCGTTCGGGTACGGTCCGAAATATGTGCCCGATGACGGTTTTACCGTTCTGGTAACGAGCAGACGGGGATGTTTTTCCTTCGTAATTTTGATGAATGGATAACTTTTGTCGTCTTTAAGGAGAATATTATATCTCGGATAATGTTTTTTAATCAGATTCAATTCCAAAAGGAGCGACTCCACTTCTGTTGAAGTCACTATGAAATCAAAATCTGTAATCTCACTCACCAGACGCATCGTCTTTTCATCATGGGCACCGGTAAAGTAGGACCTTACACGGTTCCTTAAATTTTTGGCCTTGCCGACATAAAGAATTTCCCCATACTTATCCTTCATCAGATAACAGCCGGGTTCGGTCGGCAGCACCGAGAGTTTCAATTTTAATTCTGTCATGGTCATCCCTCTTTAAACTGAACAATATAAAAAAACCGCCATTACAGGCGGTTAAATTTTTAAGCGTGTTTTTCAATCAATGCAACAAGTTGTTCTTTCGGCTGGAAGCCGACAACTTTGTCAACCGGCTCTCCATCTTTGAAAAGGATGAGAGTCGGGATACTCATCACTTCATACTCACTTGCAGTTGCTCCGTTGGCATCAACATCCAGCTTGGCGATGTTTGCTTTACCGTCAACCTCAACCGCAACTTCTTCAAGTACTGGAGCGATCATTTTACATGGTCCACACCAAGTTGCCCAAAAATCAACCAAAGTTACACCATTAGCAACTTCTTCTTTAAAATTCGAATCATTCACATCATATAATGCCATGTTTATATACCTCCATTATTTCGAGTTTATAAATAGATTATAACTCATTGTCAGTTTGTCCACAATCGAATTGCTTTAAGTTAAAAACAATAAATAGAATATTCCGGCGACAAACATTACAATTGCCACTGCTATTAAAACTTTAGCCAATTTAAGCATATCAAAATTATCCAAGTGCTCACCTACTTCATTTCAACAATCGTGACGCCGAAGCCGCCTTCGTTTGGCAGTCCCATCCTGTAGGACTTCACTTTAGGATGTTGTTTAAGATGCTGCTGCACCCCTTTTTGAAGTGCGCCGGTACCTTTACCGTGTATGATTTCAACCTGGCTGTAACTGCTCAGCAGCACCTGATCCAGATATTGGTCCAGCTTGATCAGTGCTTCTTCATATCTCTGACCACGCAGATCCAGGCTGCTTTTAACTGCCGTCTTGCCTGTTCTTCTCGAAACAGGGCGTGAAATTTTTTCTTTCTTCCGCTTTTTGAGTTCTTTAAGCGGGATATTCATCTTCAATATGCCCATCTGGACAATCGCTTCATCTTTTTCTATCGACAAAATCTCGCCTTTTTGACCGTATGACAAAACATCCACATTGTCACCGGGATTGAATGTCTCGACTTTCTCGTTTTCAATCTGTTGTTTCAGTGATTCCTGGTAATAACTGTCCCTGAGACCTTTTCTTCTTTCGATGATTTCATGCTCTTCGATGTTTTTAGCGCCGCTTTCCTTCATCTTATTGAGTTCATCGATGATTTCTTCGGCTTTTATTTCACTCTGCTTAATGATTCTGTTCGCCTCATTGCGTGCTTCTTTATGCAGTTTCTCTTTATACTCCTGATACTGTTCATGATTATTCTGAAGTTCACGCTGAAGTCTTTCTGCTTCCTGCAGCGCTTCCTCGGTCTCTTCCTCATATTTTCGGGCATTCGTCGTGTGACTCTCCAATGCAGTGATCATGTCATTGACATCTTTTGAATCGGATTTGACGAGCGCTTTCGCCCTGTTGATGATGGACGGGGATAACCCGAGCTTGTTTGAAATTTCAAATGCGTTGGACCTTCCCGGTATGCCCATCAGCAGACGGTAGGTCGGCGATAATGTATTGACATCAAATTCAACACTTGCATTGATGACATCTTCACGTGTATAGCTGAATGATTTGATCTGCGGGTAGTGCGTCGTTGCAATCAGTGTCGACTGCTTGGAAAGCAGGTCTTCTATGATTCCGATTGCGAGAGCAGCACCTTCTTCAGGGTCTGTGCCGGCGCCGACTTCATCCAGCAGAACAAGCGTTTCATCATCAGCATTATCGATGATGACTTTCGTATTCGTCAAATGGCTCGAAAATGTGGAGAGTGACTGTTCGATGGACTGCTCATCACCGATGTCACTGTAGATCTTTTTAAAAATTGGCAGGATACTGCCGTCTCTTGCGGGTACGGGGATGCCCGACTGGGCCATCAGCTGCGCGAGACCGATTGTTTTTAAAATGACTGTTTTACCGCCGGTGTTCGGGCCGGTGATGATTACAGCAAGGGATCCTTCATCTATGGTGATATCATTTTTGACGACTTCTTGCGGGTCGATCATCGGGTGGAATGCAGCTGGCAGATAAACTTTTCTTGCCTCACTGATTTCAGGTTTCGTCGCACCGATTGCCGTACCGTATTTCGCTTTAGCAAACACCATGTCCAGATGATGCAGATGATCGTCTATCATTGTCAGTTCTTCAGAGACTTCTGCAGTCCGTGCGCTTAGTTCATACAGTATGCGTTCTATCTCCAGCGCTTCATCGTCTCTCAAGCCCTGTATTCTGTTCGTCATCTGAACAACTGCCATCGGCTCCATGTAGACTGTCTGTCCGCTCTGTGACATATCGTGGACAATTCCGTTGAACTCGGAACGGTATTCGATTTTTACCGGGACGACGTATCTGTTATTCCTCATTGTAATGATGCCGTCGCTCAGCTTCCGCTGCTGATTGCCGCGGATTAGGTCGTTCATTTTCTCACGGATCTTGCCTTCCTCCGAATTGATCTTTTTCCGAATGCGGAGGAGATTTTCTGATGCGTGGTCAAGCACCGCCCCATCATCGACTGTGCTGACTATCTTCTTATACAAATGGTGAATATCAGGCAGTCCGAAGATATAATGCCCGATCGCATCAAGCGCCACTTCATCCTCAATGAATTCCTCGAAGAGTTTATTCAAAGACTGCTTTCTGAAAAGCAGGTTTTTTATATCGTTGAAATCACTGATTGCAAGCATACTGCCGATGACGGCTCTGTTGACATGCTCCTTGACATCGGAAATGCCTGTCATTTCAACGTTTCTGTATCTTAAAATAGTGGACGCGTCATCCACTTCATCAATCATCTGCCTGACAGTTCCGATGTCATTCGAAACCATTTCAGGATTGATCAGCCGTTTCGTCTTATCACTGACAGCATGCTCCTTCAGCTGCGATAGTATTTTGTCGAATTCCAGTGTACTAAATGTTCTATCATTCATACTAAAACCTCTATTTTTGCTTATTTATATATTCGCGGAATTCTTCACGTGTCATCGTGTTGATGACCTGATCCTTTTTAACGAATCCTTTTTGAAGTGTCGCGACCCCGTATTTCATGAAGTCCAGATGATCCGTATGGTGTGCGTCCGTATTCACCGTCAATTTGATATCCTGATGACGCATTGCATCAGCATTGATATCCAGTCTCATCGGATTGGCGTTCACTTCAAGTACCGTATTCGTCTCACGTGCGAGTTCCATCAGGCGCACCATGTCGACAGGATAGCCTTCACGTCTACCGATCAATCTGCCTGTCGGATGGGCAATATGTCTAACATAAGGATTTCTGCATGCACATTCCAGACGGTGCATGATCTCTTCTTCCGTCTGCTGGAAGCTCGAGTGGATGGCTGCGATGACATAATCCAGTTCTTTCAGCATATCATCGGAATAATCCAGTGTGCCGTCTTTCAAGATGTCCATTTCAGTGCCTGAATAAACGTCGATTTCATCATATTCTGCATTGATTTGTCTGATTTCCTTGATCTGGGCCGTCAGCCTTTTTTCATCCAGCCCGTTTGCGACACGCAGACTTTTAGAGTGATCGGTGATGACGATATATTCATACCCTTTTTCAATGCAGGCCTCAACCATCTCCCTGACCGAGAACGCACCGTCACTATAGACCGTGTGCATGTGGATATCACCTTTAATATCATCCAGCGTCACAATTTCCCCGATGTCGAGATTGGTCTCTTCTCCAGTTTCCCGCATGGCAGGCGGAATAAAGTCCAGTTCAAAATGGTTATAGAACGCTTCTTCTGAATCGAATGTCAATGTTTCACCGTTCGATTCCACACCGTACTCACTGATTTTTTCATTTCGGTCCTTTGCAATCTGACGCATTTTCACATTGTGATCTTTGGAACCTGTAAAATGGTGCAGTGTCGAGTAGTATTCCTCTTCAGTAACGAACCTGAAATCGACATTGATATCCTGCATATCATCCTGAATGATGATGGACAGTTTCTTATCACCGCTCGCAACAGTCTCCGTTACGAATTCCTGTTCAAGTATATTTTTCGTAAAACCTTCGACATCTTCCACAATCAATATATAGTCGATGTCCCTGCTCGTTTCTTTCATGCGGCGCGCACTGCCGGCAACATCGAATCTGACGACATGCCCGCTTTCTTCCAGGTACTGTTCAACAAGATCCCTGAAACGGAGCACCTGGTTGATTGCATAGCGCTCCGGTCTTGTCAGAATGTCATCGATCGCCTTACTGATGTTCTGCTCCGTTTTCTTGCCGAAACCGGGAAGTGCGCTGATTTCTTCATTTTCACAGGCATTCTTCAGCCCTTCCAAAGTATCGATTTCAAGCGCTTTATAAATCTTGACAATTTTCTTCGGGCCGAGCGTCGATATTTTGGTCATCTGCACAAGTCCCGCCGGCACGCTTTCTTTAAGCTCATCCAGTACAGAGGATTTGCCGGTCTCCACGTATTCGACGATTACATCGTTGGTGCCCTTTCCTATACCTTTGATATTGTCGAATTTATCAATTTCTGATAGTGATCTCGGGTCCGTTTCAAGAGACTGTGCCGCTTTACGGTAGGCGGACACTTTAAACGGGTTCTCCAAAGAGAGTTCCATATATACAGCGATGTTTTCTAGCAGTCTGATTATATCTTTTTTAGTCATAATTTCCTCCAAAAAAAGAGCCATATCACTATGACTCGATTTGTAACCACTCCATGAATCTGTCGGAGAGGATAAAAGTATGTTCCAATATGAATTTTGCAAGACCTGAGTCCTGTATGGATGTTTGGATAAACTCTAACGGCACCATCGAAAGCATGAAAAGAATGACGACAAGAACATATATGATTTCAAATAAACCTAATATTGCCCCGATGATTTCGCCAACGATCCCGAAAACCGGTATTTGCTGAAAGTAATCAAATGCACTGACGATCAATTGGATTACAATTTTCGTCACTATGAATATTACAAAAAATGCAGACATATCATAATATGCATATTCTGCATTTACTATGTCTGGAAAGATTGGATTGGCCAGAGTCTCTGTCGTCGACGGATAAGGCAGTATAAGATCCAGCCTCGAAGCCAGGTGCTCAAAGTTCAGTGCCGCAATAATCACCGCGGCAATGGTACCGACCAGATGAAAAAACTGCAGTACAAAGCCCCTTCTATATCCAACTATCATTCCAATTATAAGTAAAATTAATATTATTAAAGTCATACGTCTCGTCCCTGGTCAGATTGTTCTTCAATCAGTTCATTATATTTCTGTTTCAATTTCACGTAATCATCCATTACGTTTACCGCCGTCAGCACCGCTTTTCTTGTCGTATCCAGCCCGGCACTCTTAGACCCGATCTCTTTCATCTTCTGGTCGACAAGATTCGCAATATGCCTGATGTGTTCCGGCTCATCCCTGCCGATAATAGTATATTGCTGATCATTGATATCGACATAAATCCGATTTTTATATTCAGCCATAATGTGTCTGCCTCCTTTATCCAAACTGTCTACAAATTGTGTTATCATTAATTTATTATACTTATCAGCAAGGGATTTCACAAGTAAAGTAATTAGAAAATAATAAAGGACTTATATGATATGAACTATGATCAGCATAACACTATCGGCAGTGATGAAGCAGGCGTCGGAGATTACTTCGGCCCGATGACCGTGTGCGCTGCCTACGTACCGAAAGATAAAATTGAATTATTGAAAGAACTCGGCGTCAAAGATTCAAAGAACCTGTCCAACAGCACTGTTATAAAGCTCGCCGGTGATTTGATCCATACGGTTGCCTATTCACTTGTCGTACTCGACAACCCTTCCTACAATAAAAAGATTGAAGAAGGCTGGAACATCGTCAAGCTGAAAGCAGTCCTCCACGACCACTGCATCAAAAATGTATACAGCAAACTGGACGAAACAGAACAGCAGAAGATGGACCGGATCGTCATCGACCAGTTTACGACATTGAACGCCTATAACAAATACGTGCCAGAACCATTCATGCTGGATAAGATCCATCAGGAAACAAAAGCCGAAAGCAAATCACTTGCCGTCGCAGCAGCCAGCATCATCGCCCGGGCGAAATACCTGGAACAGATGTCCAACCTCGATAAGACACTGAAGGACACCGTGCCGAGAGGCGCAAGCAAAAAAGTCGATGTATTCGCAGCCAAGCTCGCCAAAAAGAACGGCATGGATTTCGTTGACAGCATCACTAAAAAGCATTTCAAGACAAGGGAAAAAGTCCAGGCACTGTTGAGGAGTTAACTGACTGGTATTCATGTATTAAGTGACACGAAAGGCATGGTAAATTGCATTTCGTGTCATTTTTCATCGTCCAGTGACACGAACAATCTTCATTTCAGTGATACGTGTCATTTTGAAGTCGGAAATGACATGAACTCTGTCAAAACCCGGTTCTCGTGTCATTTTCACAACCTTTTTGACACGATCTCCCTCATAAACTGTATTTCGTGTCACGCACTCGATTCCCAGTACCCCGTCATCCCATACAAATTCAAAAAAAACCCGCTGAAATCACAACGATTCCAACGGGTCTCTCATTATCTTAACCTCTCAGCACAAATCCTTCTACTTTCAATGCTTCAAGTACCGGCTGATGAATGTCTTCAACCGCTTCATCTGTCAGCGTCTCTTCCTTATTCAGGTAAGTCAGGCGTATTGCGACAGATTTCTTATCATCTTCTATATGCTCACCGTCATACACATCAAATACATACACATCAACGAGATACTTCTTCGCAGCACCTTCGATAATATCAACGAGTGTGCTGACCGGCACATCTCTTCCTGCGACAAGGGCGATGTCTCTTGAGATGGAAGGATACTTAGGCAGCACTTCATATTCGATGCTGCCGAGCTTCACATCAAGCAGCTCATCGAGATTGACTTCGAAGACGACTGTCTGATTCAGATCGTGGTCCTTCTCATACTTCGGATGAAGCTCCCCGACGAATCCGACTCTGCTTTCTCCGAGCGCAATCTCCGCCGTGCGGCCGGGATGCATTTCAGGATAGCCTTCAACAGGTATATAATTGATGTTATCCAAAATACCCAGCTTTTCAAATACACTGTCCAAGATGCCTTTGGCTGCATAGAAATCCGCAGGCACATGAGATCCGAGCCAGTCTGTACGGTTCATCTGTCCCGTTATGATTCCACCGAGCTTTTCGACTTCATCCGGCTGTGTATCCTGACCTTTGGAAATAAAGATCCTGCCCACTTCAAACAGCTGCACGTCTTTTTGCTGACGGCTGTTGTTATAGACGACATTGTCCACCAGATGCGGGATGAGACTGTTTCTTAAAACCGCTCTGTCTTCACTCATCGGCATCAGCAATTTCAGTCCTTCTGTGCGGTCTGTGAACTGAGCCGCCTTCTCTTTACTTGTCAGCGCATAGTTGATCGACTGTGACAACCCGAGTGCTTCCAGCTGATGGCGGATGATCCTGAGTTTGCTCTGCTCGTCAGTCAGCTTTCCCGGCGTGATATTTTCAAATCTCGGTAGTGACGTCGGCAGTGCATCATAGCCGTATATACGTGCCACCTCTTCAGTGATGTCTTCAGCGATCTGCAGATCATCCCTTCTTGATGGGATGTTGATTTCAAGCTCGTCTTCGTTCACTGTTGTTTCAAGACCAAGTTTCGACAATGTCTCTTCAATCTCAGCAGTTTCAAGTGTCATCCCCAGTCTGTTGTTGATGAAATCCCGTGAAGTTTTTATTACGGAACCGCTTGTGTCCAGTTCGCCGTCGGCATTATAGCCTGAAGACACTTTACCGCCAGCATACTTCTCAAGCAGGTAGGCCGCCCTTTCCAGTGCGGGCAGTACAAACTCATGTGACACGCCTTTTTCAAATCGGCTGCTCGCTTCACTCCTCAAGTTCAGTCTGCCGCTTGTCTTTCTTATCGATACCGGGTTGAAGGCGGCAGATTCAATGACAACATTTTTCGTCTCATCCGTCACCTCGGAAAAGTCGCCGCCCATGACGCCGGCAAGCGCAATCGGCTCTTTGCCGTTTGTAATGACGACGTCCGATGATTTCAGGCTTCTCTCTTTGTCATCAAGCGTCGTCATCTTCTCGCCTTCTTCGGCGAACCTTGTAACGATTTCACTTGAACCGATCTGATCGTAGTCGAACATATGGAGCGGCTGACCGTATTCCAGTAATACGTAGTTTGAAATATCCACGACGTTATTGATCGGACGGATGCCCGCTTTGATCAGCCGGATTTGCATCCATGTCGGCGCCGGCCCGATCTTCACATCTTTGACGACACGGAGACTGTAGTAAGGCACCGCTTCACTGTCCGCGTTCACGACAGTTACATCCACCGGGTCATCCACTTCGACAAAGCCAACATCCGGCCGCTTCACTGCACCGCCGAACAATGCTTTCGTCTCATAGGCTGCACCAATCATCGACAATGCATCTTTTCTGTTCGGAGTCAGGTCGAATTCCATCACCTGATCGTCGAGATAGACTGCCGGCAGAGCGTCCGCACCCGCTTCCTGCTCATCCTGGAAGATGAATATGCCGTCCTGGTATTCCTTCGGTACGTATTCACCCGGTATGCCGATCTCATCAAGCGAACAGATCATGCCTTCCGACACTTCACCGCGCAGTTTCGCCTTTTTGATCTTAATGCCGCCCGGCAGACGTCCGCCGACCTGGCAGACGATGACATACGTATCCGCCCTGACGTTTTCAGCACCGCAGACGATCTGCTTCACTTCCTCGCCCGTGTTGACGCGGCAGATATTCAGCTTGTCCGCATTCGGATGCTGTGACACTTCTTCAACATAGCCGACCACAAGCTTCTTGATGTCAGCTGTATAGTCGATGATGTCATCCACTTCGATGCCGCCGCGCGTAATTTTCTCCGACAGCTCGTTGATATCGGTTTTTATTTCAATAAAGTCATTCAGCCATTCTTTAGAGACTCTCATTTCTTTCGCCTCCGTCTTCAGTTTGTTTAAATTGATTGATGAATCTCAAGTCGTTCGTATACAGGTGACGGATATCCTCGATGCCGTATTTCAGCATCGCCACACGGTCGGGACCCATACCGAATGCAAAGCCGCTGTATTCCCTGGAATCGTAGCCGGCCATTTCAAGTACATTCGGATGTACCATGCCGGCACCCAGAATTTCGATCCAGCCAGAATTTTTACAGACGTTACATCCCTTGCCCTTACATTTGAAGCAGGAAATATCCACTTCGACACTCGGCTCTGTGAACGGGAAGAAACTCGGGCGCAGCCTGATTTCACGCTCTGAACCGAAAATTTCCTTCGCAAACAGCTCAAGCGTCCCTTTCAGGTCACTCATATGAATATTCTTGTCGATGACCAGTCCTTCAATTTGAGTGAACTGGTGGCTGTGTGTCGCATCATCACTGTCACGTCTGTAAACTTTGCCCGGACAGATGATTTTGACCGCTTCCTTACCCTCACGTTCTTCCAGTACACGTGCCTGCACCGGAGATGTATGTGTTCTCAGTAAGATCTCTTCAGATATGTAGAACGAATCCTGCATATCACGTGCCGGATGGGATTTCGGCAGATTCAGCGCCTCGAAGTTGTAATAGTCCGTTTCGACTTCATAGCCTTCCTGGATTTCATAACCGAGACCGAGGAAGAAATCTTCGATATCTTCGATGATCCTTGAAATCGGATGCTGTGAACCGATGTTGAACTTACGGCCGGGCAGTGTGACATCAAGCGTTTCATTCGCCAGCCTTTCTTCCAGTGCAGCCGCTTCTAGCGCCTCACTTTTCTCGTTGATCATTGAATCGATGCTCTCACGCAGTTCATTGACCTTCTGTCCGTACTCAGGACGTTCCTCTTTCGATAAGTTCTTCATCTCTTTCATCAGACCGGTGACTTTACCCTTCTTACCGAGATACTGGACTTTTAAATCCTGCAGACTTCTTGAATCTTCAACAGTTTCCAGTGATGCTTTAAATTCTTCTAAAATTTGAGACATTCCGGATGTATCCATTTTTTCACTCCTTTAAAATAAAAAAATCCATCCTTAACTTAATAAGGACGGATTTCCGCGGTACCACCTAGATTTCTGCATTATAAACACAGACACTTCAAAAGATAAGGGATTTACCCATACTTCATCCGCCAGGTGAACCTGATTCCCATTACCGCCAAGTATTTCAGTCGTGTACCCGGCTCCCTGAGGCAATTCATGGAATCATTTATGTCCGGCTTCGTGTGAAGCAAGTTTTATATCGATACAGATAATTATAAGTTAAAAAATTAAAAAATCAAGTTCCGGGAATGATCTCAAGTGAATTACTCTTCACTCTCTTCTTCTTCCTCTTCCTCGTCACCAGATTCCTCTTCTTCCTCCTCTTCTTCTTCACCGCCTGATTCTTCTTCTTCGTCCTCATTTATACCTTCGCCGATTTCATTGCCCTGACCGGTATCCTGGCCTTCTTCACCGACTGGAGTATCCGCTTCATCCTCATCACTTGTACCATGATCTGTCTCTGAAGCATCTTCACCAACATCCGGTTCATCACTTCCGCATGCACCAAGTACTAAAACTGAAGCCAGACCGCCGGCAAGTAAATATTTTTTCAATTCCATCATGATTCCTCCTAATGATAATAATGAATGATTCTGTCTTTAATAACTGTTTACCCTGACTCCGCACTTTTTAATGATTTTAACGGCATATAAATGAAAAGCCCTGCGATCAGATGATAATCACAGGACTCACTGAGTTATTCCTATTTGAAATGATGCATCAGTATACCGCCGGCAATGGCAACGTTCAGACTTTCTGAATCGCCCGGCATATGAATTTTAACCGTCCGGTCCACATTGTCGAGCGCAGATTCGCTCACGCCCCGTCCTTCGTTCCCAAGAACTACAAGCATTTCATCCGCCTGCGGGATATCTTCCAGATATTCCTCATCCTTCAGACTCGTGCCGATGGACAACCCTTCGAAATTCTCAATGACGGGGTGGATATCAGTTACTTCCAGCTGAATATGGAATGTGCTGCCCTGGGCGCTTCTTAGCACCTTGTCACTGAATGGATCCACCGTTTCACGAGACATGACGAGACGACCGAATCCGAAAGCATCCGCCGTGCGGATCAGAGTGCCGAGATTGCCCGGGTCCTGGACATCGTCAAGGACGAGCACTTTATTGCCGGAAACTTCCGGCGGCATGTAGGTCACAGCCGCCATCACTCCCTGGGGGATTTCAAGCTGGGATAAAGTCTTCAGTACCGGCCCGGTCACATAGATCACTTCAAAATTCGACACATCAAAAGAAAACGTATAGTTCTCTTCAGCAATGATATAGTGGATTTGCTGGTTGAACTTCATCGCTTCTTCCACCAGATGCTCGCCGTCGATTAAAAACATGCCGGTTTTGCTGCGTTCTTTCTTCTTATGCAGCTTACGGAGATTTTTAATGCGGGTATTATCTTTTGAAGTGATGACTTCTTTTACCAAATGATATTCTCCACTGTGTCATCATCCAGTGATTTGACAATCTCGGTGATCAGTTTCACCGCATTGTTCACATCTTCCTTGTGGAGGATGGATACGTTCGAATGCATATAGCGGAGAGGCACGCCGATGTTTACTGAAGGGACACCTTCATTGGCAACATGGAAGCCGCCTGAGTCCGTACCGCCGCCAGGGACTGCCTGGAACTGGAAAGGAATGCCGTTTTCTTCTGCAACTTTCTGAATATGACGGCGGAAGCCGACATGTCCGATATTGGATGCATCCATCAGTACGACGAGCGGTCCATCACCGAGTTTGCCTTTGCCGTTTTCCGGCTTCATGCCCGGTGTATCCCATGCGATACCGACATCGACGGAGATTGCGAGGTCCGGCTTGACCGTATTCGCCGACGTTTTCGCACCGCGAAGGCCGACTTCCTCCTGGACCGTTGCACCGCTGACCACGTTGACGCCGAGGTCTTCACCTTCAAGGTTCTGCAGGACGTCGACCGCGACGACACAGCCCATACGGTTGTCCCATGCTTTGGCAAGAAGATAATTTTTGTTCGCCATCTCGGTGAATTCCATATGCGGTGTAATCTGATCGCCGATTTTGACACCCGCTTTTTCAGCTTCCTCTTTATCAGAGACACCGATATCGATGAACATGTTCTTGATTTCTACCGGTTTTTTACGCTCATCCGGCGTGAGTGCATGCGGCGGTTTCGAGCCGATGACACCCGTCAAGATACCGTCGTCCGTAATGACATTCATGCGCTGTGACAGCATGACCTGGTTCCACCAGCCGCCGATCGGCGTGAATTTTAGGAAGCCGTTGTCATCAATTTCAGTGACCATGAAGCCGATCTCATCCAGGTGGCCGCCGATAAGGATCGTTTTGTCACCATTTTTTGCCTGACGCTTACCGTAAATACTGCCCAGGTTGTCCGTGATGATTTCATCACTGACAGGCTCAAGGTATTCTTTCATGAGGTTCTTTACATCATATTCAAAACCTGAAATACCATGTGCATCAGTCAGACTTTTCATAAGTGTTAGTTGTTTATCCATTACAATTCTCCTTTGTTATATATTCAATTATATTTTAGCATAACTATTTCTATTTTCGAAATATTAATATCGCTTTCAAAACACAAGTAAAATGATAAGATAAAAGTGAAGTATTACATGGATAGAATAATGAAATGAGGTGGCAAATATGTGGAATCATACAGAAGTGACCAGGCAGCTTAAAATCCAGTATCCGATCATCCAGGCGCCAATGGCAGGGTCAACGACACCCGAACTTGTTTCAGCGGTATCAAACGGCGGCGGACTCGGCAGTATCGGTGCCGGGTATTACAGTCCGGAGAAACTGGCTGAAGATATTAGAAATACAAAAGCAATCACCGATCAGCCGTTCTCAGTGAACCTGTTCGTACCGGAATATAATGAAGTGACCAGTACACAGATCGACCGTATGAAAGAGATACTCACCCCCTACTATGAAGAATTCAATATCGAGCCGGATATGCCGACGATAGATAAAGACGATACGTTCGACCAGCTTGTCCAGATCATAATCGATGAGAATATTAAAATCTGCAGTTTTACTTTTGGCATTCCTGACCCTGTTACGGTCAAGAAGCTGAAAAAAGCCGGTGTCACACTTATCGGCTGCGCCACCACTGTCGACGAAGCCATATTGAATGAACAGGCAGGCATGGATATGGTCGTCGCACAGGGATTTGAAGCCGGCGGACACAGGGGGTCATTCGTACAAACGGCACTCAGATCTTCTGTCGGTACGATGTCGCTTGTACCTCAGATTAAAGATAAAGTAACCATTCCAGTCATTGCAGCGGGCGGCATCATGGACGGCCGAGGGCTGTATGCCGGCTTAAAACTCGGTGCCGATGCGGCACAGATGGGCACGGCATTTTTAACGACGAAAGAAAGTGCGGCGCCGAAAATTCATAAAGAAGCGATTTTAAACAGCACAGAAGCGGATACAGTGCTGACCAGATCATTCAGCGGCAAATATGCAAGAGGCATCCGCAACCGGTTTATAGATGAAATGGACTGGCACCAGGAAGACATACTCCCCTATCCGTTTCAAAATCAGATGACCAAGAAAATCAGAAGCAAAGCTGCAGCAGAAGGCAAAAGTGATATTTTACATTTGTGGAGCGGACAGAGCGTGCGACTCAGCCGGGATGTGGAAGCGGGAGAATTGCTTATGGATATTGTGAATCAGGTGAATAAAATATTGAGGAATGAGAATTACCATAAATAAACCGCATTGCAGACTGATACGATTACTATCTCTCTGCAATGCGGTTTACTTGTTTGTTTTATAGTTTTTAAATTGTAAAACTCCTCGTATAAGATGCTTATTGATGCGGGCTTATATAAATAACATTGAGGTAAGAAAAGATGGAACCTTAAAATTTTATTGAAATAAATGTTATCATTGTATATAATGTATGGTAACAATATAATAAAAAGTGAAATTTACTGAGGTCATATGTATGAGAATCCTATTATCAAACAGCTCCAAAGAACCTTTTTACAACCAAATTTACGAGCAGATCAAATCTTTTATTTTGTCAGATGAGTTAAAAGATGGTGAAAATCTGCCTTCGATGAGAAAACTCGCACACGATCTTGGTGTCAGTGTCATCACTGTCAAAAGAGCTTATGACGAACTAGAAAAAGAAAGTTTCATTTATTCAATCGTCGGCAAGGGTTCTTTCGTTTCAGAAAATAATATCGCACTGATCAAGGAGAAGAAAATGCAGGCTGTCGAAGAACAGCTTCAGGCCGTGGTTTCAAACAGCAAGGAAATCGGTATCAGTTTGGAAGAATTGCAGGAAATGCTAAAAATTTTTTATAGGGAGTGAGTACAATGGATAAAGTCATCGAATTCGAAAATATAAGCAAGGAATATTCCGGATTCTCTATCAAAAATATTGATTTAAACATCAACAAAGGGTATATCACAGGCTTTGTCGGAGCGAATGGTTCAGGAAAATCAACTACGATAAAAATGATCATGAATCTGGTCAAACCGGATTCAGGTGAGGTAAATATATTCGAGATGAACCATAATAATGATGAAAAAGACATAAAACAGAAAATAGGGTTTGTGTACGATGACAATATATACTATGAGGGCTTGAATTTAAGAGATTTACACAAAATCGTTGCACCGGCATATAAAAATTGGGACAAGAAAGCATTTCAGCATTATATCGAAACATTTGATTTACCGTTGAATCAGCCGATAAAATATTTTTCAAAAGGCATGCGTATGAAAGCTTCTCTTGTGCTTGCCCTGTCTCACAATCCTGAACTGCTTATCATGGATGAGCCCACAGCCGGTCTTGATCCTGTTTTCAGAAAGGAACTCCTGAATATACTTCAGGAAATAATGATGAATGAAAATAAAACCATATTCTTTTCTACACATATAACTTCGGACCTTGAAAAAATTGCTGATTATATTGTCTTTATTAAAGATGGGGAAATCATATTCAACCATTCAATCAATTCATTACAAAATGAATTTGCATTG
This sequence comes from Lacicoccus qingdaonensis, assembly GCF_900101075.1. Lineage (GTDB taxonomy): Bacteria > Bacillota > Bacilli > Staphylococcales > Salinicoccaceae > Lacicoccus > Lacicoccus qingdaonensis. The sequence continues at coordinate 16,719 of NZ_FNFY01000018.1, read as the reverse complement.
GTCAAAGGTGATCGTTCACTGATTGACAGAGATACTGAAGATGAATTTGACTATATAAATTATAAAGGTGAGTATTTTGAAGCGATGACGCAGAATCCCAAAGTCATTTATGAGGTATTTGGTGATGAAGTGTCGATAGATAACATTTCTTTGGAAGAAATAATGTATTTTTTGAATGGAGCTGATTAATGTGATTTATCTATTGAGAAGAGATCTGATATTACAGAAAAGGTTACTCTGGCTGTATATTCCTTTCATTTTAATTTTTGTATATTCATTATCATCCCCTTCTCTGATATATACTCTAGCTGCATTGTATATACCATACAATGCATTGGCGTATGATGAACAGGTAAATTCAGACAAATTGTTGAATTCACTTCCATATACTCGATTGGAAATCACATTATATCGTTACCTCGGCACTTTGGTATATACGTTCGTATCTGTGATACTGGTCAGTCTGATACTTGTACTATTTAATAAGTCGTTTTCACTTTTAGACATTGTGATAGGTATATCATTCTTTCTCATTATTGCTGCTTTCACCTATCCGCTGTTCCAAATATTCAAGCAAGGCAACATAGCAACAATCATCATTGTTGCATTTGTGCTGAGCGTTGGATTATTGAGTACTTTTTCAGAGCAGATGATTGAATTGGGCAATCTGTTCCTAAACAGCTCCGTCAGCAATGCTTTACTCTTTTCTGCATTGTTATTATCTGTTCTCGTCATATATTTTGGTTCATGGGTCCTCACTTACAGTATTTATAAAAACAAGGATTTTTAAAATAAACAGTATAAATGGGAAGGATCAGTATGAAGAGGTGTTAAATAGATGATTTCAAGACAATTTCTACTAAGTGCACTTGGGATTTCATTATTGGCACTTTTAATTTTAAGTATAACAGTGTTCATGTGGAATCGAGGAGAGCCACTGCAAGAAATCATATTTCAATTTTTGTTTGCTGCAGTTCTCTTTGGCATCTCTGGTTTGTTGTTTTATAAAGCATATGGAACCAAAAATTCGGATGACTCGGAAAATGTAACAGAGTATACGGATATTATGCCATTCAAAAGATTTCTTATACATCCTGAGGTACATGCCATCAATCAGCTGATTATTTATAATGAATACGGAAATATGGTTGGCAGACTTTTTCCCGGTCAATCTTGGTTAAAATATCTGGAACCATTAATCAACTTTCTCCCATTCAAACATTATATTGAAAGTGAAAATGGTCATTTAATGACACTGGATGTTCGAGGTTTTTTTAATAAGAAAATATTTATACTCAACGAATCTGGACATAAAATAGGTACAATCAGACAAAATTTCTTCAAGTCGTTATTCAAATTTCATGTGATTATTGAAGTGAATGGCGACAGGTATGAAACCAATTCAGATGTTTTATTTGGAGAATTAGAAATTGAAAATATAGTGAAAATTAATTCGTTCAATGTACCTGTTGAAATCACTGAACGTTTCAAGCGATTTTCTGAACGGTTATTTATTATAGAAGAAAAGCTTGAAACAGATGAAGGAAAAGTAGGACTTGCAGTATTGTGTTTTTACGCAGCATTTTCGCGAGGAAAATAATCATCAAAGTATTGCAATAATATTGTTCTGTTCTCAAATATTTCAATTTTAGCTTGGTTCCCTTCAAAATACAGTGTTAGGTGTGGAATTGCATATGAAGATATAATACAGTGAGGGGCTCGTGGGTTAAGGTGAAAGAAAGGTTCTAAAATCACCATTCTAACTAATCAAAAAACCGCATCGTAGACTGATACGAAGAGTTGTATTACTTATAAATCAACAGAGTTCTCCATTTGGAAAGCTCTTTTTTCACTAAGTTATATCAGCATTTGATTAAACAATTACTCAAACCACATCGTAATCAGCCTCATAGGAAAATTCATCAGGCCGTGCATGAATATCAGGAGCCAGATATTACGGTATTTTGCCCAGAAATATCCTAAAAACAGTCCAATCATTCCATGTTGAACCAGTGAATGTGCTGTCTTATCAAACACATCACCTGAGCCCTGAATGCCCACATGCCACAGTGCCCATAATACTGCACTGACACAAATTGCAGGCCAGATACCAAAAGCTGTTTCAAGTCTTGTCTGCAGCCACTTTCTGTAAAAGAGTTCTTCCACTACAGCATTAAGAAACAAAGAGACAATGGCACCGATAAGAAGTGTAAGAAAGTCTATCTCATAAGTACTTCCTTCAGACATAGGGCTGAATATGAAGAGCATAAGCCATACTGCAACTACTACTAGCGGTGCTTTCCATTGACATGCCTTTTTAACAGATAGCACTGCTTTAACAGTATCCTTCCTCATAATAATCAGCGGGATGATAAAGAGCAGTATCAATTTGTAAATATAGAATAACGAAAATACATAGGCTTCAGGTGTCAAAACCATTACTGCAATTAATATCACAGCTAAAGTAACTAGTGACCATGTTGATTTAGGCACTTCGTTATATAAAGGCCGGATAGAATCTCTATTACCCAGAAACAGTGATAAGGCAAAGGGAATAATTGCAAGCATCCAGAGTTGCCAGATTGGAGTTTCATTCTCAAAATCCGCACTGGTCTGTATCATTCCTTCATGCGTCACAATCATATAGACCAGTGAAACCGTTATTAAAACTGCTGTTGAGATAATGATCATATAACCTGCGGTTTTCTTCGTCATCACATGTCTCCTTGGATTTTAATTAGAGTACTGCTTTTCTATTTTCCGAAATTCCTTCCTCAATCTGCTTCATCTGTTTAGTTGATTCTGGTCCTCGAGGATTAAAAATTCGTACTTATGACAGATGGCTGTATAAACTTGAAGCATACACAATTTGTAATACTTATAAATCATTTTGGCCATGCCAGGTATATGGCAAAGGCCAAAAGAAAGATTCCGATAAAAAAGGCTGCATAATAAAAACTGTTCTCTTTTCTTCTTGCAACCCCAATCATGCTGAACACTATCCCAATAATAAATGAAAATAACATTAGCCAAAATCCCATACTTGTTAACCCCTTTAAATTATACTATACAATATTCCTTTTAATTGTTGTGAGGACACATGTCATCCGTCCTATTTAACTTGTTAAAGGAATTGGGTAAAATGAAGAAAATAATATATTCAATTTAGGGAGAGTTATGAATATAAAACATGGTCAAAAACTTGGCAGGGATCAGTAATATTTACCGATCAAACTTACATTAGGGAGGTGTAATATGATTAGAAAAGCTAATGTAGATGATGCTGAAGCAATCGCAAAAATACTTGTCCACAGTTGGCAGGTGAATTTTAAAGATGTCGTTCCTGAAGATTATTTAAATCAAATGGATCCATATAAAATTTCAATTGGCATCAGGAAATCCTTGGATGAAAACACATTGTTTGTAGCAATCGTCGATGAGAAGGTTGTCGGTTTTGTCGGATGCGGCAGCAACAGATTACAATCTCATCCTGAATATGATTCAGAATTACATGCGATTCACGTACTTCCCCACAATAAGGGCAGCGGCATCGGAAGAAAATTATTCACAACAGCTCAAGAATCTTTACGAGCACAAGGTTATAAAAAAATGATATTATCCGTTTTTAAAGCCAATACAGCTCAAATATTTTATGAAAAACTTGGCAGTGAGTCTATAGGCGTCAGGTCCGTAGAATATGGCGGAAAAAAATCAGTAGAAAAACTGTATGGTTGGAATTTAGAGTGAACTAATTTGGCTTTTAAAAACAAAATCGGAAAACAGTGTTTGGATTAATCTTACATACCATCGATATCCCAAAAGTGTGGTTATACTAAAAACGTAGTATAATGAATGTAATTCTTAGAGCAGAAAGTTTACCCTGGCTTTAATCCAAATGAACGGTCTTTTGACAGTCCATGTAAAAATTTAGTTAAGCATTAATCAACCAGAGCAGCTCGTAAGAGTTGCTTTTTATTTCCGATTTAAATTATCATATATGCATTATCCATATGAAAGGAGGAAAAGATATGTTCAAACGATTATTTTTCTTATTGATAATTATAGCTGTGATTGTCTGGGCCAAACCATACTGGGAAGATGCCACCAGTGATATCATGCCTGACAATGTCTCTGAGTCATTGGATTCAGTCAGAGATACTGCAGGCGATTCAATTGAAAATATCGACTTTGATTTCACCGCGTTAAGAGACCAGATTACCTCGTTCTTTTCCTCCTTTACAGACTCTGATACTAACCAGGAATCTGTAGAACCGCTTGAACTTTCTGCACCGGAAGAGCAACAGTTTTCAGTTGGTAATGTGGAAATTGGTGACACGAAAGAATCAGTGGATGAAATGTACGGAGAACCGGAACGAGTCAGTGAAAATGAATACGGTGTGAACTGGTCTGCATACCACGAAAACTATCACAACTTCATGATGGTGGCTTACGATGATGAGGCAACGGTACGCGGCTTATACACCAACCAGGATATATTATCGTCACAGTCTGATCTGACTTTGGGCACTTCAAAAAACTCCGCGCATGAAACACTCGGGGAACCGGATGAAATCATTCAGAGCGGTGCCTTCAATTATCAGGTCAGCAATCAGGACGAATACGATGTCTATCAGACAGACGGAAACCAGACGACGATATTTTATGATGTGCACCAGGAGAACTCCGTGACGGCAATACAGATCATCGATGAAACTCTGGCAGCTGAAAAAAATGAAATCTACACACAAGCCAGTGAATCATTAAGAGAAGGCCTTGAATATCAATTGTTCGACCTCACCAATGCAGCGCGCATCAAGCATGATCTCGAGCCCTTGGAGTGGCATGAAGCAGTCAGTGAAACTGCGAGAAAACACAGTGCGGATATGGCTGAGAATCAATATTTTGATCATACAAACCTCGACGGCCAGTCCCCTTTTGACAGGATGAATGAAGATGACATATCCTACTCCACCGCTGGTGAAAACCTTGCGGCAGCACAGTTCAGCAGTATATATGCCCATCACGGACTGATGAATTCAGAAGGCCACCGTCAAAATATACTGCACAACAGCTTCAGAGAACTCGGTGTCGGAGTCGCTTTCGATGAGGATAACCGACCTTTTTATACAGAGAACTTTTTAAGTAGTCTATGGTAATTAGATAGTTCGTCTATTTAAAAGCCTCTGGTCCGAATGGCAAGAGGCAAAATTATTTCTTTATACAATTTATAAATGATCTTTCCTTCGTTCTTCGGCAGCATCTACCCATTGTCTCAGCATACCGTCCAGCTTCTTATAATCTTTTACTGCCTCTTTCCAATATACAACATTTACCATCAGTCAAATAATTCATCATCAGATAAATCGGAGAATGGGTTATACTCCTGATTTGATTTTACAATATCTTCAGATGGTATAAGTTCCTTCGGCCCTTCATTAGCGCGTTCATTCAAATGACTATAAAATGCTTTTTCTTCTAAGTCATTATAACCTTTAACTAATTTTTCATACACTTCGTTACTGAGAATGACAGCCTCGGGCTTATTATGATTAAAAATAAAAGTCGGTTCTCCTGTTTCAACAGCATCTTTTATTATTTTGGAGAAATCTTTTTTGGCCTCTGTGATGGATTTGGTATTAACATCAATAATCTTAACAAACAGAACACCTCATCTTCCTGTAATGGTAGTTTCAACCATTATAACATGAAAGCATTTAAATAAGATCTTAAAAAGACTCTTATATCAACCTTCTTTCCTTAATTTCATTGATTCACCTTCACATTTTGAGTCCTGGAGAAACCATTATAGATATCTGAAAAATCACATTACTTTTGTTACAATTGGAATATACAATAATCAGTACACTGATTTGACTGAAGCAACCATATAAAGGGGTATCTCTATGGCTTACTTGATAATAATTGGCGGAATATTCCTCGGATCCATCGTGTTTCTATTTACTTATATTGCGTCAAAAAAATTTGAAAAGTATTATATTGCACCTGTCATCACCTTCTTATTTTTCATTGCAATTTCATTATATGGATTTATCATTGTTGGTGGTTTCGACGGTCTCGGCTATGTTCTCATCGCTTTCGGCTTTCTGATTGCCGGTGTTGCCGGCACCCTGCTTCTACCAGGATTATCACGACTGAGCAAATCAAAAGAATTTGGTAAAAGTGACAAGTTGATGCTTATCGTTCTGCCTTTAATCTTTTTTACGGTAATCGGATCAGCCTTTTATCTAGACCGAAATTATTGGGTCATTGATGAGGGCGAAAACACTTATATGGGAGACAGCTATTATGAAATTTCAACAATTTCAGAAGGGAATAAACAGGTCGCCCTGACATTGGGCGAAGCATATGCAGGTAAGACTATAGAAGTTGAAAACATCAATCACCGGGGTTCTACAGACATTACGATAAATATTGTCGATGGTAGATCTGATGATAAAACACCATATATATGGATCGGACTTTATGATATAAACGAACCATTGACCATTCGCACGACAGACGGAACAATTATTGAATAAAATAAAAAAATGGAGTGATAAGCATGACATACTGCACAGAATGTCAGACAGAATGGACTTTTAAAGATAAAGCGGAAATGTATAAAACTCTGGATACATCAAGGAAATGTCCATATTGTGGAGAGATCCAATATGTAAGCCTTAAATCAAAAAGACAAGGTTCAATCCTCACATTTTTGTTTATCTTTGCAATGTTCATACCTGCATTCTTTAATACACATATAATAACCCATATCATACTGGCCTTAGCGGTACTTGTTTTTGTTCTGTACTTACAGGTTGCATTGATAAAACTTTCAGGCAAAGAATAGTTTCCGATATGAAATTGTATTTAATGTGATTCGGGGGTTAAAAGAGAATACCTGATATGATCTTGCCAACCCCCTCTATACAAATCATATTCGCCTTAATGGTCTGCTAAAAATCCGATTTATAACTGCCGTTCTCCATCATGGAGTAATCAATGATATTATTATAAATTCTGGGACAATCGGATCATATCCTTACACTGGATACCATTTTCATAAATTTCTTCATCATAATGAATGATGAAAAAATCTGATTCTATACCGGTAATACGAAAACCACATTTCTGATAAAGGACTAATTGTCCGGCGCTTGAATTGCCAGTGCCGACTTCTATTGTTCTATATTTGCTTTTTCTCGAAATCTTTATCGCTTCTTCTATCAATAATTTACCGATTCCCCGACCGCGCCTTTCTTCAACAACCGCAATATTCACAATCTCTACTGTTCCCGGTCGCGTCGGCAGAAGTACAAATGCACCAATAATCTCTTGCTGACTCTCTGCTATAAAACACTGTCCTCTATCCACATATTCTTTCACCATTTTCATGGAAGGATCTGCTTCTGACAATAGTTTCATCGGTGCCTTTTCTCCCGGTTTAAGTTTACGAATAATCATTTTTACACTCCTTTATCATCAGTACATTTGTCATTCAATATTTTATATCATTTCTCCTGAAGGCAGAAAGCAGCGATTCGATATTTCCATCGAACACATAGCCATCCATCCCCTGATCGGAAGCAGCCTCAATATTGTCAGCCAAATCATCAATGAAAAAGCTTTCTTCGGGATTTATATCAAAGTGTTCAAAGAACTTTTGAAAAATAACCGGTTCCGGTTTAAGACATTCCCAATCGGATGAAATGAATAAGCCGTCAAAATGATTCAGAGCAGGAATCGTTTCTTTAAAAATATAAAAGTCCTGGGAGGCGTTTGATAAAAGATACAGTTTATAGCCCTCTGCCTTCAGCCCTTCAATAACTTTATCCATCCCGGTATTGACCGTCATCTCTTCATGTCATCGCTCTAAAATCTCAGACACAAGTGGGTGAAGTTCACCGGGCAGTTCCTTATTCGCTTCAATGACCAGCTGTTTCTTCGTAATTGTTCCCCGGTCAAACTCGAGCCATCTGGGTGATTTGAAAATCTGCTCCAACAGCTCATTCTGCTCTGAAGTATGTTCGGTAAATTGATTGATAAATTCTTCCGGAACATATCGGATGAGTACATTTCCCATATCGAATACTATATTCTTAATCATCATGCGACCCTCCTTCGTCATAAAATTTTTATGTGAAACGATAACAAAAGGTAAATAATTTCATTTCTTTAAATACTAAATGTATTATAATTAATATAATGATACATGATTAAAGAAAAAAGTTGGGGTTTACTATGAATATCAGTTTACATGAAAATATCACAGGTTACCTGCAAGATAATAATATCCTTCAAAACTACCCATCATCTGCCTACGGTGTAGTTTATGAATCGGAAAATGGCATTGCCGCATACTTGTAATATTCGAAAAATCTTTATCACCCTGATGCCATATATCTGCATTTCGCGATTTTGGATAAAGATATCGATTCTGAAATACTCATAAAAATGTACGATAAATTTAAATCAGTACTGCCCCGCTCAAATGAAATTTTGCAGATCCACCGCAACCATGAATTTTATGAGAGGCTGATCAATGATAATGGTTTTACCGAATTCAGAAAAACATATGAACCTGAAGTCGATATTCAACAGTTGATTAAAAGATTTTTAAATGAAGATTTTGAAGGAAAACATACAAGTGGAAAGTTTAAAATGACTGATGCGCTGCTTAAAATCACTGAACATGTGTATCGATCCATCCATGAGATGAATCCATTAAAGCGTATGGACCTTTCAGAGTGGAAGGATATCATTACAGATGACCTGGATTTTGAACACTCCATTATCATATACGACCGGAATGATGAAATTATTGCCTATTTGATGATGTATGAAAATGAAGAGCCATTTAAGGATGTCGGCTACTGTTATTTTAAAAATCAGGAAGCCAAAAATTCTTTGAGTGCAGAGTTCCATGACACTCTGTTAGAACTGAAGAAGCAGAATTTCACCCATCTTAATCTGGAAGTGGATAATACTGATATATATCCCTATGAATTTTTCCATGATTTCATAGAACATGACCCGCCCTCTCTTATCAGTTATATGAAAACTGAAAATAAGTAATCTACTCAATGAAAAGCGACTTCCATTCAAAAATCAATGTGAAGTCGCTTTTTCTTTAGATCGTATCGGCTTTAATGAGGCTTTTAATATCACAAGCCTTTATTTATAATGTTTTCAAATAGTCCACCGTGAAATTCACGATGTCCGGCTGGGACATCAGTTTTGATTCCGCCTGGCCTATATTCCATTCACTCACAGCATTATGCTTCTCAAATTGTTTTCCGATATCATTGAATTTTTCTTCGTCGTAATCAAGTTCTGCATATGTTTTCCAGACCCGTTCGCCATTTTCGAGTATTGGACTCGCTGTCTTCACTTCATCCAGCTGTCCGGATAAATGTTCCCCAAGATGCATCGAACTGTTGGAACCGTAATCGACACCGATCAAAAGTACATGACCTTTTTTCCTGTATACTTTATGCATCGGCGTATCAATCCCCATCCCATGATCGAGCGGATGATCTTTTGTGATGTCGTCATTATCCTTTCCCCAGGCTGCAAATGACACTTTCGGATGATTGCTCCGGATGACATCATCATCAAGCATAAAACATTCTACAATTTTCCCCATATGGAATGTGGAGGTCTTATCCGGTTCAAATGCAGGCATCGTCTCCTGAAGTGCTTCAATCCATTCTTTCGGTACTGACGGATTGTGCCATTCAGCAGGGTCGGAGACATCTGCACTGTGCGTCGGCATCACCAATGCACCTTTGTCTCCCAGCACTTCCTTAAGCGCCTGTATGACAGTCTGGGCACCACCGCTGACAAAACCGATACTGCTTAGTGAAGAGTGCACGATTAGTGTCATCCCTTTTTTAACACCGATCGATTTTAGATCATTGATCAGTCTTTCTTTCGTTATCAAGTTTTGAGAATTTTTTATTACATCTTCCTGCGACATTTCAGATTACCTCTACTTTTTCTTTTTTAAATTTCGTTCCTTCTTTTTTTTCTTTGCTCACCGCATGCTTCATTTCACCCAACTGTTCCATACTTATAATTCCAAATTCATGATCACCGTTTTAAGAATATGACCATCGAAATCTTCATCATATTCTTTCACCACTTTAAAACCTTTAGCCTTATAGAACTGCATACCGATTTTATTTTCCTTTTCAACTTCGAGCCGAATTTCTTTCAATCCTTCAATATTTTGTATTCCTTTATCCAAAAGAGCTGTCCCCATGCCCTTGTTTTGATGGTCAGGGTTGAGGTAGATGGCACTCAACTCCGAAAGCCCCTTCTCATCGACTGGTGTAAAATTCGCAAAACCGTATATCTCAGATTCCATTTCCGCCACATACATGAATGAATGTTTCAGTCTTTGCTGCATCATCTCGTCGCTGTAAGCCATCGCTAGAAAATTATTCTGTATTTCTTCTGGAATTATTCCCTCATATGTAGCGTTCCAGCTTTTCTGTGCTATTGCCTGGATCGGTTTTATATCTTCATTGTTCATTTCCCTGATTGTAAAGTTCATCGCTGTTCCCCTCGTAGTTTTTCACATGCTGATTGATAATATTATATCATTTTCCAACCACTTAAAAAGAGGTAAGATATAATTGGATGTATCATAGCGTAGAAAAGAGGTCTTCTAGATAATGATCAAGCTTATACCGTTAAGTAAAAAAGTGGAAGTCATATGTACTCATAAACCTGTTCAGCTGTCAGAGACAAGACAGGATGAAATCGAAAATTTTTGGGCCGATGTTAATAAGGATGGCAAATTTTATCGGGGAAAAGTGTTCGATATAGAATCAGTAACCGAAGAAAAAGATAAGTATATAATACTCTTGAATACTACGGATTATGCCCATCACCTGCACTCTGTAAGAAATCATATATCTGATGCAGAAAGATGCAGGACCATTTTCAGTGCCGCTCTGGTCGAAACCACCGACTCAAAATTCATAATCGGTGAAATGGGAGCAAATACTGCTTTTCCGGGAAGACTTCAATGCGCAGGCGGCGGGCTGAGCAATGAAGACCTGTACGGTGACACCTTCGACCTTGAAAAGAGCGTTCTGAGAGAAACGAAGGAAGAACTGGCAATTGACGAAGAAAAGCATGTCGTACGTTGTCAGCCTGTATTGATGAAAGACGTTCATATCCATGATTCACTTGTCATTCTTTATCATATTAAAGTGAACATGTCAGAGGAGGAACTGCGTAAGAATTATCAGCGCTATGTTGATGATTTGACCGGGAATAATGAAGTTCCAGAGTTTCGGAAGATCATAAGTATCGACAATGACAGGGCTTCTGTCCATTCATTCTTTGATAATGATAACAGAACTAAAGATGACTATCTGGAACCATTTTTAAAGTTCATGGTAAAATGAATAGACGCCTCTTAAAAAACTTTTAAAAGACTCTTAAAATTGACATACTATATTTAAAATAGGAGGTGTCTATATGAAAGTTCTTAATGTACCTCACAGAAGTATTTCAGATGTAAAATAATCTCCGATGAGCATATTTAAAGAAGCAGATGAAACTAACAATGGTGTTTATTTATTCAACCGTAGTTCAGTCGCAGGTGTGATGTTAACGCAGGAACAATATGAGTCAGTGAATGAAGAAATTGAAAAGTTGAATGTGGAAATTGAAGTACTTTATGACCAAATAGACGAACTTGTAGTCAAAGAACGCATAGCAGATACTAATGTTAAAACCTACAGCGTCGAAGAAACAACCGGTGTCAATTTGGATGATATAGAATTTGATGAAAACGATGGGTGGGAGTAGTGTATCAGGTAAAACTGACGCAACACTCATCAAAAGATTTTCATAATCTGGGACTGGTAATCAATGTTATGTATCAAAGATTTAAAAAATCAGTACACTTCAGACCGAAGACCTCTTTGATAAAAAACGAATGATTGAAAATGTCGAAGTTCCAACCCTTCTGCAAATACTCTGTGAGAAATATAAAGTGTACAGCCAAGATGCATCAAAGTAGTATTGGAAGGCTAAGTTTGAGTAAAAACAATGAAGTGTCGTGTATAAATTAAATCGAATAGAGGAAGTATAGAATGACAAAAAGAATAAATATCAATGAACCAGAGGAAGAATGGATTGTTGATGAATCAACAGAATTGCTTAAATTCTTATTTAAAGTGATGCCTGAACGGAGCAAAAAGTCAGTGAAAGGCATTTTAAGCCGCAGACAGGTTTTTGTAAACGGGGAATCGACAACTCAGTTCAATGATCCGCTCTCCCCGGGGGACAGTGTTTCAATTGAAAAGCGCACCGCCAAACACGATGCAAGAATCAGAGGCGTTAAAATCCTGCATGAAGATGAAGACATCATAGTGATTGAAAAGGAAGCCGGCCTCCTCTCCATCGCTTCGGAAAAGGAGAATAAAATGACTGCATATCGTCAGCTTTCGGATTACATGCAGCATATCCATCCCAAGAGTCGGATTTTTGTGGTCCACCGGCTGGACCGTGATACTTCCGGTGTCATGATATTTGCGAAAAGCAAAAGAATCCAGCAGAAACTTCAAAATGCGTGGCAGGAATCTGTGCCGGAACGTTCGTATATCGCACTGGTTGAAGGGACCGTAAAAGAAGACGGCACCATCACATCATGGCTCACGGAAAATAAAGCACTCATGGTCCGTTCAAGCAAAAATCCGAACAAGGGCAAAAAAGCCATCACCAATTATAAGGTTTTAAAATCGAATTCAAAATTGTCATTGCTGCAGGTGAACCTGGAAACGGGCCGTAAAAATCAGATCCGTGTCCATATGCAGGATTTGAAACACCCGATTGTCGGCGATAAAAAGTACGGTTCACATATCAATCCCATCAAAAGAGTCGGCCTGCATGCGCAAACAATCGGGTTCATACATCCAACGACGAAAGAATATTTAAAGTTCGAATCAAAAGTTCCGGATGCATTCACAAAAATTTTCTAGGTCTTCATGATTTCATCCATTGTCCTGTTGACGCTCGGCGCATAAACGGAGCCGAATTTCATCAAATGCACCATCAATAGATAAAGCTTATAAAATCTTATCCTTTCCCATGCATCATCACTGAGAGGGTACGTTTTTTCATAAGCATCGTAAAAATCATCGGTGAACCCACCGAATACCGTCGTCGCACCAAGATCAAACTCACGATCTCCATAAAATGGAGATGGATCGAATAATGCAGGTCTCCCGTCTGAGAGAAACATGTAGTTACCTGCCCACAGGTCACCGTGTAACAGTGAGGGTTCACTCTCGTGCTCATCCAGTTTATCCTTCATGATCCTCCGGACTTTATCGTATACCTCCAGATCTGCTTCACCCCATAAACCCTGTTCAGCCAGTCTCTCTTTAAACTGATCCATTCTTTCATTGATGAACAGTTCACTCCATGAGTCCGTCCAGGTGTTATCGAAACTGAAATCACCGCCCTCATGCGGCAGATGAAAACCAAATTGACCATCTTTCTGGTGTTCAAGATGCATATTGGCAACCATCTCCCCGAGATCACTCTGGCTGCCCGTCCCTTCTTCCAAATATTCAAGGAGAAGATAGGCATCTCCTTCAATCTGGCCGTAACCAACTACTCCGGGCGCAGTAATCCCCGCTTTTTTCATTGCATCGAGACCTGCGATTTCAGCGGCATAGAAATCTTCAGAGCGACGCGGCTGGACAAGCAGGAAGTACGGCTCCACAGCCGTTTCTATAAGGTAGGCATCATTTACATCACCGCCGGTGACAGGTGTTATCTTTTTAATGTTTTCTACAGGCAGTTCCTTTTTCCACAGATCATTCATCATTATTTTCACTCTTTCTCTTCACTTTTTAATAGATCGACCAGAAACCATATTGGAGAAACCAGATAGGCGAATATCAAAGAATATTTGGAAGTTAAAGGCTCCCAACCTGAAGTCTTTTCTCCGGATTGTAAGCTGAATGCAGGGAATGTAAAAATCGAAATAAAGAAATAAACTGTCAGCATTATATAAGGGAAACTCAAAACATCATTATTTAATATGGAACCCGCTATAACCACATAAAACCAGAAGAAAATGATTCCAATTATGAAACTGAGTACCTGTGCAAATCTGTCGCTCATATTAAAACTCCCATCGATATATATCTAAACCAGAATCTGAACATTTAAACATATATTGAAAAGTAATTAAAAAAGATGACGGGCATATATCCCGGCACCTTACATTGTCATATCATTTTCTTCTGATTCCGATTGTACGTCCCATTTCCGCCGGCTGTTCGGAATTTTCCTGTGATTCATAATACTCTGTTACAGCCTGTCTGAACTTTTCAGGGAAAGCCCCCGGACGCCCTGCTTCTGTGTCCATGCCCATGTACATCACTTCATATGTTGCACATTTCTCGCCTTTAGGATTCATCAGTGTCATGAACACATGCATTCTCTTTTCATCATGATCCAGTATTCTGATCTTGATTGTTATATCTTCACCGGCAAATACTTCATTAAGATAAACGATATGATTCTCCAAAGTGAAGATTGTATAGGACAATTCTTTCACCTTCGATTCACCCAGTCCAAGATATGTCAGCCACTCCAGACCAGCATCACTGAATGTACGGCTGTACTGGCCATCATTCATATGTCCGTTATAATCCAGCCATGACTCCGGCACCGTCGTCTGATAATCAAATAATTCCATTTATATCACTGCTCCACCTATATTTTCAATTACATATGATTTTATCATACCGGATGACAATTATTCTCTATAAAACTAATTTTCGAGCGGTCATCTGAATTTCTCAAGACTGTCGTGGTATTCATTGGATAAAATGCTGTAAACAAGTGTGTCCCTGTAACCGTCCTTAAGTTTGATATTTTCCCGCAGCAGCCCTTCTTTTGTCATCCCTGATTTTTGCATCACTCTTTCAGATCCAGTGTTCCTCTTATCGGTCGTTGCCGATATTCTATTCAATTTCAACTCGTTGAATCCGTATTCGAGTATCAGATGGACAGCCTTTGTACCAATTCCCCTGCCCCAGTATTCGGGATGCAGGATATAACCGATTTCACCGTTGTCATTGTCTTTATCGATGGACAGTTCAATCGCACCGATGACTTTATCAGATGATTGATCCACAATGACTTTATGATAATAATTGTCATCGCTTTCCATGACCATCTTCACATGATTTTCTGTATCTTTCAGACTGTCGGGTCCCCACCCCTGATATTTCGAAACTTCATCCAATGAAGCATAACTGTGTATATCTTTTGTATCAGTCAACGTTACGTCCCTTAAATAAAAATTCATATCAGCACCTCAATATGTATATGACTATAGAATTTTAGCCATATAACAATCATCATAAAAGTAATCATCGATCAGTAGTGAATCTATTTTGATGCCCTGGATTTTAAATCTCATCTCCTCATATAAAATGACACTTGTTGCATGAAGAGCTTCAGTTTTCCAGCAACATCTTTAGTCAATCTCACATGTTCAACCGAAATACCTCCTCTTTTCACACATAAAATTTCATCTCTGGCTTTGATTCTTTGTAATAATTCAACCTGTCTTCAAGTGTACCTGTGTGCAGTTCAAGTTTATGACCATCGGGATCTGTGAAATAAATGGATTTTTTATCCCGGACATCTCTCTTTCTTCCTTCAAGAATGTTTACATCATTTTCTTTGAGCCATTGAAACCAATCATCAAATTCATCATCGGATATGCTGAAAGCCATGTGGGTGTATGAATGCTTGATTTCTTTTCTGGGGATTTCTTTTTCTTCGTTTAAAGCTAACCACAATCCGCCAATGTCGAAATATGCAGAAGTTTTACCTTCGACTAAAATTCTGCCTTTTAAAATGTCTCTATAAAATATAATTGAATTCTCCAGGTTTGAAACTGAGTAAGTCACATGATTCACTGATTGGATCATTCTCTAACTCTCCTAATGTTATTATTATCCTTCAAGTGTGATCTGATACCTTTACCTGACAGTTGTTCATCTTTATATCGCAGCATTACATGTAAATGGGCATGCATGATGTGCTGCCCTGACGATGTTTATTATAAACAAGACTTTTGGTTTCTTGTAATAACTTATAGGTATCTGTCGATTTTTTTCTGTTAAATCAAACTTCCGGATTTCGATAATCATCATCTTCAGACCTGTTTCCGGCTATGATGAAACTAATCACCATCTCGAAAACTGTATAGACGATGATTACTGAGATAAATAAAGTCCAGCTCATTGCATCAGGATTTATAAAATACACCCCGGCTAAAACTGCTAAAAATAACAGTGCCAACAAATTTCTGAATACCCGTAATTTCATATCCATTCCCCTCCTCGTATAGTAAGTTTTATAGTCTTTCTTTTTATCAGTCTTTCGACTTGGATATTCCGGGATAACCCTGGATAATAAAGCCATAGATTTGAAAGGATCTAATGGGCATGAGCTATCTCCCCTTGTAGTTGAACTACACTTTAAGACTGCTCCCCTGGCCATGCGAATGAATTTCAAACGCACAAGCTGTATCCATAAGCATCAAATGAATCCATGTAGTAGTGGGTTCTGCAGCCATTGATGTTTATGAATGAATACTCATACGCGAGGTTGAATCCTGTCGCATGTATCCAGGGGTATCCCGGAGTACCCAAGTCTATTAAATAA
>NZ_FNFY01000047.1 GCF_900101075.1 Lacicoccus qingdaonensis | reverse complement strand
GTATTTAATCGGGTTTATTTGACGTGCTTAATTTAGCTACTCATTATTTACTCAATCACTCCCAATATAACCTTGACTTTTTATAGCTGGTCTAAATAAAAAGAAACGAGGGATGAACATGTCGGAACATAATCATAAACATCGTGGCCATCACCATGACAATCACAACAATCATGAACAGCAGAAAGGACATGACAATACCGACGATCACGCGGGACACGACGTCCATCACGGAGATGATCACGCCCACCACGGCCATCACGGGGACCACAACGGGCACGAGGGCCATCATCATCACGGAGATTTCAAGAAGAAATTTTTTGTTTCACTGATTTTTGCAGTACCGATCATATTTCTCGCTCCGATGATGGGCATCGAGCTTCCGTTCCAATTCACGTTTCCCGGTTCTGACTGGCTGGTGCTGGTACTTGCAACAATACTTTACTTTTACGGTGGACAGCCTTTCATAAGTGGTGCCAAAGAAGAATTGAAAGCACGTAAGCCGGGCATGATGACACTGATTACAATGGGTATTTCGGTGGCATATTTCTACAGCCTGTATGCATTCTATATGAACCATTTCGGTGCGCCGGATGCACACACGATGGATTTCTTCTGGGAACTTGCGACATTGATTATCATCATGCTTCTGGGTCACTGGATTGAGATGGGTGCCGTGGGCAATGCCGGAGATGCACTCAAAAAAATGGCTGAACTATTGCCGAGCACTGCCGTCGTCATTGATGAGGCCGGCAACTCGAAAGAGATGGAACTTGCGGAAGTGAATGAAGGTGACCATGTCCAGGTGAAAGCGGGGGACAACATTCCGACGGACGGTGTGATCGTATCCGGACGCACTTCAGTCGATGAGTCGCTTGTTACCGGAGAATCGAGAAATGTTGAAAAGACAATTGATGACTCCGTCATCGGCGGTTCGGTGAACGGCTCCGGTACGATTACGGTAAAAGTGACAGGCACCGGAGAAAGCGGCTATCTGTCACAGGTGATGGGGCTGGTGAGCGCGGCTCAAAGTGATAAATCCAAAGCAGAACTGCTTGCCGACAGGATTGCCGGGTATTTATTCTACTTCGCACTCAGCGCGGGTCTGATTTCATTTGTCGTATGGATGATGATTTCGGGCAACGTAGATTTTGCGCTTGAAAGACTGGTGACGGTCCTGGTCATCGCGTGTCCCCATGCACTTGGGCTCGCCATTCCGCTCGTCACGGCGCGGTCGACATCCATTGGTGCGAGCAACGGTCTGATTGTCAAGAACCGCGAGTCTTTGGAAACTGCCAGACATTTGGACGCGGTCATGATGGATAAGACAGGCACGCTCACAGAAGGCAATTTCGCAGTGAATCATTTTGAAAGCTTCAATGAAGTTTATTCCGATGAAGAGGTGCTGGGATTCATGGCAGCAATGGAAAAAAGTTCGAGTCACCCGCTGGCACTCGGCATACTGGATAAAGCGGCAGAGGAAGATGTTAATATCCCACACGCCGAAGATGTCAGCAACATACCCGGCATCGGACTGGAAGCGATGATCGCCGGTAAAGATATGAAAATCACAAGCGTGTCCTATTTCGAAGATAATGGCATGGATTATGACAAGGCACAGTTTGATGCCCTTGCGGGCCAGGGGAATTCAGTCAGCTTCCTGGTCATAGACGGTGAGAACAGCGGAATCGTCGCACAGGGCGACCAGATCAAATCAAGTTCCAAAGACATGGTGAGAGACTTGATCGACCGCGGTATTGAACCCGTCATGCTGACAGGCGACAATCGTCAGGTGGCAGAAGCCGTCGCAGCTGAACTGGGCATCACCGAGGTCAATGCACAGATGATGCCTGAAGATAAAGAGGCACTGATCCACTCGTACCAGAAAGAGGGCAGGAAAGTGATGATGGTCGGTGACGGCATCAATGATGCTCCGAGTTTAGTCAGGGCGGACATCGGCGTCGCAATCGGCGCCGGCACGGATGTCGCTGTCGAATCCGGAGACGTCATACTTGTCAAGAGCGAACCGTCGGATATCATGAATTTCTTGTCACTGGCAGAGAAGACGATGAAGAAAACAGTGCAGAATCTATGGCTCGGGGCAGGTTATAACATAATCGCCGTCCCGCTTGCAGCAGGCGTCCTCGCTGCAGCCGGGCTCATCCTCTCTCCCGCAGTCGGCGCAATACTGATGTCGATCAGTACGGTGGTCGTCGCACTGAATGCAATGACGCTGAGATTGAATGGATGATGAGCGTTGAGATATTTATTCGCATAAAGGGGCCAAATAAGAAGTTTTTCACATAACATGTTAGGATGGGGTGTATTCAAATACACATTGGAGCTGAATTTGATGATTGATATTCATAACCATCTGTTAATTAATATTGATGACGGTCCAACTTCAAAGAATGAGGCGCATGAATTACTCGAGCAGGCGGCAGCGCAGGGTATAACGAACATTATGGTTACCCCGCACCATCAGGTCGGCAATTGGTATACGCCGAAGGAAAAAGTGCTTGAAGAAATAAAAATCTTAGAAGCGATCATTAACGACAATAACATCGATATCAACGTCCATCATGGTCAGGAAATCCGCATCAATGAACATATTTTGGAGGAACTTCGTGATGGAATCAATACGACTTTGAACGATTCCAGGTATATACTCGTAGAATTGCCGTTCGGCGAACTGCCACCGTATTACGACGCAGTGATTGATGAGCTCGTTACGCACGGCTATACACCGATTATTGCCCATCCTGAAAGATGCCAGCCTATAGTGAATGATATAGATATATTATATGAACTGATCAATAAAGGTGCAGTGGCGCAGGTAACTGCCGGGTCCATAACCGGAGATTTCGGAGATACTTTGCAGGAAATCGGTTTGAAGATGATCGAAGATGATCTGATTCACATAGTGGCGAGCGATGCCCACGATGCTGACTACAGACCGTTCAAACTTAAAGAGGCATTGGACGTCATTGCAGACAAACTGGGTTCTGAATATGCAGATACCCTGGTGGATAATGCAGAGAAAATCTTCAGAGATGAGAAGATAGACACGAAAAAATCAATTAAATATATATGATAAAATGCCAGGCCGGTCATCAGCAGATGACCGGTCTTTTTGTAAGCGCCGCGGGTGCGGATTTCATCATTATCCAGTCACTCACAGCTCTCAGTGACCGACAATCCGCCAGCCGGCGAAAAGTCCACAGACCGTGCGAACGATCATCCGTCTGTCTACACAGAAGACGTGGATGACTCCGAAGGCGTGGCGGCTCCAGTGAGCGATTCCGATGACGGTTCGGCTGACGCCAGTGAGTCGGAAGTTCTTCCAAACACAGGTGTCGCAGAACAAAGTACCACGATATTCGCGGCTGTTTTGGCAGCACTTGGACTCGGCTTCCTTGTGAAAAGAAGAAAACCGACAGATAAATAAGAGATTGAATGATGAAACCTCCAAAGCTATTTCAGCTATGGAGGTTTTTTGATGCGCCATGTCGAGAGACTGCCTCGCTCCCGACATCGTTTTCGCACCATGTCGGGAAACTGCCTCTCCCCCGACATCGTTTTCGCGCCATGTCGGGGTACAGCCCCTGTCCCGACATCGTTTTTGCGCCATGTCGGGAGACTGCCCCTGTCCCGACGTCGTTTTCGCGCCATGTCGGGAGACCGCCCCTGTCCCGACATCGTTTCTGCGCCATGTCGAAACAGCGCTCAAGTGGCGCACCCGGACGGACTGTCGATCGCTCTTATCCAAATAATCAATCACTTCCATATTAATTCTTCCAATTATTCACTATAATTAAATTTAATCAGACATTGGGTTTGGAGGGGCAGCATGTTAAGGAATAAAAAAGATGTCAAACGTTTGGAAAATGAACTACATAATATCGGTAACCAGGTCAGCAGTTATTCCGAGGAGAGTTTCGACAAGGACATCAAAAATCTGTGGCAGAAGCTGAAAGTCCGCACAGGAAACGCGCAGCTGAAATCGATGCACATCGATACAATCTCCACTCTGGAAAAGGGGATGCCGATCAATCTGCTAGTGAATAATGGTCTCAGAACGATTTACGATGTGGCACCCTATGATGTGAATCAGCTGACAAATATTAACGGTATCGGCGATACATATGCAGCGTTGATTCATGATGCCGTAACGAGAATAAAGGAATCGGTCTATCAGCAGGCGCATCCGAGAATGGATCCGGATAATCTGGCCGATCTTGATTTGAAACTGATTGAAACGGTTTATAGAAAAAGGGAGATATTGACCAAGGCTGAGAAAGCAGTAAAACTGCTTAAACAGTATGAATCGGAAGTGAATCCTTATATATCCATCGCAAAGAAACAGAAGAACTTTTTCATGGGACTGTTCCAGTCCAGTGATGAAAAAGAAGCGGTCGAACATGCATTTGGTGAATTGAATAAAGAGCAGTTTCAGGACAAACTGGAACAAATAAAAACGATGCTGAATCATATCGAAGGTTTCTCGGTTTCTGAATATGAGCTTATCGAGCATTTCATCAATAATAACGCAGCCTACTATATTGAAATTGAAAAAGTGACGGGCTATTCGCAAGTGGAAACTGCGGGTGATATTCCTTCTGAAATCGTCAATGCCGTCGAGGCATTTCCACTGGATACGAGCGGGTTGGATTTGACGCTCAGGCACTATCAGGAGTTCGGTGCGAAGTATGGGCTGCTCAATAAAAGAACGCTTCTCGGTGATGAGATGGGGCTCGGTAAAACGATCCAGGCGATGGCGATGATCAACCATCTGCGTCTTGAAGGTAAAAAACATGCGATTGTCGTCTGCCCGCTCAGCGTCATTGCCAACTGGAAAAGGGAGATACAGAAATTCTCACGCCTGAAGGTTTTTATTTTCCATGGGAACGGCCGTGACGAAGCATTTGAGCGCTGGAAGACTGAGTCGGGTGTGATGCTGACGACATATGGTCATGCAGGGAAGCTCGACAGGGATGAGATTCCTGATCTCAATGTGCTGGTTGTCGATGAAGCGCACTTTGTTAAAAATCCGGGCGCAAGACGTTCCGAGAGTGTGTATAAACTTGGTGAAAATACGGAGTATGTGCTGTATATGAGCGGGACGCCGCTTGAGAACAGGCTTGCTGAGATGAAGCAGCTGATTCGCGTACTGCAGCCGGAGCTTGCAGACCAACTGACGCAGGAATTGTATCTTCTTGAACCGAAGGCATTCAAACGGACGGTGGCGCCGGTATATTTGAGGCGGAACCGGGTGGATGTACTGGGTGAACTGCCTGAATTGGATATCATTCCGAAGTGGACCGAATTTGGCAAAGATGAAAGCCGGTATTATAAGGAAGCCGTTTTAAACGAACAGCTGATGAAGATGAGACGGGCTGCCTGGACGGGCGGTACGCCGGAGAAGTCGCCGAAGCTGGAAGTGTTGCTGGATATTTGCGAGGAAGCGGCGGACAACGGGCATAAAGTGCTGGTGTTTTCATATTTTAGGGATGTTATGCGGACGATCGAGTGCCATCTCGGGGACTGTACATTCGAACCGATCAGCGGGGATGTACCGAACAAGAGGCGCCAGGAAATCATCGATGATTTCACAAAAGCAGAACCGGGCTCTGTACTCATCAGCCAGATACAGGCCGGCGGCGTCGGGCTCAATATACAGGCGGCGAACATCATCATATTGTGCGAACCGCAATGGAAACCATCGACGGAGGAACAGGCGATCAGCCGGGCATACCGGATGGGACAGTCGAGGAATGTTGTCGTCTACCGGCTGCTTACTGAAGACAGTATAGATGTCAGCATGCTTGAAATACTCGGCGAGAAATCCGAACTGTTCGATGTTTACGCAAGAGAATCCCAGGTGGCATCCATTGCGATGAACGAGTCGGACGCATCCGTAAAGCAGAAGGTCATGGAAATGGAGCAGCAGCGTGTGGCAGAGCGTGTTGAATGATTTTAATGGAGGGTGAAAGATGAATCAATCACTGATTTCAAAGCCGGTGTCAAAGCTTGCACCGCTTATAAAAAATAAAAGCATATCACCGGTTGAACTCACAAAAGCGGTGCTGGATCATGCGGAAGTAAAACAAAAGGACATCAATGCATATATCAGTTTTACCCGTGAAAAGGCGGAAGCGGCCGCAAAGCATGCAGAGCAGGAAATATTGAACGGAAATTACCGGGGCATGTATCACGGCATTCCGATCGCGCTTAAAGACAACATATACATCAAGGATGAAACAACGACAATGGGCTCTGAAATCCACCGAAATTTCAAACCTGCTTATAACGCCACCGTTGTCGAAAAACTGTCTGAAGCTGGTGCGATTTTCACCGGCAAGCTGAACATGCATGAATACGCCTACGGCATTACGAACGATAATCCGCATTACGGTGCATCGAGAAATCCATGGAATACGGATAAGATCACAGGCGGCTCGAGCGGCGGCTCCGGTGCTGCGGTGGCAGCAGATATGACGTCGGCGTCGCTCGGTACCGACACTTCCGGCTCCATCCGCATCCCGGCGGCATTATGCGGCGTCACCGGCCTGAAGCCGACGTTCGGCCGGGTGAGCACATACGGCACTTTCCCGCTCGCACCGAGTCAGGACCATATCGGGCCGATGACGAAAAGCATTAAAGACGCGGCGGGCTTACTTGAAATCATTGCCGGTCAGGATAATAAAGACCCGATGACTTTGAATGCTCCGCCTGAAAATTATTTGGATCATCATACTGGTGACGTGAGTGGTCTCGTCATCGGCATTGATGAGAAGTATTTCTTTGAAAATGTCGACGCTGATATTGAAAAAGCGGTGAGAGACAATATCCGGTTTCTTGAAATGAATGGAGCCAAAGTTGAGCTGATTGAAATACCTATGCTGCACGGTACTGAGGATTTGGACCAGATTACCGTGTTCAGTGAAGCATCCGCCATTCACCGGGATGAATTACTTAAAAATCCGGAAGCATTCGGTATAGAGATGAGAACCGTATTCCAGAATATCAAAGTGCCGTCAGTCATCGATTATATAAAAGCACAGGAGGCTAAGAAAAGGCTGAAAAGCGAACTGCTGAGAGTATTCGAAACGGTGGATGTACTGATTTCACCGACACTGCCCTTTACAGCACCTGACATCGGCAGCAATTTCGTCGATATCAACGGTAAGAAAGAGGAACTGATTAAAAGTGCGCTGCACTTTATGCGTCCGGCAAGTTTAACGGGGCTGCCGGCACTGTCAGTGCCGTGCGGTTTCAAGGATGGACTGCCGATCGGCCTCCAGATTATCGGACCGCCGTTATCTGAAGCGAAGCTGCTCGACGTCGGCTATCTGATAGAACAGAATCAGTCATAATATGGATTTGAACATGAAATGTCATATCAATGAGACATAAGACCTTCTTTGCCACATGCACGGAAGGTTTTTAATTCGAGACATTTAACTGTCTGAATATTCATTTATTTGATAAAATAATATATGAAAGCGTTTTACATAATGTTGCCAAAGCTTCCCGTTAGTCAACCAGATTTAAATAAGACCAGCTATAAAAAGTCAAGGTTATATTGGGAGTGATTGAGTAAATAATGAGTAGCTAAATTAAGCACGTCAAATAAACCCGATTAAATACAAATTTTAATCAGGCGGCCCCTGTGGTTGGTGATTATCCATCCAGTGGTTAGTGGGGCTTGTAAGGTTTCTTATCCCGCATTATCGCGAAGATGATGTGTGTGAGCTTCCGTGCGACGGCACCGACAGCTGTCCCATGTACTTTGCCTCTGTTGCGTAATTTTTGGTAATACGCAGTTAACGCAGGGTCCTGGTTGCTGGCTACAAATGCAGCTTGCCAGATGGCCCGTCTTAAATAAGGGGAGCCTCTCTTTGATAACTTGGTT
>NZ_FNFY01000052.1 GCF_900101075.1 Lacicoccus qingdaonensis | reverse complement strand
AACAAACTTAG
The DNA here is from genome assembly GCF_900101075.1 of Lacicoccus qingdaonensis. Taxonomy (GTDB): domain Bacteria; phylum Bacillota; class Bacilli; order Staphylococcales; family Salinicoccaceae; genus Lacicoccus; species Lacicoccus qingdaonensis. The sequence continues at coordinate 3,811 of NZ_FNFY01000052.1, read as the reverse complement.
ACAACATTCATCCACAAATTGCATTGCCGAAAACCGACATTTCTAAATTGCCATAAACCTACATTTTTAAATTGCCGTTGACATAATGGAAATACGAAAAAATTTAAATTGTTAGAGTGCCTTTGGGTTGTGGCCGCAATCCAAGGGCTTTTTTGTCTCATAATGGACACGGTCGGATAGGACCTTATAAATGATGCGGAGCAGCTTGTGGGCACAGGCGACGATGGCTTTCATCTTCGAGCCCCGTGCCGCCATGCGGTGATACAGGGCGCTGAATGCCGCATCCTTGGACCGCCCGGCGGTGCCGCCGCTGGATATGAGTGCGATTTTCAAGTACTTGTTGCCCCGGGTTGTCCGCGAATGGCTGCTTTTCCCGGCACTTTCATTCGATCCCGGGGACACTCCCGCCCATGAAGATAAGTGGCCGACGGTGTGGAAGGCCTCGACATCCGGGCCAATCTCTCCGAGTATGACCGCCGCACTCTGTTTCTTGATGCCGGGAATCTCCATGAGTAATGCATAAGTGTCTGGAAAATGCTCGGAAATGTAGTGCTCGATCGCTGTTTCAATCTTCCCGATTTTTGTTGTATAGAAACGATATTCATCGAGTGAATCATCCAGTAACTGCCGATCGACTGGACTCAGTTTCCCATCCATGGCAGCGCGTATATCTTCAGGAGATGCTTTCACTCTGCCATGCAGACAATCGGAGATATTTTCGAGTGTCAGCACTTCGCCGTTGATGAACAGTTGAAGTAAAGACTGTCCCGATTTTGAAAAGATGTCCGATAGGTATCCGGTGAGTTTAATATTCGCACGCTGGAGAATGTTATGCAGTTCATTTTTGGCCTGTGTGCGTTTTTGGGTGTAACTGAGCCGGCGCCGGGTCATCAACCGTAATGCCATCACTTCAGGATCTGGGATATACGATGATTGAATGAGCCCGCATCGCCCCAGTTGCGCGATCCATTCCGCATCCTTCATATCTGTTTTCCGGCCGGGCACATTTTTGATGCGCTGCGGATTCGCTAATATAATCTGGAAATCTGCTTCTGTGAAGATATTGAACACCGGCAGCCAATACTGCCCGGTACTCTCCATAAACACATCCGTCACTTTGTGTGCGTTTAACCATTCCAGTGCTTGTCGCAATTCATATGTCCGGGTGCCAAATACTTTATGGACTTTCTTGGGACGATTCGTATCCAGTGTACTTCTGTCAAGAATACGGACACATTAAATCGGGACAATCCATCTAATGTGTAATATTTTCATGCCTTATTTATTTTTTACAAGTATTAAATTTAAAATTTGAGACACTTAAGCATACCGTTTTTCGAATTCAATCGGTGACAGATAATCGATATAAGAATGTATTCTTTCGTAGTTATAGAAACTGACGATGTATTCCAGAATGCTCCTGCTTGCGACTGCTCTGGTGGCGTAATTTTCATGATGAATCAGTTCTTTCTTGATGATACTGTGAAACGATTCAATACATGCATTGTCGTAGCAGTTCCCTTTGCGACTCATACTGGTCGTGATACCATTCGCCTGCAGTAAGGCTTGATAGTCCAGCGCTGCATACTGGCTGCCTCTGTCGGAATGATGAATCAAACCCTGGGTGGGTGCCTGGGTCTGAAATGCACGTTTCAGGGCACGAATCACGAGCGCTTTCGTCATTCTGCCAGACATCGCCCAGCCGATGATGCGTCTGGAAAACAGATCCATCACGGTCGCCAGATAAAGCCAGCCTTCTTTCGTCGGGATGTAAGTGATATCTGAGACCCATACTTCGCCACGTCCGCTGACTTTGAAGTCCTGATCCAGCAGATTCGGATAGACCGGCAGATTATGTTTTGAATTTGTGGTGGCCTTATATTTCTTCGCTGTGTTTGAACGAATGCCCATCTCTTTCATATAACGCGTCACAGTGCGTTCGGAAATGCGGATGCCATCCTGACGGAGTATCGCTGTGATTTTCGGGCTGCCATACCGCGCTTTGGATTGCTTGTGGATCTGCCGAATCTTCTCTTTCATCTCTTCTTTCCGTTGCTTCTGTGGTGATTCTGTTCGTCCCATCCATTCATAGAAGCCGCCCTTTGAAACACCGAGGGTGCTGCACATCTTTGATACACGAAATTCGTGCCGGTGGTCTGCGATGAAGCCATAAATCACTTCTGGTCGTTGGTAAAGATGCGCATAGCCTTTTTTAGTATTTTATTCTCTTCCTCCAGATTTCTTAATTGTTTCTGTAAATCCCGCTCTCTCTGATTCTCTGGGCTCAGGTTACCGCTGCCGATGAATGCATCCGTCCCATTGTCTTTATAATTCTCGACCCACTTGCCCACGGTACTCTTTGGAATCTCCAATTCACGGGCCACTGAAGCAATGGTCTTACCATTATCGACCACTAAACTCACTGCCTCCGCCTTAATCTGTTTATCGTAATTCCTGCCTCTAGCCATAATCATGAACACCTTCCGTAAATTTTATATGATACCATTGTATCTTTTTCTGTCTCAATTTACTGTGTCCGGTTTCTAGTCTAACTTCACAGCGGCCCATCCAAAATACAACACACAATGGTCTTCTGATGCCCATCAATTCCACAACACGTTTCTACCATAACCTCCATGAGTGTCTCCCTCCATCTCATATATTGAGTAATGGCGTCGCTTATGAATGATTGTATTTTTATTTTCACGCTCTGGGCGTATTCGTCTTATCGCAACAGATAAGCGGCGCATCCAGTTTTATTTACAGGTTCGGCAAAACCCATTAAAAGCACGGACTTCTATTACTCGCCTCTATTATACTGTAAGAGGAGAAAATTTCTTTCTGTCATGGCTTAGATTGCGAAGCAATCATATAGTTTTATTTATTCAACAACACGGAAGTAATCTCACGATTCTTTAAAACAGGCACTATTTGACATCAAAATCCTTTACGTACGTTATTACGTACGTTAAAATATGAGTGAAGGAGGTTTTTAAATTGATTATTAAGACACCGACAACAGCTCGAGCCGAGTTTTACGATATATTGAAGCAAGTCAATAGAAGCCATAAACCCATTGTGATAAGTGGTAAGAATAGTGAGAATAACGCAGTAATCATCGGTCAAAAAGATTGGGATAGCATACAAGAAACGATGTATTTAGAATCTACAGGCACATTAGATGTTGTTAGAGAGAGAGAAAAAGACGATAGCGGATTTACGAATGTTGAGGATATTGACTGGGATAACCTATAATGACTACTCAGTATCAAGTGCATATCAAAAATTCAGCAAAGAAAGATTTGAAAAAGATCAAACAATCTCAATTAAAAAGTCAATTCCTAGATATTTATAATGTTCTAAAACAAAATCCGTATGAAAATAGTCACTCTTTTGAAAAGCTACAACCAAAACATTTAGGGAGGTATTCAAGAAGAATCAATCATCAACACAGAGTGGTATACACTGTCGATGAAAAAGAAAAACAAGTATATATATATTCAGCCTGGTCGCACTATGAATAAATCATAGTGCGATTTTTCTTTCAAGAGCATTGAAGCAAGAAAGTGATTCCTCACTTTCTTTCAGCAGTGAAAGATGTTGTGTTTACAGACATACACTATCAACTGCACGATCAGATCGCAACGACAAGCACTATCGTGTACTCCGTATCGTTGACAATCTTCTCGATGCGTTGATTTACGTGCATTGTAAACAAGGTTCTGTTGCAAAGTTGAATTTATAGTATAATTTTAACAAAAAGGAGTCTTCTGTATGAACTATTTCAGATATAAACAATTTAACAAGGATG
>NZ_FNFY01000054.1 GCF_900101075.1 Lacicoccus qingdaonensis | reverse complement strand
ATGCTAGCAAGTTAAGCGAACACTGACATGATAAATTAGTGGTTAGCTATATTTTTTACTTTGCAACAGAACCCGCTATCATAATGACTCATTCTTTTCGTACCAAATCACTCAAGTTTATCTTTTTAATTAAAAGATGTTACGATACGTGATCAAAAGAACGTAAGAGTAACTTTATTTAGCTGTTTACAGCAAATAAACGTATAGAAAATGTACTGCTAAGAAGAACATTAGATATACCTTACTACCTTTAGAAAATTCAATTTTTAACTTTAAGTTAGTAAATTATTATTCATTAATTTAAAATTTGTCTAAAATCATCAACAGTATATATAAAGTATATTTTCCCTTCTTGGTCATACCATTATTTAAACGTAGGGTTAAATGCAAACCAGAAGTCTGACGATAACTTCAAGAGTTTCTAGAAAGTGTTTTGAAATATTAGTAATTAAGGCCTCTCTTTTTTAGATAAATGTCAGATTTATTTTTGTATTTAATGACACTGCTTCATCTCAAATGTAAACATTTTTATTTTTTTAGTTTACATTAAGGGCTCTTAGTTTTATTATCAGTACTAATACAGATATAGGAAAGAGTGGTGAAATGTTTGTTTGTAATCATGAAAATGTGCGCCAGATATCATGTGTCTAGGTAAGACGATTACGGGGGGATTTACCTTTAGCTGCTACTTTAAATTCTCAAAAGATTTATAAAACATTTTCAAGCGATAATCATGGTGTTAATGCATTTTTTCATAGCTATACTTACACCGGTAACCAAATAGTATGTTCCATTGCTTTAGAAATTATTGTTACTTTTGTTCCAATTTTAAGCATATTAAATAAAGAAATTTAAAAAATGGTTAATATTTTTGAAAAAGCACTACACAATATATTAGATAAGGATGATTAGTATGAATTTAGCTGAAAAAATTTTAAAAGGAGAAATCTTAACTAAAGAGAGGTTATTGAAAATATATGAAAATCCTAATATAGATACATTAGATTTATTGAACGAAGCCTACATATTAAGAAAACATTATTATGGGAAAAAAGTAAAATTAAATATGATCTTAAATGCTAAGAGTGGTATATGTCCGGAAAACTGTGGTTATTGCGGTCAATCTAGAGATATGAAACAAAAGCAAAGATACGCTCTAGTGCCAGAAGAACAAATTGTTAGCGGAGCCAAAGTAGCTCACGAGAATAACATAGGTACATATTGCATTGTCATGAGCGGCCGAGGACCTAGTAACAAGGAAATTGATCATATAAGTAGAACAGTAGAAGAAATTAAATCAAACCATCCTCAACTGAAAATATGTGCGTGCCTTGGTTTAACTAATGATGAACAAGCTAAGAAGCTCAAATCATCTGGCGTTGATAGATATAACCATAATATAAATACGAGCGAAAACTATCATGAAGAAGTTGTAACTACCCATACTTATAAGGACAGAACAAATACTATAGAAATTATGAAAGAAAACAATATTTCACCATGTTCTGGTGTGATTTGTGGGATGGGAGAATCAAATCAAGATATCATAGATATGGCTTTTGCCTTAAAAGAAATAGATGCAGATAGTATTCCTATTAATTTTTTACATCCTATTAAAGGTACAAAGTTTGGAGAAATGGATGAATTGACACCCATGAAGTGCTTGCGACTTATATCTCTTTTTAGGATTGTCAATCCATCTAAAGAAATTAGAATTGCTGGCGGTAGAGAAGTTAATTTGCGTTCACTACAACCTTTGGCCTTAAAGGCAGCAAATTCAATATTTGTAGGAGACTACTTAATTACTGGAGGACAGCCTAATAAATTAGATTATAAGATGATAGAAGATTTGGGATTTGAAATCGACTTTGGATATAATGAGCTGAAAGAAAGAGTAGAATAACCTTACAAAGTGATTTTAAAAATTACAAGAAGAAGGTTTATATAGAGAGATTAAATCTATTGAATCCATTCATGGTAAAGATATACCTGTAGATGGGAAAATGATATTAATTTCGCCTCCAATGATTAGCGATACAAGAAGAAACTCGTTTTCAACTCGTTTCTTAAAGCCTTAAAAAAGAGATGTGAAAATATTTTCACATCTCTTTTTTATATCAATTGATATCTATTACTTTTCTTTGACTATTTTCTGTTTTTGGTAAATCTACAGATAAAATACCATCTTCAAATTTAGCCTCAATATGGTTCTGTTGCAAAGTAAAAAATATAGCTAACCACTAATTTATCATGTCAGTGTTCGCTTAACTTGCTAGCAT
>NZ_FNFY01000048.1:692-6776 GCF_900101075.1 Lacicoccus qingdaonensis | reverse complement strand
CCTTCAACGAAGGTAGCAATGGCTAAAGTAATTAAAGCTTTTAAACTTAAACCTGACTGTCATTGTACATCGAAATATCTGAATAACCTCATTGAGCAAGATCACCGTCATATTAAAGTAAGAAAGACAAGGTATCAAAGTATCAATACAGCAAAGAATACTTTAAAAGGTATTGAATGTATTTACGCTCTATATAAAAAGAACCGCAGGTCTCTTCAGATCTACGGATTTTCGCCATGCCACGAAATTAGCATAATGCTAGCAAGTTAAGCGAACACTGACATGATAAATTAGTGGTTAGCTATATTTTTTTACTTTGCAACAGAACCGTCAGCTTCAATCAATCGATTTGAGCATGCCATCAAGGATACGCAAATCAGTATGGACAACAACACCGATGCTTATAATCAGTTTATAGAAGATAACCAACGCTTTAGAAATTTTATGATTGACTTGCTCACAAAGGAAGAACTTTCGATAGATGAAGATGACAATAATATGGATTGAAGGAGACGTAGACTATTATGATTTCTAAGCGATATGACTTCGATGAGGATACAGTTTCGAAGATTAAAACAATCAAACAAGCGAAAGATATTAAAACAGAAAAAGAGGTGTTGATCCGGGCATTGGATCATTATCTGCTTTCAGAAATGATTGAGCATGAATCGATTGAGTTTAAAACTTTACAAAAAATGAATGAGATTCAAGATGATATCCAACGGTTGAACAGCAAAATGAATCACGTCGATTTAGGGGTCAGTATCAACAACTTATTTCTGGCTTCTGATTTTGAAATCAAAAAACATCCAAAAGCAATCATTAATCGGGATACTTTAGACGGATATTATTTTTCTTCGGCTAAAAAAGAAATTCAAAAAATGATTAGAGAAAAAGATAATGAGAATCGGATGACACAAGCAAAAAATGACTACAGAAAATCTGCAGATTCAGAAATAAGCAATCAAGCAAAGAAAGATATTGACGATGATTGGTTGAACGTTTAACAGGGTGCGGTTGATTCACACCAAAAGTAAATTGGGATAAATACTATTCACATTCGGAAAATTATGACATTTTTCTATTGGTTATTGATTTCGATTTTATTTTTGTGTAACTTGAAAACAAAGGGGAGATTTATATGCTTGGAATTTTTAAATTATTAATGACAATAACAATTTTTACAGTAATGTTGTTGTTCGTTAATAAGTCTGCTTTGTTTGCTAATAGTAACTATAATCAAAAGAATTCAACGGCGAGTATTTTTTTAAAGCAATTGATTGGTTTAGAAATAATAATACTTGTCATTTTAATTATTTTAATATTATGGGGGATGTAAAATAATGCAGAAATTTATTGTATCTATGCTCACATTTGTAATGATATTTTCAACTCTTGGAGCGACGGCTGCTCAAGCAGAAACTAACAAAAATATTAGTTTAGAACAAGAAGTGGAAATGACGCTAGAATATTATTATGAAGAAATTGGTGAACTTACTTCTAGTGGTTATGTTGTTCATGATCATGAAGCTTTTGATGAGAAAGTCAACGAAGGTGATGAGGTAGCTCTTGCTTTAAAAGACATTCTTGAGAAACAAAATGAAAATATTAGTTCTGAAGGAATGAGCACTATGGGAGCAGGTAGTTTTGCTTCATGTGTAGTTGATGAATTTGCAGGTGATTTTTCTCAAGATGTCAGGTTAATTCTTAATGGTGTACTTGTTTCATATATCGTTAATCATCAATGGAATTTAGCGGCTCAATCTATAGTCGGTCTTTTAAAAAGACAAGGGATGAAGGCTAACGTTGTAACTACTGCTGCACAATTAGCTTATTATGGATTTGTTTGCAGAAATGCTTGGTAATTAATATAACAATTACTCCTCTTTTGAGAACCTTTTATATTAAAGTAAGAGGTTCTTTTTTGGTTTTAAAAACAAGTTTCTACTTCTCTTCGTACTGTCCGTCATATTGATCAAGATAAAGAATTTTTGATGCAAAATGATGCTAGACAGGTCGATTTTAAGACAAGTTAGAAGTATGAGCATGGATAAAGGGACATAACTTGTCTTAAAATGGCTTTGTTTTTCATGCTAGATGCAAAGAAGTGGACTAAATGACCACTAAAAAATTTTTGAATACATGGATTTTATATCGTGAAGACTAATCTAAATTATTCTTAATCCTGTATATCGTTTGCCGTGTAATCCCAACCTCTTTCGCAATTTGAGAGATGGGGGTGCCGTCATTCAATTGAGCCACCACGCGATGATACACAAGCCTTTTTTGAGGGTCTTTGGCTCTCGGCGAATAAAGGACTGGCCGGCCTTTATAAACACCTTTCGTTTTTGCGATCGCAATGCCCTGGGCTTGCCTTCTTTTCGATTCACTGCGTTCTTGTTCAGCAATCATGGCCAGTATCTGTATAATTAAATCTTTGATGAACTTATCCAATAAAGGATTGCCGACAGCTTCACTCATTATGGGCAAACTCGTAATGATTAATTGGACATCCTTCTGTTTTAAGAAATTGACTGTTTCTATCACTTCATCATAATTTCTACCTAAACGATCAATGGATTCTACAATGAATTGATCGCCTTCTCTTACAAAATTCAAGGCTTCTTTAAAGACAGATCGGTCATTAATAGATGCGCCGGATTTCTTCTCAGTAAATATTTTCTCCGCACCAAACTCTTTCAAGTTCTCTAGTTGTCTTTCTAAATTTTGTTCGAGCGTAGAAACTCTAGCATATGCAATTTTCATATAAATTGATTATTTCGCGGGTTGAAGTCCGTCGATACGCGATTGGAGTCCACCGGTTCACGGCATCGGGTCCACTTCATTATTTTAACGATTCGCAGTTGAGGTCCACCTGTTCACATAAAGAGTCCACTTCGGCGTTCTTTTCGGTATATTTAATTTGAAAGCTAATGCTTTCAAATTAAATGAAAAGGAGGCCTATTTTTTTATGGCCAGAAAAATTCCAGCAAAGTTAATCCTGGAGTATCGTGCGATGGGATTATCCAGAAACCTCATCGCTAAAACGAAGAAGGTGGGACGGGACTCTGTGAGTGATGTCTTCAAGCGTGCAGATGACTTGGATCTCACCTACAAGGATGTAGAGGATTTATCAGAAACGGCAGTGTATCAAAAGCTCTTCCCAGAACGCTATCAATCAGAAACGCTCTACGACGTCCCGGAATATGCATATATCCACAAAGAACTGAAACGTGTCGGTGTGACTCTGAAACTGCTTTGGAATGAATACAAAGAAAAATGTCAGGCGGCCGGCACCATCGCCATGGGATATACGAAATTTTGTCAAGGCTATCAAGACCATATCTTAAATTATAAACTCACCAATCACCTGATACACAAACCAGGTGTCACCACTGAGGTCGACTGGAGTGGGACCACGATGGAAGTGATTGACCGGGCGAGTGGTGAAATTCTAACCGCGTATCTGTTCGTCGGTACACTGCCTTACAGCCAATATGTCGAAGCGACTTTCAATCAAAAGAGTGAGACATGGTTACAGTGCCATGTGAATATGTATCGATATTTCAGCGGCTCCACTGTCCGGCTGGTGTGTGACAATTTAAAAACCGGTGTAATCCATCACCCCAAAGAAGGCGATATCATCCTCAACACACAGTATGAGGCACTGGGTGAACATTATCTGACCGCGATCATGCCAGCACCCGTCAGACAACCCAAGAAGAAAGCATCTGTGGAAAGCAGTGTCGGTAAAATCGCGATGGCCGTCGTCGCCCCGTTTAGAAACGATACGTTCTTTTCATTGGAGGAATTATCAGGTGCCATTAATGAGCGCTTGGCAGAATTCAATGCGCGCCCATTTCAAAAACGGACCGGCAGCCGGCATGACATATTCAAACAGGAAGAAGCCCCGACCTTAAGATCTTTACCTGAATTTCCGTATGAAGTCTCTGAATGGGTCTACGGAAGAAAAGTCAATCTGGACTGCCACATCCAATATAAGAATAACTACTATTCATGCCCATATCAATATGTACGCAAATCAGTGAATCTGAAACTCACCAAACAACGCCTGGATATCTATCATCAGGATGAACGGATTGCGAGCCACCGCCGGTTCGGTTTGTATCAGAAATATCAATGGGCTACCCTGCCGGAGCACTTACCAGATCAGTTCAATCAACCGGAGTGGGATGATATCCGGATGAAGGAGTGGGCCGGGTCCATCGGTCCCTGCACCCTTTCTGTTGTGAATCGTATCTTTGACAGTGTGAAGGTTAAAGAACAAGCGTATCGCTCCATACTCTCCGTCCTCAATCTTTCAAAGAAATATTCGAATACCGACTTGGAGGCGGCGTGCTTATTGGCGCTGACAAAGGTGACGGCACCCAGATATAAGCAGCTGAAGACCATATTGGCATCCGGCACACTGAATCAGAATCACAGCACAAAAGTGAAGACACAATCAGATCAACAAGGTTATATCCGAGGCGCGGAATATTATGGAGGAGATGAATGATGTTGAATAACGAGACAAGAAGGAAACTGAGAGAATTGAATCTGGAAGAAATGATCCAACTCATCGATCAACAACAGAAGCACGCCCATACAGTCACTCAAACATTTGAAGAACGCTTCGAGGCGATTGTGGATCATGTATATCAGGAGAAATACAATCAGAAGGTCCACGGACTCATACGCAGAGCGAAGTTCCGCATTCCCAACGCGGATGTGACGGGCATGTACTATGAACAGAGAAAGATTAACCGTAATCAATTCCAGGAATTGAGCACCTGCCGATTCATCGAGAATAATATGAATGTGATATTCGCCGGATTCACCGGCTCGGGCAAAACATATTGTGCCTGTGCACTCGGAAAGGAAGCCTGTAAGTTGGGCATCCGCACCAGATACATCCGTTTGCCGGATTTGTTGGTGGAGCGTGATGAAGCCTCTTTAGTCACAAAAGGTGTGACAAAATTAATCAATAAGTATGCCAATTATGATTTACTCATCCTGGACGAGTGGCTGCTGGACAGTTTAAGTGAAGAGGAAATCCATTTTATATTTGAACTCGTTGAACGCCGCTATGACACCAGTTCAACCATTTACTGTACACAATTTATGAAAAAAGACTGGCATCAACGACTCGGTGGCGGTGTGCACGCTGATGCGATGATGGACCGTATTGTTCACAACGCCGTCTGGTATGATACCGGAGATAAGAACATCCGGGAATATGAGGCAAAAATCAGGTAAACCCCAGGCCACTAAGGTGGCCTGTTTTCAAAGTGGACTCGAATTGAATACTACTGGGCTTCAATTGAATATCAATGGACCACTTCTCATGAATAGGTGGGCTTTATCACGCGAAATAATCAATAAATCATCTTTTCTAAAAATATTTAAAATACACCCTAATCATACGGCGTAAATGCAGTAAAATCAATCTGCTCATTATGTATGATTAGGGCCTACCAATAATAAACATAATAGTATCGGATAATTTTTTTACTTTTGAAACTGACGCATATCTCTAGAAGAATTACTTTGAATACAGGTAATTATGAGTACTATGAATAGACATTCTAAGTTAAGGGAAAAGAAACTCCTCTACCCAATTAATTCTCATTAAATAATAGTAACTAATTTATGATGAAGACTATTTGAAAATTAAAGCAATAGATATGGCTTTTGATTCATATATCAATCTAAATCAAAAACTACACCTGCAATGGTTATATCTTTAACCATTGCAGGTGTAGTTCATTTCGTAAAGACTCATCTTTAATTTTTCATTATAATCTCTTTTTTAGTGATTTTCAATTATTGCTTTCTTCTTCTTGCTGCAAATGATAGAGCAATGATTCCAAGTCCAAGGATAAACAGGGTGATAATTATAATATTTTGTCGTTCATACGCTTCCCCTGTATATGGAAGAGTACCTTCTTTCTTAGTTTCATCAGTGGATTCCTCTGGTAGAAGCTCCGGTGTAGATTCTTCTGTTGGTTCTTCAGGCTGAGGCTCCGGTGTAGACTCTTCCGTCGGTTCTTCAGGCTGAGGCTCCGGTGTAGACTCTTCCGT
>NZ_FNFY01000048.1:0-582 GCF_900101075.1 Lacicoccus qingdaonensis | reverse complement strand
GGTTCTTCAGGCTGAGGCTCCGGTGTAGACTCTTCCGTTGGTTCTTCAGGCTGAGGCTCCTCTGTCGGCTCTTCTGGTTCCGGTACTTCAGGTTCAGCAGGTTTATTCGGTCTGACTGTCACTGTATTAGACTCCACGGAATCATTTCCAAATGCAACTGTGGCAATGTTATCAATACCTTCTGCTAGTGCTTTTTCATCAATGTTATTGAATGCAGCATTAATAGTCATCTTGATATTTACACCTTTCAGGGCTTCGATCGTCTCAGCATCTGTCATTGTAAAGTTTATATTCTGACCATCAACCTCTAGGTCACCATAGTTTACTATGCTGCCTGCCGGAATTTCTAAATCATCATTCAGTGTCTCAAGTTGCTGATCAATTTCAGTGATCTGAGCTTCTAGCTCTTCAATGAGCACTTTCAGCTCAGTGATTGTTTCTTCATTGACAACTACTTCTGATTTGGTATCTTCTTCTGTTTCAAGTATTTCTTCAGCAGAAGCTTCTTCTGTTGCTTCTTCCACGGTTTCTTCGGCAGAAGGCTCTTCTGTTGCTTCTTCCACGGTTTCTTCAGCAGAAGGC
>NZ_FNFY01000049.1 GCF_900101075.1 Lacicoccus qingdaonensis | reverse complement strand
ATGGCTTTGATTAAATTGTCATGACTGACAACTTGCCGCATCAGTGATGCGGACTCACGATACATTTCTTTCATTTCACCTACCGATTCACTATACGCATCTGCATACCCTTCGGGTGCTGCCCTATCTCTCCGCAGTCTGCCAACCCATGTTGTTTTCTGTAATCATCGTGAATCGTTAACCTCCATTCTATACTTTGTATGAATATTGTTCGGTCCTTCGGTATTCAACCTACTACGACCTCGGCTGACTTCTCACAGTTCGTTGTTACTACGGCATCTGCCGCCTGTGAGACCTCCCCGGGTAAGACTGACAACCTTCCACTCATGTCACTGCTTCATTTACTGTATGGCGTCTGGGCAGTATTGGACTTTACTATGTTCGGTTAGCTCGTCCGCGCCAAGTCAGCCTTGTTATGAAGTTTCTGTCCGTCAGTGCGAGTGTTTGCCTCAGGCTTCCTTCAGATTCCACCTCACGATGGACACCCTTGCCGTCAGCTAACAGTTCCTACTGCCAAGCCTGTAGTGGACTTTCACCACCAAGTTGTCACCCATGCCGGGCGCACCAAAAATACCCCAAACCTTTTCACTTTGAAAGGTTTAGGGTACTGTATCAGAAATTTTCTACTATGCCTTCTGTAATTCTGCGTTCGATGAGCCTGTCGCCGATATAAATATAAATCATTCCTGTTTCGAAATCAGTGTAATTCGATTTATAATATACAGCTTCGTAGTCATAATCATCATCAATATTATCCACGATTATATAATCACCGTTGATATTTTTAAGAAACACTCTCTTTCCTGAAGCATAATCAAAGAAATCATTATCCACCGCCAGGTTGAACGGGATGAATGTCAGGAATGTCTGAGGCAGCTTCGTCAATATATAGCTCGACAGCGACCCTTGGAGAATGAGATCCATCAACTGTTCTCTGTCTTCTCCTATGATCAAATGATCTGTTTTTTTCTTCTGAGCATATTGAACTGCTTTTTCAAATGCATGTTTGGGGACAGTTTCAATAATGTCTAAATTACAAGCCAAATCTTCAGCACGGTTTTTAATCAGCTGGAAGTCCACTTCCTTATTGTACTTTAGCTCATTGGAACTGATATCGACGACAAGAATATTAAGGTTATCATCATTTTGTACCAACTCCAGCGCATGTTTGATCATGCTCTCACCTTGAATACCGTATTCAATTACAATTGTAACGTTTTTACCCATAACAAGTCTCCTCTAATCACAGATATGATGTAAATATGATTATAACATCTTGTCACAGAATTGATATATTATTAATAAATTTATTTGTGATAATTTACAGCAATCTGTGTGCCGATTTTCGCGTTATTTTTAACGAGCTTGATATTCGTTTCCAAACTCTTCCCATCCGTATTTTCTACAACTTTACTTAATAAGAAAGGTGTTGAATCTTTCCCATGGATGCCTTTCTCCTGAGCTTCCCTCACCGCGTCTTTGATGATGCCGTCAATATAATCCCTGTCCATTGCATCCTCTGTTGGAATCGGGTTGGCCACCACAATGCCGCCATGCAGTTTCAGTTCATATTTGGTCTTCGCAATGGATGCTATCTCTTCTGTCGTATCGCTTGAAGCATTGAGGCCTATACCGCTTTCACGTGTAAAGAATGCCGGCAGTTCATCAGTCTTATAGCCGATAACAGGCACACCTTTAGTTTCCAGGTATTCCATCGTCTTATCAAGATCCAGGATGGATTTGGCGCCGGCACAAATAACGACGACGTCAGTCTGTGCGAGCTCTTCCAAGTCTGCTGAAATATCCATCGTATCTTCCACTCCGCGGTGGACCCCGCCGATACCGCCTGTAACGAAGAAACGTATGCCGGCCATCTCTGCACATATCATAGTGGATGCCACTGTTGTTGCGCCCAGCTGTCCTGTCGCGATCACCTGTGCCATATCCCTTCTGGAAACTTTCGCGATGCCTTCTGTGTTACCCATGATTTCAAGTTCTTCATCGTTCAGTCCGATTTTTATTTTCCCGTCGATGATTGCGATCGTTGCAGGTACGGCACCGTTGTCTCTGACGATCTGCTCTACTTCTTTTGCCATCTCGACATTTTGTGGATAAGGCATGCCGTGTGAAATGATTGTTGATTCCAATGCCACTACCGGCTTATTCTCATCTAAAGCTTTCTGTACTTCGTCTGTAATGCTTAAAAATTGTTTCATTTGATTTCCTCCAGGTTTTTTAATAATTGATGTTCATCCAGGTCCTGTCTGACCGTGTAACTTGTTTCTATTGTTTTTCTGCTGTTGATCATGCCGAGTTTGATCGTGTCTTCTATATCCATACCCTTCAGCCAGCCATATACAACCGCTGCAGAGAATGAATCACCGGCCCCGGTGACATCCGTCACTTTGGCTGACTTCTCTATAATATGGACAGATGCCTCGTCACCAGTGCTGTATGCAAGCGAACTGGAACCGTTGGTTACAATGACATGTTCGACTCCGGCGCCATTCCATTTTCGCGCCGACTCCATTAAATCTTCTTCAGTTTTAATCCTCATATCGAAGTATGATTCGGTTTCATCCCTATTGACGATCATCCAGTTCACAGCATGCAGATTATGCGGAAGATTTTTCATCTTCGGTCCCGATACCGGTATAAGAACCACTTTGATATCATGTTTTTCCGCATATGCACATAAAAACTCGAGAGATGCTCTCGGAATGTTCAGATCTGCAATGATACATTTGGCCCGTCTCAATATATAAGTATTTTGTATCAGAACTTCAGGTGTCAGTTCATCATATACTTCCATGTCAGCAAAACCATATTCCATGTCACCACTCTCACTGATGAGTGCTGTATAAGAACCAGTACTCTTATTACCGATCTGATGTACATAATCCAGATTGATGAACGGCGAAGTCAAAGTTCTGATCGTCTCCCACTCACTATCAACACCGCATGCAGTAATCAGAGTCACATCCTGCGACAGCCGTCCCAGGTTCTCGCCAATATTCCTTGCCACCCCGCCGATGGATTTAGTTGACTGGATTGGATTTGATGTACCATGCATCAGCTGATCCGTCACATAGAATTTACGGTCGACGTTCGCAGCACCGATACAGACAATAGGATACTCATCACTTAGAACATAAGCCTTGCCCTGTACATATTCCTTTTTTATTAAACCGGAAATGATATTTGCAACAGTCGACCGTGATAAACCGACTTTATCAGAGAGTTCCTGCTGTGATATAAAAGGATTTTCCTTTATATTATCCAAAACCATCTGTTCTTTCTCGTTCACATACACACCACCTTAAAACATTTGTTTAAATTTCAAACATTTGTTTATAATATAACATAAAGTGACTGGACATACAGTACTTTATTAGAAATAATATTAAAATTAAAAAGATAACTTTTAATATTGACCAATAGACACTCTGTAAGTTATAATATAATTGTTGTCTTAAATTATTCCACATGCCACCATGGCGGAATTGGCAGACGCGTCGGACTCAAAATCCGATGGCCGTAAAGGCCGTGTCGGTTCGACCCCGACTGGTGGTACTAATTACCCCTGAAGATCATTCTTCAGGGGATTTTTTATTCTATAATAATGTATGAAATATTTGGCATTTAAAAAGACCAGCTGCTTATGCAGCTGGTCCTCTATATAACAATTAATTTAATTAATGAAACAATATAAAATAAAATGGAGCGGAAGATAGGATTTGAACCTATGTCTTGCTTCAGGTAGAAGCATGTTCTAAACACTAAACTACTTCCGCATATTAAAAGGGTGCTAAAGGCGCCAACCGGATTTGAACCGGTGATAGAGGATTTGCAGTCCTCGGCCTTACCACTTGGCTATGGCGCCAAAAAAACTGGGCTGAAAGGATTCGAACCTTTGCATGACGAGACCAAAACCCGTTGCCTTACCGCTTGGCTACAGCCCAAAAATGGGGCGACCGATGGGTTTCGAACCCACGCATGCCGGAACCACAATCCGGTGTGTTAACCACTTCACCACGATCGCCATGGCAGGGGTAGTAGGAATCGAACCCACACCAAAGGTTTTGGAGACCTCTATTCTACCATTGAACTATACCCCTAGAATGGAGAGGGGCAGATTCGAACTGCCGAACCCGAAGGAGCGGATTTACAGTCCGCCGCGTTTAGCCACTTCGCTACCTCTCCATAAATGGTGCCGGCCAGAGGACTTGAACCCCCAACCTACTGATTACAAGTCAGTTGCTCTACCAATTGAGCTAGGCCGGCTATTTATAAAGGTGGTCCAGGACGGAATCGAACCGCCGACACAAGGATTTTCAATCCTTTGCTCTACCGACTGAGCTACTGGACCACAACTGTATTTTAATAAGTAAAAAAATGGCGGTCCTGACGGGAATTGAACCCGCGATCTCCTGCGTGACAGGCAGGCATGTTAACCGCTACACCACAGGACCTTACATAAAATTAAATAATTGCGGGAGTTGGATTTGAACCAACGACCTCCGGGTTATGAGCCCGACGAGCTACCGAACTGCTCCATCCCGCGATAATAATATTAAAAAAAATGGCGGAGGAAGAGGGATTCGAACCCCCGCGAGCCGTTAAGCCCCTGTCGGTTTTCAAGACCGATCCCTTCAGCCGAACTTGGGTATTCCTCCGTATGAAAATAAGTTAAAACGATGGTGGACCTTGCAGGACTCGAACCTGCGACCCAACGGTTATGAGCCGTTTGCTCTGACCAACTGAGCTAAAGGTCCGTATGGCGGTGGAGGGGATCGAACCCCCGACCTCACGGGTATGAACCGTGCGCTCTAGCCAGCTGAGCTACACCGCCGTGTTAAACTCAATAATAATGGTGGAGACTAGCGGGATCGAACCGCTGACCTCCTGCGTGCAAGGCAGGCGCTCTCCCAGCTGAGCTAAGCCCCCATTATAATATATAAGTAATTGTGAATCAAGTCGGGAAGACAGGATTCGAACCTGCGACCCCTTGGTCCCAAACCAAGTGCTCTACCAAGCTGAGCTACTTCCCGTTACAACGCGCCCGAGAGGAGTCGAACCCCTAGCCTTCTGATCCGTAGTCAGACGCTCTATCCAATTGAGCTACGGGCGCAGAAAAAATATATGGTGCCGAGAACCGGAATCGAACCGGTACGGTAATTACTTACCGCAGGATTTTAAGTCCTGTGCGTCTGCCAATTCCGCCACCCCGGCAAACAGGTTAATTTAATATTAGATGGAGCGGAAGACGGGATTCGAACCCGCGACCCCCACCTTGGCAAGGTGGTGTTCTACCACTGAACTACTTCCGCCTACTAATTAAATAATTAATGGTGCGGGTGAAGGGAGTCGAACCCCCACGCTGTGAAGCGCTAGATCCTAAGTCTAGTGCGTCTGCCAGTTCCGCCACACCCGCATGAAACATGAGCCATAGAGGATTCGAACCTCTGACCCTTTGATTAAAAGTCAAATGCTCTACCAACTGAGCTAATGGCTCAATCTACTAATGGTGCCGGCCAGAGGACTTGAACCCCCAACCTACTGATTACAAGTCAGTTGCTCTACCAATTGAGCTAGGCCGGCATTAAATGGTGGAGAATGACGGGTTCGAACCGCCGACCCTCTGCTTGTAAGGCAGATGCTCTCCCAGCTGAGCTAATTCTCCAAAATAAAATAATACTATTTGATTTAAAATATGTAAAACATTGCCTGGCAGCGTCCTACTCTGACGGGACGTCAGTCCAACTACCATCGGCGCTGGAGAGCTTAACGACTGTGTTCGGCATGGGAACAGGTGTGGCCTCTCCGCCATCACTACCAGACAATGTTGCTGTCGACTACATTCGATGTAATCACAGGCTTTGGAATGTTC
>NZ_FNFY01000050.1 GCF_900101075.1 Lacicoccus qingdaonensis | reverse complement strand
ATATCACGATAACTCAATGCATATCTTAGATAGTAGCCAACGGCTACAGTGATAACATCCTTGTTAAATTGTTTATATCTGAAATAGTTCATACAGAAGACTCCTTTTTGTTAAAATTATACTATAAATTCAACTTTGCAACAGAACCAGATATATCCTCATTGATAATAGGTTTTTCAATTTTTGCATTATCTTCAATCATTTTAAAAATTTTCTCATATTGTTCAGGCATTGTTGCAAAGGGTTGCCATTTTATCATTCCTCGCCCTTTTGGAATATTATTATTTAACTGCTCTCTTGGTATATTACGATAATCGTTTTCCATATACATCACCTGACATCATTATAATGTCAAGGGCAACAAGTAACCCATCAAATCAAAAAGGATTTAAGAAAGATATAGACACTAGTACTGAGTTGTACGAATTAATACCTTATGTGAATAGTGTCGGTTGGGAAGCAACAACATGATTTAATAAGTACCCTCATAAGTTTTAAGACAATCAAAAAACCACGCCAACGTTTAAAGTTGACGTGGTTGAAACCAGCTATTTATTTGTCGCCGCTCAGCTTCACAAGGATTTTCGACTGGCTCTTGTCATTCAACAATGCCTCGAATCCTTTGTCGACAATTTCGTTCAGTTCAATATGGTCACTGATGACCGGAAACGGGTCGATCTGTCCACTCTCTATCATCTTCACCGTCGCTTCAAAGATGTCCGGCTCATAGGCCAGGGTGGATGCGATTCGTACGCCGCTTGCAGTGAGGGACATCGGATTGAATTCAATCGGTTCTTCGAAGATCGACACGATGGTCACCATACCGCGAGCACGTGTCGCACGGATGGACTGATCTACTGTAACACTCACACCGGCCACTTCGAATGTCCGGTCAACACCGTCCGGATAATATTCTTGAATATATTCAATCGGATCTTCATTGCCGGAGTTGACGGCATGTGTCGCCCCTACTTCCTTCGCCTTCTTAAGTCGCTCATCGCTGAGGTCGAATGCAAAGATATCCTTCGCACCCGCAGCTCTGGCTGCGATGATTGTCAGAAGACCGATAGGTCCTGCGCCGAATACGGCAACGGAGTCACTGAATTTCATTTCGGATTCCCTGATTGCCTGAAGCGCCACTGCCGTTGGCTCCACCAGTGCACCAAGCTCAAGTGAAGTATCGTCTTCTAGCTTTACGACATTTTTCTTATCCACGACAACATAGTCGGCAAAGCCCCCGTCACTGCCGAGTCCAACGAAAGTGAACCCTTTGTACATGTCAACAAGCGGTTCCTTGTGTACTTCCTCCGTGATGAGCGGATTGATTGTTACCTTGTCTCCAGCTTTAAGACCTTCAACACCTGATCCTACTTCTTCCACAGTACCTGAAAACTCATGGCCCACGGTCAGCGGTGCCTTTCTGCCTGTCATTGGTGATGCTTCACCAATCGGGATGAAGATGGGACCTGCGTTATACTCATGGAGATCACTGCCGCAAATACCGGCCCAAGCAACTTTGACTTTAACTTTACCTTCGCTGATTTCCGGTGTTTCAACGTCTTCTACGCGAATATCCTTTGCATCATGAAATACTGCTGCACGCATATAAAGCCCTCCTATTTATTATCAGTTCACCTTCATACTACACCCATTCTGGAAAAAAAGAAAATTATAAATCTTCAACTTTACTTGAAATGCCTGCGTCTATATCATCATCACTCATATCATCAAATTGTTTTGCGAGTTCAGCGAATAAGTACTGACTTCTTAATGATAAATCACATACATAGTATTTAATCATACATTACTCATCCTTTACTGATTCCCTAAAGTGAGAGATCACTAGAGTATTTAATCAAGCAATCGTACATCCACATCGTGAGATTACTTCTATGTGTTACGAGTTATTAATATTTAGTTACTAGTTATCAATAATTAGTAATTGATAACTAGTAACCTTTTTATTTTTCATCCACGATAACAAATGTATAGGTGAAATTATTCAACTTAGCGTAGTCATAGAGTTTTTTGCTCCACGATGACACTCTTTTGTAAAGCTTTGACTGAACAATATTTGCTTCAATCTCCTTGTGAAACGCTTCGAGGTCATTATTACTTCTCATTGTAATTGCACTTTCTTTAAAGCGATATGTTTCTCCTACTTCGAATATGAAAATATCAATTTCTTCACTCATATAATCTGTATCAGATGACAATACTTCTAATGCTTCTTCGTAAGTATAGAGTGTATAACCAACACGCTTTAATCTCTGTTTTACAATTTCTAGTTCTGTATTCAATATCCTCACCATTCCTTTTCAAATTTTTGTAAAGCATAGAGTTGTAACTGTTATAGAGAAAGCTATGCTAAACATTTTTCAAGAATGTCATCAAAGTTTCTAATCGGTTTTTCGATGGATTGAATGTACTCTAAACATTTATCTACTGACAGTTCAAACCATCCACCGTAAGCAATGCAGTCACCCGTTATTTCTTCATTTTCAAAATCAATTACTACTGATACATCTTTTGTGGACAATGCACTTTGTTCTTCAAAGTCATATCTGTCTAAATCTACTTTCTGACCATCAACGAACGCTTGAATATTTTGACTGGCAACAATTTTTTTCATATTTTCTTCTCCTTTTCAATTTTTCTAACACTTGCTTTTAGAAGCAGTGAAAGTAGTATGTTGTTGTTTACAATGCACGTAGATCAACGCATCGAGCAGATTGTCAACGATACGGAGTACACGACAGTGCTTGTCGTTGCGATCTGATTGTGCAGTTGATAGTGTATGGTCGTAAACACAGCATCTTTCAATGATTCGTGAAAGTGGGGGAGCCACTTGAATTCTAATCAAGAAATCGAAAATTATTGACATGAGATTGCTTTCCTACACCTGATTGAATAAAAAAGGATTCCATTATGGAATCTCTTCATAATGAATTTATACCTTAACGGTGAGATGATAGGGGAGTGATAATGGAATTGCCAAAGTTCCGTTATCCATTGCCTTAAAACTAACTATTCATATGTATAATATAAAAGAGCCGAAGACCATTGATCTCCGGCTATGTCTTTATTCAACTAATAAATTTAAAGTTATAAAAGTTTGTTTTTAAAGTCTTCTCGAAATGCCTTCTTTTTATCACCTTCATTTGAGAAGAATTTTATCCCCAACAATCTAACGTCCTCATTCTCAGAAAGCACTTCTATATTCTCATTTTCACTTAATGCCAGCAAGAACTCTTCTTTCCAGCGGTCTTCCAACTGCAAATGGCCGCCTTTGGGTTCCAGGAAGACCTGGTAAGTGTAAGCTTCCCCTTGTAGATAAAGCAAGAAGTCCGGCATGAAGCCCCGTGTGCCATTGATCTCGACGATCTTCACTTTGCGTTCATTTCGAATGAGATAGACTTCTTGGTATTTTTCTTTCAGTTGTTCGACATAGTCATTGATGAAATCAATGAACGCGCTCTCTAAACCGTTGACGATTGCCTTATCGTAGACATACCAATGATTATCTCGCATATTCCGTTTCTGTAGCGTCTCACTCATAGTCGACACCTTAGAATTGACCTTATTCAGTTCAATATAATAGTCATCGATCATTTCAGACATGGCCACCCCTTCGAATACAGGTGTGCCACGCTCTTTCATATAGTTTGCCTTGATCTTCTTCTCTACATAATCCAGATATTTCTCCACCATTTTGAGCTTACTCAATGGACTTAAATCATGCAGTTTCAATCCCAGTGGCAGAGAAACATAAAACGTTAATTCTCCAAGAAAGTTAGGACTTTCAATGAAATCCTTCATGCTCGATAGGGCCGGAATATAGGATTTGAAGTTGTTGAAGTGAAAGAATGGCTTTCTCTGTAGCGCCTTTCGGATATAGATGCGCTCAACAGGCCATGTCGATTCATGCGTCTGTCCAGGGTTTGGATGTGCCTGTCGTTTACCATAGTGCTGTTCCACGGTGAGTTCATATGGCACCTCATAATCGGTCGTCACATTGTAGTGGGAGAGTGTCCGATAATCATCCGCAGTGGTTTGCTCCAGTTTATTGATATAAATTTTACCGTCCTTGAATACGGGACTCTTTTTAAAGGCCGGTTTGAGTTTCGCTTCCAATCGGTCGTATTCGTCCTCTTTCACTTGGATACTGGCCGATTCGAGTGATTTTTCCAGATTTTTAATATACGCATTTTCATTAATCGTATGATAATGCAGACTCTCAATGACTTTGAGATCCGTCTGAATCAAATCAAACCGCCTTGTATAGGAACGCTGTCCGTTGTATTCAAACGGGTAGTACCGGGCGCCGCGACCGATCAGCTGGGCTTCACTGTCTGTCGTGGTTTTCGTTGAAGTGGCGCCCTCACTGATTCTCACAATATCGAATAGATTCAATACATCCCAACCTTCATTCAGCTTTGCGACGGCAAAGATGGCCCGAATCGGGTTGTTATCTTCTTCTAATGTATTCAACAATAAGGCATTATCTTCCGAGAGGAAGGCTTTATCATTGGCATTCAGGATGGTTTCTTCTGTGAAGTCCCACTGCAAGTCACGGATGACTTCAGGCAATGACTGCTTTTTATAATACTGGAACATCTTGTGCCATATACTGTTTTCATGCTTGTAGGTGGCATAGCCAAGATTGATGGTATGGGACAGACTGTCTACGGTCAGTGACTGTACTGTGTTTAATAGGCGGTCATTCGCCGATAGGGATGTCGCAATCTTGTTGGACTTGAACAGAATAATCGGCTTTAATGTGATGCCATTCTCCTGGGCCACATACTTCCAGTACTGACTGATGATTGTGAATGTGATCAAATTCTTGGAGATTGTGCAAATGGCACAATTGATCCTGGGTGGTATTTGGTTGCTACATGGGCTTATGAGAAAAACTGTGTATAAAAAAATGATTAAACAATCCATGCTGTTATAAATGATATATTCGACTCTTTCAATAAATTATGAGATGATTGCGACGATTGACATATTAGACAAAACAAAGCTCTAAGGAGTGAAATAATGAATAGGAAAACTAAATATATCATTATTCTCATTATCGTTATTGGTCTTGGTATGGGTTTACTTGGGTATTTTGGCTTTATGGAATTTATAAGAAATTTTCCAATGAATGGTTAATATTTTATATCTGCCCAGTACAATCAGTCTAATGATGTAGGAACGACGCACATTCAAGTGAAGCTTATACCAGATGGAGTGAAACTAAGGTATATGTCATTAAAGACTTGAGCGAAACACCGCCTCTTCAGTAGCCATTTATTATAGTTTGATTTTTTTAAAATTTATAAAATGAAAAGGAAAATTAGAGGGATTATAGTCACTTGAGAGTAGTTAGACGGCATGTTCATTTTGTCCGGGATTATTTTCAAATCCGACCGTTCCATCAAGAGGGTAAAAAGGTAAGAGTGGATATAATGACGATACTATCCTACAGTAAAGATGACTTATTTTGGATGTCCTTAAAAAATCTCGATCGCTTAGGCGGTCGTGATTTTTTTGTTAAGGGTTGTTATTAAGAGCAAAAAGAAGTCCCATGATAATAGGAATCAATATAATAAAAATAATGATGAATAGCGGTATAAGCAATCCGGTTCTGTTGCAAAGTTGAATTTATAGTATAATTTTAACAAAAAGGAGTCTTCTGTATGAACTATTTCAGATATAAACAATTTAACAAGGATGTTATCACTGTAGCCGTTGGCTACTATCTAAGATATGCATTGAGTTATCGTGATAT
>NZ_FNFY01000051.1 GCF_900101075.1 Lacicoccus qingdaonensis | reverse complement strand
CCAGCTGTTCTTTCAGTTCATCTATGATATGTATGACAAAACGGCGTTCATCCTGACATCGAATAAGGGTCCCAATGAATGGGGGAAATTTCTGGGAGATACCACATTGACTACGGCGATCTTGGATCGCCTCCTCCATAGAAGCGAAATCATCACCTTTGATGAAAATCAGGAGAGTATCCGAATGAAATACAGAAGAGCTTTGTTTGAAGAGAAAAGTGTTGAGTCTTAATTGCGGTTAACTGTTGAGTCTTATTTGTGATAAAGTGTTGAATCCTACTTGACGGTTACAGCAGTCCGGATTTTTACTGATTTTTGAACCCTATCTTTATCAGTTACTAGGTATTTTTCAATACCCCATTCCTTGATTATTTGTTGAATTTCATACGGCTCAAATATTGTTTTTAGAAAGTTCTTTGTTACTCCAATAAAATCTTCTCGATTTACTGCGTTAACTTCATGTATCAATAATTGATTTTCATTACTTTGAATTGTATTTCTTTTAGTGTCTAATACAGATAATATTTCGTTCAACTTCAATTCAGGCATATTTACTGTCTTATTCTCTTCGATAATATCCTCAAATATTGTGTTACATATTTCAGTAACATTTGATTCAAAACCATCAATCCTGTCTAGTATGAATCCACTCAGATGTATGATGCTCATTAATCTCACTAATCTTGATAAGACATCATTTAAAGTATATTGTTGGCAATAGCTCTCATATACCACATTATATAAATGTTGATAGTAGTCTTTATACTGTTCATACTCCTTCTGAAAAGCTAATCCGATTGTTCCATAATATTTATTTAAGCCTTCATATATTTCTCGGAAATCATTTTTTTCAAATGGTGTTCTACTTACTGTAATAACTCTAGCTGAAGCACCGCCTGCATTACCTTTATGGTTTACAATCGAATGTTCACCTGATGAAAACATTATATTAGACCATTTATAGTTATTTTTTATCCCTTCAATACTGCCTCTTACCCTACTTGATCCAGTTGTAAATTGATAAATAGACTTTATAATATTTTGAGAGTTTGCTTTTTGAGTATCGTCTAATATTACTGGAAAAGAATTAGTTATTGTAGCTAGTCTTTCGATGCCTACTTCAGTAACGTTCCAGGAATGAACTAAATCATCATACTTACCCCATACTGATGCAGCTAGCTTTAAAACAGTAGTTTTACCCGTCGATGTACTGCCTGCAATGTCTATCACAAATGGCTCGACTTTAAATTCATCTAATAATATAGAGGCTAAACTTGCATATATCATAAATGAAGCTACTTTACTGCCCTTTACTTTATTAAATACATTTCTCTGATAATCTTCTAAACTACCTTTAGTGTGTATCGCATCTAATATTCTTTTATAAGCACTATGTTCTGTTGTTATCTCTAAACTTGAATTGTTATTATGATAAAATCTCCCATTGATATAACCCAATCGCGTTACTGTATTTTTAATTGTTATTTTGTTTTCTTTTTCAAACAAACTGAAGTAATCAATAAAATCTTTAGCATTATTATCATTAATATTTAAATCTTTAAACGCTAAATCCAGCAGAACACTTTTCTTGGCGATCGCACTCGCAGGTTCTATTGTTTTGATTAACTTTCCATCCGATTTGAAGTGAATCTCATAATAAATGTGATTGAACTCAACATCTCTATATTTTGCATGAATCAGAGGTACATTTCTTGAGATATATTTATTAATATCTCCATCTTTTCTTTCTATTACTTTATATAGTCCGTCTGCTTGAGCTACAAAAGGAAACGGTATCTTTACTTCTTGCGACATTCAATCACCTCTTATAAAAATGACTTGTTCTTACTTTTAAGAAATTCAGTCATTGTATCTACATGAATCAAAGTAACAGTTGCACTCGGCCTGATGAATAGAGAGGGCCATTCTTTTGACTCTTCAGCTTCAGTACACCACTTATAAATAGTAGATTTACTAACACCAAATAGTTCAGCCGCTTTTCTCTTATTCACGAATAGTGGTTTAGTGATTACTTTTTCGACGTTTATTATTCCATTTTCGTTAATCTGAGAAATTATATTACTATGTTTTGTTTCCATAAATATCCTTCTCCTTTCCGATGTGAACTTCAAATAAATCAGCAATTTTTACATCTAAAGCTATTGCCATCTTTTTTGCTAGTCGAGGACTAATCGAAGTCTTATTGTTAATAACATTACTCAGATGATTAGAAGATACTGCAACCTCTTTAGCAAAATCTGAAATCATCCATCCATTGAGAAACATCTTTGCCTTAATAATTTCTGTTTTAGCAATGATCACACAACATTCACCCCAATCTATAAGAACAGATATTATACAATTTTGTACAGTGTTTGTCCTTTATTTGATTTTATAATACATTACTACAGATTTTTATTCAAGTATTTGTACAGAAAGCATCCATTTTTGTTTTCAATTTGTTCTTAAAAATTTAACATTAAGTTTGCATTTTTAATTTATTCGAGCAATAATTTATATTGAGGTGATACTATGATTTTTAGTACATTAAAGAAATTCATGAACGTAAACAATGTAAATCAACATAACCTTTCTAAAGTAACAGGAATTTCAAGAACGACTCTAATGCCAATAATTAATAACACAAACCAAAATATTAAATATGACACTGTGGAAAAATTATGTCAGTTTTTTGATATAGGAATGCAGGATTTGTTGATTTATTCAAAAATCAATGTTTCTTATATTGAATCTTCATTAATAGAAACTACAGGTACGAACGAAGAAAATATTTCTTATGAATTATATGTAACATTGGCATTTGATGACAAACATTTACAATTCTTTGGGGGTTTAACTTTTGATAAAGGCTTAAATAATTTAGTAGATTATCAAAGCTATTCTAAAACGAAGGAACATTGGCAATTAGAATGTTTGGTAGAACCTTCTTATGGAGAATATTTAAAAAACTGCGAGCTTACACAGGGAAAATTAGATTTATTTACTATAGTTTTTGATATCAGAGATAAGGTCAGTGAACAAACGGGCTTGAGCAAGAGCCTAACCAAAGATATTAAATTTAGAGTAGTTTCAAGAACGAAAAATTCTGTAGATACTCTACTTGATAAAATTTCAAAACTTAGCCCGGAAGAAAAGGACACTCTTATAAATGAAATAAAAAAGTGAGAACTTAGGTGATTTAAATGTGGTATGAAAAATTCACAGATAAGAAAGGGAAAAATAAATACCGTTTTTATGAGAGATACATCGACCCTCTGACTAATAAAAGAAAACGTACCAGTATTGTGATGAATAAATCCACTAGACAAAGTCAAAAAGAAGCACAAAGACAACTGAATGAAAAAATAAATCAACTTATACATAACAATCTTAATTACGTATCTGGTACTGAAAATCTAACCTTTATTGAACTTGCCGATGAATGGTTTGATATTTATAAAGTTCAGTCAGGAAGCAAACGCTCCACGATTAATGCAAAAGCCAGTAAGATTAATACTCTCAAAAGTAGGATTCCTAATGATATTCTTGCTAATAAATTGAACAGTAAAGTATTACAAAACTTCATAAATAATTTAACAAATGAAGGGTATAGTCAAGCTGTCATCAGAGATTATTTCAGTATTATCAAACATATCCTTAATCACGGTAAAAAGAAGTATAACCTTGATGATACTAGTTACTTGGAAGATGTTATTATTCCCAAGAAAGCTAAAACACGTGAAGAAATAAAAGCAAAACGTGAGAATTATTTGGAACTAGAACAAATACATAATATAGTATCTGCCATCAACACTCTTGGTGAGTCTAAACGTGCAGGCTATCAAAGGATATCTTACTTTATGTCAGCATTTATCACCGAATTTCAATCATTAAATGGCATGCGCATTGGTGAGTTATTAGCAATACAAGAAGATAATATTGATTTTAAGAATAAAAAACTGACTATCGATGGAACTATATTGTGGGAAAGAAATGGCTCAAAATATGGTTTTAAAGATACCACTAAGAATGAGTCTTCGTATAGGACTATTTCAATCACTTCAAGAAGTGTAGAGATACTGAAGAGGGTCATACTTGAGAACAAGAAACTAAAACAATGGGAAAGTAATTACCAAGATCGAGGGTTTTTATTTGTAGACTATAGAGGGAATCCATTAAGCAAATCAACGATTAATAGATGCTTGAAAGCTGGTGCTGAAGCAGTAGGTGTCGAAAAGAATGTAACCTCACACACCTTAAGACACTCACACATATCATTGCTGTCTCAATTAGGAGTCTCTTTAAGAGCTATAATGGATCGCGTTGGCCATTCTGACCATAAGACCACCTTACAAATCTATTCACACGTTACAGAACAAATGGATAAAGATATGATGAGTAAGTTAGAAAAGATATAGAGATACTAAGTTGTATTCTAATTGGGGGGCGGTACAATCACTAATTCAAAAAACAAACAAAAGGAAATTAACTTTACCAATAAAATCAATAAAATTTTGGCCTCTATAAACACCAGACGTATAAGTATAACATTCTTTTTATTACCCGAATCAATTTCATAATTGCTCTTTTTAAAAATACAAAGACCTACAGAATTCCTAAAATGTATTTTAAAAAACAGAAATCATGCAGCTTGTTGCTGAATGAATTGAGCATCGATGCGGTCTGCAGCCAACTTGGATGCATTGTAAACAAGTGTCACCATGTCAAAATGAATTTTTGCGCGTTTTCCGGTACGATATCGAACATTGTTCAGTTGAAAGAATTCCTTAAGGTATGCATTGACTCTTTCTACCGCAGTACGGCGTTTGAAAATGTTTTTCCATGCTAGAGACCCACGGGCTGGTGCGGAATATTTCCTGAGATCTGTTGTTATTTTCATTTTG
>NZ_FNFY01000053.1 GCF_900101075.1 Lacicoccus qingdaonensis | reverse complement strand
TCCTTAGATGTCATAAGAAAAGCATACAAAAAAAATGTAGGTAAACCAACAATTTTAAATTGCCGATTTCCTACATTTTAATACTGCCATTTACACCATTATATCATGGTGAGTACTTTTTTACGTTTTTTTACACTTTTACTTTCAAATAAAAAAGCACCCTATGTACAGGGTGCTTCGGCAAATAAAGAATAAGTATAAGGTTATGAGATAGATTTTCTTATATCCTGATTAAATAATGTAAGGAGGGCAGTCATTATTAATACAGCCCCGCAGAAAAGGAATAGTAACTCCACAGAAATGACTCCTAAAATCGAACCGACGATTAAAAATGTAATTGGCTGTATTCCTGTTGAGCTTAAAAGCTGTAGGCTCATTATTCTTCCCATGGCATCGGCAGGGGAGTTTAATTGTAGGACTGTCACTATTAGCACATTCAATCCACCAATCAACATTCCACTCATAAATAATAGTGCCGAGAGTATGGTTAACTGATCGGAGAAAATACCAACCAATGACCAAAATAGGCCTAATAATATCGTAATGATAAGGGTTAAGAGGAATTTATTTTTAAACCTATTTAGTAAATTGACAAACAAGACCCCGACAAGCGTGCCCATCCCCAGAGAAGACATCAAAAATCCTAAAGTTTCTGCACCGTTTTCTGTAATTCCATGAGCAATATACGGTAATCCAATTTGTTGTGGCCCGATAATACTCAGATTCAATATTGCGGAAATGATTAACAAAATCATAACCACTTTAATTTTATAGACCACTTTAAAGCCACCGACAATATCTTCATAGACTTTCTTGAAAGTGAATTTATTGTTAGCAGTCTCTTTATGTTTCGTATTCTTACTCAGTAAGAATATAAAAAACCAACTAATTAAAAATAGGACTGACATCGTACCATAGACAAAGGTAGCGCCATACAGTGATAATAAGATACCCGATAAAGCCGGTCCAATTGTGTTAGACATCTGCATACTAATTTGTGAAAATGAATTCGCTGATTGTAAATGACTTTCAGGCACTATTTTTGGTATCAGCGCGAAAACAACGGGGAGGAATAAAGCAGATGTAATACCAAAAAATACTGCAAATAAAATAAGCATCCATACCTGAATTTGAAAGAAATATATTATTACTGTAAATAACATTGTAAAAACCGTTAAAACTGAAAGGGTCATATTCAAGAAAGATTTAGGGGACACTTGATCAAATATCACACCACCAATCGGTGTAATTAATAACCTTGGTATCGCAGATAATGTCAGAAGTGTTCCTAAAATAGCTGTTGAGCCAGTAATGTCTATTGTTAACCAGGAAAGGGTGAGAAAATAGAATTGCATTGCTAATAGCGTGCAAATCTGAACGATCCAAAAATTTCTAAAATCTGATATTGAAAATATTTGATAAAATTTACTATTTTTAATCGTCATTGCAAAGTCCCATTAATAATAATTTTAACTGTGAAAATAATAATGTAAGTTCCTCTTTATCGGGGTGGTGGTTACGAGTCAACCAAAACTGAACTTGGCCATCCACATAGGTCCAAAAAATTTGTGTTATAATTTCTGCATTAATATCAGATTTAAATTCACCAGTTTTTACACCATCTTTAAGTATTTTTGTGAAATATTTCTCTGTCATATAATAGTTAGAGATTAACTTTTCTCTATATTCTTTATTCCTGCTTGCTTCCAGCCAAAATTCAAATATCAATAACGTCGATTCATAATCTAAATCATCCCAAGAAAAAATAATTCTTTTCCATTGTTCTAATAGTTGCTCGAAAGCATTTTTATTTTTATAACTATATTCTAAAAGTGTAGATTTTTGGTTTAGAATATAATCCAGTATAAAAATAAACAAATCTTCTTTATTCTCAAAATATGCATATAACCCACCTTTACTTACGTTTGTAGCTGATGAAATCTTACTCATAGTAGTGTCGTGATAGCCAAATTTTTTAAAGGTTTCCAACGACTCTTGAGCTATTTTTTCCTTTTTCAATGCTTTTTGTTTGTTAGATATTTTCGGAGACATAAAGACCACCTCGTATTATTAATAAAAACGACTGTTCGTTTTTATTAATAATATCACATTTTTCGAAATGCGTAAACTATAGTAGTATCTCTTTAGTTTGTACATTTCTCTACTTCAGTATATTTATTATATATATGTTGCTTTTCAAGATTTGAGAGATTGAATTTATTAATATAATATCCGAGTCTCTCATAACTAATTTTGGTTCTGTTGCAAAGTAAAAAAATATAGCTAACCACTAATTTATCATGTCAGTGTTCGCTTAACTTGCTAGCAT
>NZ_FNFY01000061.1 GCF_900101075.1 Lacicoccus qingdaonensis | reverse complement strand
TCTTCTGTTGCTTCTTCCACGGTTTCTTCAGCAGAAGGCTCTTCTGTCGCTTCTTCCACAGTTTCTTCAGCAGAAGCTTCTTCTGTCGCTTCCTCTTCCTGATTTTCCATGGCCTTATTAAGCGCTGCAAGTTCACCTTTAGCGGCTTGTAATTCTTTTTCAATTTCAGAACGTTGTGCCATCAGACTTTCGGCTTCATCAGAAACACCTGAAGCTGCAGTCCGATCAATCGTAATATCAACAGAGTCAATCGAAATCCTGTTATCTACACTATCTGTAATGCTGAATGAATCAATATCAAGAGAGTCGTCAATAATAGTTTCAATCTCATATGTGAACACTTCGTTATTATCAGATACTGTATGAGAACCTTTACCATTAACAGATTTAGCAGTTACAAGATCAGGTTTTTCTTCATCAGGTTGTTTAGACTCAGTTGTGACTTTAACTTCATCTGTACTTTCAACTCTGTCTCCACTTGGAGAATCTCCAGTAACCAATGCTTTATTAGTAATAGTTGCATACTCAAATTGCTCTTCAGTCACTGTATGTTCTTGAGAAACTGACATTTGTTCTCCAGGAGCAAGGACAGTGTTTTCAAGTTTTAAGTCACCCCCAAGCATTGGGTCGTTAAGGATGACGTTGCCAAGTTCTACATCACCAATATTTTCGATAGTGAATGTGTAGGTAATAACTTCACCTATTTCGGTTACGTTATCAACGTTACTATCTTTCACTAGAGAAATACCAGGGTTCTCTTCAACATCAGTGGGTGAATTCACAGGTGTTTCTACTTCATCCTCATCGGTAGGTGGATTGTCTGATTCAGGATCTTCAGGATTCATTCCTGTAACAGTTGCGACGTTTTTCAATATATCATTTTCTAAATCTGCTTCTTTTACCATGTACTTAGCAGAAATTTGCATGGACTCTCCTGGAGCTAATGCAGTTTGTTCCACATCAATATTTCCACCAAGCATTTCATCAGTTAAAGTGATATTTTCGAGATTCGTTTCACCAGTATTTGTGATTTCAAATGTGTAAGTGACCTCTTGTCCTACTTCTACAATTTCTTCAGCATCAGCTATTTTCTCTAATGAGATTCCTGATTCTAATTCGGTCTCTGGAGTTGGTTTAATTGGAATTTCATCGTTGTCCTCGTCTTCATGTTCATTGCCTCTCGGGTCTGTACCATTAACTGTTGCGATGTTTTCAATGTTGCCATTATCCATGTCTGCCTGTGTGACC
>NZ_FNFY01000055.1 GCF_900101075.1 Lacicoccus qingdaonensis | reverse complement strand
TGTCAACGGCAATTTAAAAATGTAGGTTTATGGCAATTTAGAAATGTCGGTTTTCGGCAATGCAATTTGTGGATGAATGTTGTCTAAGTTTGTTTCATTCGGTATGATTTACCTTTGATTTTATAAATCTTTACATGGTGTACCATTCGATCCAGAATCGCTGCAGCTGTTTCCGGACTCCTGAATAATTCACCCCATCCAGAAAGTGAGATATTGGTGGTGAAAATGGTTGAATGGGTTTCATACCGCATGTTCAGTAATTGAAAAATCAAGTCGGCTTCATGTCTCTGAATGGGCAAGTAGCCGATCTCATCAATGATTAACAGTTCATATCTGGCATATCGTCTGAGAACACGCTCAAGCGTCCCTTTTTCATACGCTGTCCGGAGCCGAATCAACAACTCATGACAATTGATGAACAACGTCCGTTTGTTCTGCCGGCAGGCTTCCACCCCCAAGGCGATTGCCAAGTGTGTTTTACCGACGCCGGGACTGCCGATAAAAACGACATTTTCTTGACGTTCCATAAAACCCAAATGCTTTAATTCAAGGACTTCTTTCCGATTCAAGCCAGGTTGAAAATCAAAATCGAATGTATCAAATGTTTTTACTTTAGGAAAGCGAGCGCGGTGAATGGCACGCTCTACTTTCTTTTCTTTTTGAAATGTCATTTCTTTATCTGTCAGCTCCAGAAATGCACTGGTCAACGACATGTCTTCTGTATGGACCTTATCCAATAATATCGGATAATATTCACGCATATTATTGAGTCCCAGTGCTTCAAAATTAGATAGGAGTGTCTGATAATCACTCATTGGCATCATCTCCCAACGCATCATATAACTGCAGGGACTCATGGATATAATTATGAATATCGTCATCCGGCCGGCTCGCAAATACGTCTGATTTCAATATGTTGAACATATCCGCCTGATTATAATTCAATCTTTGGGTCGTTAATGGGTGTGAACGAATCATTTCTCCGTTATAATGGATGTGTATGTTTTCCTCAGTCTCTGACAGCTCAATTTCGACTGTCTTTCCAATATACTGGGGATCTACAGAGTATTTGCATTTACGGAACTGAACCATCGCTTCTTTGGAAACCACTCTCGTCAATTGGTCTTCAAAGTACGGATTTAACAGGTCTTCAGGCAGTGAGTGCAAGTGCTCTTTTTCTTTGGCCTGCCATAATTCGTCGGGAATGGCGTCGGTTGCTTGAGAAATTTCCATGTTGAGCTCATGACATAAATCATGCACGATATGTATCAACTCCACACTGTCTTCAAATTCATGATTATATACCCTCAGCCGGTTCATCGTTCGTGCCAGCGCTTCGACAATCCCTTTAGTCTGGGGACGATAGGGTCGACAAGCAATCGGTTGGAAGTCTGCGTCTTTACTAAACGCATAAAATCGCTGATTAAATACGACCTTATTATACTGAGTCCTGGGCTGGTCCACGACGGTTCGCATATTATCAAACCAAATCTCTCTGGGGACGCCACCGGTGTGGTGGAAGGCATCATCCAAGCACTTAAACAATGTATCCTGGTGCCGGTCAAAGGTCAGTGTGATATATTTCTTTCGGGAAAAAGACAACACATATAAAAATATGTTAAAACGAAAAATCTCACCATGTTGACTGATCAGGGTCATGTCTTCTTTCCAGTCCACTTGTCCCGCTAAGCCCGGGGTGTGGGTCACCCGCACGGTGGCCTGTTTCTGACGCGTCCCTTTCTCTTTTCGACAGTACTGTTTCACCAGACTGTAACTCCCGTCATATCCTTTCTTTTGTAAGAATTTAAATATACTATACGCACTGCATTGAATCTCCAGTTTGTCATGGATGATCGGTTTAAATTCATCCAATTTACTCGGTCTGCTCATTCTTTTCTGCTCCTCTGTGTTTTGGCTTTCTGCCGCATAAGCTGCTTTCACCGTGCGATAGTCACACCCATACTGACGGGCTAATGCGGCAAAGTTGGGCTTGATACCATCGATCATAAATTTTTTGACTCCTTCACGTACGTCTTTCCTCATGAATATCCTCCTTAGATGTCATAAGAAAAGCATACAAAAAAATGTAGGTAAACCAACAATTTTAAATTGCCGATTTCCTACATTTTAATACTGCCATTTACA
>NZ_FNFY01000056.1 GCF_900101075.1 Lacicoccus qingdaonensis | reverse complement strand
GGAGGAAGAGCCCAGCCATAAGACATCAGAGGGCTTTCACAAACTCTGGATTAGGGTCATACCCTAGTGGCTAACTTAAACTTGAAATTCGCGAACTGAATTTGTTATTTTGATACTTATTTTTATTGATGAAGTGGAACGGCATGTATCCCCAGCTTATTTGGGAATACATGCTTATTTTTATTCTACAATCCGCCAATTATTCTCTTTTTCTAATGTCAGTACATACTGAGATAGTTGGTTTGCTTGTGTGGTGTGATCGGTATACTTCACTGTGACCCATACGTTAATTTGCTCACCTTCAGCTTGAAAGATGGGATTCATCAATTCGGAAAATGTATAGTTCTCATTAATTGGAGGGAGGACATCCTCTTCGACATAGTAACTGAGTTCTGCTTCGGTTGCTGTGGGATACGATGCAAAGAAAGTTTCCAAGAAACTGGTCACTTCATCGACAATTTCAGATTCAACGGTATTATTATTTTCTGGTGATTCAGGCGTATAGTCTGATTTCTCCGGCTCATGCCAGACCGTCGGATTTTGAGTCACGACGAGATTTTCAGCTTCATCTTGATGAATCATTATTTGGTATGTGGCGCGGTTCCATGTCTCATCGTCATCCTCAGTAATTTTTTGCCGCACTGTATATACCACAGAAAAATTTCCTTCCGATACTTCGGTGACTGACCACATATCCATGCCAGTAACACTTACTTCTGTAGAGATATCCTCTGAAATCATTTCTGTATTTAGTGAGAGTAAATCATCTGTCATATATTCACTGAGTTCAACGGCCCTTGCACCTAATGCATCGGTGACATTGTCCCAAACATGATAGACGTCCACAAATTGACGGGTAAAACTTTCTATCGCATTGGTATCCACGAGTTCTGTTTCTATGATTTCAGTCTCATGGATGGTATGTTGGTCAATCGCCGTGAAGTTTTTATAAATTCCAAATGTTAAACTACTGATGAGCAGTATCCATAGAATAAGGACAGATTTTTTCCGTGTCCCCACTGTTGTGTTTCGCAAGTAGAAAGTACATAGAAATGCAATGAAAAATGCAGAGGGTTGCCACCCTGTATCTTTATTGTACATTTAACGTGATTTCGATAATGCATGACTGAGTCGATAGCTTTCACCGGTAAATGATAGCACGTGGGCGTGGTGGATGAGCCGATCCACCAGCGCAGCGGTCAGTCGGGCATCGACAAAGATTCTGTTCCATTGACTAAACTCCAGGTTCGAAGTGATGATTAGACTCTTCTGTTCATACCATTCGGAAATGAGCTGGAACAGAAGCTCCGAGCCTTCTTTGCCAAACGGTAGGTATCCCATTTCATCGAGGACAATCAAATCCACTTTATCAAATCGTTTCCTGAATGCTGATAATTTGTCTTGCCGTAAAGCAGTTTCCAATCGTTCCACCAGTTCAGCGACCCTGAAAAACCGCACTTCATAACCGTGTTCACAGGCTTTTCGCCCCAGACCACTGCCCAGGTGGCTCTTCCCTTTATGAAAAGCTTTACATAACGGTAATTATCGAAAGTCTTTGTTTATGGAAAGACGTTCCTGCTAAAGTATTAAATTCAAGACTTAGACGAGAAATATCTTTCCATAATATTTTTAGTTGCTACTGACAAAACTCCTCCAACCAGCTTAATAAGTTGGTATCCTCTTCCCAAACGGGCACATCTTGAGTCACGATGTCTATATATGAAGATTCTAGTGCTTTTCTTTTTGTTTCTGTATTTGCTCTCAAATAAATTTCAGTCGTCGTTACATTCACATGGCCCAATAAATCTCTAATGTAAATTAAGTTTACGCCTGTTTCTAATAAATGCATCGCTTTCGTATGTCTAATCATATGAGGATGTAAACTATTGGGGAATAGAAGTTCCGATTGAGATTCTTTAGCCCTTTTTAAATACTTTTTTAAAATGTAGGCGATACCGGGTCTTGTAAATGCGTGTCTGTTACTATTAAAAAATAGCGGGTGACTTTGCTTTCCATTATCCAATAGATTATTTTCGGTTCTGTTGCAAAGTAAAAAAATATAGCTAACCACTAATTTATCATGTCAGTGTTCGCTTAACTTGCTAGCAT
>NZ_FNFY01000059.1 GCF_900101075.1 Lacicoccus qingdaonensis | reverse complement strand
AGACCAGCTATAAAAAGTCAAGGTTATATTGGGAGTGATTGAGTAAATAATGAGTAGCTAAATTAAGCACGTCAAATAAACCCGATTAAATACAAATTTTAATCAGGCGGCCCCTGTGGTTGGTGATTATCCATCCAGTGGTTAGTGGGGCTTGTAAGGTTTCTTATCCCGCATTATCGCGAAGATGATGTGTGTGAGCTTCCGTGCGACGGCACCGACAGCTGTCCCATGTACTTTGCCTCTGTTGCGTAATTTTTGGTAATACGCAGTTAACGCAGGGTCCTGGTTGCTGGCTACAAATGCAGCTTGCCAGATGGCCCGTCTTAAATAAGGGGAGCCTCTCTTTGATAACTTGGTTCGAGCACTTGTAAAGTCACCAGATTGGTGCACTGAGGCATCCAGCCCGGCAAAGGCAACCAATTGTTCCGGTCTTTCAAAACGCTCAAAGTCACCGACTTCTCCAAGGATGACGGAGGCAGTGACATCACTGATGCCAGTAATTGTCGTTAAGTAATGGTCCTGTGCTCTGGATAACTCAATCATGTTCTCTTCAACTGTTTTTAACTGTTGTTCCAGAAGTTGAATTTGTTCAATCATGAGTTGAATTTGGAGCTTAAAGACATCTGTACCCAAAGCAATACCGAAAGTGTCTGTGGCCAGTTGTTTGACCTGTTCAACTTTCTGAGTCGCTCGCAGGCGGCCTAAGCGTTGTTGACTGACCTGATTGAGTAAATCTGCCAAAGTGTCCGTATCGACATCCAGCAGGTCTTCCGGTAATGGAGACTGTAGGAGCAGCTGTTTTGAGGATTTACCAAAGATATCTGAAAACACCTGATCGTATTCAGGGAACACTTGGTCGAGTACCGCAATGACTTTTCGTTTTATATCAGATACCTGGTCCACAATGCCGTAACGGAAACGTTCCAGTTGTCTTAATCGCATTAAGTCTTCTTCGATAAAAGGTGTTTCTTCTGGCGCATCCATTCGAATCACTTGCGCAATCAAGTATGCATCTCGAATATCTGTTTTCGTTTTTCGGATATAAAAATGTCTGAGTGCATCTGACTGCATCGGGTTGAAGACAGTAATTTTAAAGTCTAAATGTTTTAGGAATGAGAATACAGACAGCCAGTAATGGCCGGTGGCTTCCATTCCGACAGCCACATCGTCTGGTGTTAACTGGTGTTGATTGATAAATTTCAGAAGTTGGTCACTCCCTGCTTTTGTGTTTTTAAAACTCAGGGTCTTACCTACAGGATCACCTGAATGATTAATGAGACCGACTTCATGATTCCGTTTACCAATATCAATACCAAGATAGAACATATTTAACACCGCCTAAAGAAATTAATCAGATGGGGTCATCCTCTAATCTTTATAGACCTTCAGCCTCGTTAGATATGCGATAACAATGTATCATCCAGCTCATGCGAATATTTCTATAAAGACAGAGGCGTCAGTCTAAATTGCGAAGATTGGACTTCAAGGAGGAGAACGACGACCTCTATCTGATTCATAACTATTATACATCAAGAAATATATAACAATTATAGTTAGTAAAAACTAACTATCTTTAATATACGAGGA
>NZ_FNFY01000062.1 GCF_900101075.1 Lacicoccus qingdaonensis | reverse complement strand
TGGAAGCCAATGCGAACAAGTACACGTTCGTCTTCCGGAAACGGGTCGAAAAGAGTCAAGCGCGACTCCGGGCGCAATCGAAAGCGATGTACGAAACGATGTATGAAAAGCAGATCATTCCGGCACTGCTGGAAGAATCCGAATCACCGGTGACCGCTGAGGATTTACACACGATGCACCAGGCATTGACATCCATCGAGGATGAAATGACAGACACCATCGATGCGACGGAAGATGTCGCAGAGCGAAAAACCATCCGATCGGAACGGTCGATCATTCGAAAAACCAAGAAAAAATGTGCCGACTTGCGTGACCGTGAGTTAAAATACAACGCACAACTGGAGACACTGGGCGACCGGAACAGCTACTCGAAAACCGACACGGATGCCACGTTCATGCGGATGAAAGAGGATCATATGAAGAATGGTCAGTTGAAAGCCGGTTATAATCTGCAGATTGCGACCAACAATCAATTCGTGCTGGGATACGATCTCTATCCGAATCCGACCGACACCCGCACTTTGGCACCATTCCTGCATACGATGCTCGATACCTTTGAGCACTTGCCCGAAAAGATTGTCGGAGATTCCGGGTATGGCAGTGAGTTCAATTACGAAATGATCATGGATGACTATGAACGCACTGCGCTCATCCCTTACAACACATACTATAAAGAACAACAGAAAAAACATAAAAATGATGAAATGCATCCGGCCAACTGGCACTATGATGCAAAGAACGACCGCTACATTTGCCCGGACGGCCGCGAGATCCGGTTTAAACGATATACAAATCGAACGGATAAATATGGTTATACACGCGCATTCAAAATGTATGAATCTGTCGATTGTAGCGGATGCCCGCTGTATGACATGTGCATCAAGAGTGACAAACAAATCAATAAGCGCATTCAAAAGAATATGAACCTGGAATATTTCAAAGCCCAGGTTCAACGCCAGCTTTCAGTGAAAGAGAACCGAAGCATCTACCGACAACGAAAGGTCGATGTCGAAACGGTTTTCGGCAACTTGAAGGCGAATTTGTCGTTCCGCCGATTCTCGGTGCGGGGCGCACGCAAAGTCAAATTGGAAACCGGGCTGGCATTATTGGCCCTGAATCTAAGGAAGTTAAACGGAATGAAGCTGTCACATCTGAAAAATCACATAAAAAATGGCGATTCATCTCAATTAATCGATGAATCGCCATTTTTCTTAGTTTTCAGGAGCCTTTTTGTCCCAGCCCC